>DASSUI010000070.1:0-8708 GCA_035707105.1 Gaiellaceae bacterium | reverse complement strand
AAGTTCGTGCGTGGCTCGACCTCCGGCTGGAAGCTGTACGGGTCGAGCCACGGCGCCTCGCCGCGGCCGAGCTGGTGGCCCGGAAGCCAGAGCTGCCAGACGGTCTGCAGGTGGTCGCCGGGCGCCGCTGCACCCGGCACCCCGTCGAGGCCCTCGGCGAGGAACGCCGACCGCGCGTCGCGAAGCGCCGGCCAGGTGGAGACGACGCCGGCGGCGAGGTAGAGGCCTAGGACGAGTGCGACAACGCCCGCGCGGCCGCGAGCAGCTCGTCCACGTCCGGAACGTCGCCGTCCTCGTAGCCCCATGCGCCGCGGACCGTACCCTCCGTGTCGACGAGGAACGCCGACCGCCGCGCGACGTCGGCCATGCCGCGGTAGTCGCGGGCGATGCCGAAGCCGCGGACCGCGTCGCCGTTCCAGTCCGAGAGCAGCGGGAAGTTCAGGTCGAGCGCCTGGATCCACGCGACGTGCGACCACGCGGAATCTCGCGAGGCCGCCATGACGCGGACGCCGACCGACTCGAAGTCCCGGCTCCTGTCACGCAGGAGCTCCATCTCGTTCGTTCAGGTGCCCGACCAGTCGAACAAGTACCAGAGAAGAATGATCGGTCCCTCAGAGACAAGGTCCCGAAGCGACACCGGTTCTCGCGGCGCGAGCCAGACGCCGACGTCGGGAATCGGCTCGCCGACACTCAACACGAGGCCAAGCCTAACGAGGTGAACCGTTCTCTCTGGTCCGGGACTTGAACGAGCGAGATGGATTCTGCGTGACACACGGCCACCCCCACCAAGCTGGTGCCCGCCGGCGTCGCAGCCGAAGGGGTTAGCAGCACAGCGGAGCTAGCCGGACGTACCTTTCAGGAGCGAATTTGGACCGCCTGAGCGGGGACGGGGTACCTCAACTCGCCTGCGGCTCGGGTTTGGCAGGAAGGAGCAGCGCCGCCACGAGCCCGATGAGCCCCAGCACGGCGACGGAGACCATCGCGAGCACGTAGGACCGGTTCCCGGTGGCGACGACGGACACCAGGATCGTGCCGGCGATCGCCGTACCGAAGGACGAGCCCAGGTTTGACACAGCCCGCGAGAGGCCCGAGATCTCACCTTGCATCTCCTCGGGAAAACTGGACTGCACGACGTTGACGGAGGGAGTCAGCATCGCTCCCACCCCGAGTCCGATCAGTAGTAGTCCGGGCACGAAGGCGACGGCTCTCGTCGAGACTCCGACCAAAGCGAGGAGGAGTCCGACTCCGATCAGAGTGACGACGAAGCCAGCAACGATGAGGGTTTTCTGAGGGTATTTCTTCGCGAGTCGGCTCGCGGCGAGAGACGAGACGAGGATGCCGACGGTCGCGGCGGTGAAGACCACACCTGTCTCGATGGCGCTGTACCCACGAACGGTTTGTAGGAAGACGGAGACGACGAATGATGTCCCCATGAGAACGAGCCATTGGATGTTCTGAGTGCCGAGGGCGAGGTTGCAGGTGCGGTTCTTGAACAGCCTGGAGGACAACAGCGGCTCCTTCCCCGCCCGCTCGCGGGCGCGGACGAAGAAGAAGAACCCGATCAGGAACGCGGCTCCGACCGCGAGGAACACAGTCATGAGCGCGTTGTTGCTGCCGGCCTGCAGGATCCCGAAGACCACGAAGAACATGCCGACCGCCGACAGGATCGCTCCGACCACGTCGAAGGGACGCTTCGGGTCCGCTGGCACGGGATCGACGAGCCGCCCGCTCAGGAGGATGATCGTCGCGACAACTGCGGCCTGGAAGACGAACGCCGCCCGCCAGCTGATCCCCGTTGTGATGAGACCGCCGATCAACGGCCCTGCTGCAGCGCCAACGCCTCCCAACCCGCCGATCATGCCGAAGGCCCAGGCACGCGAGGTGACATCGCGGAACCACATGGTCGCGAGGATGTAGACGGGAGGGATCAACAGCGCCGTACCGACCCCTTCCAACACCGAGTTGCCGAGGATCAGCACACCGAGACCAGGGGAAACCGCGCTTAGCAAAGCGCCGATTCCGTACAGCGTGAGGCCTGCGATAAAGCATCGCTTGCGGCCCCACCGGTCTGTCAGCTTGCTACAGGGGATCATGAGGATCGCCATGATCAGCAAGAACAAGGTGATCGTGGTCTGCACGCCCTTGACGGTCGTGTCCAGGTCCTCGCTGATGTCGTTGATCATCACGTTCATGTTCGAGCCGGCGAAACTGCAGATGAATTGGGCAAGAGCGAGAGGAAGGATCAGCCTCCGCGGAGAAACGACTGGACGCGCCGGAATCAGGGCCTCGCTCGCTGCAACCGGATTGTCAGTCACCTGGTTCCACACCTGCAACGAGGGTCGGTGAGAACCGACCGGCCTCCTGGTGGACGAGCGGAATCCTGCGGGCGCCGACGATTGCGTCCCTGGGCGGAATCGCCGGCCGCCATTCCCTCTCCGTGGGAGTAGACGCCCGGGTCAGGCCCGCGCCCGGCGTCGCAGCTCTGGCGGGACTTCGACGCGCCCCCGCGCGAAGGCGTCGACCAGCCCCCAGCGCCCGGGAATGTCGAGCAAGGCGACGAGCCCGATGTTCTCGGCCAGTGCCGGGTCGACGATGAGGTGGTCACCTTGTGGCTCGAGGCCGAGCATCGTCCGGAGCAGGAGCAGTGGTGCTCCGGTCGACCAGGCCTGCGGGCTGCACGCGGTGGGGTACTGCACCGGGTACTTCGTCACCCCTCGCTCGTAGCCACCGAACGCCTCCGGCAGCCGTCCGTCGAAGAACTCGGCCGCCTCGAGGATGCCCGCGGCGATTACGGCGGCCTCGTCCTTGAAGCCGTAGCGGCGCAGGCCCCAGGCGACGAACGAACAGTCGAACGGCCAGACCGTGCCGACGTGGTAGCCGATCGGGTTGTAGCGACCCTCGCCCTCGGCCAGCGTGCGCACGCCCCAGCCCGAGAAGAGCCTCGGTCCCATGAGGTGCTCGGCGACCCTTTTCGCCTTGGACTTGTCGACGATGCCGCTCCACAGCAGATGGCCGTTGTTGGAGGCCAGAGCGTCGATCTGCTTGCCCTCGTTGTCGAGACCCAGCGCGAAGTACTCGCCGTCCTCGACCCAGAAGTCGCGATTAAAACGTCGCTTCAGGTCCGCCGCCTGTCGCTCGAGTTCGTCCGCGAACGCCGGATCCTTCCAGACCTCGCGTGCCAGGCGGGAGCCGCGCATCTTCGCGTCGTAGGCGTAGCCCTGGAGCTCGCAGGTGGCACGCGGGAAGCCCGGGATGCGGCCGTCGCTATAGGAGATCGAATCCCAGGAGTCCTTCCAGCACTGGTTCTCGAGACCGGTCTCCTCGTTGCGGCGCTGGTATGAGATGTAACCGTTGTCCATCAGGTCGGCGTAGTCGTCGATCCAGGCGAGCGCCGCCCTGGCCTCGCGCTCGAACGCGCGAACGAGGCGCCTGTCGCCGGTCCAGCGCTCGTACTCGTCGAGCAGCACGACGTAGAGGGGCGTGGCGTCTGCGGCGCCGTAGTAAGGCGAATGCGGTCGCTCCTCGAACGCGGTCAGCTCGCCGTAGCGGGATTCGTGGAGGATCCGGCCCGGGTCCTCGTCGCGAAAGTCGTCGACGCGACTTCCCTGCCAGTCCCCGAGGACCTGGATGGTCGTCGCCGCGAGCTCCGGCGTGAAGGGCAGCGCCTGCAGGCTCGTAAAGATGCTGTCGCGGCCGAACATGGTCATGAACCACGGCAGGCCGGCAGCCGGAAGGCTGCGTCCGCCTGCGATCGGCGGCGAAAAGCGGAGCGCGGCGAGGTCGACGAGGCTGCGGCGGTAGGTCGCCTTCAGCGAGTCCGAGTCGGATTCGAGGCGCGGTGCCTCGTGGAGCCAGCGATCGAGGCTCCGCCCCATGTTCGGTTGAGCCTTCCGCTGGCCTCGCTCGTACTTCGGTCGGACGTAGGTTCCACCCGCTCCCGACGCGGTGACGACGTCGAGATCTGTCGTCCACTCTCCCTGAGGCTCGAGGTGAACCGCAAAACTCAAACCCTTCTTGTCGAGCTTGGCCGGTGCGGTCGCCGAGATCGCGGTCTGGCGCACGTACGACCCGCGGTCATACGAGAGCAAGAGGCGGCCCTTCCGGACCTCCGTGGAGTAGCGCCCCTTCTTCTCGAGCGCATCCTTGACCTCGAACAGGTCGGCGAAATCACTCGCGGCGTCGACGCGAACCTTGAGGTCGACCGGCTTATTGTCGTGGTTCAGAATCGTGAGCTCCTCGTGGAACCCGTCTCCAACCGCGCGGCGGCGAATCACCGAGATCTTCGCGTCGACGTAGACCGTTCCGGTGCCCGGCACGAGGAAGAAGCGTGATTCGAAGTACTGCAGATCGTCGACCGAAAGCGGATTCAGCCGCTCACCATCCACGGTCAGGATCCACGTCGAGAGGAAGCGACTGTCGAACGAGAAGAGGCCGGTCGGATCCGTGAGCGACGCCTCGATGTCGCCGCGCGAATCGCTGACCACGAAGGTATTGCCGTCGAGGATCTGAACGAGGCCGTTCATGACCGCTTCCTTCCTTTCGGCGGCCCTGGGAAGAGCCGCTGAAAGAGCACGAGCAGCTGCGGATTGCCCTCGACAGCGACCAGCCCCCGCAACAGGGCTGCAGTTGCGTTCTCTCTCCCGGTGACGATCCGTTCGAAGAGGGCCTGATCCATACGGACAACACAGTCGGCTTTCGCGTTGGCGTGGGACACGGTCACGTCGCCCTTCTTGACCGTCACGAGCCAGCGGGCCCGCCGCTTGCCGTTCGAGAGCTCGATCCGCAAGGTGCCGGTTGCCTTCTCGAGCAGCGGCTCGTGGCCGCGCGCGTCCAAGTCTTCGAAGAACTCTGTCGTTGCGTCCGTCATGGGCCCCCTCGTTGTCGGTCGCTCAATGGAAGCGCCGTGCCGTGGGAGATGCATCACCCTGACCGCATGAACACGGAGACGAGGTCGTGGAGCGAGACGCTCGTCGCCGTTGTCGATTTGCCACCCGCCCGTTCGTCCAAGGAGGGAGCAATGGAGATGGACAGCTACACGCTCGTCCTGCGGCGTCGGGGTCCGCGCGCTCTGGACTTCTCGGACGACGAGCTCCGGGAGCTCCAGGCGCAGCACCTGGCGCATCTCGACGCGATGCGGGAGCAGGGCCACATGCTCGTCGGGGGGCCGTTCGACGACCAGCCCGACGAGTCACTGCGCGGGATGTCCCTCTTCCGCACCGACCTCGAGGAGACCCGACGCCTGGCCGAGGCCGATCCGTCCGTGCAGGCAGGACGCTTGACGGTCGACGTCATGACGTGGTTCACGAAGAAGGGGGAGCTCGCCTTTCCTCGCGCCGAGCGCGGTCAGCAGTAGGGCCTACTCTGGACAGCACCAGCCTTCGATCTGCGGGAATGCGCCAGCGCCGGTGCCGCCCGGATCGAACTGCTTCGCGAGGCTGGACACGGCCTTGATCTTCTCCACGTCCGTGGAGCGGATGAAGAGCCACTGGTCGGCGCTCTCCCAGCCGAGCAGGAGCCAGCGGCCGCCCGGTGACCAGGCAACGTCGCTGAACTTGCCCTTGCCCTCGAAGACACGCTCCTGGCGCCGCAGCAGGTCGGCCTCCGCGATCAGCAGCTCGCTCCGGCCCGCCCGCGTGCGGAGGAGCGCGATCCGGTCGTCGCCGGGCGCGAACGCGGCGGCGGCGAAGGCGCCGGGGAGGGCCAGCGACTGCAGTCGCCGCCCGGTGCCGTCGTAGACGGTGAGCGCGAACCGGCTCTCGGAGAGCGGCACGGCGACGAGCAGGCGGGTTCCGTCCGACGACCACTCCAGGTGCGCGGGCACGGCGCGAGCCGGTGCCGTCCACCGCGTCGCGTCCGCGTCCGTGTCGACGACCCTCAGCGTCCCGCCCCCGGTCGCATAGGCGAGGACGTGCTCCTGACCCGGTCGCCAGGCCGGCGCGACGGCTGCCGCGCCGTCAAGCCGGCGGTCGCCCGTCTTGTCCCCGGCCACGATCCGGAGGTTCGAGCCGCTCAGGTAGGCGATCCGGAAGCCGCTCGGCGACCAGCGAGCGTCGTGGACCCGGGGCCGCGCGAGCGTCCAGCGGACCTCGCCGTTCGGCCGCACCGCGGCGAGCTGGCTTTGCGTCGAGACGACTGCGTGCTGCCCCCTCGGCGACCACGAAGCCTCGTCGTAGTCGCCGAGGCGGCGTTTCGACCCGTCGGCGTCGACGACCCAGATGCCCGTCGGCGCCGAGACGAGCACCCGCCCCTCCGCCGGAAGCGAGAACAGCGCCGGCTTCGCGGGTGCCACGCCCGCGACCTTCGTCTCGGTGCCGATCGCGTCACGGACGTCGTCGATGACCGCACGGCCCGGCGGGCTGAGGATTGCCGCGAGGAGCGCGACGCCGGCAGCGGCGGCGACCAGCGCCCGTGCGTGCCGCCGCTGCCAGGGAGCCGGCTCACGCGCGTCGAACGCGGCGCGGGCGAGCTGCCACGACCGCCGCTGGGCCCCGAGCTCGTCGGGCGGTGCGATCCCGAGCAGCGCCCTGCGGAGCTCCCGCTCGGTCACAGCGTGTCCTCGTCGACGTCGAGCCTGTCGGCGAGCTCGTCGAGCCCGCGGCGGAGGCGGGAGTTGACGGTGCCGCGCGGGAGGTCGAGCATGCGCGCGATCTCGCCCGGCGTGTACTCGAGCAGGTGCCGGAGGACGATCACGGCCCGGTGGTCCGGCGAGAGCGCGGCGAGGGCCGCGAGCACCGACTGGGAGTACGGCGCTCCCTGCGTGGGGCCTCCGTCGTCCGCCAGCTCGAGCGCCGGCTCGCCCACCTCGGCCCGGAGCGCCCGTGCGCGCGCCCAGTCGATCGCGCGGTTGACGACGATCCGGTGCAGCCACGGCCCGAACGGGCGGCCGCGGTCGAACCGGTCGAGGCTGCGGATCGCGGCGAGGAAGGACTCCTGCGCGATGTCCTCGGCCGCCGCCCCGTCGTGGACGACGAGATACGCAGCCCGGTAGGCGCGCGGCCAGTGATCCTTGAACAGGGCCTCCAGATCGGGCAGGGAGCCCGCCTGCGCGCCCCGTATCCAGGCGCGCTCGTCGGCTCGAAGCGCGGCCATGGCGCGCCGGCTATACGAGCGCATCCCGGGCACGGGTCCATCGCCCGAACTACGCGCGTCCGGCGATCCGAGGTCCCGGAGTGGGCGCTTCATGCTCGTACTCTGACCATTCGACGCGGAACGGGCTTTGCCCGTTTCGCTCCAGCCGCTGCTCGATGGGGTCGCACGGGCGGGCCGCCGCCGCGCGCCGCCGGAGGCGGCGCCCGGCTCCATACGGTGGCCGAAAGTCGTGAGACTTTCGGCCAGAGAGGCGCCGAAGGCGCCTAGATCGCCTCTGTCGCCTCCGCGATCTCCCGGGCGACCTCGACGATGTCGCGGTTCGCGTTGTAGACCCGGAGCTGGCGGTGCGCGCCGTTTCCGCGGCGGAGGATCTCGCGGATCCCCTCGAGCTCGCGGTCGGACCCGAGCTCCCGCGCGTGCGGCTCCACCTCGGCGAGCCGCTTGCGGACGAGCTGCGCGACGGGCACCCGGTTACGGTTGCCCGTGTTGAGGTCCATCACCGGCGCCTCGAGCCCGTAGCGAACGGCGAGCCACTTGTTCTCGGTCGTGAGGACGCGGTGGTAGCTCGGAACGCCTTCGCTCTCGGCGACCTCGCAGTAGAACTTCACGAGCGCCTGGCAGAGCGCGGCGATTGCGACCGCGTCCTCGACCCGGGTCACGCAGTCGCAGATCCGGATCTCGACGGTCCCGAGCCGCGGGTGCGGGCGGATGTCCCACCAGATGTGCGTGTAGTCCGCGATGCAGCCCGTCTTCTCGAGATGGCCGACGACCTCCGCGTACTCCGCGTAGTCGCGGAAGCGAGGCGGCGGCCCGGAGCGGGGGAAGGCGGCGAAGATCGGCTGGCGTGTCGACGCGAGCCCGGTCGGCTCGCCGCGCCAGAAGGGCGAGCTCGCGGAGAGCGCCAGGAGCAGCGGGAGGTCGTTCAGCAGCCCGTTCACGACCTGGATCGCCTTGTCTGGATCGTCAACGGCCACGTGGACGTGCAGCCCGAAGATCAACTCGCGCCGGGCGACGTACTGCATCTGGTCGACGAGCGTCCGGTAGCGGTCGCGCGCGGTGATCCGCTGGCGCTCGAAGAGGCTGAACGGGTGCGTCCCGGCCGAGCCCAAGCGCAGCCCGTTCGCGGTGGCGATGTCCCGCACGGCCGACCGGAGCCGGCGCAGCGCGTGGTCGGCCTCGCCGGCGGTGCGGCAGACGGGCGTCGCGACCTCGAGCGTCGACTGCATCAGCTCGGGCTTGAGCAGCGCCTCGTCCTCGTGGCCGATGAACGCCGCGAGGATCGTGTCGATGCGCTGGACGAGGTCGAAGCTGTCGCCGTCCAGGAGCATGTACTCCTCCTCGACGCCAAGCGTGTACGGCTCGCCCTGGCCGAACTTGTGGTCGAGCACGCTGCCGGCGGGCCGCGCGCCCGCGACGCCCGTGATCGACTCCGGCCACGCCTGCTTCACCGCGCCTCCCGCTGGAGGACGGCGACCGCGTCGATCTCGAGCAGCCACCGCGGATCGACCAGGCCGGCGATGATCACCGTCGTGTTGACGGGGCGGATGTCGCCGAAGACGTCGCCGTGTGCCCGCGCGACCTCGTCGAACGCGACCGGATCGACGAGGTAGACGCAAGTG
>DASSUI010000069.1:0-29591 GCA_035707105.1 Gaiellaceae bacterium | reverse complement strand
CCCGGCGGCGAGGCGACTGCGGCCCCGGCCGCCGTCGCCTCCAGCGTCACCCGGCGGAGGCCCGCGAGTGCCGGCACGAAGATCGGCGCCTCGTTGAGGATCGGCGCACGGGCGGCGCCCGAGCGCGCGGTCCGGACATGGACGCGGCCCCGGAGGCCCGACGGGATCGAGGGTCGGCCCGCCAGCGCCTTCGTGCGCAGGAGCGTGAGCTCCCACCCCGGCAGCTCCTTCATGATCGAGAATAGCGCCCGGGTGAGCAGCCGCTCGCCGGGGCGCCACTCGCAGACGATCGCGTCGCGCTTCTCCACGGGGTGGAAGAGCTCCGTGTCGACCCCGAGCGGCGTCAGGCGGTAGTCGCCCGGGAAGCGGATCGCGGCCGCGGTCGCCGTCTCGACCGAGGTCGCGAGCAGCGCGTCGACGCGCGCGAGCAGGCGGTCGCGCTGCGTCTTGCCCGGCGGGTACCCGAGACGCTCCGGGGAGAAGAACGTCGCGACCGCGAGCGCGCGGCTGTCGCGGAGCGCCACGTAGGACAGGCTCGGGAGCCCCGGCTCGAACCCGTGGACGACGTCGTAGTCGCCGCGGGAAAGCGCGAGCGACAGGTTGGCCCGGACACCGACCGGAAGGCCGATCCTGCTCCGGCGGGAGATCGGTACGGCGGGCCCCACCGCGATCACGTCCCCTCCCGCCCCGTCCTCGAGCGCTCGCCGTCCCGCGATCAGGTCCGCCGCTCGGCCCGACGGCGCGAGCACGGTGACCTCGTGTCCGAGGCGCCGGAGCTCCGCCGCCGCTCCCGCGACGTGCTCGTTCACGTCATGCGGCTGCGACCAGGAGAAGGGCGTGACGAAGCAGATCCGGAGACCCACGAGTTCGAGTGTAGTTCGGGCCTCTCGCTAGGTCGTCCAACCTGCCTCTTCTTCGTCCTGGCAGCCGGTGTCCTCAGGCGTTGAAACCCCGCCGATCCGCCTGAGACTGCGGTCGAGGAGGGCCGGCCCGCGCCGGCCCTCCTCACGGTTTCTCGCTACGCCGTCGTCTTCGCGCGGCTCTCCGAGCGCGCGTGCTGCTTGATGAACCGTTCGACGCCGTCGTAGGCGTCGTCGTCGTCGATCTGCTTCGGCGGCGACTTCATCAAGTACGCGCTCGGCGCTTCCAGGGCCCCGGAGATCCCGTTGTTCAGCGCCAGCTTGGCGAGCCGGACGGCGTCGATGACGATGCCGGCGGAGTTCGGCGAGTCCCAGACCTCGAGCTTCAGCTCGACGTTGAGCGGGACGTTGCCGAAGCTCGAGCCCTCCATCCTTATGTACGCCCACTTGCGATCGGTCAGCCAGGGCACGTAGTCGGACGGGCCGACGTGCACGTTCTGCTCGCCCATGTCGTAGTCGAGGACCGAGGTGACGGCGTTCGTCTTCGAGATCTTCTTCGACTCGAGGCGCTCGCGCTCCAGCATGTTCAGGAAGTCCGAGTTGCCGCCGACGTTGAGCTGCATCGTCCGGTCGAGCCGGACCCCGCGGTCGCGGAAGATCTGCGTCAGGGCCCGGTGCGTGATCGTCGCGCCGACCTGGGACTTGATGTCGTCGCCGATGATCGGGAGGCCGCGGTCCTCGAAGCGCTTGCGGAAGTATCCGCCTTTCGCGATGAAGACGGGCATGCAGTTCACCATGGCGCAGCCGGCGTTGAGGATCTGCTCCGCATACCACTTCGTCGCCTCCTCGGACCCGACCGGAAGGTAGTTGACCACGACGTCGGTGCCCGTCTCCTGGAGGACGCGGACGACGTCGTCCGTGTCGCCCGGAGCCTTCTCGACGACCTCCGAGAGGTACTTGCCGAGCCCGTCGTGGGTCATGCCACGCGAGACGGTTACGCCGGTCTTCGGGACGTCGGCGAACTTGTAGGTGTCGTTCGGGTGCGCCCACATCGCGTCGGCGAGGTCCTTCCCGACCTTGTCGGTCGTGACGTCGAAGGCGGCCGTGAACTCGATGTCGCGGACGTGGTAGCCGCCGAGGTCGACGTGCATCAGCCCGGGGACGAACTCGTCGGCCGGCGCGTCCTTGTAGTACTCCACGCCCTGCAGGAGCGAGTTCGCGCAGTTGCCGACGCCGATGATCGCGACGCGGACCTTGTCCTCGCTGCGCGGCGCTTTGCCGTTCGTCGTTGCCATTGCTCGGGTGCTCCTCCCTCCGGCCGGAGCGGAGAGGCTCTCGGCCAGGATCTCGTTGACGAGGTCGTTCGTGTTCGTGCCGCGGTCGGCTGCGCGCTGCTGCAGCAGGTCCTTCAGCTCGGGGGGCATGCGCAGCAGCACGTCGCCCTCGCCCTTCGGCGGCGCGCCCTTGCGGCCGCTCGGCTGGAAAGGGACGGCGAAGCGTGACGCGAGGATTCCGACTGCGACGTCGTTGAGGTTGGCGCCGCGCTCGGCCACCTCGGCGGCGAGTCGCTGCTTGAGCTCACCCGGCATCCGGATGAGCACGTCCTTCCTACTGCTAGCACTCAAGTGCTAGCAGTATAAGCGGGGAAGCACGGGCGACGCCGGTGCGTTGAAGGCGATGTGGACCGGATTCCGGTCACCGGCGTGAGCGAGCTCGTTCTCGAAGTCGTCGACCTCGAGGCGGCCGAGCATTTCTACGCCGGTGTGCTGGGTTTCCCGGTCGTCGAGCGTTGGCCTCACCGGGACGCGATCTGGCTGCTGGCCGGGACGCGGACGCGGATCGGCCTGTGGCGGCCGCAGGTGGGAATCGCTCAGGGGCGCGGCGGGGTTCACGTCCACTATGCGATGCACGTCGACGACGCCGACTACGAAGCCGCAGTTCGGCGTCTCCGCCAGCACGGCTGCGACGTGCACGAGGAACCGTCAGAGCGGGTCACCGAGACGGGCCGGAAAGCACGCGCGGCGTACGTCTCGGATCCTGACGGGAACGTCGTAGAGCTCTGGACGTGGGACGTGGCCCTCCACGTCGCCTGAACTCAGCGCGAAAGCTGCCTGCGGACGTGGAGGATGCGCTGGACGACGGTGAGCCACGCAGTCACGTTCAGGAGGTACACGGCCCACGGGAGCACGCCCCAGGGCGCGAGGAAGAGGGCGGCGACGATGACGAAGACGCGCTCCGCCCGGCTCCCGATCCCCACGTCGCCCTTCAGGCCGAGCGCCTCGGCGCGGGCGCGGGTGTAGCTCACGAGGAACGACGCGGTCATCGCGGCGAAGGCGGCCGCGAGGGCGACCTCGTTCCCGTCGCGTGCGAAGACGAGCGCGATCGCGGCGAGCATCGCCGCCTCGCCGACGCGGTCCATCGTCGAGTCCAGGAAGGCGCCGAACGGTGTGCCGCGGCCGCTCTGCCGCGCGAGCGCCCCGTCGAGGACGTCGAGCAGCGACCCGGCCCAGAAAAGGATCGCGCCCGTCCAGAACCAGAGGATCTCGTTGCGGTACTCGAAGTAGACGGCGACGGCGGCGAGGCCACAGATCGCCAGGCCGAGGGCGGTTAGCGCGTCCGGCGTGACGCGCGTCCGAGCGAGCCCGCGCATCGAGCGCGACGCCAGGCGTCTGACGCCCGTGGTGTACCCCTCCTTGACCCGGAGAAGCCCGCTCTCGCGCGGCACTAGACCCGGACGCGAAAGGCGGGCGAGAGGAAGCCCCAGGTCTCGCGCCAGTAGACGACCGCCGCGGCGACCATGGCCACGGCGACGCCGGCGAGGATGTCCAGCCAGTAGTGGTTGCCGGTCGCCATGACCGAGATCCAGACCCAGACGGGCCAGGCAAGCCAGATCAGCTTCACGAGCCAGGAGCGCGCGAGCACCGCGAGCGCGATGCCGACGATCAGGGCGTCTGCCGAGTGCAGGCTCGGCATCGCCGCGTATGGGTTGGACGCGAGCTGCACGACGCTCGAGCCGTGGTTCGGGGCCCCGAGCGTGGCGAGCGTGTCGACGAAGCCGAACTCGGGGAGCATCCGCGGCGGCGCGGTCGGAAGCAGGACGTACCCGACGAGGCCGACGACGTTCGCCAGCATGAGGACGTTGCGGAAGCGCGTGAACGAGTCGTGGCGGCGCAGGTAGACCCACAGCAGCGCGATCCCCACGACCGCGAACTGCGAGAGCCAGTACGTCCACTGCATCGAGACCGCGACCGAGTGCGAGGACTGGGCCCAGCTCTGGAGGGACAGCTCCCAGAGGCCGGTCGCCCGGCGCTCGAAGTCGACGATCCCGCGGGCGTTGTCGAACGCGGCCGTGTCACTGCGGTCGGCCAGGCCACGAACGACCTGATACGCGAGCACGAAGCCGAACCAGATCAGCAGCTGGCGGAAGAGATCCAGCCATCCACGCGGAAGTTGACGGCTGACGGCTGCGGCGGCGGCAGTCAACGCCTCAAGTCTATCCCCCGGCGCGGAGGTGAAGGGGACGGCTAGCCGCCGATCTGGCTCATGGAGCGGGATGCACGAACAAACCCGGTATCGCCGATCCGGTGCTTCAGCTCCTTGTGCTGCACGGCCCAGCGAATGAGCTCACCGAGCTCCTCGTCGGTCGCGCCTTCCCGCAGCGGCGCCTTCAGGTCCCACTCGCGCCGGGAGAAGAGGCAGGTCCGGAGCTGGCCGTCGGCCGTGAGGCGGATCCGGTCGCAGCTCGAGCAGAACGGCTCGGAGACGGGGCTCACGAACCCGATCTCGCCTCTGCCGTCGGCGAAGCGGAAGCGGCGGGCCGTGGACGACGCCTTGGCGGGGATCTCCACGAGCCGCCAGCGCTCCTCGATCAACGCGCGGATCTCCGCGCCGGTCAGGACGTCGTCGCCGGCCCAGCGCTCGTCTGCGTCCAGCGGCATGAACTCGATGAAACGCACGACGTACGGCTTGCGCCGGGCGAGCTCCGCGAGGGCCGGGACTTCCTCCTCCGTGAAGCCCCGGATCGCGACGCAGTTGACCTTGAGCGGCCGCAGCTCGGGGTAGGCCTCGGCGGCCACCAGCCCGGCGAGCACGCGGTCGAGGGCGTCTCGCCTCGTGATCTCCGCGAAACGCACGTGCGAGAGCGAGTCCAGCGAGACGTTGAGCCGGCGCAGGCCGGCGTCCACGAGGGGGCCGGCGAACCGGTCGAGAAGGACACCGTTCGTCGTCAGCGAGAGATCGGTGACGCCGGGAACCTCCGAGAGCATCGCGACGAGCGTCGGCAGGTCACGCCGTGCGAGCGGCTCGCCGCCGGTGAGCCTCACCTCCTCGACGCCCATCGACGCGAGGATGCCGACGACGCGGGTGGTCTCCTCGAACGTCAGGAGCTCGTCGCGGCCGAGCCACTCGAGCCCTTCCGCAGGCATGCAGTAGCGGCAGCGGAAGTTGCACTTGTCCGTGACAGACACGCGTACGCTCTTGATCTCGCGGCCCCAGCCGTCGGTGAGCGAAGCCATACGCTCCAGCGTATCCCCTGGTCTTGGGTTGCCTCACGCAGAAACAACGGGCTGGCAGTTCCGGAAGACGATCCGCGGCCCGTCGGCGGCGCGGCGAAGCGAAAGGAGCACCGGATGTCGGACATGGAAGAGGGCGGCGGGATGACCGGCGGCCAGGAGGGCGGCTCGATGGGCGGCGGCGTGGACGACGAGGAGACCGGCGGCATGGGTGGCGGCTCCGAGGGGGGCTCCATGGGCGGCGGTGTGGACGACGAGTCGACCGGCGCCGCGAGCTGAGCACGGTCGTATTCGGCAGCGAGGGCGCCCGAGCGGCGCCCTCGCTCGTTTCGGGACGCGGATCATCGGGGACCACCTGCCGCGTCACCGACCGAAGGAGCAGTCATGAGCGACCGCGAGTCCGAGGGCCCGCGCGAGGACGCGCCGAACCCGACCCAGGAGGCGATCGACGAGGAGGGCCCGAGCGACCGCCCCGTCGACGTCGGCGGCTGGGAGGACAACGAGCCGAGCACGCACGCCGGCGAGAGCGGCCAGGCCGGCGACGTCGCGTAGGCGGCCCGGCCGGGCCACGTAACACAGTGTCACAAAGTCGTTCGGCGGCTCTGCCAAGGCACAGCGAGGCTTCGTAACACTGTGTTACTAGAACCGTAGGATGCGCCGGTGGCGACCGCCGCGCTGATCCTCGTGACGGCGGTCTGGGGCGTCACGTTCGTCCAGGTCAAGGACGCGGTCGCGCTCTATCCGTTCCTGGCGTTTCTGGGCGTCCGGTACCTCATCGCCACGGCGTCACTGGCGCCCGTCGCCCTGGGCCGCCTCCGCGGACTCGGCCGCGAGGGAGTGGTGGCGGGCAGCATCCTCGGCGCCCTCATCGCGCTCGGGATCGGGCTGCAGACGGCCGGCCTCGAGCGGACGACCGTGACGAGCACGGGCTTCATCACGGGGCTCTACGTGCTCTTCACGCCGCTCATCGCGCTGACGCTCTTCCGGACGCCGATCCCGCGCGAGCTCTGGCTCGCCGTCGGGCTCGCGCTGGTCGGGCTCGGGCTACTGTCCGGCGTCCCGGCCGGGACGACGGCCGGCGACCTGCTCGTGCTCGCCAGCACGATCGCGCAGGCCTTCCAGATCGTGATGGTAGAGCGCTACGCGAACCGTTTCGACGCCTTCGCCCTCACCTGGGTGGAGGTGGCGAGCGCCGCGGCCGTCTTCCTGACGATCGCCGCCGTCGCCGGCGACCTGTCCGTCCCGCACGGGGGCACGGTCTGGGCGGCGCTCCTCGTGACCGGGCTCTTCGCCGTCGCCTTCGCCTACCTCGTCCAGATCTGGGCGCAGCGCCGGGTGAGCGCGACGCGCATCGCCGTCATCTTCTCGCTCGAGACGGTGTTCGCCGGCCTGTTCGGCTACCTGCTCGCCGGCGACCGGATCGGCGTGGTGGGCTGGATCGGCTGCGCCGTGATCTTCGCCGGGATCGTGATCGCGGAGCCGGCGGCCGCGGAGACGCTCAGGAAGCTCGTCGGATGGCCCGTGCGCGAGCCCGCTCTTCGACCTCGCGGATGAACGGTGTTTTCATCTCCGTGTAGACCTCGCGCGGGTGCCCCTCTGCGGCCAGCTTCCGCTTGAACGCTTCGTAGCGCTGCCGCTCTTCGGCGTCCGTTCGGAGCGCGTCCCGGAAGGTCAGCTGCCGCTCCCAGTGCGTGCCGCCGTGGAGGACGACGTGGACGTGATGTGTCCGGGGATGCTTGCGGAAAAAGAGCCGGCCGGGCAGGCCGTGCTCGCCGAGGAACTCGTAGCCGAGCCCTTCCATCGCGGTGATCTGTGCGTCGGAGAGCTCGAGCTCGCGGAGCCCGACGAGAACGTCGACGACGGGCTTGGCGCAGAGTCCCGGGACGGAGGTGGAGCCGATGTGCTCGATCCCGGCCGCGTACTTATCGAAGATCGGAGCGAGTTGTACGCGCTCCTGCTCGAAGATCGTCGCCCAGCTCGGGTCGTACTCGACGAGCTCTACGCGGTCAGAAGGTCCACTCACCGTTTTCCTGGACGACCTCGCCGTCGCACTCGATCCTTCCGCCCTTCCGGAGGTCCTTGACCATGTCCCAGTGCACGGCGCTGACGTTCTTGCCGCCGATGGTGGGAAGGCCGGCGCCGACGGCGAGATGGATCGTCCCGTACATCTTCTCGTCGAAAAGGGTGTTCTTCATGTATCGCTGGATTCCGGGGTTGCAGCCGATCCCGTACTCGCCGAGGATCCGCGCGCCCTCGTCGCGGTCGAGCTTGGCGAGCAGCGCCTCCTCGTTCGCGGTCGCCGAGGCCTCGACCACCTTGCCGCCCTCGTACCGCATGCGGACGCCCTCGACGAGGTCCGGCTCCTGGTACGCCGGGTACTCGAGGAAGCTGACGACGCCCTCCGTCGATTCCTCGACGGGGCTGTAGAAGACCTCGCCGCCGGGCATGTTCGCATGGCCATCGTCGACCTCGCCCTCGCGGCCAGCAAGGCTGAAGCGGAGGTCGGTCTCGGCGCCCACGATCCGGACCTCATCGGCGCGGTCGAAGCGCTCCTTGATCCGCTTCATCTTCTCGCCCTCGGCGTCCCAGTCGAGGAGGACGGCGCCGTAGAGGAAGTCCTCGAACTGCTCGTTCGTCATCCCGGCCTCCTGCGCGAGGGAGGGGCAGGGGAAGCGGCAGGTCACCCAGGGGATCTCCATCCGGAGGCGGCGCTGGAGGAACTTCGCGTGGGCCTTGTTGATCGCCTCGCGTTTCTCCGTCGGAAGATCGGCGCCGGCGCGCGGGTTCTCGGGTGCGCCGAGCAGCATCCACGCGTCGACGTTGTCCCAGACGTGCTGGTCGACGGGTGCCACCTCGGCGACCGTCTCGAGCGGCGCCTCCTTGCCCCACGTCCAGACGAACGGCAGCTGCTCCATGGCGTAGCTCAGGCGGACGATCGGATAGGCGCCGCGACGGCCGATCAGGCGGACGACCTCCTCGAGCAGCGGCCGGGCGGCGGGCTGGGAGATCACCATCACCTGCCATCCGGGCTGGACGTCGATCGAGCGCTCGACGAGCAGCCGGGCGTAGTCCTGGACGCGCGAATCAGCCACGGGAGAGGGGATTCAAGCAGGCGAGACTTGCTAGTATCCGGCTTAGATTTTTTCGCTTCAGAGGACTCAAACCGGACGGAGGAAACGGACAGATGGCAAAGACGATCGGCATCGATCTTGGCACAACCAACTCCTGCATGGCGGTGCTGGAGGGCGGCGAGCCCACGGTCGTCCCGAACGCAGAGGGCGGCCGCACCACACCGTCCGTCGTTGCGTTCACGGGCGACGGCGAGAGGCTCGTCGGGCCGCCGGCGAAGCGCCAGCAGGTGACGAACCCGCAGAACACGATCTTCTCGATCAAGCGCTTCATGGGGCGCAAGCACGACGAGGTCTCGGAGGAGATGAAGATCGTCTCCTACGAGGTCACGGAAGGCCCGAATAGCGACGTCCGCGTGACGGCGGGCGGCAAGGAGTACGCGCCGCCGGAGATCTCCGCGATGATCCTCCAGAAGCTGAAGGCCGACGCCGAGGCGTATCTCGGCGAGACGGTCACCGACGCGGTGATCACGGTCCCGGCCTACTTCAACAACGCGCAGCGGGAGGCGACGAAGGACGCCGGCAAGATCGCCGGCCTCAACGTCCTCCGCATCATCAATGAGCCGACCGCGGCCGCTCTCGCATACGGGCTCGAAAAGGAGGAGGAGCAGACCGTCCTCGTCTTCGACCTCGGCGGCGGGACGTTCGACGTCTCGGTGCTCGAGCTCGCGGAGGGCTTCTTCCAGGTCAAGTCGACCGCCGGTGACAACCACCTCGGCGGCGACAACTTCGACAAGGCGGTCGTCGACTGGATGGTCGCCGAGTTCAAGAAGGACCAGGGCATCGACCTCGCCGCGGACAAGATGGCACTCCAGCGTCTCTACGAGGCCGCGGAGAAGGCGAAGATCGAGCTGTCGTCAACGATGACGACGCAGATCAACCTCCCGTTCATCACGGCGACCCAGGAGGGCCCGAAGCACCTCGACCTCCAGCTCACGCGTGCGAAGCTGAACGAGTTGACGGCGGACCTGCTCGAGCGCACGGTCGGCCCGACGAAGCAGGCGCTCTCCGACGCCGGTCTCGAGGCGAAGGACATCCACCACGTGGTCCTCGTCGGCGGCATGACGCGCATGCCGGCCGTGGTCGAGAAGGTCAAGGAGCTGACCGGCAAGGACCCGCACAAGGGCGTGAACCCGGACGAGGTCGTCGCCGTCGGCGCGGCCATCCAGGGCGGCGTCCTCAAGGGCGAGGTCAAGGACATCCTCCTGCTCGACGTCACTCCGCTCTCGCTCGGCATCGAGACGAAGGGCGGCGTCTTCACGAAGTTGATCGACCGCAACACGACGATCCCGACGAAGAAGTCGGAGACGTTCACGACAGCCGAGGACAACCAGCCCTCGGTGGAGGTGCACGTCCTCCAGGGCGAGTCGGAGATGGCGCTCTACAACAAGACGCTCGGCAAGTTCCAGCTCGTCGGCATCCCGCCGGCGATGCGGGGCATGCCGCAGATCGAGGTCGCCTTCGACATCGACGCGAACGGGATCATCAACGTGTCCGCGAAGGACCTCGGGACCGGCAACGAGCAGCAGATCCGCATCGAGGGCGGCTCGGGCCTCAAGGAGGACGAGGTCCAGCAGATGATCCGCGACGCCGAGGCGCACGCAGAGGACGCGCACAAGCTGCGCGAGCTCGCCGACGCTCGGAACGCCGCGGAATCGCTCGCCTACCAGACCGAGCGCACGCTCAAGGATCACCGCGACAAGCTCGACGAGTCCGACGCCTCGACGATCGAGGGCCGGATCATGGAGCTCCGCGGCGTGCTCGAGAGCCAGGACGCGAACGAGATCCGGCAGAAGACGGAGGCGCTCCAGGAGGCCTCGCAGAAGCTCGCCGAGGCCGTCTACGCGCAGGCGACCGCCCAGCAGGCGGCGTCCGGCGGCGGCAACGGCGGCACGGGTTCCGAGGACGAGGTCGTCGAGGAGGCCGACTACGAAGTCATCGACGAGGAAGAGGCGAAGACCTCGTAATGCCCGAGGAAGTCGAGAACACCGAGGTCGAGCAGGCCGAGGAGACCGGCGAGCTCGAGACGCTCCAGCAGGAGCGTGACGAGCTGCTGAACACGCTCCAGCGCGTCCAGGCCGAGTTCGACAACTACCGCAAGCGGGCCGCGCGCGACCAGCAGAGCCTGGTCGCGCGGGCCCACGAGCGGCTCGTGAAGGAGCTTCTGCCCGTGCTCGACGACCTCGAGCGGTCGCTCGAGGCCGCGGAGGCCCACGAGGAGGCGAAGCTCGAGGAGGGCGTCGCGCTCGTCGCGCGATCGTTCGCGGACGTCCTCCGCAAGGAGGGCCTCGAGGAAGTCGCGACGGACGGCAAGTTCGACCCGCACGTCCACGAGGCGCTCCTCTCGCAGCCGTCGTCCGAGGACGAAGGCACGGTGATCGAGGTGCTTCAGAAGGGCTACCGGCTCGGCGACCGCGTGCTGCGACCGGCGCGGGTGGTGGTTTCGAGTGGCGACGGCGGCTAAGGATCTCTACGCAGCGCTCGGCGTCTCGAAGGGCGCGTCCGCGGACGAGATCAAGAAGGCGTATAGAAAGCTCGCCCGCCAGTACCACCCGGACAAGAACCCGGGCGACGCGGAGGCGGAGGCGCGCTTCAAGGAGGTACAGACCGCCTACGACGTCCTCTCCGACCCGGAGAAGCGAAAGGCGTACGACCAGTTCGGCTCGTCCGACGGCCGGCGCGGGTTCGATCCGCGCGGCGGCGGGTTCGACTTCGGGAACTTCGACGTCGGCGACCTCGGGGATCTCGGTGATCTCTTCGGCGGAATCTTCGGGCGCGGTCGCGGCGGCGCGCAGCAGCGATCGCGGGCCGAGCGCGGCGCAGACCTCGAGGTGGAGGTGAACCTCTCGTTCGAGGACTCGCTCCGCGGCATCGAGACCAGGATCCCGGTGGAGGTCGAGACCGCGTGCCGCGAGTGCGGCGGCTCGGGCGCGAAGCCGGGAACCTCGCCGAAGGTCTGCCCGGAGTGCCGGGGCCGGGGGGTCACGTCCGAGAGTCAGGGCCTCTTCGCCCTCTCGCAGCCGTGCCCGCGCTGTCGCGGCAACGGCACCGTGATCGAGGACCCGTGCCCGCACTGCCGCGGCACCGGCCGCGAGCGACGCACCAAGCGCTACACGGTGAAGATCCCCGCCGGGGTCAAGGACGGCACGCGGATCCGGGTCAAGGGCAAGGGCGAGGCCGGGATCGGAGGGGGCCCGGCGGGCGATCTCCATGTCGTGACGCGCGTCGCCGACTCGCCGGTCTACCAGCGCCGGGGCGCGGACCTCGTCGTCGAGGTGCCGGTCTCGCTGGCGGACGCGGCACTTGGGACGGAGGTCGAGGTGCCCACGCCCGAAGGCGCGGTCTCGCTGAAGGTCCCGGCCGGATCGGAGCACGGAAAGCTCCTGCGGATCAAGGGACGCGGCGCGCCGAGGCTGAAGGGCGGCAAGGGCGACGTCCTCGCCCGGCTCAGGCTCGAGGTGCCGAAGAAGCTGAACAAGAAGCAGCGCGAGCTCCTCGAGGAGCTGAGGAAGGTGTCGTGAAGACCCACGACAAGATCGCGATCTTCTCCGGCCTTGCGGCGATGATCGCGGCCTCGTATGCCTTCGGCATCGAACCGAAGACGTGGGAGGGGCTCCTCTTGCTGATTCCGGCGCTGGTCGTCGGAAGCGCCGTCGATTGGGTGCTCGACCGGCGAGAGGAGCTTGGCTGATGGACGACAGGGGCCGGTACATGATCAGCGTCGCCGCGGACCTCGTCGGCATGCACCCGCAGACCCTGCGCATGTACGAGCAGAAGGGCCTCGTGCGGCCCCAGCGCACCTCGGGGAACACCCGGCTCTACTCCGAGGCGGACCTCGAGCGCTTGCGGCTGATCCAGCAGCTGACGAGCGAGCTCGGGCTCAATCTCGCGGGCGTCGAGATGGTGCTGCGGCTCGAGGACCAGCTCAGGCGCATGGAGCGCCGGATGCAGCGGATGGAGCGCGAGATGCGCGAGCGCATGCGCGATGTCGAGCGGCAGTACAAGCGCGAGCTCGTGCTCTGGAGCGACCCGACGCTCCCCGAGAGGAGAAGGGCGTAATGGACTTCAACAGGCTGACGATCAAGAGCCAGGAGGCCGTCGGCGCCGCGCAGGAGCTGGCGCGACGGATGGGCAATCCCGAGATCTACCCCGAGCACCTGCTGCTCGCGCTGCTCGACCAGGAGCTGCCGCAGCAGCTCGTCCCCGACGCCGGCGCGCTCCGCGCCGAGGCGGAGACGATGTTGCGCGGCAAGCCTGCGGTCGAGGGCGGGGCTCAGCAGCCGCGCGTCTCGGTGGACTTCTCGCGGGTCCTCGATCAGGCGTTCGACGAGGCGAGGCAGCTGCAGGACGAATACGTCTCGACCGAGCACCTGCTGCTCGCGCTCGACGTCGTCGCGCGCGAGGAGTTGCTCGAGAAGCTGCAGCAGGTTCGCGGCGGCCAGCGCGTCACGTCTCAAGATCCGGAAGGCTCCTACCAGGCGCTCGAGAAGTTCGGCCGGGACCTGACCGAGCTCGCCGAGCAGGGCAAGCTCGACCCAGTGGTCGGGCGCGACGAGGAGATACGGCGTGTCATCCAGGTCCTCTCCCGCCGCACGAAGAACAACCCGGTGCTGATCGGCGACCCCGGCGTCGGCAAGACTGCGATCGCCGAGGGCCTCGCGCAGCGAATCGTCGCCGGCGACGTCCCGGAGGGGCTGAAGGGGAAGCGCGTGTGGGCGCTCGACATCGGCTCCCTGCTCGCCGGCTCGAAGTACCGCGGTGAGTTCGAGGAGCGGCTGAAGGCCGTCCTGACCGAGATCCAGCGCTCCGAGGGCCAGATCGTCCTCTTCATCGACGAGCTGCACACGATCGTCGGCGCAGGCGCGGCCGAGGGCGCCGTCGACGCCGCGAACATGCTGAAGCCGATGCTGGCCCGTGGCGAGCTGCGCGCGATCGGCGCGACGACGCTCGACGAGTACCGCAAGCACGTCGAGAAGGACGCCGCGCTCGAGCGCCGCTTCCAGCCGGTCTTCGTCGGCGAGCCGTCGGTGGCCGACACGATCGCGATCCTGCGCGGCCTCAAGGAGCGCTACGAGGCGCACCACGGGGTCCGCATCCGCGACGCGGCACTCGTCGCCGCAGCCGTGCTCTCCGACCGCTACATCTCCGACCGCCAGCTCCCGGACAAGGCGATCGACCTCGTCGACGAGTCGGCCTCACGGCTCCGCATGGAGATCGACTCCTCGCCGATCGAGCTCGACGAGGCGGAGCGGCGCGTCCGCCAGCTCGAGATCGAGCTCGCCGCGATGGGCAAGGAGGCCGAGGAGATCCGCGAGCCGGTCGAGCGCGACCTCGCCGAGGCGAAGGAGCGGCGCGACGAGCTCGCCGCGCGCTGGGCGACCGAGAAGGAGGCGCTCGAGCGTGTCAAGGAGGTCATGGGCCGGATCGACGAGCTGCGCCTCGAGGCGGAGCGGGCCGAGCGGTCGGGCGACCTGCAGCGGGTCGCCGAGATCCGGTACGGCGAGTTGCCGCAGCTCGAGCAGGAGCTGCAGCAGCGCGACGGCGCAGCGGTCGAGAATCCGATGGTCAAGGAAGAGGTCGACGAGGACGACGTCGCCGCCGTCGTCGCCCGCTGGACGGGCATCCCGGTCGACAAGCTGCTCGAGGGCGAGACGGAGAAGCTCATCCACATGGAGGAGCGGCTGCACGAGCGCGTCGTCGGGCAGGACGAGGCCGTCTCGGCCGTGGCCAACGCGCTGCGCCGCGCCCGCTCGGGTCTCCAGGACCCGAACCGCCCGATCGGCTCGTTCGTCTTCCTCGGCCCGACAGGCGTCGGGAAGACCGAGCTCGCCCGAGCCCTCGCCGAGTTCATGTTCGACGACGAGCGGGCGATGGTCCGGCTCGACATGTCCGAGTACCAGGAACGGCACACGGTCGCGCGCCTGGTCGGCGCCCCGCCCGGCTACGTCGGGTACGAGGAGGGCGGCCAGCTCACCGAGGCGGTCCGCCGCCGCCCGTACTCCGTCGTCCTCCTCGACGAGATCGAGAAGGCCCACACGGAGGTCTTCGACGTCCTCCTGCAGATCCTCGACGACGGCCGCCTGACCGACGGCCAGGGCCGCACGGTCGACTTCCGCAACACCGTGATCATCATGACCTCGAACGTCCGCTCGGCGGACGCGATGCGGGACGTCTTCCGGCCCGAGTTCCTGAACCGGATCGACGAGATCATCGAGTTCCACACGCTGTCGCGCGAGCAGCTGGGCGAGATCGTCGAGCTCCAGCTCTCGCGGCTCCGCGACCGGCTGGCCGAACGCGGCCTTTCGCTCGAGCTGACCGACGCGGCCAAGGAGCTCGTCACGGAAGCGGGCTGGGATCCGACCTACGGCGCGCGGCCGCTGAAGCGGGCGCTGCAGCGGCTCGTGGAGAACCCGCTCGCGCTGCGACTGCTCGAGGGCGAATTCGCCGAGGGCGACACGGTGCGCGCCGATGCCCAGAGCGGCGAGCTCGTCTTCGAGAAGGCCCGCGCCGCCGCGCCGGCCGCTGCCTAGAGCGCCGAACGACAGGGGAGGACGCTCGGTACGTGCGGCCCGGACACCCGCTCGTGCTGTGACGGGCGGAACGGCGGTCGTCGCCGGCGGCGCTAACGGGCAGGTCAGCAACCGCGATCAAGCGCTCCGTCGCCGCCCGTGGCAGGTTCTTCTCCATGAGCGCCGCGACGACCGACACGTTTGCCCGCTTCGTCGATCTGCTCGCGGCGTCGCTCGACGAGCGTGAGCTCTCCGGCGACCAGCTGGCGTCGCGTCTGCACCTGTCCCGGTTCCACGTCGCCCGGCTCGTATCCGCGGCGGCCGGCGAGCCGCCGGGGAAGCTTCGGCGGCGAATTCTGCTCGAGCGGGCCGCCTACCAGCTCCTCACGACCGACGCCGACGTGCTGCGCGTCGCAATCGATGCGGGCTACTCGTCGCATGAGGCGTTCACGCGCGCATTCGCGCGCGCATACGGGCAGGCGCCCTCGCAGTGGCGGCGGAAGCCGACGAGCTTCCAGCTCGAGGCGGCGGCCAAGGTGCACTTCCAACCGCCGGGCGGTCTCCGCCTCCCGGCCGACAGAAAGGTGACCACGATGGACTTGCTCGTTCGGATGGTCGAGCACCACGTATGGCTGCTCGGAGAGATGGTCGACCGCGCGGAACGGCTCCCGGACGAGCTGCTCGACACACCGGTCGAGATCTCGGTAGAGGGCCTCGACGACGACCCGACGCTGCGCTCCCTGCTCTCGCGCCTCGTCGGGCAGCTCGCGATGTGGGACGCGGCAGTCCACGATCGCCAGTACGACTTCGAGGTCGAGCGCGGCGAGACGGTCGCCGGCATGCGTGCCCGCCTCGCGGCGGCCGGGCCTGGGTTCCTTTCCGAGGTGCGCGCGATCGTCGATGAGGGACGGCTCGACGAGACCTTCGTCGACGCGATCTGCGACCCGCCCGAGGTCTTCACGTACGGCGGGATGATCGCGCACGTGCTGACGTTCGCAGCGCACCGGCGGACGCTGGTCTGCGGAGCGCTGATCGATGCCGGTGTCGGCGATCTCGGCGCCGGTGACCCGATGCACTGGGTTGCAGAGGCGGCCTAGCGGCCGGAAGCGCTAGACCGCGGAGTCGAGGAACTCGGCGTGGCCGCGCTCCGGCGGCGCGCCGTGGATGTAGAGCAGGAGCTCCTCGCCGCTCTCGTTGACGACCTGCAGCGGCGTCCCGGCCTCCACGTGGATCAGCCCGCTTTCGCCGACCTCCTGCCGCTCCGGCGGATCGCCGAGGTACATCGTCAGCGTTCCGCGGACGACGACGAACGTCTCCTCCTGCAGCATGTCCTTGTGGCGGCGCCCCTTCGCTCCCGGTTCGTAGCGCCAGAGGTTGGCGCGGGCGTGCGCGAACCCGGCGAGCTCGCTCAGGCCGGCCGCATGCCGCTGCGGCTCGCCCGGCTCCGACGGCCGGGTCTCCCACTCGAGCTCATCCGGGGGGATCACGCGGTAGCCCACGTCCTCGATCCTACGACCCGCCCAGGTACGGTTGCGCCGTGCCCGAGCTGCCGCCCCCAGCGCCGCCCGAGACCCGCACCTCGGGACAGCTCGTGGCCGAGGCGATGCGCCTCTACGGACGCCGCTTCTGGGCAGCCCTCGCCCTCGGCGCCGGGCCGCTCGTCGTCGCCCTTACGGTTCACGCGCTCCCCGGCCGCAGCGGGCTCGTCTTCCTTGCCACGGGCGGCGCGCTCGTCTTCACGGTCTGCTACGTCGGCGCGACGCTGCTCGCCGGAGACGTCCACCCCCGGCGGCGGACGCTGCTGACGGCGATCGTGATCGGCGTCCTCGTGTTCGCGCCGGTCCCGTTCCTGACCGTCTCGCTGCTGTTCCCCGGGCTCATCTGGCTCGCGTTCTTCGGCCTGGCCGTGCCGGTCGCGCTCAACGAGCAGCAGGGCCTACGCCAGTCGGTTCGGCGCTCGATCGTGCTCGCCCGTGCCGACTTCGTGCACGCGCTCGGATCGCTGGCGGCGCTCGTGATCGTCGGGTTCATCAGTGCGATCACGCTCGCCTTCCTCCTCGGGCAGTTCGGCGAGCAGAGCCGTCTGCTCGCCGCCGTGATCCCGCTCGTCTTCGTCTCGCCGCTCCTGTTCCTCGGCTCGGCGCTCCTCTACTTCGATCAGACGGCGCGGCTCGCCGACCGCCCTTAGAGTCGGGGAAGGACCCGTCGAAAGGAGCCGCAATGCCGACCTACATCCTCCTGACTTCGCTCACGGCCCAGGGCGTGCAGACGCTGAAGGCGAACCCCGACCGGCTGCGCGAGGTGAACCGGGACGTCGAGGAGCTCGGCGCGAAGGTGCTGCACCAGTGGGCGACGCTCGGCCCGTTCGACTTCGTGAACGTCGTCGAGGCGCCCGACCCGGCGACGGTCGCGAAGGTCTCCGTCGCGCTCGGGGCGCGCGGCAGCGCGAAGCTGCAGACGCTGACGGCGCTCTCGATCGACGAGTTCTTGGGCGCCTTGGGCTAGGAGGGTTTAGCGCAAGAACGGCTGAGCCACCAGGCCACGCTGCTCGCCCCCAGGTCTGCGTCCTCGGTCGCGTCCGTATCGCTGCGGATACGGGCGCTCCCTGCGTCTTGCCTGGGAACGACCATCCGGCCCTGGCAACGAGCGCTTTCCCGCCAACCCCTCCTAGTCGCCTAAGCTCGGCCGGTGTACCGGCTGAGCCTCGGGGAGTTCCTGATCGTGACCGCGTTGGCCGCGGCGGCCTCGCTCGCCGTCTTTGCACACGCCGACCGGAACGGGAACAGGCATGCGACGGCCTGGGGGATCGCGACCTTCCTCGCCGCGGGCATCGCCGTCCCTCTCTACTTCATCCGGTACTGGCTGCGGACTCGTCGCCGTCGACGCAGCTGAGCACCGCGTCCCAGGCGAGCTCGGCCGCGAGGACGCCGAGGTTCATGCTCGTGAGGTCGGGGTTCTCCACCTCGGCCGTCGAGACCGTGTAGAGCACGTCGCCGTCGACGAGGGCGTGGAACGGCTGGATCGCCCGGCCCATGGAGGCGTGCACCTGCACGCCGAGCTGCCGCAGCTCCCGTCGCTCCAGCCGCTGGTTCGTGACGACGAGGGTGAGCGTCGTGTTCCCCGGAGCCGCCTGCGGCAGCTGTTCCTCGAGCCCCTCGACGAGCGGGGTCCGGACGTCTCGCTCCGCGTCGTAGTGACCGCGGACGACGTCTCCCTCCCTGTCGACGATCGCGCCGAAGGCGTTCACGACCGTGAAGACGGCGATCTTCGTCGGACCGACCTCGCGGAAGGCGCCGCCCTGGCCGGAAAACTCGCCGCCTTCGAGGCCGAACGTCTTGCCGACGGTCACCGAGCGCCCCGCGCCGCGGCGGCCGAGCGGGAAGACGCCCTCCCGAGCCGCCCGCAGCGCTTGCCGGCCGAGCTCGGCGTCCGGGTAGACGGCGTTGTCGCGCCGTCCGAAGTCGTAGACGATCGCGCCGAGCACGAGCTCGACGTCGGTCCACCCGACGGTGTAGCCGCGCATCGCCATCAGCTCCGCGGCGACGCCGCACGCCGCCTCGAGCCCGTACAGCGAGCCACCGGCGAAGCAGACCGCGTGCGCCCACTCGTAGTTGCCGATCGTGCCGGGCGAGCCGCCGCGGATGTCCACCGAGCAGGCGGCGCCGCCCGGCGGGAGGTGGAAGACTGTGCAGCCCGTGGGCCCGTCGTCGTACTCGGCGATCCCCACCCGCAGGCCGGGGAAGTCGAACCGCAGCTCACGGCTCACGCCGCCGCCACCGCGACTTCGGCGGCGAGCCGGGCGTTCGCGGCCGCCAGCTCGCGGTTCAGCGAGAGCGTCTCGCCGCCGCTCGCCTCGTGGAGGCGGGCGAGGACGAACGGCGTCAGCCTCTGGCCGCTCGTTCCGGTCTCGACGGCCTCGTCCAGCGCCGAGTCGATCAGCGTGTCGACGCCGATGCTCCGTGGCGGAGGGTTCGCGAGCAGCAGGCCGCCGCCGCCCAGCTCCCAGTGGGCCGTCGCGATCCGGGCCGCCTCGTCAGTCGTCTCGACCCGCTGCGAGACTGCTGGGCCGCCTCCGGCGTCGTAGAACCGCGGCATCGTGTCGGTCCGGTAGCCGACGACCGGCACGCCGAGCGTCTCGAGCAGCTCGGCGGTCGCCTCGACGTCGAGTAGCGACTTCGCGCCGGAGGAGACGACGAGCGCCGGCGTCGAGGCGAGCTGGGGCAGGTCAGCGGAGACGTCGAAGCGCTCCCCGCGGTGGACGCCCCCGATCCCGCCCGTGCCCATGAACCGGATGCCGGCCTGCCTGCAGACGGCGAGCGTTCCGCCGACCGTCGTAGCGCCGGTGTCCCCGCTGGCCACGCAGGCTGCCAGGTCGCGCGGTCCGAGCTTTCGCACCTCGCCGGTGAACCGTTCGAGCTCGGCTCCGGTCAGACCGACGCGGATCTCGCCGTCGAGGACGCCGATCGTGGCCGGGACGGCGCCGACCTCTCGAACCCGCCGCTCGCACTCCAGGCCGACCGCGATCCCGTCACCGGGCGGAAAGCCGTGCGCGACGATCGTGGTCTCGAGCGCGACGACCGCGACCGCCTCGCGCACCTCGTCCGCGACGCGGATCACGGCATCGTCCCGAGCTGCGCCACGCACCGCGCAGCCGCCTCCATCGCGAGCTCCGGTCCGCCGACGAGATAGCCGGCGGCGAGGGCGTCGCCCGCGCCGGTCGTGTCCAGCACCTCGCCGGGAGTGGGCGGCAGGTCCCGGCCGTCGATCGTCGCTCCGCGCGGGCCGCGCTTCACGACGCGGATGTCGCTCGGGAGCGGAAGCTCCTCGTGCTCGGCCTCGTTCCCGAAGACGACGTCCGGCCGAATCCGCGTGAACCGCTCGGCGAGCACGTCCCGGCCGAACTCCCGGATCAGGTTCACCGAGGAAAGGTCGACGCTGACCCGCGCCCCCGCTTCCCGCGCGAGCAGGACCGCGCGCTCTGCGGCCGAGCCGATCGGCTCGCCCATCAGCGAGTAGCCGGAGAGGTGCAGCCAGTCGGCCTCCTCGAACCACTCCGCCTGGATCTCAACCGGCGCGAGCTGGGGTGCCACGCCGCGGTCGGAGACCATCGTCCGGTTCCCGTCGACGTCGACGAGCGAGACGACGACGCCGTTCCGGCCGACGGGCGGCGGGCCGAGTACGTCGACGGCGCGCCGGAGCAGGTCGGCCTCCACGAGCTCGCCGGCTCCGTCCGCTCCTCGCTTCCCGATGAACCGCGCCCGCGCGCCGAGCGCGGCCGCCCAGGCCGCGACGTTCGCCGCCTGGCCGCCGGCGCCGGCCCGAGTCTCGCCGTGAGTGTCGTCGCCGTCGGCCAAGGGCCGGCTCAGCTTGACGACCACGTCGAGCAGGAGATCGCCGAGGGCGCAGACGACCGGCACCGTAAGATCGTTCCATGGACGGCGAACCGAGCGTGCGGCGTCTGCGCTCTTTCCTCATCGGCGGCGTGGTCGGCGCCTCGGCAGCGATGGCGGCCGCACAGCGACGGCGACGCAGGCGCAAGCGCCCGCCAGTCGGCCTCGCGGCCTTCGAGGGGGCACCCTGCTACCAGGAGACGCTCGAGGAGCGCGAACGGGCGACGACCTAGGACGCCGCTATCCTCTGACAGGGTGCCGATCTATGAGTACAAGTGCCCAAACGGGCATGTTTTCGAGCTTTTTCACGGCATCCACGAGCCGGCACCCGAGGTCTGCCCGACGTGCGGCGAGAGCCCCGTCGCACGGGTCCTGCATCCGGTAGCCGTCCACTTCAAGGGGTCCGGCTTCTACTCCACGGACTACGGCCGGGGCAGCCGCAAGCCCTCGCGCGACGGAGACAAGCCCGACAAGGCCGACTCCGGCGACAAGAAGGAGCCGGAGAAGAAGACGCCGGCCGCCGAAGCCAGCTAGGTCAGCGGCGTGCCGCGCAAGCAGCCGGCCCCGGAGGTGGGGCTCGGCGGTTGGATCGCCGACTTTCTCGCGAACATGAGCAGCACGGCGGCGTTGTCGTCGCCGTCCCCCGTCAGCCCGAGCCGACAGTAGACGGTCCGGTCGTCGGAGGACCGGAAGCGCAGCCACGCGAGCTGGAAGAGCTCGTTCGTTGAGAGGTCCGTCGTCAGCGGGCTGACGAGGTCCTTGCCGATGAACGGGAGGCGTAGGTAGGCGCCGAAGCTGACCATCTCGTCGAGCGTCGCCTGCAGCACCTGCTGCTGGCGGCCGACGCGGTTCAGGTCGCTCTCGCCGGGGTCGAGCTCGTTCTTGCGGATCCGCGCGTAGATCTGGGCCCGCTTGCCGGTCATCTCCTGCCGCCCCCGGCCGAAGCGCCAGCCGCCCCAGCGCGCGCAGCGCGCCGCGCTCGGGTACGGGCACTCGATCTTCGTCACCGCGGGCTTCTGCACGTCGACCTCGACGCCGTCGAGCGCGTCGACGACCTTCCGGAACGCGGTCATGTCCAGGAGGATCACGTGGTTGATCTCGACGCCGAGGGCCTCCCGAATCGTCCGGATCGTCAGCTGGGGACCGCCGAGCGGGAGGGTCGAGTTGATCTTCTCGTGACCGAACCCCGGCACCTCCACCTCGAGGTCGCGCGGCACCGAGAGGTACGTGATCGCGTGGTGGTCCGGGTCGGTGCGCAGGAGCATGATCGTGTCGGCGAGCCGGTTGCTGCGGCGCGTCGGATGCGAGGAGTGGTCGCTGCCGACGATCAGCGTCGTGCTCGGCTTCGACAGCATCCAGCCGTCCTGAGGCACGAGCTGCGCCTTGGCCGGGCTGCGGAGACGGCCGTTCGCCTCCTTCATCCCGCTGCGGATCGAGAGGTAGCCGGCGACCGTCCAGCCGATCACGAGCAGGATCAGCGCGAGGACGACGAGGAAGACGATGCGGCCGGTGCTGAAGCGGCGCGGGCGCTTCGCGGGGCCGGGACCGGCGTATCGCTGGGGCTTCGGCGCCTCCCGGGGTTGCTTCGCCCGCCGCTCCGGCTTCGGTTGCCTCGTGAGGGTCGGCACGCCGCCGGTCGCACGCCCGCCCCGGTAGACACGGTACGGCTTGTCTTCGCGCGCCATCCGGCGGGGTATCGTAGCCGCCGCTCTTGAGCCCCTCGCGAGCCATCGGCGTTGACGTCGGCGGGACAAAGATCCTCGCGGGGGTCGTCGACCGGGAAGGCGTGGTGCACCGGCGGGATTCCCGGCCGACGCCGGTCTCGTCCGAGGAGGAGCTCCTCGCCGGCCTCGACGCCGTCGTGGAGTCGCTGCTCGGTGACGACGTCGCCGCTCTGGGGTTCGGAATCCCGTCTCAGATCGACCAGCGAAGCGGACGGGCAGTCTCGTCCGTGCACATCCCCCTCGCCGGCGTGGACTTCCGCGATCGCATGGGTGCTCGGTTCCACGTGCCGGTCGGGGTCGACAACGACGGGAACGCCGCGGCGATCGCGGAGTGGAAGCTCGGGGCTGGTCGAGGCGCGTCGAACGTCGTCCTGCTCACGCTGGGAACGGGCATCGGAGGAGGGCTGATCCTGGACGGGAAGCCCTTTCGCGGCGCCGTCGGCGCCGGCGCGGAGCTGGGGCACATGGTGCTCCAGTACGGCGGCCCGCCCTGCCCGGGCGCCTGCACGGGCCACGGCCATTTCGAGGCGTTCGCCGCCGGATCCGCTGCCGACGCGTTCGCGGAGCGCCGGTTCGGGCCCGGGGCCGATGCCCGGCGGCTCGTGGCCGAGGCCGAAGACGGCGACGAGGGCGCGCGCGCCGATCTGGCGGAGCTCGGGCGCCGCCTGGGTGCGGGCATCGGCTCGCTGGTGAATATCTTCAACCCCGAGCTCGTGATCGTCGGCGGCGGCTTCGGGAAGGCCGGCGCGTTCATCGTTGAACCGGCACAGGAGACGCTCGCCCAGGAAGCCTTACCCCTGCCGCGGGAGATCGTCAGGGTCGTCCCGGCCGAGCTCGGTCCCGAAGCCGGGATGGTGGGCGCCGCGCTCGTCGGCCTCGAGGCGCTCGACGGAACGGCCTGATGCCGCTCGCCGTCTGCGCGACGCCGATCGGGAACCTCGACGACGTCACGCTGCGGGTCCTCGACGAGCTTCGCAGTGCCGACGTCGTGCTGTGCGAGGACACCCGCCACACGAGCCGGCTGCTCGCGCGGCACGCGATCGAGGCGCCGCTCCTGAGCTACCACGAGCACAACGAGGCGAGACGGACGACCGAGATGCTGCCGCGGCTCCTGCGCGGCGAGCGCGTCGCCCTCGTGTCCGATGCGGGTCTCCCCGGGATCAGCGATCCCGGCGCACGGCTCGTCGCCGCAGCGCTCGACGCCGGCTTGACCGTCTCTGTCTTGCCCGGACCTTCCGCCGTGGAGACTGCGCTCGTCGCCAGCGGTTTCGAGGCCGAGCGTTACCAGTTCATCGGCTTCCTGCCGCGGCGCGCGGGCGAGCTCGCGGAGCTGTGGCGAGAGTTGGCGCAATGGCGGCACACTCTCGTCGCCTTCGAGTCGCCGAACCGTCTCGCCCGCACGCTGGCGAGTCTCGCCGAGGCTCTCCCCGACCGGCCGGTCGCGGTGTGCCGGGAGCTGACGAAGCGGTTCGAGGAGGTCGTCCGCGGGCCGGCCGCGGAGGTCGCGGAGCGGTTTGCGGGCGGGGCGAAGGGCGAGATCACGCTGGTGGTGGGGCCGGGCGACGTCGGGGCTGCGCTCGACGAGGCCGAGGCCGTCGCCGCGGTCGCCGCGCTCCTCCGCGGAGGAACCTCGCGCAAGGCGGCAGCCGACGTCGTCTCCCGGCTGACGGGGGTGCCGCGGAAGCGGCTCTACGACGCCTCGCTGTAGTCGGCTTTGACAACAGCCGACCGCCCTGCTAGCTTCGCCTGCGATGTTCGCACGGCTGACAACGGCCCTTGCCGTCCTCGCGCTCGCCGCTCCCGCGGCGGCCTCCGCCTGGACCTGGCCGGCGGCGGGCGAGGTGCTCCGCGGGTTCGACTACGGCGGCGGCGTCTACACGGCCTCCGGCCACCGGGGGATCGACATCGCGGGAGCGCCCGGCACGACGGTCCGCGCGCCGGCCTCCGGCCGGGTCTCCTTTGCGGGCTCGCTGCCGTCGAACGGCAAGACGCTTTCGATCCGAACGGCCGACGGCTGGGCGGTCACGCTCACCCATCTGGGCTCGATCACGGTCTCGGCCGGGGACGGCGTCGCCGAGGGCGAGCCCGTCGGGACGATCGCCGACACCGGCGCTGACGGCGAGGCGTCGCACGTACAGCTCGGTATCCGGCACGCCGACGATCCGCGCGGATACGTCGATCCGCTGACGCTTCTCCCTCCTCGTGAGGCCGCCTCGGCACCAGCATCCGTTCCGGCGCCCGTGGCTCCCGTCGCGCAGGCGTCTCCTGTCTCCGAGGCGGCGAGCGCAGCGACTCGGAGGGCAGACGAGCCCGTGCACCTCGCGGTTCCCGCCGGCGTTGCGCGCTCGGAACCGGCACCGGCCAGGACGAGTCGGCGAGCCCGCGCCCGCCTCGTCCCTGCCGTCCGATCCGCTCGGCCGGCGCAGGCGCCCCCGGCACGCGCCCGGCACCGGACGGCAAACGCCGCTCCCGGGGTCGAGGCAATCGCGCCGACGCCACGGCCACGGTCAAGCCGACGGGCGTCCCGGCGGCACGGCGCGGAGATCCTGCACACTGCGCACCCGCCCGTTCCGGCCGCGAGCGGGGTCCGAACGGTGGCCGTGGCCGATGCGCCGAGCCCACCGAGCCGGGCGGCGGTGCCGCCGCTCTCGCGGCCCCCGTGGGCGCTCGCCGTCGCCGCTTTGCTCGCGCTGGCGGGGCTGAGGACGGTGCTTCGTGTCGGCCGCACGACGCGACCGGCGGCCCAGGTGACCGAGGGGCCCGCGCCTATCATTGACGCCCATGACCTTCTACCTGACCACGCCCATCTACTACGTCAACTCGACGCCGCACATCGGGCATGCGTACACGACGCTCGCGGCGGACATCCTCGTGCGCCATCACGGGCAACGAGGAGAGGACACGTTCTTCCTCACCGGCACCGACGAGCACGGGTCGAAGGTCTACCGAGCCGCGCAGGACGAGGGTCTCGACCCGAACGTCTACGTTGACCAGATCGCCGAGAAGTGGCGGGAGGTGCCTGAGAAGGTCGGCGCCGACATCGACTTCTTCATCCGGACGACCGACGAGGGCCACAAGCGCTTCGTCCAGGATTTCGTCCAGCGGATCTACGACAACGGCGACATCTACGAGGAGACCTACGCAGGTCTCTACTGCGTCGGCTGCGAGGCGTTCAAGACCGAGGACGAGCTCGTCGACGGCAAGTGCCCCGACCACGACACCGTTCCGGAGTGGATCGAGGAGAAGAACTACTTCTTCCGGCTCTCGAAGTACCAGGATGCGCTGCTGAAGCTCTACGACGAGCGGCCCGATTTCGTGCGCCCGGCCTTCCGCCGGAACGAGGCGCGGAGCTTCATCGAGGGCGGTCTCCAGGACTTCAGCCTCAGCCGCGCGGGCCAGGCGTGGGGGATCCCGATCCCCTGGGATCACGGGCAGGTCGTCTACGTCTGGGTCGACGCGCTCATCAACTACCTCAGCGCGCTCAGCTACGCGAGCCCGGGCGACGATCTCCGCGACCGCTACTGGCCGCACGTCCACCATCTGATCGCGAAGGACATCCTGCGCTTCCACTGCGTGTACTGGCCGGCCCTGCTGCTCGCAGCCGGCTACGAGGTGCCCCGCCAGATCTTCGTCCACGGCTACCTGCTGCTCGATGAGCGCAAGATCGGGAAGTCGCTCGGGAACGCGATCGACCCGCTCGAGCTCGTCGACGTCTACGGCGCGGACGCCGTCCGCTACTGGGCGACACGGTCGGTGCAGTTCGGCCAGGACGGCTCGGTGTCGGTCGACACGCTCCACGAGCGGTATGAGCGTGAGCTGGGCAACGACCTCGGAAACCTCGTCTCACGGACGACCGCGATGATCGCCAAGTACCGCGACGGCCGGATTCCCATCGCCCCGGGAGCCGAAGGCGCGCCGGTGTTCGACGGGCTCGCGGACGACGTCGCCAGGCGGCTCGACGACTTCGACCTCACGGGCGGGATCGACGCGATCTGGGAGGTCGTCCGGTCGCTGAACAAGTTCGTCACCGACACGAAACCGTGGGAGCTCGCGAAGGACGAGGCGAACGCCGAGCAGCTGGATCGGGTGCTCTACGCGCTCGCGGACGGCCTTCGGGTCGTCGCCGTGGCGCTCTACCCATACCTTCCGGAGACCGCGCCGCAGATCCTCCGCGCGCTCGGCCAGCCCGAGGATCTCGAGTGGTCGCGCGCCGGTCCGGGCGAGACGGTCGAGGCGCTCGAAGTCGAGCCTGCAGCGCCGCTGTTCCCCCGGGTCGAGGCGCCAGCCGCCGCTGCGTGATCGACACGCACGCGCACCTGCATGCGTGCGCCGACCCGCTCGAAGACCTCGTTCGACGCGCCCGGGAAGCCGGTGTCGACCGCATCCTCGAAGTCGGAGCGTGGCCGGCGTCGTGGGCCGCGGTCGTCGCGTTCTGCGCGGCGAGCGAGGGAGTGCATCCGATCCTCGGGATCCACCCGCACGAGGCCGCCGGCGCCGATCCTTCGCAGCTGGAGGCGCTGCGCGAGCTCGATCCGGTCGCCGTGGGAGAGACGGGGCTCGACTACTACCGCGACTACGCGCCGCACGACGCACAGCGTCAGCTTTTCCAGGCGCATCTCGCGATCGCGGAGGAGCTGGGGAAGCCCGTCGTGATCCACTGCCGGGCCGCCGACGCCGACGTCGCCCGTGCGCTCGGCGACTTCGACGGCACGGTGATCCTGCACTGCTTCTCCTCGCGCGGGCTCCTGAGCCCGGCCCTCGAGCGCGGCTACTACGTGTCGTTCGCGGGCAACGTCACCTATCCGAACGCATACGACCTGCGGACGGCGGTACCGGAGATTCCCGAGGAGCGGCTGCTCGCCGAGACCGACAGTCCGTACCTCTCGCCACAGCCCCGTCGTGGCAGGCCGAACGAGCCCGCCAATCTCCCGCACACCGTTGCGACGCTGGCGGAGCTCCGCGGCACGGATCCGGACGCGCTCGCCGCGCAGCTCGACCGCAACGCCGACGCGGCGTTCGGCTCCGCGTGAGCGAGCTGCCGGCCCCGAGCAAGGAGCTCGGCCAGCACTTCCTCGTCGACGACAACATCGTCCGTGTGATCGGCCGGCTGGCGGACGTCCGAGGCGACGACGTCGTGCTCGAGGTCGGGCCGGGACAAGGCGTCCTCACCGCCTTCCTCGCAGACCACGCGGGTCTCGTGCACGCCGTCGAGCTCGACCGCAGGCTCGAGCGGCCCCTCCGGGAGCGTTTCGGCGGCGCCGCGAACGTCAGGCTCCACTTCGCCGACGCGCTCCGGCTCGAGCCGTCGGAGCTCGAGCCGCCGCCCACGAAGCTCGTCTCCAACCTTCCGTACAACGTCGCGACCGCGATCGTCGTCGAGAGCCTCGAGCGCCTTCTCACCGTGACGTCCTGGACGGTGATGGTGCAGCGCGAGGTCGCCGACCGCTTCTTCGCCGCGCCCCGCTCGAAGGCATACGGGGCGGTCTCCGTCCTGGTGCAGCTCGCGGCCGAGCGCACCGGATGGCACCCGGTCTCCCGGGAGGTGTTCCGTCCGCGTCCGAACGTCGACTCCGCGCTCGTCGCGTTCCGCCGCCGTGAGACGGCGCCGCCGGTCCACTGGTCCGGGCTGAAGCGCGTCGTCGAGGCGTCGTTCGCCCACCGTCGGAAGCGGCTCCCGAACTCGCTGGAGCTCGCAGGCCTCGCCGGTCGGGAACAGGGAGAAGCCGCGCTCGCCACGATCGGCCGGCCGGCGTCTACCCGGGCCGAAGAGCTGTCGCCACAGGAGTTCGTCGAGCTTGCCGAGGCGCTCCGGTGACCGAGCTCGCCGCGCCGGCGAAGATCAACCTCGCGCTCGTCGTCGGGCCGAGGCGCGGGGACGGGAGGCACGAGGTCGCGACCGTCCTCCAGCGGGTCGCGCTCGCCGACACGATCTCGCTCGAAGAAGCCGAGCGCCTGGAAATCGACGGGTTCCCGGAGGACACGATCGTCCGTCGCGCGCTCGAGTCGTTCGCCGCCCGCGTCGGTGTCGAGCCGCGGTGGCGCACGACCATCGAGAAGCGGATCCCGGTCGCCGCGGGGCTCGGCGGGGGCAGTTCGGACGCCGCGGCGGCCCTCCGTCTCGCGAACGACGCACTCGGGGGGCCGCTCCCCGCGGACGACCTGCGAGCGGTCGGCGCCGAGCTGGGGGCCGACGTCCCATTCTTCCTCACCACCGGCCCGCAACTCGGCGAGGCCGACGGGACCGCTCTCCGGTCGCTCGACCTCCCCCAGGACTACTGGATCCTGATCGTCCTGCAGCGCGGCGCGCGCAAGTCGTCGACCGCCGCGGTCTACGAAGAATTCGACCGCAGGAACGGCCACGAGGGGTTCGAGGAGCGCCGCGCCGAACTCGAGCGCGCCCTCGTCCTCGGCGACCTCGCCGCACTGCCCGCCAACGACCTCGCCGGCTCGCCGATGGCCGCCGAGTTCCGCGAGCTCGGCGCCTTCCGGGCAGACGTGACAGGCGCGGGACCGGCCGTGTACGGCCTCTTCGCGGAGGAGGCGGAGGCGGTGACCGCGGCCCGCGCCTTCGAGGGACGGGGCGGCGTCTGGATCACGACGACCGGGTGGTAGCGTCCGGCAGGTGATCGACCAACCCGTCCTCGAGCACGGCTCGACCCGGACCGGCCGTTGGCTCCGCCGCCACCGCACGCAGTTTGCGGTCGTGATCGCGCTCGTCGAGGCGATCATGCTCGTTGCCGGCGCGATCAGCCGGCCGCTCGCGATCGTGGTCGCGGTCGCCGTGATCCTCGGCTACCTCTGGCTCGGCCGCCGGCTCCGGCCGCCGGTGGCGCACGACGTCGCGTGGATCGCCGCCGTCTCACAGGCACTGGTGGCGCTGATCCCACTCTTGCTCTTCGTGGTGAGCGCCGTGGCGGTCGTCGGGGTCGCCATCCTGGCGATCGTCGCGCTCATCGTGCTGTTCACCCGCCGCTAGACTCAACCCTTGGTCGGCACCACTCTTTGGGGCGTAGCCAAGTGGTAAGGCAGCGGGTTTTGGTCCCGCGATCCCAGGTTCGAATCCTGGCGCCCCAGCCATTGCGCGAGAGCCCGTGAACGGATCCGAATTGGCAACGGTCGTCCTCGCGGGAGGACTCGGCACGCGCATGCGGTCGTCGCGGCCCAAGCACCTCCATCCGCTGCTCGGCCGCAGGCTCGTCGACTGGGTGATCGAGACTGGACGTGCGCTCGACCCCGCACGCCTCGTGGTTGTCAGCTCGCCCGACCATGCCGGCGAGTTCGACGGCGTCGAGGTCGCAGTGCAGGAGCGGCCGCTGGGCACCGGCGACGCGCTGGCGTCGGCGAAGGGCCCGCTCGAGTCCCATGCGGGCGAGGTGCTGGTGCTCTCCGGCGACTCGCCGCTCCTCCGGCCGGAGACCCTTACCGCGCTGCTGGAGACCCACCGGCGGGAAGGCGCGGCGGCGACGGTC
>DASSUI010000068.1:0-6426 GCA_035707105.1 Gaiellaceae bacterium | reverse complement strand
GATCCCCGCCTCCGGGCCTCCGGGATAGAGGTACGCGTCGGAGCCCACGACGAGCATCAGTCCGTCGCGTGTCAGCGCATGCTCGACCTCGGCGGCAGCCGTCTCCGGCCCGACGCCTCCGCTCAGCACCGCCGTCGCCGGCCGGGCCGCAGCGATGCAGGCGCGAACGTCGTCGGGATCGTCCGCGAGCCGGCCGGAGAACGAGCCCGCTTGGACGAAGTCCGCGCCGCACATCCGGGTCAGCCCGGCTAGCACCGCGGGCGCGACGCCGATCGCGCGGTCACGCATCAGGAGTGCCGCTCCGACCCGATGCGCGAAGAGCGGGACGCCGAGCTCGGCCTTGCGGAGCATCCGGAGCGAGTCGAGCCCCTGCGCGAAGACGTTCAGCATCAGGGCAGTCGCTCCGAGCTTGACCGCCCGTTCGGCTCGTTGAAGCAGCCCGTCCACCGGGCCCGTCACGTTGGCCGCGTAGAGGGTCTCGTCGGGCAGTACGGCCGCCACGGCGCGCACGCGGTCCTCCAGCGGGCACCATTCGGGATCGCCGAGCAGCTCGTCGTCCTTCACCAGCGAGGCGCCGCCTCGCGCGAAGATCGCCGCCGCCTCCGCGACCTGCTCCGGCGACAGGCCGAGCGACGGTTTGACGATCGCCCCGACCGAGACGCCGGGCGCCGCCGTGAAGGCCGGCCCGGGCAGGGTGCCGTCCGGGACGTCGAGCTCGACGAGCCGGCAGCGCTCGAAGGCGGCGAGGTCGGCCCACTCCCCGGCGACGAGCGCGGACACCAGCATCGTCACGTCCTCGCCCCAGTTCTCGGTCGGAAACTCGAGCGTCGCCCGGCCGTCCCCCTCCGACACGGACGGACGGACGAACTGCGGCCCGTCCGGCAGCCCGGTGGACGCGACGAGCGCGAGCGCCTCGACCGCCTCGGGCGGCTCGACCTCGAAGGAGACCCGGATCATCGGTCAAGCTTGACGTACGTGCGCATCCTGCTCGTCTCGCAGATGTACCCCGGTCCGGAGGATCCCGACCTCGGCGCGTTCGTCCAGGGCCTCGAGCGCCAGCTGCTCGAACGCGGCCACGAGGTCGAGCGCGCGGTGCTCGACCGGCGCGGCGGCGGCAAGACGAGGTATCTCCGGCTCGGCCGGGACGCCCTCGCCGCGGCGCGCCGGTTTCGCCCGGACGTCGTCTACGCGCACTTCCTCGTGCCGACCGGGCTCCTCGCCGCGCTCGCCTCGCGCGCGCCGCTCGTCGTCACGGCGCACGGTCGCGATGTCCGCAACGTCGGCGCGTATCCCGGGGTCAGGGCTGCGACGCGGTTCGTCGTCCGTCGGGCGGCCGCCGTCGTGGCCGTCTCGGACTATCTGCGCCGCGAGCTGGAGTCGAAGGTGCCGGAGGCGCGGGGAAGGGTCGACGTCGTCGACTGCGGCGTCGACCTCGACCGGTTCACGGTCGAGCCCGCTCCCGAAGGCCCGACGACGTTCCTCTGCGTCGGCTCGCTGATCGAGCGGAAGAACGTTACCCGCCTGGCAGAGGCGTTCGGGGAGGTTGGCTCCGGCAGCCTCACGTTCGTCGGCGACGGCCCGCTCCGTGCGGCGCTCGAAGGGCGTCCCGGCGTGACGATGGCGGGACGCGTCCCGCACGAGGAGATCCCCGGCTGGATCTCGCGCTCGCACGTCCTGTGCCAGCCGAGCCTGATCGAGCCCTTCGGACTCGCCCTGCTCGAGGCGATGGCGGCCGGCCGCTCGGTCGTCGGTACACGCGTCGGCGGCCCCCCGGAGTTCGTGCCGTCAGACGCCGGCGCACTGGTCGACCCGACCGACGTCCACGACATCGCGCGGGGGATGCGGGCGGCGGCCGCCCTGCCGCGACCCAACCAAGCGGCCCGCGCGGCCGCGGAAGGACACGACCTCAGGCGGCAGGCGGAACGGGTGGAGGAGATCCTCCAGCGAGCCGCTCGAGGTCGGCAAGACGGCGCTCGACGAGCGGCCTGACCGCCTCTTCGAACCCCGCCTCGCGGGCGAGGTCGAGCGCCTGCTCGTAGCTCCCGCGCACCTTCTCCGGCGCCACTCCCTGCTTCAGGCGGTTGTCGCCCGTCACGAGGAGCTTCTGGATTTGCTCACGAGCGCCCGCTTCTGCCACAACCTTCACTCTAAACCGGCACAATCATCAGAGAAAGCGATGGAAGCTGCACGCGCCCTCCCGAACGGCATCCGCATCCTGATAGTGGATGACGAGCCGCTGTTCGTCGAGATGGTCCAGGCCATGCTCGCCGCCGAGGAGGGCATCGACATCGTCGCCGTCGCGCCGAACGGAAAGGCGGCCGTCGGCCTCGCGGAGCAGCTCGACCCGGACGTCATCGTGATGGACGTGAGCATGCCGGTCATGGACGGAATCGAGGCGACGAGCCGGATCCGGCAGCGGGACCCCGACGCCTGCGTCCTGATCCTCACCGGCGGAACGTCCGTCGACGACGTCGACCGGGCGCGCAAGGCGGGCGCTGCCGCCTACGTTACGAAGGACCGGATCGCGACCGACCTCGTCGCCGAGATTCGCAACCTGGGCTCGAAGTAGCCGCTGCTATCCTCGCCGCCGTGCTGCTCTTCCAGTTCACGCAGGCCGGACTGGTCTTCTTCCACTTCATCGTCTCGATCACGCTGATCGTCCTCGTGCTCCTACATTCGGGGCGTGAGGCCGGGCTCGGCGGGATGGGCTTCACGCCGGCCTCGCAGGGCGGCACGCACATCGTCGAGAAGAATCTGACGCGGGTCACAGTCGTGGTCGCGCTCATCTTCGGGCTGAACACGATCCTGCTCTTCCGCGTCCTCGAATAGCGTTTTCCGGCGGCTACACTGACCGGCGCGCGCTGGTGGCGGAATTGGTAGACGCGCAAGGTTGAGGGCCTTGTGGGCTTTGCGGCCCGTGGAGGTTCAAGTCCTCTCCAGCGCATAGGCCCCCGCAAGGGGGTCTTCGCGTCTAGAGATCCACGAGCGAGCTCAAGGCGCGTCTCACCTGCTCGGCGCTCTCGTCGCTGAGTTTCGCCCGGGCGAGGCCGTCCAGCTCACTGAGAACGCGCTCCGCGACCGGCCGGAACATGCGGCTCCGCTCGGTCAGGAAGATCAGGGACGCACGGCCGTCTTGCGGATCCGGTCGGCGCTCGACGAGCCCGTCTCGCTCGAGCCGGCGGATCATCTCGGTCATCGCCTGTTTGCTGAGGCGGGCGCGGCGGCCGAGCTCTCCGATCCTCAGGCCGTCCTCCTCGAACAGCGGCACGAGCACCGACCCGTACGCGGGGCGGACGTCGGCGAAGCCGGCCTCGGCGAACCGCTCCGCCAGGAGCTCGTTCCACCGCTGCGTCGCCTTCGCGAGCAGGAACCCGAGGTCGTCACGTCCCACCGCACCAGCGTGCCGGTCCGGCGGGACGTGATCGCTCACGCGAAACGGCGAGCCCGTTGACGATTCTCGCCCTCCCGTCCTCGAATCGGAGCTCGCGGGCGAATTCCGTCGCCCACTCGGGGAGGTTCCGGACGTCGGCGAGGTAATCGAAGACGTCGGTCGTCCGCGCGTCGAGGATGGCAGTGACCGTTCGGTTCTCCGTGATCCCTCCAACTAGTCTGATACAGGACTAGTTAGTACGGGTACCAGACCTTTTACCTTGACGTTGTCCGCCCGGCTCGGTACCGTGATCGAACACATGTTCGCGAAGGAGGCCAGATGACCGAGCGGCAGCGCGCGATCCTCGAGTACCTGCACGAGTACGTCGACGAGCACGGCTACCCGCCCACCGTCAGGGAGATCGGCGAGGCCGTCGGCCTCCGCTCGCCCTCCACCGTCCACGCGCATCTGGCCCAACTGGAACGGGCCGGGGCGCTGAAGCGCGACCCGACAAAGCCGCGTGCGATCGAGCTCGCCGACCGGCGCCGACCCGAGGAGCCGCCGGAGCAGCCCGACGTGCTGCGCCTGCCGCTGGTGGGCCAGATCGCCGCCGGCGGACCGCTCCTCGCCGAGCAGAACATCGAGGACGAGATCGGGGTCCCGGAGCCGCTCTCGACCGGCGCCGACTTCCTGCTCCGCGTCCGGGGCGACTCGATGGTGAACGCCGGGATCCTCGACGGCGACATCGTGGTCGTCCAACGCCGTGAGGACGCGAGAAACGGTGAGATCGTCGTCGCGCTCGCCGGCGAGGACGAGACGGCCGACGAGGCGACCGTGAAGCGGTTCTTCCGGGAGGACGGCCGGATCAGGCTCCAGCCCGAGAACGATGCGCTCGAGCCGATCTACGCGCCGTACGTCCAGATTCTCGGCCGCGTCGTGGGGGTGTTCCGGAGGCTCTGATGGACCGGGTCCAGTCCTTCCACCGCACGCTCGACCAGGAGCTCGTCGCGCTCATGCGCGGCGTCACCCTCGAGTGTCCGGCGTGCGGCGAGTTCGTCCTGCGCTCGAACGGGACGATCTGCTGCCCGGAGTGCGGCTTCCGGCTCCGGTCGCGGGACGGAAAGAGCGCCGACCCCCGGCTACAATTCGGCGTGCAGGCCGGGTGACCGCGGGCCGGCGCGAGCCGGTCCGAGGAAAGTCCGGACACCGTAGGGCAGGACGCTGGGGAAATCCCAGACGGCGAAAGCCGATGGAAAGTGGCACAGAAAGGAAACCGCCAGAGGCGAAAAACACTCTCCGGAGACGCCTAGGGTAAGGGTGAAACGGTGGGGTAAGAGCCCACCAGCATCGCGGTGACGCGGTGGCTAGCCAAACCCCGTCCGGTGCAAGGCGAAGCAGGCTCCGTCGACGCTGCCCGCCGAGGAGCCGGGTGCGCCGCTCGAGCCGTCGGGAAACCGCCGGCCTAGAGAGATGGTCATCCACGACAGAATCCGGCTTACAGGCCTGCTGACGAAGAGCCCCGCCTAGGCGGGGCTCTTCCATTCTCGGTCGACAGCCGGTACCGGCCCATCGCTCAGGGGTGCGTTCCCCAACTCGCGAAGCGGCCGGCGCCCCGCGTCAACTGCCTGATCCCGCTGCCGTCGGCGTTCATGACAAACAGCACGCGATCGGCCCGCCCACCGCGGTTGCTGGTGAAGACGATCTTCCTTCCGTCAGGCGACCAGGAGTTCGGATTGTTGTTCACGATTCCACCCCTGGAGTGCGTGAGTTGCCTGAGGCCGGTGCCGTCCGTCCGAACGGTGAACACGTTGGCCGATCTCGGCGGGCCGAACGCCGGCCTACCGAACACGATTCTCTTCCCGTCCGGCGAGCAGTCGATCGTCCCGGTGTAGCTGCCCCAGGCTGAGATCCGCCTTGCGGTCCGAGTGTCCAGTCGAACGACGAAGATCGCCAGCACCTCGTCGTTTCCGGGCGTTCGGGGGCGCATGACTGCTACTCGCTTGCCGTCGCCGAACACGCAAGCGCTGTCGCCGAACGGCGGCATGCCGGCAATCCTCAGCCCCGACCCGTCCGCGTTGACGATCTTGAACGTCGGCCTGGACGCGAGATCCAGGAAGAGGATGCGACGCCCGTCGGGGAACCACGTCGGCTGGATCGGCTCGACGCCGCGCAGTTCGATCGGCCGTAGCGCGCTGCCGTCGGCGTTCGCAAGGTAGATCTGCTCGCGCTCGTTCGGCCCGTCTGGGTTCCAGCGCCGGGTGAACACGATCCGCATACCGTCGGGCGACCAGTGGCCGAGGCTCCCGCCTGCGCTGTCCGTGAACCTCGTGATCTGTCGCCGGTCGCTCCCATCCGGCCGTACGGTGAAGAGCTGCTCGAACCTCCCCGCCTCAGCCGCGTAGAGGATCCGGCCGTTCTTTCCTCGGAAGGTCGCTTCCGAGGGAGCGACCAACACGGCGACGAGCATTGCCGCCAGGCCGACGATCGGAACGAACCTGCGCCAATGCGAGGTGATTGGCCTCATCACTGCACGAACGATGCTGACCGCGCAACGCTCCGTTCGCGCCCGGGAAAACCCTAGGACGGCCGACGTGCTCGGCGGTACGCTCATTTCACGATGCTCTTCGGCCGCGAGCGTGAATCCGCTCGGATCGACGAGGTGCTCGACGCGGCGAGGGAGCGGCGCAGCGGCGCGCTCGTTCTTCGCGGCGAGGCCGGGATCGGCAAGACGGCACTGCTGAACGCCGCGATCGAGCGTGCTGACGGGATGCGCGTCCTTCGTGCGCTCGGCGTCGAGTCGGAGGTGGACATCACGTTCGCCGGGCTACACGAGCTTCTCCGCCCAGCGCTTTCATCGGTCGACACGATTCCCGACTCGCACGCAGCCGCCCTCCGTGCGGCGCTTGCATTGGACGGGAACGCCGTCGCTGAGCGCCTCGCCGTCTTCGGCGGCACGTTGAGTCTGCTTACGGCCGTCGCCGAGGAGCAGCCGCTGCTATGTGTGATCGACGACGCCCAGTGGCTGGATGAGGCCTCGGCCGCCGCGATGGAGTTCG
>DASSUI010000067.1:0-61819 GCA_035707105.1 Gaiellaceae bacterium | reverse complement strand
CGCGACCTGCTTCTCCCTCTATGCGACGAAGAACGTCGCCGCCGGGGAGGGCGGACTCGTGACGACGAACCGCTCCGACGTCGCGGACTCGATCCGCGAGCTGCGGCTGATGCGGCGGCACGGCGGCTCGCTCTACGACATTGCCGTTCCCGGGTACAAGGCGAACCTCTCGGACGTGCTCGCCGCGATCGCGCTCGTGCAGCTCGACAAGCTGGAGGCGCATCGCGCCGTCCGCGAGCGGCACGTGGCCGCCTACGACGAGGCCGTGGCCGCGCTGGACGGGATCGCGCCGCTCGCGCGCGACGAGCGCGACATCCACGCGCTCCACCTGTACGTCGTCCGGGTCGACCCCGAGCGCGCGGGCGGCACGCGCGACGAGTACGCCGCGCTCCTCGCCGAGGAGAACATCGCCACGAGCATCCACTTCCTGCCCGTGCACACACTCAGTGCCTACCGCGCGCTGCTGCCCGACCAGCCGCCGCTGCCGATCGCCGAGCGGGCCGGCGCGGAGGTGCTCTCGCTGCCGCTCTCCCCGGCGCACTCCGACGAGGACGTCGCGGACGTAGTGGACGCCCTGCGCCGGGTTCACGCCCACCTGGCATGAGCAAGCCGCTTCGGGTCGCCCTGACCCTCCTCGTCACCGGGCTCTGCACCGCCTACGTCATCTGGAAGATCGACGTCGGGCGAACGATCGAGATCCTCGGCGACACCCACCTCGGCTACTTCCTGCTCGCCGTCGGGATCACGCTCGTGACCACCTGGCCGATGGCGCTCCGGTGGAAGTGGCTCCTCGACGCGAAGGCGATCCAGGACCGGCTCGGCTGGCTGACGCGCGCGTACTTCGTGTCCTACGCGGCGAGCCAGGTGCTCCCGACCGCGGTCGGCGGCGACGCCGCGCGCATCTACGAAACGGCGAAGCGCCATCCCGGGAACACCGGCACGATCGCCGGGTCGGTCCTCCTCGAGCGTGCCATCGGCGGCGCCGCCACGCTGATGCTCGCCGCCCTCGGTCTCGCACTCGCGGTCGGCGAGTACGACGTCGGCGTCTACCTCTGGATCGAGGCCGTCTTCGTGGTGGCCACGGTGATCGCCGGCTTCGTCATCTTCTCGCGCGGCCTGCGCGGTCACCTTCGCCGGTTCCGGCCGCTGCTCGCCCGTCTCCGGATCGAGCGCCCGGTGAGGGCGCTCTACCGCGGGATGCACGGGTACCGGGACAACGTCTCCGTGCTGCTCGCGGTCTTCGCGTTGACGACGGTCGTCCAGATCGTCCGCATCATCTCGATCTGGCTCTGCGGCGAGGCCGTCGGTGTCGACCTCTCGCCGCGGCCGTACTTCGTGCTCGGGCCGCTGCTCTTCCTCGTCATGCTCGTGCCGTTCACGATCAACGGCCTGGCGGTCCGTGAGGCGTTCTTCGTCAGCTTCCTGACGCGCCTGGACGTCGACGCGGACGCCGCCGCGGCGACGGGGTTCCTCTTCTTCGTCACCACGATCGGGCTCGCCCTCCCTGGCGCCGCGATCATCGCGTGGGAGGCGGTTCGCCCAGGTGCCCGCCGCTCGGTGCCAGATGCGTGACGTCTCCGCCGTCGTCGTGACGTACAACGGGCTCCCGCACGTCGAGCGCGCGCTCGAGAGCGTCGCGGGGCTGGAGACCGTCGTCGTCGACCACGGGTCGACGGACGGGACGGTCGAGCTCGTGCGGGATCGGTTCCCCGACGTGCGGCTCGTCCGGCAGGAGAACCGGGGGCTCGCGGCCGGATGGAACCGCGGGATCCGCGAGACCGGGGCGCCGTACGTGCTCGTGCTCAACTCGGACGCGTGGGCGGTCGGCGACGCCGCAGACCGCCTGGCGCGGTTCGCGGAGGGGATCCCGCGTGCTGCCTGGGTCGCGCCGCGGCTCCTGAACCCGGATGGGACGCTGCAGCCGTCGGTCCGCGGGTTCCCGACGCCGTGGCGGCTCGCAACTGAGTACCTGTTCCTCCGCAAGCTCGCGCCGCGGTCGCGCGTACTGAACGCGTTCTACGGCGCGGGGTTCCGGCACGACGAGGTGCGCGAGGTCGAGTTCGCGAAGGCGGCGGCATTCCTGCTCCGGCGCGAGGCGTTCGACGAGGTTGGACCGTTCGACGAGGCGTTCTTCCTCTTCAGCGAGGAGACGGACTGGTCGTACCGGGCGCGGGCGGCCGGCTGGCGGACGCTCTTCTACCCGGAGGCCGAGGTCGTCCACGTGGGCGGCGCGTCGTGGCGGCGCGAGTCCGCCGCCCTCTTCCGGGAGCAGGTGCGCGGCCATCTCCGGTTCCTGCTCAAGCACCGGGGGGCCCGCGCGGCGGAGCGGGCGCGGCGGGTGATGCTCGCGGGCTTGCGCGTGCGGTCGCTCGTCTTCCGGGGCGAGCGGCGGGCGGTCTATCGGGACGCGGCCGACTGGGTCGCGGGCGCGCGGGCGACGGCACTCCTCGAATCGACGCGGTGACCCGCATCCCCCTCGTCCTCGCGGCGATCCCGCTGCTCGCCCTTGCGCGCCTGCTTCCGGCCGACGGCGCGGGGCTGGCGTTTCGCCTGGCGGCGGCGTCGGCATGCCTGCTGATCCCGGGGGCGCTGATCGCGCGCGCGCTCCGGCTGCCGGCGGTCGCGGAGGCGGCGGCGCTCTCGCTCGGCGTCCTCTTCCTCGGGCTGATCGTCACGTTCGCCGTCGGCGCTTCGATCCTGCTCACTCTCATCGTGCTGGGTGCGGCGGCGTCGGTCGCACTGCCGTTCGCGATGCGGGAGACACCGATCCGGCAGCACTGGGCGACCTGGGCGGTCGCAGGTGCGGGCGCCGTGTTCGCGGTCCTCATCTGGCGTTTTGGTCCCGCACTCGGCGGCGATGCGCTGTTTCACCTCGCCCGCGTCCGGAAGCTGGAGACGTTCGGCGACCTCTCGATCGACCGGGTCGGCGAGTTCGCCGACGGCGGGCCGCATCCCGGATACGCATTCCCGCTCTGGCACGCATTCCTGGCCCTCGTCTCGAAGCTGGCCGGGGTGGATCCCACGGACGTCGTCCTCAACGAGGCGGCGATCCTCGTCCCACTGGCGTTCGTCCTCTCGTACGAGGCGGGTCGCGCCCTGTTCAACTCGATCTGGGGCGGCGTCGCCGTGGTCGCGGCGCAGGTCGCGCTCACCGGATTCGCGCCCGGAGACGGCGGCGGCTACAACGCACTCGCCCTCCCGGCGTCCGCGGCGCGCCAGCTGCTCGTCCCGATGGTGCTGGCGTCGCTCTTCCTGCTCATCCGCGAGCGGCGGCCGCTGTTCGCCGTTCCGGTCGCCGCGGCCTCGCTGGCGATCGCGTTGACGCATCCGACCTATGCGCTGTTCCTGCTCGTTCCGCTCGCCGGCTTCGGGATCGTGCGCGCGATCTGGGCTCGGCGCGACCTCCTGACGGTGGCCGCCGGGCTCGCGGCCGTCGGGCTTCCGTCCGCGGCAGTCTTCCTCTGGCTGACTCCGATCGTGGAGGACACCGCCGGGCACACGCCGGCGCGGGAAGAGGTGCAGCGTGGCCTCGAGCGCTACTCGCGGGAGCTGGACGTCGACTCGCTGCAGCGGTACGCGCTCGCGCCCGAGGTGTTCGGCCGGCGCGGGGCAGTCGCCGTCGCCGCGCTCGTCGCGATCCCGCTCGCGGCGTTCGCCGCCCGGAGCCGGTGGGCGGCGTTCGTCGTCGGAGGGTCGCTGCCGATTCTCCTCCTCACGCTCGCGAGTTTCATCTTTCCGTCGTTCGCGGATCTGGTGTCGATCTCGCAGGCGCGCCGGATCGCCGGGTTCATGCCGTACTCCTTCGCGCTCGCCGGTGGCTGCGCCGTGCTGGCCGGGTTCCTTCGGGGCGCGGCCCTGCCGGCGGGGCTCGCGGCGGGCCTCTGGCTCCAGTTGACCTGGCCCGGCGACTTCGGACCCCGGCTCGACCACGGCGGTCCTGCGCTGGCCGCCTGGCTGAGCCTTGCGGGCGCGGTGCTCGCGGTGCCGGCGGGCGTGCTCATCCAGCGGCGATGGGGCAGCATCGAGCGGCGCGGCCTGTACGCAGGGCTGACCGCGCTCCTCTTCGTGCTTCCGATCGCTGTTCAGGGGATGCGGGACTGGCGCGAGGCCCCCGGGCCGAAGGTGCCGCTGACGCCGGGGCTCGTCCGCGAGCTCCGCGAGCTGCCCGAAGGGACGATCGTGTTCGCTGACCTCGAGACGAGCTACCGGATCGCCGCGCTTGCGCCCGTCTACGTGGCGGCGGGGCCGCCGGCGCATGTCGCCGACACGGAGGACAACCGCCCATACGTCCGCCGCAGCGACGTCGTCCAGTTCCTGCGCACCGGCGATCTCGGGATTCCGCGGCGCTACGGCGCGGACTGGCTCGTGATCGACCGGCAGCGATCGTTCCTCCGCCCGGCCCTGCCGGTCCTCTACGCCGACGACCGCTACCTGCTCTATCGGCTCTGAGCCGCAGCGTGACTCGCGAGGGACTGTCCCTCGCCCATGGCCCGGCGAGCCGTGTCTTCTGCGCCGAGCGCGTCGCCGGAGTGCGCCGAAAGGCGCACGGAGGCGCCGCGCGGAGGCTTCGACGGCGTACGGTGCGGACGTGCCACGCCGCCCACGACACCTCCTGGGAGACGGCACGTACCACGTAACGGCGCGCGGTGTCGCGCGGTCCGCGATCTTCCTCGACGCCCGCGATTACCACGCGTTCCTGAGCCAGCTCGCAGACGTGGTCGAACGCTTCGCCTGGGCGACGCTGGCCTACTGCCTCATGCCGAACCACTACCACCTCGTCGTCTCAACCCGGCGGCCGCGGCTCTCGGCCGGGATGCACCGGCTGAACTGCCTGTACGCGATGCGCTTCAACAAGCGCTATGCACGACCGGGCCACCTCTTCCAGAACCGGTTCGACGCGCGTCTCGTCGAGGACGACCGCCACGCCCGGAAGGTTTGCCGCTACGTGGTCGACAACCCGGTCCGCGCCGGGCTCTGCGAACGCGACGGCGAGTGGCCGTGGTCACGCCTCGCCGCGCTCTAGCCTTTCCCCGGTGAAGGTCCTCCTCGTGTCGATGTACTTCCCGCCTGCGGGCGGCGGCGGCGTCCAGCGACCGCTCAAGTTCGCGACCCACCTGCCCGCGCTCGGGATCGAGACCCACGTGCTGGCGCCGGACGACCCGAAGTGGGTCCACCGCGACGACGACCTCGCGCCGCCCACGCAGGCCTGGGTGCACCGAGCCCGCTACCTCGGCCCGAAGGGACGCCTGCCGGCGGAGGAGCTGCACGGCCTGACCGGGATGGAGCGCGCCGGCCGCAAGGCCGCGCTCACCTTCCGCCGGGCGCTCGCACCGGACGAGAACGTCACCTGGAACCTGACCGCGATCCCCGCCGCCATCCGCATCGTCAAGCGAGAGCACATCGACGTGGTCGTCACGACCTCGCCGCCCACGTCCGTCCACCTGGTCGGCGCCGCCGTCACGCGGGCGACGGGCGCGCGCTGGATCGCCGATCTCCGGGACTCGATCGTCGCGAACCCCCACCGGCGCATCGAGAGCGCGCTCGTCCGCGCGAAGGAGCGCACCGGCGAGAGCGTCGCGCGCCTCGTGGCCCGCCGCGCCGACGCCGTCGTCGCGGTCTCCGACCCGATCGCCGACGAGCTGCGCGAGCTCGGCGCGAAGCGCGTCGAGACGATCGCCAACGGCTGCGACTTTGAGGACTTCGCCGGGCTCGAGTATCACCCGTCGCCCCGCCTGCGGATCACCCACACCGGCAGCTTCTTCGGCCGCCGGAGCCCACGGCCGATCCTCGAGGCCCTCGCCGGCTCCGATGTCGACGTAATCCTCCGCTTCGTCGGCGACTTCCGCGCCGCCGACCGCGAGTGGGCCGAGAGCCTCGACCTCGCCGACCGCCTCGAGCTGATCCCGTACCTGCCCCGCCGAGAAGTCCTCGCGATCCAGAAAGATTCCGAGGCGCTGCTGCTGCTCATCCCGGAGTCCGGCGGGCGCGGCCGTGCCGTCCTGTCGGCCAAGGCCTTCGAGTATCTCGCCGCCGAGCGGCCGATCCTCGCCGCCGTCCCGCCGGACGGCGCCGCAGCGGAGCTCATCCGCGAGACGGGAGCCGGAACGGTCGTCGCGCCGGACGACGTCGAGGGCCTCCGCGCGGCGCTCGAGGGGCTGGCGGCCGATCACCGGACCGGCCGCCTGGACGGCAACCCGCTCTCCCCGGAGCTGAAGGAGCGTCTCTCCCGCCGCACGCGCTCACAGGAGCTCGCCACGCTCGTCAGGAGCCTCGCGTGATCCTGCGCAGCACGACCTCGTTCCTCTTCCTCGCCACGCTCTTCTCCGTCAGCTTCGAGAAGATCCAGTGGGAGCTCGCCGGGACGATCGGCGTCGCCGGGATCCTGGCCGTGCTGTTCGTCTGCTCGTTCGCGCTCGAGCGCCTCGGCGCCTGGCCGCGGACGATCCATCGGACGGTCGCGATCCTGCTGCTCTTCGCGGCCGGCTTCTTGGTCGTCTACCTCGCCGGCTTCTACAACATCGAGAGCGAGCAGGCGGCTGCCCAGTTCGCGAAGGGGCTCGCCCGGTTCGCGATCACGTTCGGCTTCGCGGCCGTCGGGATCGCGTATCTCGCGCGGCGCCCGCTCAGCTTCTACTGGGTCGCCCTGGGAGCCCTCTGCGCCGGGGTCGCGCTCAACGGCGTGTACGGCGTCGCGCAGCTCGCCTTCGCGGAGACCGGCCGCGACCTCGACCAGACCGTGCTCGGCCCGCTGCTCGGCGAGGCGCGCCCGATCAACTTCTACGGCGCCGTCGAAGGCGCGGACGTCTACCGGCCGAACGCGCTCACGAACGATCCGAACCATCTCGGCATCGTCCTGCTCCTGCCGCTGCTGATCCTGACGCCGATCTACCTGCGGCTCGAGCGAGGCCACCCGTTCCGCGTCCCGCTCATGCTGCTGCTGCCGTTCCTGCTGCTCGTCGAGCTCGCGACCCTTTCCCGGAGCGGCCTCCTCGGGCTGTTCGTGGGCGTCATGGTGCTGCTCTTCCCTTACGGACGGAGGTTTCTGTCGGCCGCGGTCCTCGTCCCGCTCGGCGCTCTCGCTCTCGCGCTCGCCGTGATCGTGTCCCGCCGGGTGGACTTCTTCGAAACCGTGGTCCGGTCGCGGCTCGACACGGAGTCCGGCTCGACCGCGACGCATTTCCAGGTCTACGAGCTCGTCCGGCCGGCGCTCGAGGGCCACGCGCTCTTCGGCTTGGGGCTGAACACGTTCTCCGTCTACTACGAGGCCGTCACCGGGCTGACGAACTGGGGGCCCCACTCCTTCTACGCGGCGCTCGTGATCGAGACCGGGATCGTCGGCGCCGCGCTCTTCGCCGTATTCATCTGGTGGCTGTTCCGGCGGCTGCGCGACGGCCACCGCGTCGGCAAGGCGCTCGCCGCGATGCGCGACCCGCTGGCGGCGCGCGTGCGGCCGCTCGCCTGGGGGCTGACGGCCGCGATCCTCGGGGTCATGGCCGCGAACGCCTTCTACCTCACGATGCAGCAGTCGTACTTCTACGCGCTGGCGATGCTCGCCCTGGCCCTGCCCGTCGTCTTCGGCCGCCGGCTGACCGCCGCGTGAGAGTGGTCGTCCTCGCGACGTCGTATCCGCGCTCGCCGGTGGATACGGCCGGACGATTCGTCGCCGACGCCGTGGAGCATCTGCGCGAGGCCGGAGCGGAGATCGAGGTCGTCTCGCCGGCGTCCTTCCGGCACTTCGGCCTCGCCTACGACGCCGGGATCGTCGGCAACCTGCGGCACCGACCCTGGCGGGCCGCGCTCGTGCCGCCGTTCATGGCGGCCTACGCGCGCGCCGCCCGCCAGGCGGCCCGGGACGCCGACCTGGTTCACGCGCACTGGCTCCCGTCGGGCGTCGCGGCGATGGCGACCCGGCGGCCGTTCGTCGTCCAGCTCTGGGGAACCGACGTGGCGCTCGCCCGGCGCGCGCCGAGCCTCGCGCGGGCCGTCCTCCGTCGGGCCGAAGCGGTCGTCTGCCCGTCCTCGGCGCTCGCCGGTGACGCGGCCCGGCTCGGCGCCCGCCAGATCGAGGTCGTGCCGAGCGGCGTCGACCTGCCCGCCTCGGTAGGGAAGGAGGCGGACCCGCCAGAGGTGCTCTACGCCGGCCGGCTCTCGCCCGAGAAGGGCGTGCTCGAGCTCGTCGAGGCCGCTGCGGGTCTGAACCTCGTAGTCGCGGGCGACGGCCCGCTCCGCGACCGCGTCCCGATGGCCCGGGGCTTCGTCCCGCCAGATGAGCTCGCCGGTCTCTACGCGCGCGCCGCGGTGGTCGCCTGCCCGTCGCACCGCGAGGGGTTCGGCGTCGCGGCGCTGGAGGCCATGGCGCACGGGCGTCCCGTCGTGGCCGGCGCGGTCGGCGGGCTGCTCGACCTCGTCGTCAACGGCGAGACCGGGATCCTGGTTCAGCCGGGAAACGTCCCTGCGCTCCGCGCCGCGCTGGAGCGGCTGCTCGCCGATTCGGAGCTCCGCCGGAGGATGGGCGACGCCGGCCGGCGGCGCGCGGCGGAGCGCTTCGGCTGGGACGCGGTGACCCGGAAGACGCTGGACGTCTACGCGCGGTACGCCGGGAAGAAGTCCGGGCGCGGCGGGTTCGGCTCCGCTGCTCGCCGCGCGCCGAGCGCCTCGTAGCGCTCCTCGTCGACGACGAGGCTCGCGAACGAGGCGGTGAATTCGGGGCCGCCGAAGCTCCGCTTGAACGCGTAGAGGCTGTCGGCGCCCGACGTCCCCCCGCCGAGATGCAGCAGCTCGCAGCCTCGGTCGCGCGCCCACACGGCGCCCGCGTGGACGAGCAGCGTGCCCGCCTTCAGCTCCCGGCCAGCGTCGGTCGTGCCGCTCAGGTGGTAGTGCGCGAACCGACCGGCCCGGTCGGCAAGGAAGAGCGAGCCGCCGACGACCGCGTCGCCGCGCAGCGCGAGCGCGACGCCGAGGCCGTCGCCGAGGCCCTCCGCGAGCGCGGCGTAGTACTCGGCCGGAAACAGGTAGAACGACCCGGCGCCGAGCCGCGTCATCGTCTCGTCGTAGACGGCGCGGAAGCGCTCGAGCGCCTGCTCGCCCCGTTCCCACGAGACCTCGAGCTCGCGCCTGGCCACGTTCAGGTCGGCCTTCCGACCCTTGCTCATCCCGGTCAGGCGGTCGTCCTCCACGTGGGCGAGCTCTATCGCCGCGGTCGGCCCGTGCTCCCAGACCTCGGCCCCGTCCACTTGGGACAGGTGTCCAAAGCCCCCCAGGAGGGGGTGTAGCCGGACCAGGACGCTCACGACGTCGTTCGTTGCACACCAGTCGCGAAGCTGGCGCAGGTCCGACACCGGATCAGACCCCGGCGCCAGCGGGAGCAGGCCGCCGTAGCCGTACGGCGTCGCCGCGTCGAGGCCCGGCTCGCCGTAGGGCAGCTCGCGGAGCAGGAGGGGGAAGAGCGAGCTCTCCGTCCGCACGGCGACGGCTCGTCCCTGCCCGGATGCCTCGTAGGCGCGGCAGTAGCCCGGCCGGAAGTAGACGTCCGGCGCGGGCGAGGCGTCGACGAGGCCGTCCCACAGCTCCGCGGACGGGACGAGCGCCTCGACCGCGGTCCTCATGCCGCGCCGACCGCGTCCCGCACGAGCGACGCCACCTGCTCCATGTCCGTGTCGTCGTACCGCCAGTCGGTGGGAATCGTCAGCACCCGGCTCGAGAGGTCGCGGACTCGCTCGGAGACCGGACGCTCGACGCGCCAGTGCACCGGGCAGTAGACGCCCGCCTCGCGCAGCGACTCGCGAACCCGGTCGCGGAGGCTCTCGGACCTGCAGACCAGCACGACGCCGAGCGGCGCCGCGCCCGCCGGCCACTCGTCGAAGACCGGCTCCACGCCGTCGACGCCCGCGAGCAGCCCGAGGAGATGGATCGCGTTGTCAGACCGGCGCACCCGCCACGGCAGCGGCGCCCCGCCGATGACAGCCTCGCGGGCCGCCGGTGACGCCGCGGCGACCGGTGCCTGCGCGAGGAGCTCCTCGCCCTGGAGCTGCAGCCGCCGGAACCGCTCCTTCAGGTCGGGGCCTCCACCGTCGAGGTACCGACCCTTCAGCAGCATCGCAGCGAGCTTCAGCTCGCTGCCCTCCGCGGTGGCGCGCGGCTGCGGCGGCAGGTCGAGCCCACGAGGCGACCAGAGAATCCCGCCGTCGGGCACGGGCAGGGTCTTGCGCAGCGAGCTGAACGCGAAGTCGGCGCTCGACCCGACCGCCCACGGGGAGAACGGGTCGTGCGAGTGATCCTCGATGAGCATCCAGCCGGCCTCGTCGCGCCGCTCCTCCCAGCCGGTTCCCGCCCGCGCGCCGAAGTAGTTGACGCCGAGCACGAGCTCGCCGCGCTCGGCTCTGAGCGTCTCCCATCGCGGCTCTGCCCAGCGCGGGTCGTCCTCGTACGTCTTGACCTCGACGAGGCGCTCCCAGCCGACGGCGACGTCGTGGCAGAAGTAGTCCGGCAGCCAGAGCGTCCGGACGCGGAGCAGCGGGACGAGCGCCTCGACCCCGTGCCGCCCGAGCGCGTACCAGACGGCCGGCCGCGGCCACGGATGGAACGGCCGAGGCGTCTCCACCGGCGAGTGGAACTCGCCCCCGACCTCCCACGTCGTCTCCGTCACGGCGGTCACATGTGACCCGCCACGTCGAATCGCCCGGGCTGCGGCGGCGAAAAGCAAGCGAGGCAAGGACGCAGGGAGGGCCAATACCCCATGCGGTATTGGCCCGACTGAGGACGCCGCGTCGCGCAGCTTTGCAGCCCGTCGCAGGCCATGGCGTGTTCGGCGTGGTGGGTCACATCAACCCGCGCTCGCGCCGCACCGCATCGTGGAGGCCTACGTCGTCGACCTCGGCATCGGTTTGCGCCGGCTGCGCTCCCCGCATGGAGAGCACTTTGAGGATGGTCAGGCCGACGATCTTGAGGTCCAGGCGCAGGCTGCGGTTGTCCACGTACCAGACGTCGAGCGCGAGCCGCCGCGAGAACGGGATGTCGTGCCGCCCCTGCACTTGGGCCCAGCCGGTCACGCCGGGCTTGACGTCGTGCCGCCGCATCTGCTCGGGCGAGTACCACTTCAGGAACTCCATGAGCAGCGGGCGCGGCCCGATGAAGCTCATGTCGCCCTTGAGGATGTTCCAGAGCTGCGGCAGCTCGTCGAGGCTGAGCTGGCGCATGAAGACGCCGACCTTCGTGAGCCGCTCTTCGTCCGGCAGCGGCTCGCCGCCCGGGCCGGCAGCGTCCTTCATCGTCCGGAACTTGTAGACCTCGAACGGCTCGCCCTTGTACCCCGGCCGGAGCTGGCGGAACAAGATCGGGCGGCCCATCGAGAGCCGGATCGCGAGTGCCAGCCCCGCCAGGATCGGCGAGAGCAGGACCGAGAGCACGGCGGCTCCTGCGAGGTCGACGAGTCGGCGCACGGACGGAACTATGGCGTTCGCGACCGGAGATAGGCGAGGGAGGCGACCGCGGGCCACGGATCGTCCCGCGCGAAGATCGCCCGCGCCTTGGGCCGCCGCAGGTAGCCGCGCAGGAACTCCCGCGGCCCGAGCTCGCCGCGGCGCGCCATCTGGAGCGAGACGTGGACGTCCTTGGCGAGGTAGACCCAGGTCAGATCGCGCGTGAACGTCGGCAGCGGTGCTACCGGCCGGCCGCTCAGGTCGTCGTAGACGATTCGCGGAAGATCGAGGTGCCGGTTCGCGGCGAGGGCCGCCCACACGGGCAGGCGAGTGTTCACCTCGAGGACGCGGAACGCGCCGTCGCGCGGGTCCTGTGCGAACTCGACGTGGGCGATGCCGGTGTAGCCGGCCGCCTGCAGGAGCCGGAGCCCCTGCTCGAGCACGGTGGGCTCGAAGTCGACCTCGAAGATCGCGCTCGTCCCGAACCGGAGCGGCCCCTGGCGCACCTTCCGTCCGACGAGGGTCACGAGCGGCCGTCCGTCGCGGGCCACGTAGGCGAGCAGCGAGTAGATCCGCTCGTGCGAGTCGGGGACGACCTCCTGGATGATCGTCTGGAACCCTCGCTGACGCGCCTCGTTCGCGACCGCGAGCGCCTCGTCGACGGTCTCGGCGACCACGGCCTTGTGGCCGAACGTGAGCGCGAACTCCTGGCCCTCCACCGCCTTGACGACGATCGGCGGGCGCAGCCCCGCGTCCCGCACGGCCGCGTCGCCGTCCGCCAGCACGGTCCCCGGCGAGGGCACCTCGGCTTCCGCCGCGACCCGCGGGAGGACGTCCTTGCGCCGGAGCCGGACGACTGCCTCGGCATCGGCGGGCAGCGGCATGTCCGCGATCGCGTTCACGTCCTCCCAGTGGTCGAGTGCCCACTCGACGTGCTCGTCGCGCTCCGGGAAGAGGACGACGCGACCGCCGGCCGCCTCCGCGTGCAGGGCCTCGAACGCTGCGCGGTCGCCCTCGACGAGGTGCTTCCCCGCGAGGTAACGCGACCGCAGGCCGAAGTCGTGCGGATTCCAGGCGATGCCGACGACCGGGATCCCGGCGCGGCCGAGGCTGCGCGTGACGGCGAGCCCGGCGTGGAGGAGCCCGAAGACGACCGCCTTCGTCAACCCGCCACGGCCTCCTCGAGCGTCCGCTCGAGCCGCTCGGCCATGAGGTCGCGGGAGAACTCGCGCTCGGCGAGGGCACGGGCGTTCCTGCCCATTCGCTCGACCCGCTCCGGATCGCCGGCCAGCGCGCTCAGTGCCCAGGCGAGCGCTTCGGCCTCGCCGGCCGGGACCCAGGCGCCCGCGTCGTTTGCCTCCACGAGGCGGCGCACCCAGCCGTCGAGGTTGACGACGGCCGGCTTCCCGGCTGCGAGCGAGTCGAAGAACTTGTTCGGCGAGTTCGTCTCGAGGACTGGGTAGGGGGCGAAGATCGTGAGCGTGACGTCGGCGGCGCCGACGATGCCGGCGAGCTCCTCCTTCGGCACCGGTGGCAGGAAGTGCAGGTTCTCGAGTCCGAGTTCCCGCCTGCGCCCTTCCAGCCGCGGCCGCTCGCCGCCGTCGCCGAGCGCGACGATCGCGACGCGCTGCTCGCCCCGGCGCCGGAGTGCCTGCGCCGCGTCGACGAGCTGGTCGAGCCCATTCGCGCGGCCCATGGCGCCGGCGTAGAGGGCCACGAACTTCCCATTGAGCCCGTGCCGCGCACGGAACCCCTCGTCGATGACGTCCGGGCGGAACACGTCCAGGTCGGCCGCGTTCGGGATGAGTGCCAGCTTCTGGCCCGGGATGCCGCGCCGCCGGAGGTCGTCCCGTGCCCCCTCGCTCAGGACGACGATCCTGCTCGCCCCGTCGTAGAGCCGTTGCTCGAGCCACTCGGCGCTCCGGACCGCGGGCGGGCTCTTCAGTGCGCCGAGCTCGACCGGCACCGCCGGCCAGAGGTCTCGGATCTCGAAAACGAAGGGCACCCGCTTGAGTCGCGCCGTCGCGAGCCCGGCGATCCCGATCGTGAGCGGCGTCGACGAGGCGAAGACCACGTCCGGCTTGCGCTCGAGCGCGCCGGCGATTCCGGCGGCGATCGTGAACGCCGTGAACGACGCGAGTCGCACGGGGGTCGGGTACCGGTTCGCGTAGGGGATGTTGAGGAAGAGCACGTCGATCCCGTCCACCTGCTCGCGGGCGACGAGGCGGCCGCGCGGCCGCCCGTCCCGCCCGGCCTCCAGCATCCGCGTGTCGCGGCTCACGATCGTCACGCGATGGCCGCGGTCGACGAGCCGGCGGGCGAGCTCGTAGGACCGCGTCGCGGTCGACCGACGCCGGGTGGCGAAGTACTGGTGGAAGTAGAGGACGTCCAAGCGTGGCTCCGAGCCGCACCTATGATGCTGGCCCGGTGCGAATCGCGCTGCTCGATCCGCCCTCGTACTCGCCTGCGTACGACCACCATCTCGCCTCGGCGCTCGCCGCGCGCGGGCACGAGGTCGAGCTGCTCACCTCGCCGTTCGCGTTCACCGAGCCGCCGGCACCGGACGCGTACCGCCGCCACGAGCTCTTTCTGCCGCTGAGCGGCCGCCTGCTCCGCCGGTCGCCGCGCTCCCGGTTCCGCCGACCGCTGAAGGCGCTCGAGTACGGGCCGAGCGTCGCCCGCCTGCTCGCGCGCGTCCGCCGCTCGGCGCCCGACGTCGTCCACGTGCAGTGGCTGCCGCTCGGCCGGCGGGACCTCGTCTGGGCGCGGCGACTGCCGCACCCCCGGGTCCTGACGGCCCACAACGTCCTCCCGCACGCCGGCGAGGCCGACGACGCGGCGCGCCGCGCGCTCTACAGCGCATTCGACTGCATCGTCGTGCACACGCAGAGCGGTGGCGACCAGGTCGCCGGATTCGGCGTTGCCGCGGAGCGGGTGGTGCGAATCCCGCACGGCACGTTCGACGCCCCACCGGCCGCGCCCATCGAGCCGCCGTCCGGCCGGACCCTCCTCTTCTTCGGGCTCATCCGACGTTACAAGGGGCTTGACGTGCTCGTCCGCGCCCTCGTCGACGTCCCGGATGCGAGGCTGGTCGTCGCCGGCGACCCGCTCGACCCCGTGGAGCCGGTCCAGGCGCTCTCCGAGGAGCTCGGCGTCGCCGACCGGATCGCCTGGCGGCTCGGCTATCTGCCCGACCGCGAGGTGGAGGAGCTGATGCGCGAGGCCGCGGTGGCGGTCTTCCCCTACCGGAGCACGGAGTCGGCGTCCGGCGCCCTTGCGACCGCGCTCGGCCACGGGCGGCCGGCGGTCGTCACCGACACCGGCGCCCTCGGCGACACCGTGCGCGACTTCGGCGCCGGGGTCGCCGTTCCGCCTGAGGACCCCGCCGCGCTGGCCGAGGCGATCCGCAGCCTGCTGGACGACCCGGCCGCCCTGGAACGCGCGTACCGCGGCACCGAGGCGGCGCGGAAAGGCCTCTCGTGGGACGCGATCGCGGAGGCCCACGAGGAGCTCTATTCCGGCCTCCTCGGTAGGGTCCCGGCGGGATGACGGCGACCAGACAGCGGGTTCCGCCCGAGGAGCTCGACCTCGACGCCGAGCGCGAGGTCGACGTGCGCGGCTGGTGGGACGCGGTCCGCCGGCGCTGGTGGCTGCCCGTGCTCGGGCTCGCGCTCGGGCTGGCCGTCGGCTACGCGCTCGCACTCGGCGGCGGCGAGGTCTACCGCGCCGAGGCGACGCTCTACCTCGGCCAGCCGTTCTCGCCGAACGGCGGCGCGCCCGTACCCGGGCTCGCCACGAACCCGTCCACGGTGAACGAGATCGTCCGCTCCGAGGCGGTGCTGAGGAGTGTCGCAGAGCGCAGCGGTATGAGCCTGTCCAAGCTGCGCGCGAACGTGACCAGCCGGCAGGTGTCGCCCCCCGCCGGCCGGCGCGCCGTCGCGGGCACGACGCCGCTGATGGAGGTCGCGGTCACCGGCCAGAACGCGCGCGTGACGGCGCGTGCCGCGAACCTCCTGGCGCAGGAGGTCGTCGACGACGTGTCGCCGTACGTGCAGGACAAGATCGCGGCGCTGCAAGAGCGGATCACCGCGGACGAGCGCGAGCTCGCCGAAAGCGAGCGGCGCCTGGACCTGGCGCAGGCCGAGCTGAACCGCGTGCTGCGCGACCGCAGCATCGGCACGACCGACCGCCTGGTGCTCGTCACCAACTTCAACTCGACGATCGGGTCGCTCGTCGAGCGGCGCGGCCTCGTCACCCAGGACTTGCTGGAGGGCAAGCAGGCTCTCTCGCTGGCCCAGAACGTCGAGCAGCCGAGCATCGTCGAGAACGCGGCGCCGCGGAAGACGACCGCGCGGAGCGTCGGCCGCTCCCTCGTCGTCGGCGGACTGATCGGCCTGATCCTCGGCCTGCTCGCGGCGATCCTCTGGGAACCGGCCGAGCGGCGGTTCCGCCCGCGCCCAGGGTGATCGAAGGCAAGCGGGTCGCCGTCGTCGTCCCGGCCCACGACGAGGAGCAGCTCGTCGGCCGAACGCTCGCGACCATTCCCGCGTTCGTCGACCGGATCTACGTGGTCGACGATCACTCGTCCGACGCGACCGCCGCCCGCGCCGGCGAGTCCGGGGACCCGAGGGTCGAGGTGATCGCGCACGACCGGAACCGCGGCGTCGGCGCGGCGATCGTCACCGGCTACAAGCGGGCACTCGAGGAAAAGGTGGACGTCACGGCCGTCATGGCCGCCGACGGCCAGATGGACGCGTCCGACCTCGAGACGCTCGTCGCGGCCGTCGCCCGGGACGAGGTCGACTACGCGAAGGCGAACAGGCTCTTCACCGGCCAAGCGTGGGGGCTGATGCCGCGGCACCGCTACCTCGGCAACGCGGTCCTCTCGATGCTGACGAAGATCGCGTCCGGCTACTGGCACGTCGCCGACTCGCAGTCGGGCTTCACGGCGGTGTCGCGGCCGGTGCTCCAGCAGCTCGACCTCGACCGGGTCTACCCGCGGTACGGCTTCCCCAACGACATGCTCGTCCACCTGAACGTCTGGAACGCCCGGGTTCGGGACTTTCCCTCGCGGCCGATCTACAACGTCGGCGAGCGCTCGGGGATCAAGCTCTGGAAGGTCATCCCTGCGATCGCCTGGCTCCTCTTCAAGGGCTTCTTCTGGCGGCTGCGCGAGAAGTACGTGATCCGCGACTTCCACCCGCTCGTCTTCTTCTACGCGCTCGGGATCGTGATGACGACGCTGGGGCTCGCACTCGGCGCCTGGATCGCGGTCGACCGCATCTTCGCGGGCGGCGACATCACGGCCGGCACGGCGACGCTCGTCGCGCTGCTGCTCATCTCCGGGACCCAATTCACGCTCTTTGCGATGTGGTTCGACATGGAGAGCAACAAAGACCTGAAATAGCAGGGACTTTTCGGCAGTAAAACGTTCGTAAAGGATCGACGGCGCCGACCGAAGGGGCCGATAGGCTAGGCCGCTCGTGGCTACCGCGGTCGTCACCGGCGGAGCCGGGTTCCTCGGCTCTCACCTTTGCGAGTACCTGCTCACGCAGGGCCACAGGGTGATCTGCATCGACAACCTCGAGTCGAGCACGCTCTCGAACCTCGAGCACATCCGCGACGACCGGTTCACGTTCCTCTACCACGACGTGATCGAGCGGATCGACATCGACGAGCCGGTCGACTTCGTCTTCCACCTGGCGGCTCTCGCAAGCCCGATCGACTACCTCCGCCAGCCGCTGCACTCGCTCAAGACCGGGTCGTACGGCACGCACAACGCCCTCGGCCTCGCGAAGTGGAAGCGCGCACGCTTCCTCCTCGCGTCGACGAGCGAGATCTACGGCGATCCGGAGGTGCACCCGCAGCCCGAGACGTACTGGGGCAACGTCAACCCCACCGGCCCGCGCGGCGTCTACGACGAGGCGAAGCGGTACGCGGAAGCGATGACGATGGCGTACCACCGCCAGCAGGGCGTGGACACGGCGATCGTCCGGATCTTCAACACGTACGGCCCGCGGATGCGCCCGTACGACGGACGGGCGATCCCGACGTTCATGCGTCAAGCGCTCGAGCACAAGCCGCTGACGATCTTCGGCGACGGCTCGCAGACGCGAAGCTTCTGCTACGTCGACGACCTGATCCGCGGGCTCTACCTGCTCGCGACCAGCGGGGAGCACATGGCCGTGAACCTCGGGAATCCGGGCGAGTTTACGATCATGGAGCTTGCGGAAACCGTCATCCGGGTAACGGAGTCGAAGAGCGAGATCGTCCATGAGGCGCTGCCCGTCGACGACCCGCAGAACCGACAGCCCGACATCACACGCGCAAAGGAGATTCTGGGCTGGGCCCCCGAGATCGAGCTCGAGGAGGGCCTCCGTCGCATGTTGCCGAGTCTAGGAAGGGAGCAGATTCGTGTTTAAACGCCTCACGTTGGTACTCGCCTTAGTTCTGACAGCCGCCGTGGCCGCGGCCACGACGACCCGGGACGCTGACTCTGCGTCGAAGCGCTCGAACGCCCGCATGCTCTTCGGCTTCTACGACGACGCGCAGGTCTACGGCAACACGACGTGGGCGTTCAACCAGCTCCGGGCGCTCCGCGCCGGCGTCGTCCGCACCACGCTCGACTGGGCGTCCGTCGCCAGGCGGCGTCCGGCGACGCCGGCCGATCCGGCCGACCCCGCGTACAACTGGACCGCCGTCGACCGCGTCGTCGACGAAGCGGACAAGAAGGGGATCCGCGTGCTGCTCGCGATCTACGGCACGCCCCGGTGGGCCGGCGCCGCGCGCAACCGCGTCCCGCGCCGCACCCTCGATCTCCGGCTCTTCGCCACGGCCGCCGCGAAGCGCTACAGCGGCACCTACACCGTGAAAGAGAGCGAGAACGAGCCGGAGCGGACGCTTCCGGCCGTCCGGAACTGGCTCGCGTGGAACGAGCCGAACAACCCGGTCTTCCTCCGCCCGCAGTGGAAGCTGGTCAAGCGGCAGTGGCGCAACCAGGCCGCTTACGACTACGCGAAGATCTGCGGCGCCATCTGGTCCGGCGTGCACGCGACGCGCCTCGCAGGCGAGAAGGTCGCGTGCGGGGCGACGGGCCCGCGGGGCAACGACGCGCCGCGAAGCTCGCGGCCGTCGACCTCGCCGCTCGTCTTCATGACCTGGCTCCGCAGGGCCGGCCTTCGCCGGATGGACGCCTACGGGCACCATCCGTACTACGGGCACCGCACCGAGAAGCCGACCACGGTCCCGAGGTCGAAGAAGGCCGTGACGATGGCGAACATCGGCCTTCTGATCAAGCAGGTCAACCGGCTCTGGGGCCGCAGGACCCGCGTCTGGATCACCGAGTACGGCTACCAGACGAACCCGCCCGACCGCCTCTTCGGCGTCTCCTACGCGAACCAGGCCCGCTTTATGAAGCAGGCCATCGCGATGGCGAAGAAGACGCGGCGGATCGACATGTTCATCTGGTTCCTCGTGCGTGACGAGCCGCGCCTGAGCGGATGGCAGTCGGGGGTGATCACGCGGCGCGGTGCTCGGAAGCCCGCGTTCCGCACCTTTCAGGTCTTCCGCAGGTAGCGCCTGAGCCCTTTGCCACGGAGCGGCGAACATAGACTTCGTCGCTCCGTGGCTACAAAGGATGCGCCGAGGGACGCCACGCCGCCCTCCGTCGGCGACATTCGCTCGGCGCGCCCGCTCGTCCTCGGCAGCCCGGTCACGGCGTTCGTCCGCCGTGCGCTGAGCATCGTCTCGCTGATCGCGCTCGACCTGGTCGGGCTCACGCTCGGCCTCTACGGTGCATTCGTCCTCCGCGCGGTCTACTACGGCGACGAGATCCTGTGGGGCGCGCTCTGGCGGGCCGAGTCGGAGTGGCTGCCGTTCCTCGCACTGGTCATGCTGCTCGTGTTCTGGCGGGCCGGCCTGTACGCCGAGCGCGAGCGGCGGGGAGGCGGAGGGAAGATCATCGGTTCGCTGATCCTCGTGGGTCTGGTCGGCGTGGCCTACGGCGTCGGCACGAACCGGGAGTTCGGGACGTACGGGCTCGCGCCGACCGCCGTCGTGCTCACGGCGGTCTTCGTGGGGCTCCTGCGCGCGAGCTACGAGGTGGTCACGGAGGACCTCCTCCGGAGCCTCGGCGTCCGGCGGCGGGCCGTGCTCGTGGGCGACCCGGGGCGGGTCGACCACCTGCGCCGGATCCTCGGCGAGGGCCGCAGCGGCATCCGGTACGAGTTCCTCGGCGCGGTCGGCCCGTCGAGCGACGGGATGCCCATGCGCTTCCTCGGCCACCTCTCCGAGATCCCCCGCGTCGTCGCCGAAAACGAGCTCGACGAGCTGATCGTGGCCGAGGCGGACTTCGACGACCGGGAGCTGCTCGAGCTCGTCGACCTCGCTCACCGGCGCGGCGTTCGGATCAGGCTCGCACCGACGACGACCGAGCTCCTGACCCAGCGCGCCGACTACATCGCCGGCCAGGGCGTCCCGCTCTTCGAGCTGCGCCCGCCGGCCTTCGTCGGGACCGACTGGCTCGTCAAGCGGACGTTCGACGTGGTCGTCAGCGGCCTGATCGTCCTCGTCGGGCTGCCCCTCTGGCTCGCGATCGCGGCCGCGATCAAGCTGTCCTCGAAGGGCCCCGTCCTCTACCGCGACCGCCGGATCGGCCTGAACGAGCGGGAGTTCCGGATGCTGAAGTTCCGGACGATGCGACAGGGCGCGGAGGCGATGCAGGCGGAGCTCGAGGCCGAGAACGAGGCCAAGGGCGCGCTCTTCAAGCTCCGCGACGACCCGCGCGTGACCAGCGTCGGCGCCGTCCTCCGGCGGCTCTCGATCGACGAGGTGCCGCAGGTGCTGAACGTCCTCCGCGGCGAGATGAGTCTCGTCGGGCCCCGCCCGCTCCCGATCCGGGACTACCGGCTGCTCGAGGACTGGCACCGGAAGCGCTACCGCGTCCTCCCCGGCATGACGGGGCTCTGGCAGATCGCCGGTCGCTCCGACCTCGAGTTCGACGATCTCGTCCGGCTCGACTTCTACTACCTGGAGAACTGGTCGATCTGGCTCGACATCTCGATCCTCCTACGGACGATTCCGGCGGTCGTGGCCGGGAAGGGCGCGTACTAGCTCCAACGCTCGGCCGCCTAGTCGTCAGTCTCGACATCGACGGCGCGGTGCAGGCCGGGACGATGACGGTGACGAACGGCGGCGCGAACGGCTAGGACGCCGCGTCACGATCCGACAGGATCGGCGCCCGGGTCTCCCAGACGTCCACTACGCGAGGATCGTTCCACGGGATCTCGTGCTCGTCCGGATCGGTCGGGTCGTACTCCTGCGTGACGTGGTAACAGAAGAGCACGTCCGTGAGCGCCTCGAAGCCGTGGGCGAGGCGGCCGGGCACGAAGACCGCGACCGGGTTGTCGTCCCCGATGTCGAGCGTGAAGACCTCGCCCGTCTCGCGGTCGAGGGCGACGACACGCGCGGTTCCCTGGAGGCAGACGAAGAGATCGGACTGTCCCCGTTCGTGATAGTGGAGCCCCCGGATAACACCCCGGCGCGAGAACGAGAGGTTCGTCTGCACCATCGGCTCGGGAACCCTGGAGCGGCGGTGGAGCTCGATGAACCAGCCGCGCTCGTCCTCGAAGCGGCGCAGCGGGATGACCTGGATCTGGTCGATCACGGCGGGATGCTACTCAGGTCGCGAGTCGTCCAAGGCGGATCCGTCTCACTACGAGCCTCTAAGGTGCGCCCCGATGGCGCGTCGTGCGCTCGTGACGGGAATCGGCGGGCAGGACGGCTCCTACCTCGCGGAACAGCTCCTCGGGCAAGGCTATGAGCTCTTCGGCACCGTGCTGGGGAATCCCGAACAGTACGAGGCGCTCGCTCCTCTCAGGGAGAAGATCACCTTCGCGGAGGTCGAGCTCGAGGATCCGGCCGGCGTCCGGAAGGCGCTTGCCGAGCTCGAGCCGGACGAGATCTACCACCTCGCATCGGCGTCGTTCGTGCCCGCCTCGTGGGAGGATCCGGCCGGAACGTCGACAGTTACGGTCGGCGCGGTCGCGGCCCTTCTGGACGGGATCCGGCGCGAGCACCCGGAGGCGCGCTTCGTCTACGCGGCGTCTGGCGAGATCTTCGGCTCGCCGAGGGAGGTCCCGCAGACCGAGTCGACGCCGATCGCGCCGCTCACGCCCTACGGGGCCGGGAAGGCCTTCGGCCACTTCCTGACCGGCGCCTTCCGCAGGGAGTACGGGCTGCACGCCTCGTCCGCGATCCTCTTCAACCACGAGTCGCCGCGCCGGCCGCTCCAGTTCCTCACGCGCAAGGTCACCCACGGAGCCGCGGCTATCAGCCTCGGCCTGGAGAAGCAGCTTCACCTCGGCAATCTCTCCGCGCAGCGCGACTGGGGCTTCGCCGGCGACTACGTCGGCGCGCTGCGGCTTATGGCGTCTCGGAACGAGCCGGACGATTTCGTGATCGCGACCGGCGAGGCGCACACGGTGGAGGAGTTCGTCGCAGCCGCGTTCGGCGAGCTCGGGCTCGATTGGAGGGAGCACGTCCGATACGACCAGGAGTTCGCGCGCGGCCGAAGCGAGTCGAAGGCGCTCGTCGGGGACCCGACGAAGGCGCGGGAGCAGCTCGGCTGGGAGCCGGAGGTCCGGTTCGCCGACCTGGTCCGGATGATGGTCGAGGCGGATCTCGAGTCGTTGAAGGACCAGGCGGCGAGCGCCCGGTAGACCGGTGGTGCGTCCGCGCCGTCGCGTCTAGAGGGCTCCGAGCCGCCCACGACCGCCGGAACCGGCGTCAACAGGCTGGTTTCGACTCTCATATAGGGTGGCGCGCGATGGCGGAGCGAAAGGCGCTGATCACCGGCATCACGGGGCAGGACGGCTCGTACCTGGCCGAGTTGCTGCTGGAGAAGGGCTACGAGGTGTTCGGGATGACGCGGCGCGCGTCGACCGAGAACGTCGAGCGCATCGGCCATCTCGCCGACCGGATCACGCTCATCCAGGGCGACCTGCTCGACCCGCACTCGCTCGTCTCCGCGCTGCGGACGGCCGAGCCCGCGGAGGTCTACAACCTGGCGGCGCAGAGCTTCGTGCCGACGTCGTGGAACCAGCCGGTGCTTACGGCCGAGTTCACGGCCGTCGGCGTGACACGCATGCTGGAGGCGATCAGGACGGTCGATCCGGAGATCCGGTTCTACCAGGCGTCCTCGTCCGAGATGTTCGGCAAGGTGCGCGAGGTCCCGCAGAGCGAGCAGACCCCGTTCCATCCGCGCTCGCCGTACGGCGTCGCGAAGGCGTACGGCCACTACATCACCGTCAACTACCGCGAGTCGTACGGCCTCTTCGCGGTTTCCGGAATGCTGTTCAACCACGAGTCGCCGCGGCGCGGCCTCGAGTTCGTCACTCGCAAGATCAGCGACGGCGTGGCGCGCATCAAGCTCGGCCTGGCCGACGAGCTGAGCCTAGGGAACCTGGACGCCGAGCGAGACTGGGGTTTCGCCGGCGACTACGTCGACGCGATGTGGCGGATGCTCCAGCAGGACGAGCCGGACGACTACGTCGTCGCGATGGGCGAGACCCACTCGGTGCGCGAGTTCGCCGAGATCGCCTTCGGCCGCGTCGGGCTCGACTGGGAGCAGTACGTGAAGACCGACCCGGAGTTCCTCCGGCCGGCCGAGGTCGACCAGTTGGTCGGCGACCCGTCGAAGGCGAAGCGCGACCTGGGCTGGGAGCCGCGCCACTCGTTCGGCGACCTGGTGGAGATGATGGTGGACGCAGATCTCGAGCGACTCGCGCCCGTCGCAGCGCCGCGCGTCGTCACGTAGAGCGGATCATCGCCCTTCCGGCGCCTATCCGTGCGGTTCTCGAACATCCGACTATGGAGCCGTTCTTTCGGGCCGCCTCGCGCGCACGCAGGCGGCTCTTCGAGCGGCTCGGCTCGGCGCGGTATTCGCGGCCGGCGCTCTTCGAGCTCGATCGGAAACTGGAACGCTACCTCCCGGAGCGCGACGGGTACTTCGTCGAAGCCGGTGCCTACGACGGATACCTCCAGAGCAATACCTATTACTTCGAGCGCATCAAGGGCTGGACCGGTCTCCTCGTCGAGCCGGTGCCGGCGCTGTACCACGCTTGCGTCAGCGAGCGTCCAGCCTCACGAGTCGTCAATTCCGCACTCGTCCGACCGGAGGCCGACGGAGAACCGGTTCGCATCACGGTCGGCGGCCTCATGTCGGTCGTGCACGGAGCCCAGGGCTCGGCCGAAGCGGATCGGGCCCACGCTGAGGGGGGAACCCGGGGCGGCCGCGATCCGACGTACGACATCGAAGTGGAGGGGCGTACGCTCAGCTCCCTGCTCGACGAGGAAAGCACGCCCGAGATCGACCTCGTCGTGCTGGACGTTGAGGGATACGAGGCCGAGGCGCTGGCCGGTCTCGACCTACAACGCCATGCCCCTCGCTTTCTGCTCGTCGAGATGCTTGATGCCGACCGGACGCGATCGCGCATCGAGGAGCTCATCGCCGGCGGCTACGAGTTCACAGAGCAGCTGTCGCCGTTCGACTATCTCTATCGCCGCCGGCGGTCGCCGACAGCTCGAGGCTCGTCGCCACGGCGTTGAGGACCGGAATGCGCTCGAGCGCGCGGCTCGCCGTCCAGATCACTCGTGCCGGGCCACCGAGCGTAAGCGGCAACATGTGCACCAGGCGGAGCTCCTCGACCCGGAACCCGTGGCGCTCGAGCAGCTCGCGAACCGTCCGCTTCGTGTAGACGCGGTCGGCGGGAAGCTGACCGTGGTAGTAGAGCCCGAGCAGGCGCGCGATTCGCTCCGTGTACGAGTAGCGGTTCGGCAGGTTCGTGACGTAGAACGTCCCGCCGGGCCGCAGCACCCGCCCGATCTCGTCCAGGCTGGCGTCCGGGTCCTGAACGTGCTCGAGGACGCCGCATGAGAGCACCGTGTCGAAGTTGCCGTCCTCGAACGGAAGCTCGACCGGGTTGGGGCTCAGATGGGCGTCGATCTCCGGATAGCGCTCCAGCGGCTCGATGGTCGGCGCCGGAATCCCCTCGCGGTAGTCGAACGCCACTGCCTCGACACCGCAGGCGCGAAGAAGAGCGGTCACCTGGCCGAAGCCACAGCCCCAATCGAGCAGGCGACCGGGCTCGCGCTCGGCCAGGCGGCGCGCGAGCGCCTCGTACTGGAGCATCTGCGGCCCCGAGCGCAAGTTGGCGTCCAGGCGGCCCACGGCCGCCGATGGTATGAGACCGTCGTGATCGACGCGGTTGTCGCGACTCGAGACTCGCGCGAGCTGGTGCTCGAATGCGTCGAGCAGCTTCGGTCCCCGCTGCTCGATCGTGTGATCGTCGTCGACAACGGCTCGGTCGACGGGACCGCCGAGGCACTGCGGATGGCTCGGCCGGAGGTCCGCGTCGTCTCGGTTGGGCGACCCGAGGGTCTCTCGTACGCCTACAACCGCGGCGGCGAGGCCGGCGCCGCCGAGCTGATCCTGTTCTTGAACGACGACGTCCTCGCGACCGAGGAGGCGATCGGCGCACTCGCGGGCGCCCTGACCGCCGACCGGGGCGCAGCCGCGGCAGCCGGGCGTCTCGTCGATCCGCAGGACGGCTCGACGCAGATCGAATACCAGCCCCGCCGGTTTCCTACGCTCAGCTCGTTCGTCGCCATGTTCGCGGGACTCGAGCGCCTCTGGCCGCGCAATCCGATCACCGGCCGGCATCGGCGCCGCCCGCTGGACGAGAAGACAACGGTGCCCGTTGACTACGCACCCGGAGCGTGTCTCCTCGTACGCAGGGCGGACTTCGAGGCCGTCGGCGGCTGGGACGAGCGGTTCGAGTTCTGGTTCGAAGACGTCGACCTCGAGCGACGCCTGGCGGAACGCGGCCGCGTCCTCTACGTGCCGACCGCGCCGTTCGCCCATGTTGGCGGCCACAGCGCGCGGCGCCTTTCGCGGGCCGAGCTCGTGGCGCGCCACTACCGTGGAGCGCTCGCTTACGGCGACAAGCACTTCGGACGTGCGCGCCGCATGGGTCTCGGCCTCCTGTTCGGAGCCGTGGCAGGCGTCCGCATCCTGACGTCGCATCGCGACCCCGCTCAGGCGGACGCGTACCGAGCGGTCGCGCGGAGCGCGATCGGTCTCCTCCGGTGACCGCCGGCCGTCTCGTCCGGCGTGTCGCCCGCACCCCGCCTGCGCAGTCCGTCCTGCGGCGACCGCGGGTTGATCGGGTGGTGACGGTCCTCATCCAGGCCTCCACGGTGCGACACCCGCTCCGCTTCGTCGGGCGCGAGCTCTCGGCCAGCGGCCGTCTCGCCCGCTACCGGCTCCGCCAGTCTGGCCGTCCGGTCTGGATCCGCCACAACACCGCCGACCCGCTCGTCCTTCAGGAGGTCTTCCACTCCGGACACTACGAGCTTCCCGACCGGGTCGCCCGCTTCCTCGATGGGCTCACCCGGCCGCCGCGGCTCCTGGACCTCGGTGCGAATATCGGGCTCTTCGGCGTCTGGGCGCTCGATCGTTTTCCGGGGGCGGAGATAATCGCGTTCGAGCCCGATCCGGCGAACGCGGAGGTGGCCCGCCTGTGCATCGATGCGAACGGGGCCGGGGACCGTTGGCAGCTGATCGAGGCGGCGGCGACGGCCGCAGACGGCCGCGCCACGTTTCTCTCCGGCGAGTTCTCGCGTTCGCGCCTCGAGCCGGACGCCGGCGGCCTGGAGGTTGACGCCGTGGACGTCTTCCCGTATTTCGGCGGCGTCGATCTGGCGAAGATCGATATCGAGGGCGGCGAATGGGCGATCCTCGCCGACCCGCGGCTTCGGGAGGTCGATGTTCCGGTGGTCGTGCTCGAGTACCACGCCGATCAGGCCCCGGGCCCGGACCCGCGGTCAGCGGCGCTCGAGGCGGTTCGCGAGGCCGGGTACGAGGCGGAGGTCGGCCAAGAGTTCGCGCCCGGTCAGGGCGTGCTCTGGGGCTGGCGAACGGTCGTCAGCGCCCGCTCGTAGGCCGCGAGCGTCTCATCGGCGGCGCGCCGCCAGCTGAACAGCCGAGCGCGCGCCTGCCCGCGTGCGCCCAGATCCTCGGCGAGGTCTCGATCGGAGAGCAGGCGCAGGAGGGCGGCCGCGATCTCGTCGGGCCGGCGCGGGTCGAACAGGACCGCGGCCTCCCCTGCCACCTCGGGAACGGCCGAAGCGTTCGAGCACGCGACGGGAACGCCGCGCCGCATGGCTTCCAGCACCGGTAGGCCGAAGCCTTCGCGAAGCGAAGGAAAGGCGAAGCACGCGGCTGCTCGGTAGAGGCCCTCGAGATCAGCGGCCGAGACCCAGCCGGGGAGAACCATGGCGTCCCGAAGACCGAGCCGCTCGGCGAGCTCTCGCAGCTCGGCCGCCAGCGGCGTCCGGTTCGCCGGAATCACGAGCACCGCTCCGGGGACGTCGCGACGCACGTTCGCCATGGCTTCGACAAGCGGCGGCAGATTCTTGTGCGCGAGCAGGGCCGAGACCGCGAGCACGATCGGCCCGCCGCCGAGCGCGAGACGGTCGCGCAGCTGCTGCTCGGGCGTGGGATCGGCGACTGGATCGGCGCCCGGACCGTGCGCCACGACATCGATCCGCTCCGGCGGGATGCCGAAGTCCTCGGCGATCTCGCGCCGAGCTGCGTGGGAGTGCGCGATGACTCGCTGCGCTCTCCGCGCCGCCGGGATGACCAGCGTCCGCCAGAGGACTCGAGTTGCTTTCGGAACGGAGCCGGGGACGCGAAGCCACGTCACGTCCGGAACGGTCACGACGGACGGGATCCCGGGCCGCAACGGCGCGGTCATCGCGAGGCTGTGGAGCAGCTCGCAACGGCGTCGGCGGGCCAAAGAGCCGACGAGGAGCGCCTCGCCGAGCGCCCGCACGCCCCTTCTCCCGAGCAGCGGATGCGTCACGAAGGCGACCGATCCCGCCCAGGTCTCCTCGCCGAGCGTTCGTCGACCTGCCTCGTTGACGAACAGCGTCAGCTCGAGGCCAGGGCGCTCCTCGAGCAGCGCCGGGATCAGCCGGCGGGCATAGGTCTCGACGCCGCCCATCCGCGGCTCGAGGAAGACGGCGTTCACCCCGAGGCGTCGGAGGGAGGGCACGGCGGGCAAGTGTAGGCGGCTGCGCGGCATAGTCTCCGACGTGACGCCACAGGCAACTGTCGTGATCGTGACGAAGGATCGCCGCGACGACGCGCTCCGCGCCGTTGGATCGGCGGTCGGCCAGCAACCTCCCGTGGAGGTGCTCGTCATCGACGATGGATCCTCCGACGGTACGGCCGAGGCCGTCCGGGAGGCGTTTCCCGGCGTCCGTGTGGAGCGACGCGAGCCGGCCGAGGGCCTCGTCGTCCGTCGCAACGAGGCGGCGGAGCTCGCCGACTCGCCGATCATCGTCTCGATCGACGACGATGCCGTCTTCACGACCGAGCACGTCGTCGCCCGAACGGTTTCGGAGTTCGACGACCCACGTGTCGGAGCCGTCGCCATGCCCTACATCGACCTGCCCCAGGGCGAGGGCGTGCTCCAGCGTGCGCCCGGCGAGGACGGCGTCTTCGTTACCCACCGTTTTCGCGGGACCGCGCATGCACTCCGGCGGGAGCTGTTTCTCGCGCTGGGCGGCTACCGGCAGCTGCTCTTCCAGCAGGCGGAGGAGCCGGATCTCGCGATCAGGCTCCTGGACGCCGGCCGTGTCGTGCGGCTCGGGCGGGCCGATCCGGTGCGGCACTTCGCCTCACCGGCGCGCGATGTCGAGCGGATGTGGTTCTACGAGTGCCGCAACGAGGTCCTCTTCGCGTGGCACAACGTGCCGATGCCCGACCTTCCGGTGCAGTTGGCGAGGACAATCCTGCACATGCTCTGGCTCGGACGCGGCGTCCGGAGGACGCGCCTTTTCGCCCGGGGCCTGCTCGCCGGATTCCGTACGGCTTTACGACGCTCGTCCGGCCGGCAGAGCGTCCGTCGCGACACGTGGCGCCTCTACACGCGTCTCGGCAAGGAGCCGATGCGGATCGACGACGTCTCCGCCCTGCTGGCTCGGCCGCGGATCGAGTCGAACGCGGGCGCTCCGGCGTGACGGACCCGGGGATCGTCGCGGACGACCCTCTCGGCGTCCTCGACTCGCCCACCGCGGGGGGACGCGTCATTCGCGGCGGAGCCCTTCGGATCGTCACGTACGGCGTGGGCGTGGCGCTCGGGATCGCCTCCGCAGCGCTGATGACCCGTCACCTCGGCGTCGAGGACTTCGGCAAGTACGTCATCGTCACGTCGCTGATCGGAATCGTGGCCGGCCTGACCGAGGCTGGTGTCTCCAACATCGCCGCCCGCGAGTTCGCAACGCGGGAGCGATCCGAGCGGGATCGGCTGATCGCGAACGTCATCGGGATCAGGGTCAGCGTCGCGAGCGCCGGAGTCGTCATCGCCACCGGGTTCGCGATCGTGGCCGGATACGACCGCACGATGGTCGTCGGGGCAGTGCTCGCCGGAATCGGTCTCGTGATCGCGACGGTCCAGCAGACATACGCGATTCCGATCGGCGTCGCGCTCCGGTTCGGCTGGCTGAGCACGCTGGACCTGCTCCGTCAAGCTGCATTCGTCGCGGTCGTCGTCGTCCTTCTCCTGGCGGACGCCGGCCTGCTGCCGTTCCTTGCGGCCACGATCCCGGCGAGCCTCATCGTGCTCGCCGTCGCCGTCCCGCTCGTTCGCGGGACTGCGCCGTTGCTGCCGCGGTTCGAACGGTCGGAGTGGCTGCGCGTCCTTCGCCTCGTCGGCGTCTACGCGGCCGCGGCCGCCGTGGGGACGATCTACGTCTCCGCCGTGATCGTCACGACGTCGCTGGTGGGCACGGCCGAGGACAGCGGCTACCTCGGAGCCGCCTTCCGGATCTTCACCGTCCTCGCGGCGATCCCGCTCCTGCTCGTCTCGACCGCCTTCCCGGTCCTTGCCCGCGCTGCGCACACCGACCGGGAACGGCTCCAATACGGCGTCCAGCGGCTCGTCGACATCGCTCTGATCGTCGGCACCTGGATGGCGCTGGCCACCATTCTCGGCGCGGAGGTGGCGATCGACATCGTGGCCGGCGCCGATTTCGAGCCCGCCATTCCCGTTCTGCAGATCCAGGGCCCGGCGCTGCTCGCCAGCTTCCTGGCGGTGACGGGCGCGTTCGCGCTCGTCTCGCTGCGCCGGCACGCCGCCCTGCTCGTCGGCAACGTGGTCGGCCTCGTCGCCGCCGTCGTGCTGGCGGCTGGCCTCGTTCCTCCGTTCGGCGCCGAGGGGGCGGCAGTCGCGATGCTCCTCGCGGAGTCCGGAATCGTCGTCCTCTACTGGGTGGTTCTCTTGGGCGGTCGCGTCGTGCACTACGACCCTGACCTCGTGCCGCGCGTCGTCGTCGCGGGCGCCGCCGCCACCGCGCTCGTCTTCACGCCGCTCGAAGGCCTCGTCCTCGTTGTCGCGGCAACGCTCGTGTACTGGGGAGCGCTCTTCGCCGTGCGCGGGGTTCCCCATGAGGTGATCGACGCGCTGCTGCGCCGAGAGCCGCGTCAGCCCGAATGAACGTTGGGCTCAATCTGATGTTCCTCGCGGACGCCGCCGGCGGCGCAGGTCGGTACGCCGAGGAGCTTGCGCCGGCGTTGCTGGAAGCCGAATCGCGGCTCCGGCTGACGGTGTTCGTGAATCGAGACGCTCCGACGGCCCTCTCCCAGACCGACTGGGCGAGCGACGTCGAGTGGGTGCAGCTTCCGACCCGCTTCTCAAACCGAACGCACCTCGTCGGCCAGGCGACGGCGCTGCCCGTGCTGGCCGCGCGCCGCCGCCTCGACGTGCTCCACAGCCTCGCAAACGGCGGACCTCCGATCACCCCCGGCGTACGGCGGGTCGTGACCCTACTCGATCTGATCTGGCTCCATCAGCGCGAGGCCTGGGGAACGGCTGCCGCCGTGAAGACGATGGCCGTGCTGACGCGGGTCTCGGCGCGAACGGCGCACCGGGTGATCACGATCTCGGAGTCGGCGCGTCGGGACATCGTCCGGAGCTTCGGTCTGGACGAGAAAAAAGTCGACGTGGCCCCCCTCGGCGTGAGGATCCCGGAGGAGCCGACGGCTCGAGGGGAGACGGGAGTGCCGACGGTCCTGTGCGTCGCTCAGAAGCGGCCGTACAAGAACCTCGCGAGCCTCATCTACGCAGTCGCCGATCTTCGCGACCAACGGCCCGTGCTCGTCCTGCCCGGCGAGCCGACCGAGCACGAGGGGGAGCTCCGCTCGCTTGCCGCACGTCTCGGCGTCGCCGACCGGGTCCGCTTCCCCGCCTGGGTCTCGGATCAGGAGCTCGACGCCCTCTACGCGTCGGCGACGTGCTTCGTCCTCCCGTCGCTGATCGAGGGCTTCGGCCTCCCGGTGCTGGAGGCGATGGCCCGGGGCGTGCCGGTCGCCTGCTCGGATCGCCCGGCCCTCCCGGAAGTCGCCGGGGATGCGGCGCTGCTCTTCGACCCGACGAACCATGAGGCGGTGACGGACGCTGTCCGCCGTCTGCTCACCGACGTACGACTACGGGAATCGCTCGCCGCCCGCGGCCTCGAGCGCGCACGGCAGTTCAGCTGGCGGCGGACCGCCGAGGAGACGCTCGCAAGCTATCTCCGGGCGGTCGGCGAGTAACCTCGCGCGACCGTGAACCGCCCCGCACGCATCCTGCTCGCCCGCGGCTACCAGGCGACTCCCTGGGAGCTGCGTCCGTGGGAGCTGCTGCCAGAACGGTTCGAGGTGGGTTATCTCCGTCTCGAACGGAACTGGTTCGATGACACGGCGATCCGCCTCCGGCGCTTCCCGGTCAAGGCGCTCAGCGCGTACATGCCCCGGGGTCGCGTCGGGTCGCTGATGACCGGGGTCACCGGCGACCGCTACGTGGCCGCCGACGAGGCCTTCGCCTGGGCGGACGTCGTCCACGCAGCCGAGCTCTCATACTGGTTCGCCGCCGACGCGGCTCGGCGCAAGGCGGCGAGCCGCTACCGGCTCGCGCTCACCGTCTGGGAGACGATCCCGTTCCTCGACGCGTACCGGAACCGCTACGCGCGCGTCTACCGTCGGGAGACTCTGGCCGCGGCTGACCTGTTCCTGGCGACCACGGAGCGCGCGCGGCAGACGCTGTTGCTGGAAGGCGTCCAGGCCGAGCAGACGGAGGTCGTCTATCCGGGAATCGACGTCGAGCGCTTCGCCTCGGCGCCTCGTCCGGATCCTCCGCCGGAGGAGCACGTCGTCGTGTCTCCCGGGCGGCTCGTCTGGGAGAAGGGCCATCAGGACGTCATGCGCGCGCTTGCCGCGATCCGTCGCGGCATCGTGCCAGGCGCACCGTCTTCGCCCTTCCGGCTTCTCGTCGTCGGCGCCGGCCCCGAGGAGAGCCGCCTTCGTGACTACGCCGAGGAGCTCGGGATCTCCGATGCCGTCGACTTCCGAGCAGTGCCGTACGAGCACATGCCGGGTGTGTTCGCGGGCGCGTCGTGCATGGTGCTCGCGAGCCTCGCGACCGCGTCGGGCGGCTACGTGCTGGGGGACATCCCCCGGTTCTTCTGGGAGGAGCAGTTCGGGATGGTGCTCGCCGAGGCGATGGCCTCCGGCCTGCGGATCCTCGCAGCGCAGTCGGGCGCCATCCCGGAGGTCTGCGGCGATGCGGCCGACTACTTCCTGCCGGGCGACTGGATGGGGCTCGCCGCCCGCCTCGCCGAGGGCCCCCTGTCCCGGCCGCCCGGCGAACGCTCGGAGGCGCCGGCCGAGCTCGTCCGCCGCTATTCGATCGAGGCCGCGGCCGACCGCCTGGCAGCTGCTTACGACCGGCTTCTGGGCTGATCGAGCCAGGGCGGGCGCGGCTGCCACGGCCGCCAGGTTCCGAGGGTCCGGCGCAGGCCCTTCCAGCCCGGTGCACCACGCTCCTCGAGCCGGCGGTTCAGCCTCGCGATCTCCTCACCTGGCCCGTAGGCGGTCGCGAACCTTGAGAGGTGCCGGACCGGCGTTGCGTCGACGATGCCGAGCCGGCAGCACTCTCCCCGCAGATCCATCCAGTCGAGCTCGAGCCCCCAGCCCATACCCAGACCGTCCGGAAACGGGACCACCCGGTCCCGCCACGTGGGAGACACGGCGAAGATGGGACCGATCTCGACGAACGTCGTGAGGCGGGCGCGTGAGAGCGGCCGCATCCACGTGATGCGGTGGCTGATGTTGCTCCAGAGCACGTGTGCCGGCTGGGCCAGGTCCAGGCCGGCGGCCGTCGCCTTCTCCACGAAAGAGACGAGGCTCCCGCGGACGAAGACGGCGTCGTCGTCGGCGACCACGACGTAGGCGCCTGATGCAGGCGGCGCCGCGTCGAGCAGCCGATTGACGAGGTCGAACTTCGTCCCCGACCCCGTCCCGGCCGTCAGGGCGGCGAGGGTCGGGTCGCTCTCGTCGAGCGCCCAGAGGCAGACTTTCCACCCGGCGTCCAATGGCGGCTTTACGAGGCTTCCGAGCACGGCCGCGTTCCGCCGCCGGTACACCGCGTACACGGCGGCGTGTCCCGTCACCGAACAGCCTTGGCGTAGCAGGCGAGCGTACGCCGCGCCGACTCCTCCCAGCTGAACCGGCGTGCTCGCTCGCGGCCCGCGGCCCGCAATGCCTCTGCGAGCTCGGCGTCCTCGAGGATCCGCTGGATCGAGACGGCGATGGCCCCCGTGTCGAGCGGATCGAAGTACAGCGCCGCCTCGCCCGCGACTTCCGGCAGCGACGTGGCGTTGGAACAGGCGACCGGGGCGCCGCGAAGCATCGCCTCGAGAACGGGAAGCCCGAACCCCTCGGCGAGCGACGGAAGGACGAAGCAGTCCGCGGCCCGGTAGAGACCATCGAGCGTCGCCGCGTCGACCCAGCCCGGGCGGCGCAGCCGGTCGGCGACGCCGAGACCCTTCGCCAGCCGGTCGAGCTCTGCATCGCCGCCGGTCGTGTACCCCGGCAGGACGAGCACCGCGTCGGGGACGTCGGCCAGGGCTTCGACGAGACGAGGGACGTTCTTGTGCGGACGGCTCGGCGCCACGGTCAGGACGAGCGGTGCGTCGGCGATCTCGAAGCGGCGCCGGATCTCGGCTTCCGGCGGCCCTTGGAGGTTTTCGCGGATCCCCGGCCCGTTCAGCGCGACGTCCACGCGGTCGGCCGGGACGCCAAGGAACCGGACGATGTCGGTCTTGGACGCCTCCGACACGGTCAGGATTCGAGCTGAGCGGTGAGCCGCCAGCGGGACGGCGGCCCTGACGCCGAGCGCGAGGAGTCCCGAGTCGGGATGGCGGCGGTGAATGACGTCGTGGATCGTCGTCACCTGCGGGTTCGAGACGAGAGCCGGCGCCGTGTTGAAGACGTTGTGCAGCAGGTCGGGCTCTGCCCGCCGAACGGCGCTCGAGAGCACCGTCTGCTCCGCGAGCACGCGCCGGACACGGCTGCGCGGGTCGAAGCGAAGCGGCACGACCTCGACGCCGTCTCCCCAGTCCTCGGACGCGGCCGTGCGAGAGAGGAAAAGCGTCATCCGGAGCGCGGGATCGGCCTGGCGCAGCGCGGGCAGCAACCGGCGGGCGTAGGTCTCCGCGCCGCCGGTCTCGTTGGGGACGAGGTGCAGGAGGTTGTAGGTGACGTGCACGGTCAGCCCTCGTAGGCCCGGAGGACCGTCTCGAGCGAGCTCTCGAGCGACAGCCGACGGCCGTTGCGCGCGAACCAGTCCGCGGTCGACGTCCGGAGCGAGGCGCCCGCCTCGTGCACGCGCAGGAAGGCCGCCGCGAGGTCCCCCGGCTCGGCCGACGGCGCGACGACGCCGTTGACCCCGTCCTCGACGAGCTCGAGGGCCGCATTGTCGGCGCTCGAAATGACGACGCTGGGCGTTCCGAGCGCGGCCGCCTCCACGACGACGAGCCCGTAGCCCTCGCGCGTGGACGGCAGCGCGAGGCAGAGGGCACGGCGCACCGAGTCCCGGACGCGCTCCTCCGAGACGAAGCCCGGTACGTCGACCGCATGGCCGAGCCGCTCGTTCGCGACGAGCTCGCGGACCTCGGCGCGAAGCGGCCCGTCGCCGAGGATCTCCGCGCGGAGCTCAGGCAGCGTCTCCCGCGCCCTGGCGACCGCCGGCGGCAGGGCGAGCACGCCCTTCTCCGGAATGTGTCGCCCTGCGAACACGACTACGGGCTCCGGCGAGGTCGGCTCGGGCCGCCGCAAGAGGCCCGAGTAGACGCCGATGACGTCCACCGGCCCGCGAAACCCCTCGCCGCGCAGGCGCCGCTCGTGAAGCCGCGAGAAGCAGAAGGCGCGCTCGCCCAGTCGGGTCGCGAGCCGCTGGATCGTCCACGCGATCGTCCCCTTGACGACGCCGAGGTAGCTGCGCCAGTAGGCGATGGTCCAGACCTCGATCCAGTCCACCAGCAGCCGATACCTCCCGCGCCGCTGCGCGAAACCGGCCGCCAGCAGGGCGAAGAACGGCGTGGACGCGCAGTGCACGACGTCGTACCGGCCGCCGTGCCGCAACAGATCCCGCAGGACACCGCGCCCGAACCGAAGCGCCGGCCCGATCCGTCTCCTGCCTCCGACATAGAGCTGGAGGCGCGGCCCCACGGCCGCGACGCGGACGCCGGGGATTGTCGGCTCGTCGAGTTCATCCCACTGGCGCAGCGTCAGGTACGTGACCTCGTGGCCCTCCTCGGCGAGCCGCTCGGCAAGGGCACGGTACCAGCGCTCTGCGCCGCCGACCGTGTACGGGTAGAGGCAGTCATAGACGAGGCAGATGTGCACGTTTGGAGGGATTTTGTGAAGCTTTCACCGGATCGGCCGGGGGCAGCAGCCTACCTCCATAGAATGGCCGCGCCGTGACCGAGGCCGTATTCGAAGACCGGCTCGATTCCAGGCGGCGGATCGCCATCGTTCCCGTGCTGAACGAGGCAGAGACCATCGGGCGGGTGATCCGGGAGATCCGCGACGTCGACCCGGACTTCGACATCGTCGTCGTCGACGACGGCTCGGACGACGGGACCGGGGCGATCGCCGAAGCTTCAGGCGCCCGCCTGCTCCGGCTTCCGTTCAACCTGGGAATCGGCGGCGCCGTCCAGACCGGCTACCGCTACGCCCTGGCAAACGGATTCGACATCGCCGTTCAAATCGACGGCGACGGCCAGCACGACCCGAGCCAGCTTCGCGCGATCCTCGAGCCGCTCGTCGCCGGCGAGGCCGATGTCGTGATCGGCTCCCGCTACGCCGGCGTGGGCACCTACCGCGCCCGCGGCTTTCGCCGGCTCGGGCAGCGCCTCTTCGCCGCCATCGTCTCGCTGATCGTGCGCCAGCGCATCACCGACACGAGCTCCTCGTTCCGTGCGCTGAACCGTCGCAGCCTCTCGCTCTTCGCGGCCGACTACCCGCACGGGTTCCTGGAGACGGTCGAGGCCACGGTGCTCGCCGGCAAGTACCACCTTCGCCTAAAGGAGGTCCCGGTCACGATGCGCGAGCGTGAGCTGGGCCGCTCGTCGCTCACGATCCCGCTCTCGCTGTTCTACTCGGCGAAGGTCCTGCTTGCCGTCTTCGTCAGTCTGTTCCGCCGGCCCGCACTCCACCTGGAGGAGGAACCATGATCCCGTTCCGCGTCTCGGTCTTCGCCGCGATTGCTTCGGCGCTCTTCCTGCTCGTGATCTTCGAGCTCATTCGCAGTCGCCGCCTCCAGGAGCGGTACGCGCTCCTCTGGCTGATCACCGGCGGCGTCATCCTGCTGCTCGCGGTCTGGCGTGACGCGTTGCGGCTGGTCGCCGAGCAGATAGGCATCGCCTACCCGCCGTCGGCGCTCTTCATTCTCGGCTTCCTCTTCATCCTGGTCGTGCTCCTGCACTACTCGACGGTGATCTCGGAGCTTGCGGAGCGAAACGTCATGCTCGCGCAGGACCTCGCGCTGGTCGAGGAGCGGCTGCGAATGCAGGAGCGAGCGACGGAAGGCGCCCGCGGGGAAGGCGCCTAGACTGGCCCAGATGCCCGACGAAACGGAAGGTGAAGTCGCCGCGATCGTCGCGCGGTTGAGGGAGGAGGTCTTCCACCCGCCGGCACCGGCGGGAACCGACCCCGAGAGCCGGATGCTTGCTGCGAGGTCGCGAGCAGAGCGCGCCTGGGCGGTGACCGCCGAACGGCCATTCGAGCAGCCGCCCAATCGGCGTGGCCCCGTGCAGAGCCGGTTGCTCGTCCCGGTCAAGCGGATGCTCCGCAAGTTGATGCGCTGGTACGTCGAGCCGGTGGCGGCCCAGCAGCGTTCGTTCAATCTCGCGGTCCTCGACCTCGTGAACGAGCTTGCAGCGCGGTACGCGACCGACGTGCAGCGACTCGAGCGCCGCCTCGACGCTTTGGAGGAGCGGCGCCGGGTCAACCGAGCCGAACAGGACGGATGAGGATCGCGGTCTGCGCGCCGCAGGTCCCGTTCGAGCGCGGCGGCACCGAGATCCTCGCGGAGATGCTCACACGGCAGCTGCGAGAGCGGGGCCACGAGGTCGACGAGGTCAGGGTTCCGTTCAAGTGGTATCCCGGCGCGCGGGTGCTCAGCGAGGCATTGGTTTGGCGGCTCCTCGACCTCGACCTCGAGGATCGGCCCGTCGACCTGGTGATCGCGACGAAGTTCCCCTCGTACGCGATCCGCCACCCGAAGAAGGTCGTCTGGCTGGTCCACCAGTTCCGCCAGGCCTACGAGCTCGACGGGCCGGAGTTCGGGCAGTTCAGCCAGGCTCCATTCGATCGCGCAACGGTGCGCTCGATCCATCGCGTCGACCGGAAGGTCCTCGGCGAGGCGGATCGTCTGTTCGCGATCTCGCAGAACGTGGCGGACCGGCTGGAGCGCTCGACGGGCCTCGTCGCCGAAGTGCTTCCTCCGCCGCCGCAGCAGCTCGACTATCGGCCGGCGACGGAGGACGGCGGCGACTTCATCCTCTCGGTCGGCCGCCTCGATCGCGCGAAGCGCGTCGACCTCCTCCTCGAAGCAGCTGCGGTCGACACGAGCCTGCAGGTCGTCGTTGCCGGCGATGGGCCGGACCGGGAGCGCCTCGAGCGACTGAGCGCGAAGCACAGGCTCAACGGGCGCGTCACGTTTGCCGGACGGGTGACCGACGACGCCCTGGTCGATCTCTATGCGCGCTGCCTCGCCGTCTACTACGCGCCGTTCGACGAGGACTTCGGCTTCGTTCCGTACGAGGCGTTCCTGTCCGAGAAGCCCGTCGTCACGACGCGCGACGCCGGCGGGCCGCTCGAGGTCGTGGTCGACCGCCAGAACGGGCTCGTCTCCGACCCGGTTCCCGAGGCCGTGGCTGCGGCGTGCTCGTGGCTCACCGCCCATCCGGATCGCGCGCGGGCGTGGGGCCGGGCCGGCAAGGAGACCGCAGAGCGCATCACCTGGGACGCCGTGGTCGACCGCTTGGTCGGCTCGTGAGAGTCGCCTACTTCTCGCCGCTCCCGCCGGAACGCTCGGGGGTCGCCGACTACAGCGCGCTGTTGCTCCCGGCGCTTCAGGAGCGGATGGACGTCACCGTCGTCCGCCGAGGGGCGAAGAAGCCGCCACGAGGGACGGACGTCGCCCTCTACCACGTGGGGAACAACCCGGAAGCGCACGGCTGGATCGTCGACGCGCTCCGCCGACGCTCCGGCATCGTCGTCCTGCACGACTTCGTCGTCCATCACCTCATCGCCGGGACGACGCTCGGCCGTGGCCACTCCGAGGCCTACCTCGACGCGATGCAGCGAGACGGCGGAGTACTGGGCAGGCTGCTCGCGCACGGCGTCGTCGACAACCTCCTACCGCCGATCTGGGAGGAGCGCGCTCAGGACTTCCCGCTCACGCGTGAGGTTCTGGATCAGGCCGCCGGCGTCATCTGCCACTCCCGATACGTCGAGCGGCTGGTGCGCGAGTACGGGTACGAGGGCCAGATCTCCGTGATCCCGATGGCCGCCTGGCCCTCGGTCGAGCTCGGCGAGCGGCTCGTTCCCGAGGGCCGTTCGCCGGTGATCGTTTGCGTCGGCTACCTGAACGCTGGGAAGCGGGTGCCTCAGCTCCTGGCGGCCTTCGAGCAGTTCCGCACTCGTTTCCCGAACGCCTTGCTCGTGCTCGCAGGGACGGCGGCGTCGGACGTTCGGATCGACGCCGAAAGCCTCGGCGAGGGGGTTCTCAGGCTCGACCATCTCGACGAGGCCGACCTCTGGCGGCTACTCGACGACTGCGACGTCTGCGTGAGCCTGCGCTGGCCGACGATGGGGGAAACCTCCGGAATGGCGATCCGGGCGCTTTCTCTCGGCACGCCGCTCGTCGTCAGCGACGTGGGCTGGTTCTCCGAGCTGCCCGACTCGGTCGCGATCAAGGTGCCGGTCGACGAGCACGAGGTCCGGACGCTGACGGCGGCGCTCGAGCAGCTCGGGGGCGATGAGGCGCTGCGCCGGGAGATGAGCGCGGCTGCGACCGGGTACGCCCGGCGCGAGCACGACCTCGGTCGCGTCGCAGACCTCTACGTGGCGGCGATCGAGGAGATGGCCGGCGGTCCATCGGTACGTCAGGCCGTCCTGAGTGACGTCGCCCGAGCGGCTCACGACGTCGGCATCGACAAGAACGACGCACAGCTGTCCGAGATCGCCGCGAGCGTACGCGAGGTCGGCCTTGGCAATTGAGTCCCCGTCGGAGAAGGGCGGATTTCCCGCCTCTCGGCCCAGGATCTTCGCGTCGGATTACTCGCTCTCGTTTGCTCTCGTCCTGAGCGGTGTCCTGCTGCTCGCCTTCGTGGTTCGGTTCCTGCTCGCGCGGGAGATCGCGACCCCGTGGATCATGGCCGACGAGCTGATCTACTCGGAGCTCGCGAAGAATTTCGTCGAGACCGGCGATTTCTTGGTCCGCGACGCGCCGTCACACCTGAACAACGTCCTCTATCCGGTGCTGATCGCGCCGGCCTGGCTCGCCGTGTCGATCGAAACGGCCTACGACGTTGCGAAAGCGATCAACGTCGTGCTGATGATGCTGGCCACAGTTCCCGTGTACCTGTGGGGCAGGAGGCTGATGTCGCCGGGCTATGCACTGATTGCGCCGGCCCTCGTGCTGTTGATGCCCGGAATGACCTACACGGGGATGCTGATGACCGAAAACGCGTTCTTCACGGCGGTCGTCACGGCCTGCTTCGCCATCGCACTCACACTCGAACGGCCGACGCTGTTTCACCAGGCGCTTGCTCTCGGTGCGATCGGGCTTGCCTGCGCCGTGCGGCCGCAGGCCCTCGTGCTGTTGGCCATCTACGTCGCTGCGCTCGCGCTCAAGCTCGGATTCGACCTCCGAACGCCGGACGGGCCCCGAGGGATCCGTTACGTGCTGGCAGAGCTTCGCCGCTTCCTCCCGTCCGGACTTGCGCTTGCGCTGCTTATGGTCGGCTACGTCGTCGACAAGTCGGTGCGAGGCGACGGACTCGAGAGCGGCCTCGGTGCGTACGGCGGGGTCGTCAAGGTCGAATACGACTTCGCCAACGCGCGGGCGTGGGTCCTGGACCACTTCGCGGAGATCGGCCTCTCCGTCGCCGTCGTCCCGGTGAGCGCTCTCATCGTCCTGTTCGGCCTCGCCGTCCTGGGCTGGGCTCTGAGCGCTGCGGAGCGGGCATTCGTGGCGGTCGCGGCCTCGACGTTCGTACTGCTCGTCGCCGAGGTCGGCGTCTACGCCTCGCGGTTCGCGCTCCGTATCGAGGAGCGCAACATGTTCGCCGCCACCCCGCTGCTCTTCCTGGCCCTGGCGCTCTGGCTCGCACGGGGTCTCCCGCGCCCCGCGTTGCTGACCGCGATCGCCGCCCTGGTGCCGGCGGCGCTGCTCGTCGCGCTCGACCTCACGAGCCTGCTCAACATCGGAATCCTGTCCGACACCTTCGGCTTGATTCCCTTGTACCGGCTCTCCGCGGTGATCGACGGAGGCGTGGCTACGGTCGAGGACCTGATGGTGGCCGGCGGGTTCGCCGTGGGCCTCGCGTTCGCGCTCCTGCCTCGGAGGCCGGCGGCGGTGATTCTGCCGTCCATCGTGGCGGTGTTCCTCGTCGTCTCCTCGTACTACGTTTTTGGGTCGGTTCGAGACCAGGCGAGGGCGACGGTCGGGCTGGTCTCCGCGTCCCGGCCGAGCTGGATCGACGAGCAGATTGGCCCGGAGTCGGATGCCGCTTTCGTGTACGGCGGAACGGCGGACTTTTTCGGGGACGCCCAGATTCTCTGGCAGACCGAGTTCTGGAACCGGAGCGTGGGGACGGTGTACAACCTCGGCCCTCCAGACGCGGCTACTCATCTGCCGAACCCGGCGAGGTTTGACTACGTCACCGGCCGGTTGGTTCCCGCGCCGGGGACACGCAATCCTCCGATCCGGTACGTCGTCGTTCCCTACACCGTCACGCTTCGCGGGCAGCAGCTCGTTCAGGAGGGGCCGCTCTCGCTCTATCGTGTCCAGGGGCCGCTCCAGCTTGCGACCCATATCGGAGGGATCTATCCCGACAGCTGGATGGCGGACTTCGCCGCATTCACCCACTACGCGAAGCCGAGGCGTCCCGGCCGACTGCGCGTCCGGGTCTCACGTGCGGGCTGGGGCGGGGAGAGCCCGCCCGGCAAGGTGACGATCAGCGTCGGGAAGCTCGCCAACGTAAACGGCGCCCCCGGCATCAACCCGCTGCTGGCGTCCAGGACCTGGACGGTCCGCAGTGGGGCCACTCGTGAGTTCACGCTGCCCACGCCGGGATATCCGTACCGTCTCGAGATCCGAGTGACGCCGACCTTCACGCCCGCGGCCTACGGACAGGCGGATATCCGCCAGCTGGGCGCCCAGATCCAGCTGGGCGCATGAATTGACCGCTTCGGTCGACTGCCGACCTTCCAGCCTGCTACGCCTCACGGTTCCGTACGTATAAGTCGAAGCCGGCTACGCCGGAATTCGGGGTCGTGTCGCCTTGCCGCTGCGGGGGCTCGGCCGGCCGAGCCGGCGGCGTGCGAACAGGAGCCACACGCACCAGCCCGCTACGCAAACGACGCCCGCGGCACTGACCGCAGCTCCCGCAGTGAGTCCGGGCGTGCGATAGCTCCAGCGGATGGTGTGCTCGCCCGTCGGCACGTCCACGCCGCGGAGCACGCTGTTGACGCGGAGGGGGCGGGCTTCCTCGCCGTCGATCGTCACGGTCCACCCGTCGAGAAGGGAGTCGGGAACGACGACAAGGCCGCCCCGCGTAAGGTCGACATCGAGCTCCATCTGCTCCGGCTCGTCCCGGACGATCTGAACGCCTCCCTCGGCGGCGCCGACGCTCGCTTGTTCGACCACCGCGACCCGCCGCGCATCGAAGGAGGGGGCTGCAAGCTCGGCGAGCGCCTCGTCCTCCGAGTCCACCGACCTCACGGTCGGAGGCACGTACGCACGTGCAACGGCGGCGGGGTTTCGGAGGATCACGGCGTCCGGCCCGCTGTAGGCAAGTCGCAAGCCCGGAACGGTAGTCGGCGTTCCCGGTGGGAGCATCAGCCACCGGACGTTGAGGGCGCTCAGGACGCGCAGGCCCCTCGGCGTAAGCGCCGGGACCTCGAGCCAGGGGCCGCTCGGCTGCGCTGGATTCACTAACCGGAAGAGGCGAATGAACCGCAGCGTGGGGAGCGGAGGATCGTTTCCGCGGATGTCCTTGAACCCGTAGACCATCGAGGTGTCGGGCGGGAGGGTCGTTCCGAGGCCGATGAGCCGTTCCGCCCCGCCCGTACGTTGAAGAAAGTCGACCGATGGGGGACGGTCCGGGTAAGCGTGCTGCTCGGGTGCCATCGGGTTGTAGCCGCGGGCGAAGTGAGCGGCGTCGAGTGCGGCGAGCGCCACCACGGCAGCGGCGAACGCTGCGACCGAAAGCCGAGACCGAAGCGCCAGAACTCCCGCCAGACCAATCGTAAGTAAGAGCCACCAGCCGACCGTCGACGTCTGGATGACGTCGGGGATCGCGTAATCGGTCCCGGTACGGAAATGGTTGCCGGTCACGCGCAGGTCGTGGATCGACGGATCGGCGGCGGCGAGGCCGACCAGGCCGACGACGACAGCTCCAACACAGACAGCGGCCACCCGCCGCCCCACGCCGCGGTCGAGCAGCCGTTGCAGCCCGAAGCCGGCGAGTACGGCCGCGGAAAGCTGGACCAGCAGGCTGAGGCGCGCATTTCGGTTGTTCTCGAGCACAGGAGTGTTCTCGAGAAGGGCTGCCGTCGGCTCCAGGGCGAACGCCGCCTGAAATCCGATGATGCCCAACAGCAGGAACGGTGACTTCTCGCGCCAGCGGCCGGGTGAGATCAGTGCGATCGCGGCGAGGATGAGCGCAACGGTGCCGGCGTAGAGCGTCCCCTCGTTGAAGTTGACCGGCGCAACGAGATACTGGTCGCTTGGTCGGCCCCACCAGTCGGGAAAGAACACGGTCCGCATTGCCGCATGAGGGAGCGTCAGCGCTCCGCCGGACCTCGCCTCCAGACCCGAGGTGTCGTCGATCGTGAGCGCGACGGGAATCAGGACTACGGCGCTCACAGCCAGTGCGAAGGGGAACGGAATCGCCAGGAGGACCGCCCGCCGGAGAAGCGACCCACGGCCTATCTCGAGCAGGAGCCGCAGACCGGCATAGAAGGCGAGCACCGCGTACACGTGAACTTGCGTGCCGGGATGACCCGCAAGCAAGGCGCAGACGAGAACGAGGGTGAGAAAGAGCGCGTCGACGGAGGCCCCACGACGGACAATGCGCTCCGCCAGCCAAAGAGCCCAGGGAAGCATCGCGATTACACCCATGAGCGGGAAGGTGAGCCACAGGATCGAGAACGCCGAGAAGCCGAATACGAGCCCGGCCAGGAAGGCGGGGGCAAAACCGAGTCGCAGCTCGCGGCTGAGTAGGTAGGTCCCGAACGCCGTCAGCCAGAGTTGCAACGCTGCAACGACGCCTAGCGCGTAATTGAAGGAGAGCACCCACAACGGCAGGCTGAAGGGACTGAGCAGGGCCGACTGCGCGTTCGCGAAGAACGGTGTCCCAGCGAGCGCGTAGGGATTCCACTCCGGCAGCGCCCCGGCATGAATCGCTTCACGCGCGTAGTTCCACCATGGGTAGTAGATCGTCGGAAGGTCAGTGAGGACGACGTTGAGATAAGAGGCGACGTCGGCGGGCTTCGCGTTCTGCCAGGGTGATGAGAAATAGAGAACCGAAGCCGGCGACAGCACGCGGCCGCCGAGGAGCACGGGCCAGAGCAGCGCGAGAACGGCGGCGAAATACAGGACTGCCGCTCCACCATGAGTCGGTACGCGTTCGAGAACCGACCGAACGACTGCGGGACGACTCGGGGAAAGGCTCCTGAAGGGCTTGCCAGCCGCCGCCCGGGCTCCGTAGCGACTCTCGCCTTGTCTCACTGTTCGATGATTGCTCATCCGGAGCGGCGAGGCCGCCGCGTACCGGGCTTTAAGCTCGGGCAGGTGGAAGCAGCTTGAGCACTGCTCGTACGAACCCGCCGCGTTACTCGGTCGTCGTCCCGGTTTACAACGAAGACGAGACGCTACCCGAGCTCGCCCGACGGCTCGGCGCGATGCTGGACGCCCTCGGCGAGACCTGGGAGGTGCTCGTCGTCGACGACGCCTCGCAGGACGACACCTTTCGGCTGCTGCTCGAGCTGCACCAGCGCGACGAGCGCTTCAAGCCGATCCGCCTTGCACGGAACTTCGGACATCAGGCGGCAATCTCTGCGGGGATTGATCTCGCGTTGGGCGACGCCGTCGTCATCATCGACGGCGACCTCCAAGATCCTCCGGAGGTCGTGCCGGAGCTCGTCGCCCGCTGGCGTGAAGGCTACGACGTCGTTTACGGCGTCCGTATCCGCCGCGAAGGAGAGTCCTGGTTCAAGCGCATCACCGCGGCGCTCTTCTACCGTCTGCTTCAGCGGATGGCGCAGACTGACGTGCCGCTCGACGCGGGCGACTTCCGGCTCGTCGACAGGCGCGTCGTCGACGCCTTCACACTCCTTCGCGAAAGGAACCGGTACGTGCGGGGCATGTTCGGCTGGGTCGGCTTCAACCAGATCGGGGTGCCCTATGAACGGGATGCGCGGTATGCCGGCGACCGAAAGTACTCCTACCGAAAGTCGCTCAAGCTCGCCGTGGACGGAATCGTCAGCTTCTCGACCGTTCCCTTGCGTGCGGTGCTCGCCGTTGGCTTCGTGATCGCGCTCGGATCGTTCCTGCTCGGCCTGTTCGCAATCGTTTCCCGAATCGGAGGGTGGTACAGCACGCCGGGATGGGCTTCGCTGCTTCTGGCAATTGCGCTTCTCGGCGGCGTCCAACTGATCCTGACCGGCGTCGTCGGGCTCTACGTCGGTCGGATTGCCGACGAAGTGAAAGCCCGACCGCTCTACGTCGTCCGAGAGGCGTACGGCTTGGCTGACCTGCGCTCAGAGCCGCCCAGCAGCGATCGACTCAGCCCTTCGCGATCGGATCGGGACCTCGGCGCTCGACCTTGATTCGGCGATCTACGAGCAGTCCAGGATGACGAGCGTGTACGGGATGCGGTATGTCCCCTCCACCAGGCGCGCTTCCACGCGATCGAAGACGTCCCTGGCGAGGCGCGCGTAGGCCTCCTGAGACCGGATGAAACGGCCGCGGTCATGGCGCATCAGGAAGGACTCGAGAAAGCCGGCCGTTTCCGTCGCACACGGCTCGGCCGCCACGAACCGACGCCCCGCGCGTGCGGCGCGCAAGAGGCCGCGCGCCTCGTCATCCGTGAGGTGATGGAGAACGCCGTACGCGAGCGCAAGATCGAACTCGCGGCCGGCACGGTAGGTCGTTGCGTCTGCGTGGACGAACTGGGCACGATTGCCGTGGCTGGCCCGAGCCGCCTCGACATACTTGCGATCGATCTCCACGCCGACGTACTCAGTCCCTTCGGGCATGAGGTCGAACAGGGATCCGGTTCCCGAGCCTAGGTCCAGCACGCTTTCGCCGCTCCGCGGCTGCGCAAACTCCTCGACGAACCGCCGCTTGGAGCCGTGGGCACCGACGAGACGCTGGTAGAGGTCGAAGCCCGCGGGTAGCTCGAGGACGCTACGCAAGCGCGCGGGGCCTCATCGAAGCGCTACGGCTCGGGTGGGCGGAGGGGCGACGCCGACCTGCGACATCGCCTCGACAAGGGTTCGACGGAATCGTTCCCGCCCGAAACGCGCCTCGACGCGTTCGAGGAGCTCGCCCTGAACGCGGTTCCACAGCGCGCGGTCTCGATAGAGGTCGAGCGCACGACGAGCAAGCTCGGCGAGATCCTCTGTTACGAGCACGTCCTCCAGCTCGCCGAGACCGAGGCCTTCGGCTCCGATCGGCGTGGTGACGAAGGGCAGCCCTGCCGCCATCGTGTCGATCAGCTTGAGCTTGATCCCTGCGCCGAACCGAAGCGGGTGCACGTGGACGCGCGCCCGTGACAGGCGCTCCACCGGATCCGGAACGAAGCCGACGACGTCCACCAGCGGCCGCCCGAGCTCGCGAACGGCGGGGGTCGGACTGGCGCCGATGATCTCGAGGCGGAGCTCGGGCATGGCGTTCCAGAGGGTCGGCATGACGTCCTCCACCAGCCGAACAGCCGCATCCTCGTTCGGCCCACCTGATCCGGCCATGAAGCCTCCGAAGAAGACGACGCCCTGCCGTTCCTCGAAGGCCGGCGGCGCTTCCAGTGGCTGCACGTAGGTCGAGAGAACGTGGACAGGCACGCTCGTCTGCTCGCGGACGAACGCCGCTTCCTCATCGGAGACGCAGAGCACGACGTCGGCGCTCTCGATCCCCTGGCGCTCGAGCTCCAGTAGCCGCTTCGCCTCGTCCGTCCGCTGTTCGTGCCGTCGAAACGCAAGCGCCTCGATGTCGTAGATGAGGCGAGCCTGAGGCTGGGTCCGCCTCAGGTGCGGGTCGAAGCGTTCGACGTTCGACGCGCGGCTGAGAAGCACGACCGAGTAGTGGTATCGACGCCGCTCGAACCAGCGGTCGAACCGCTTGCCAGCAAGGGAGACCTCGATACCGCGGTCGAGCAGCGGCGCGGTATAGCGTTCGGCGTTCATCGGCAGCGCGGCGAGAAGGGTGACCCGGGCGTCGGGCCAGAGGTCGACGATCTCGTCCAGGAGCTTCGCCATCCGCGGATCGCCGGAACCGCGATCGTGGTGCGGGACCCGGTCGTCGATCACCAGGATGCGCTCCACCGCCTCGGCGTCACGGGCGGCGAGACGCACGCGAAGGTTTTGCGGATCGGCGCGGAGTGGCCGGCGGCGCCGCAGTCGCTCCTGCCACCGCTCGGCGAAGATCCGCCGATTCATCGTCATGAGAATCCGCGCCTGCTCGCTTCCACCACCGCGGAGGTGAACCACGCGCGAGGCGGGCTCGAGCACGGTCGCGAAGCCCCGCTCTTCGAGCTTGAAGCAGAGGTCTGCATCCTCGTAGTACGCCGGCGAGTAGGCCGGATCGAACCCCTCAACCTCTTCGAACAGATCGGCGCGGACCAGGAGGCACGCCGCCGAGCCGTAGTCGATCGTCCGGCGGAAGCGGTTCTCGAACGACGCCGCGTCCTCTCCGTCGCCGATCGAGATCGCGACACCCTTCGCGTCCACTGCCGACCCGGCTTCCTGTACGCGCCCGTCGGGGTACAGGAAGAGGGGCGCTGCAGCTCCAACCGAATCATCGCGCTCGAGCGCGTTCACGAGCGGCGGGAGCCAGTTCGGCTGGACGAACGCGTCGGCGTTGAGGAAGCAGAGGTACGTGCCCCTGGCGAGCTCCGCCCCCTGATTCGACGCTCGCGCGAACCCGACGTTGTCCTTGTTCGCGACGATCGTGGCACCGATCAGCCGGGCCTGGAGGAGCTCGGCCGTCTCGTCGGGCGACGCATTGTCGATGACGATCAGCTCGAAGGGCTCCGCGGTGTTCACCAGCAGCGCTTCGACGGCGCTGAGGGCCATTTCACCGTCGCCGTACGTCACGATCACGACCGAGACGATCGGGTCTTCGACCTCGGGCACCGTCAGAAGACTCAACGCCGGCGAGCGGCGGCTGCGAGTCGGCGCAGCGGCTCCGTGTATCGAAACGAGCGCGAGTTCTTCAGCACTTCGAGCTGCTCGTCGTGACGCTCCATCACTCCCACTCGCCACGCGAGCTCTTCTCGCAGGTTCGTGATCTCCTCCCGCCGGAGCGCGATCTCCGCTCGCAGGGCCCGGATCTCCCGTTCGACCTGCTCGGCGACGGCGAGGCGCTCCGACACGAGGTGTCTGGCCTGGGCCTCATGCGCGTGCCGGAGAGCGTGAAGCTCAGCCTCGAGCTCGCTGACTGACGCCATCAGAGGTGTCTGGTCTGCGCGGGGCATGAGCTCGTCGGCGGCGGCGCTCAGGATCCTCTCGATCTCGGTCCGAGCCCGCCAGAACGGCACGCCCTGGACGAGGGCCTGCAGCGCTCCCTCGGTGTTCGAGAGCTGACGGAGCGCCCAGCTACTATCCCCGAGCCCGGCCTCCTCCGCCAGGGCCCTGATCACCGAGGCGACGTCGCGCCCGTCGACGCGGCTCGCCGAGATCCCGCGAGCGAGGGTGTCGACCGCGAAGTGAAACAGGCCGCGGATGCAGACGAGATCGAAGTCGACAATTCCGCGCACCTGCCATTCCGCGTCGATGCGTTCGAGGCGGCCGTCGAGGTGCACGAAGTTGGCCGGCTGTGAGTCGAGGTAATCGCCGGGGAGCGCCAAGCTGCCTGCCGACGGCTGGAATGGGCTCGTAGACTCCGGCTCCCCGGCGGGGTCGACTTCCGCCGGCGAGGCGCAACTCTTGAGCGTCTGCGCCCAGAGCACGAGCAGCTCGCGCGTTCGACCGGCGTCACCGGCTGCGAGGGCTTCCGAGACGAGTCGATCGAGTGGTTCTCCACGGGCGAACGGGACCTCCGGAAGGCGCCGGTGGATCAGCCAGTCCTTCCCGACCTGTGCCGCCGCGACGCTGTCGTCGACGATTGCGAGGCCGTCGTTCTTCGAGACAAGTCGTCTGTCGCGCATGAAGCGAGCGCGCCGTTCCGGTCCCGAGAGCCATGCGAGCGTCTGACGGTCGACATGGACGTCCACAGCTTCCGTCGTTCTCCCGCTGACGACGAGGAAAGAGTTCGCGATGTCGGGACCCAGCCCCGCGCGCAACATCGTGCGATGCGCCGCTCTCGCATCGGCCAGCAGGATCGGCAGCGATGCGTCGGGAGCGCACGGCTGAGGGACGATCGCATCGACGACATCGGCGTCTCCGAGCGCGTAGCCCGCATCGGACACGATCACGGTGGGCAGCTTGTAGTCGGGGAACGGATAGAACCACGCCTGCTCCGACAGCCCCGCCGTGCTCAGCATCGACGCAAGCTCGCGGCGCGAATAGGTCCGCACGTCGTCGATGCCGGTGTAGCCCTCCCACCCGACCCACGGGAGGCCGATGTGATCCTCTGCGTACCCCAACAGGTACTTGAGCCCGATCGCGTTCTCGATCGCCACCGCGAGGACGCCGTCGCGGCTCAGCAACGAGCTTGCCTTCGAGAGCACACCTGAGGGCCCGCCAGGGCTCGATTGGGCGTACTCGAGGAGGCCGACGGCGACGACGACGTCGAACGGCTCCGCGTCGTCGACATCGAAGACCGTCCCAACCGCCACCGAGACGTTCTCCATGTCCTTGCACCTCTCCGCCGCCGCCTCCGCCCGCGCAGCGGATCCGTCCACGAGCAGGACCTCGGCACCGAGCTCGCCCAGCTTGCGGCTGAGCGGCCCTGTCCCGCCGCCGAGGTCCAGAACGCGCGTTCCGACTTCAATTCGAAGCGGGCTGATGATCTTGGAGCGAAGCCGCGAGAGGTGGTAGCGCGTCGGCCAGTCGCGGATCTTCGCAGCGAGCTCGTCGGACGCCGACGATCGGTCGTGAGCTTCCCGAAGGACCGAGAGCACGTATTCCTCGGAGCCGTCGGCCCACTCGGTGCCGGTTCCGAGCATGCCGATCCTCGGCGCATCGGCCGTCGACTGGGTCGGCTCAGGCACGGATGGAATCGTACGGACGTCTCTTCGGGTTCGTTCGATCAGCGTCGGCTCGCGCCTTCGTAGCCCTTCAGGACCGCCTCACCCTGAGCATGCGCAGTGAAGCGCCGCGCGTGCTCGAGCCCTCGCGCGATGAGCGGCTCATGACCGTCCACGGCCTCCTCGATTGCGGTCGCGATCGCCTCAGCGCTATCGGGGTCAGCGCGTACTGCCGCTTCGCCGCTCGCTTCATCGAGGGACCTGTGCGCGGAAGCGACCACGGGTGCCCCGCATGCCATCGCCTCAACGATCGGCATGCCGAAGCCTTCGAACCGCGACGGGTAGACGAAGACCTCCGCTCCGCGATAGAGCGCCGCTAGGTCGTCGTCGGGGACGTAGCCGAGCGGCAGGACGCCCTCCGCGTCCAGGGTCGGCCCCTGCCACCCGGGCGCGCCGACCACGGCAAGGCGGAGCTCCGGATGCCGCTCGCGCACGAGGGGCATCGACTCCAGCAGCGTCTCGAGGTTCTTGCGCCGCTCCAGTGTCGCGACCGTGAGCACGTACGGCCCGCCGAGCTCGAGCCGAGGCCCCTCGGGGACGAAGGACGGGCCGAGCGCGGGGTGGGCCACGCAGATCCTCTCCCGCGGAAATCCGAGCAGCTCCACGACCTCCCCCGCCGTAAACTCGGAGTTCACGACGATCACGTCGCACGTACGCGCTGCGTGCTCGTACTTCCGCGAATGCATCCGAAGCGTCTGCGGGTGCACCCAGTCCGGGTGGCGGAGCGGAAAGAGGTCATGGATCGTCGTCGCACGGATGCCTCCCCGCTGCGGCGGGTACATCCAGTCGGAGAAGTGAAAGACGTCGAGCTCGCCTGCGAGCCACTCGACTGGACCTCGGCCTAGCCGGCTCCATGCGGTTCTCCACCAGTGCGACTTGGGAGGCACGACTACGAAGCGCTTCGAGACGGGCACACCGGCGAGGGCCTGCTCGATCCGGCGCCTCCCGGGAGGAGCGACCGCCGAGAACGCGACCACCTCGTGGTCCGGGCCCGCCTCGGCGAGACCTCGCAGCATCCCGAGCACGTAGTTGCCGATCCCGGTTCGCGGCAGCGCGAGCGGAGTGACGTCGACGACGATGCGCACCGGAGCTCTAGCCCGCGTCTTCGAGCCGGACCAGGGCCGGCGGAGAACCGTAGTCCGCGAACCACGCAATGCGTTCGCGAACGAGGTCGATTCCGACCGCTCGAGCGCCTGCGACGCTCGGTCGCGGCACGCGGACGTCCGCGGTGATCGATTCTCCCGACGAGAGTGAGCGGGGCAGGGGCACGCGCGGAAGCTCGACCTTGCTCCCGTCCTCGCCGGGGAGGTAGGGGCCGATCGTCACCGCACCGTGCTCGCTTCCAGCGGGCCAGAAGGTGCGCCCGGCGTTGCGCACGGTGACGGACAGCGAGAGCTCGTTCCCGTCCGGGGTCGGCTGCCAGGATCCGCTCGGTTCGATCAGCGCGTGGAACCCCTCGGCGAGCTCGGCCGGCACGCGGTTCGACGCGATGACTGTGTTCATAGGCGGGTACCGCAACCGCGTCTCGATCCGGTCGAGCTCGCCCCGCGCCTCCGAGACGTCGAAGAGTCCGTCGATCGCGGCAAAGCGCTTCACGTCCGTGAATCCGGCCTCCCCGAGTACGGCGAGGAGGTAGTCGGCGTCGAACGGCGATTCGAGGGTCCCGTATTGCTCCATCTCCTCGATCAGCTCCCGCTCGCCTTCGGAATCAGGTGCCGGCCGGACTCCCTCGTGGATGAAGATGCGACCGCCGGGAGCGAGCGTGCGCCGGATCACTCGCAGGGTCTCCACCTCGTCGTCGAAGTGGTGCATCGCGTCGTAGAGGATCGCGGCGTCGAAGCGCTTCTCCCACGGGAGCTCGAGCACCGGCATCGCATGAAACTCGGCAAGTGCCTCGATCCCCTCCCCGATCGGCTGCTCGATCGCCGCCAGCCGCTCCCGGGCGATCCTGACCATGCCCTCCGACACGTCGACGCCCGTGACCCAGTAGCCGCAGCGCGCCAGGAACTCGCTCAGCCACCCGGGGCCGCAGCCGACGTCCAGCACCTGGGCTCGAATGCCGAGGTCAAGCTGCTCCACGATGTGAGCGAACGTGTGGAGACACTCGCGCAGCTCGTGACCCGGAGCGGCGCTGAAGGGCTTCGTCCGCAGCCACAGCTCGCCGCCCGGCCCGACGCGCTCGACATACCGGCGGTGCGCCTCCGTGTAGTCCTGACCGAGGCTCGGTAGGCGGCCTCCACTCGGCCTGTCTTTACGGAGCCATTTCACGTCGCACCTACACTTGCGGCGCTATGAGCCTCTACGCCGACGTCGTCCGCTACCCGGACCTGTTCCTCAACATCTTTCGCCGCGAGCTCTACGGGAAATACCGTGGGTCGATCCTCGGGCTCTTCTGGACGCTCGTCAATCCGCTCGCGCTGATGGCCGTGTACACGCTCATCTTCTCGGTGCTGCTGAAGGCGTTCCAGATCGAGCACTATGCGCTCTTCGTCGTCTCGGGGCTTGTCAGCTGGGTCTTCTTCCAGTCCGCACTGCAGATGTCGTGCTCGAGCCTCTTCGCCCAGCCGACCCTGGTCAAGCAGGTGCGCTTTCCGCGCCACATTCTGCCGCTCGCCGTCGTCGGGACGAACGTCGTAACCCTCGTCGCCATGCTGGTCGTCGTCCTCGTCCCGAACCTGATCGTGATCCCGGAGACGCGGACGACCTTCTGGGCCGCGATCCCGATGCTGCTGCCGCTGATCGCCCTCGCGAGCGGACTGGGTGTCGTGGTCGGCTATGTCACGGTCGTCTATCGCGATGTCGAGCATCTCGTCACGACGATCCTCCTGCCGTGGTTCTTCGTGACCCCGATCCTCTACTCGCTCGACGAGCTCCCCGGACTGGAGGGGAACGAGTGGGTCGCCGACGTCCTCTACTACGCCAATTTCGTGACGCCGATCGTCGAGTCGATCCGCGATCCGCTCTTCTTTGGCGAGTGGCCCGCGGTCGGGGACGTCGTCTACTCGGTCGGCGCCGCGCTCGCAGCGCTCGCACTCGGCGCGCTCGCCGCGCACCGGTTCGACGACCAGGTCCCCGCGAGCCTCTAACCCTGATGAACGTCGGGACGATCGTCGCCGAGAACGTCAGCCGCCGCTTCAAGGTCTATCCCCAGCGCCACGTCACGCTCAAGGAGGCGATCGTGCGCCGCCGCCAGCTGCGGCCCGTCGAGGTCTGGGCGCTGCAGGACGTGTCGTTTCAGATCGAGCCCGGTGAGTCGGTCGGCTTCATGGGCAGGAACGGGTCGGGGAAGACGACGCTGCTCCGGCTCATCGCAGGCGTCTTCAGGCCGACGAGCGGCCGGATGGCGGTCGCGGGCCGCGTCGGATCGCTGCTCGAGCTCGGCGCCGGCTTCCACCACGACTTCACCGGCCGCGACAACATCTACCTGAGCGCGTCGATCTACGGGCTGCGGAAGCAGGACGTCGACCGTCGCTTCGACGCGATCGTCGAGTTCAGCGAGCTCGAGCGCTTCATCGATCTTCCCGTTCGGACGTACTCCGCCGGGATGTACATGCGCCTCGGGTTCTCGATCGCCGTCAACGTGGACGCCGACGTATTGTTGCTCGACGAGGTGTTCGCGGTCGGCGACGAGGCCTTCCAGCGGAAGTCCGTCAACCGGATCCTCGAGTTCCGGCGGGAGGGCAAGACGATCGCGTTCGTTTCCCACTCGGGCCCGGCCGTCGAGCGCATGTGCGACCGCGCGCTCCTGCTCCGCCAGGGCGTCCTCGAGTACGACGGCGACACCCGAGAGGCGATCCGCCGCTATCACGACATGCTGGCGGATGAGGAGGATCCCGCCGAGCGGACGGCGGGGCTGCGCGAGTGGGGGTCCGGCGAGGCACGGGTGACCGATGTTCGGCTGGAGAACGCCGCGGGCGAGGTTCGCGAGCACTTTCTCCCCGGCGAGCAGGTCGTCCTGCGGCTGAAGGTGCACAACCGCGAGGCGATCGACCCGCCGAGCCTGGCGATCGAGCTGCGCGACGTGACCGGAGCGCTGCTCAGCCGCGCCGAGAGAGACCTCGGGGAGCTCGGGTGGGATCGGAATGGCGAAGACGCCGAGGTGCGCTTCGACATCAAACGGCTGCCGCTCGTGGAGGGGCTGTTCCAGTTCAACGTCTCGCTGACCGACGGGGCACGAGCCCGTCGCTATCACAGCGTGGAGAAGGCGGCCGAGTTCACGGTCGTCCCGCAGGGCGAGGCGCACGGCTTCGTCCTCTTCGAGGGCGACTGGTCACTCGAGCAGAACGCCTCAGTGCAAGCGGCCCCAGGATCAGAAACGGCACAAAGCTCAGGACGTGGATGACGACGGCGCCTGAGAGCGCCTGCGCCTCGTTGACGCCGTAGGGCTCGAGCGCGACGAGCGCTGCGGCCTCGAAGATCCCGACCGAGGCCGGGAGCGCCGGGAGCAGCAGCGAGAACGACGTCGCAACTCCCACGAGGATGCCCGCGTCGAGCCCGAGGTCGAGGCCGACGCAGCGCAGCGCGAGCGTGTACGAGATTGCGATCCCCAGCCACGAGAGCACGGTGAGCGACAAGGCTGCGAGCGCCATCCGCACGTTGCGCACTCCGGAAAGACCCTGGACGATGCCGACGGCTGCCAGCTCGGTTCGCGCCAAGGAGAAGCCCGGCAGTCGGGCGAGCGGACGCAGCAAGAAGCCGAGCGCGCGGCTGCCGAAGCGCCACAGGACGAAGAGGGTGACGGCGAGCCCGGCCGCGAGCAGGGCAAGCAGCACCGTCGCGCCGCGCAACCAGGTGACCGGCGGCGCGAACGGCACGGCGGCGAAGAGCAGGAGCAGCAGGACCACCGAGTCGTAGACGCGTTCGGTGACGACTGTGCCCAGCCCGACCGATCGCGGCGTGTGCGCCTCGCGGTGGAGGAGGACCACGCGGGCGACCTCGCCGAGACGAAGGACGGGGAGAAGGCTCGTCAGGAAGTCCCCGACGAGCAGCGCCCGCACGACCGGCCGAAATGGTGGCCGCGTACCGGCTTCGAACAGGACCGACCAGCGCGCGGCCCGGACGGCATACGCGGCAGCGAAGACCGTGAGGGCCGCCGCGAACCAGACGGGATCCCCGTCCGCGAGCGCGTCGAGGAACGCGTCGAAGTCGATGTCGCGGAGCGCGAGGTAGGTGAGGACGACCGACGCGGCGAGCCCGGCGATGAGGAGGAAGGGGCGAAGCCGTCGACCCACGATGGCGTACGCTACGGCGTCGCGAGGGAACACGATGACTCTCCGTACCGAATCCCCCGCACGCCACTCGGTCGGCGCACCGGTTCGTGCACTCGCCCACATCGAGCACACGCGACGCCGCGACGTGGTCGTGGGGGTACTCGTCGCTCTCGCCGCCCTCGTGCTCGCGTGTCTCGCGCTGAAGGTCTGGCGCGGCGACCTTGGCGTCCCGTTCTCGTACCGGGAGGAGACGCAGTACTACCTGATGCTCGCCAAGGCGATGGAGGACCACGGCGGGTACTTCGAGAACCCGAGCCTCGGCGCCCCGTTCGGGCAGGAGCTCTACGACTTCGCGGTGGGCACCGACCGGCTGAACCTCGACCTGCTTCGGCTGCTGGGGCTCTTCGGTAGCCCGGCGGCGGCCGTCAACCTCTTCTTCCTCCTCACGTTTCCGCTCGCTGCCGCCGCGGCGTTCCTCGTCTTCCGGCTGCTCGGCGTCTCACCGGCCGCCGCCGTGGTGTGCTCGCTCCTCTTCGCGCTCGCGCCGTACCACTTCGAGCGCGGAGAGGGGAACCTCTTTCTCACGGCCTACTGGGTCGTCCCGCTCGGCGCCTGGCTCGTCCTGGCGACCCTGTCCGGCGAGCCGCTGTTCCGGCGGCGGGAGGGCGTGAGCGGGTGGCGGGGCTACCCGTCCGGGAGGACGTTCATGACGCTCGCGTTCTGCGTCGCCGTCGCGTCCACCGGGATCTACTACGCGGTGTTCACGCTCCTCCTCCTGGCGGGCGCCGGGTTGATCGCGCTGGTCGCCAGGGTCGGGCGGGCCGCAGTCGCCGGTGCCGCGATCTGCCTGGCCGTGATCCTCGCCGGCGTGCTCGTGCACCTGGCTCCGAGCATCGCGTATCGCTGGGACAACGGCGCGAACCCGGCCGCCGAGCGGCATCCACGAGAGTCCGAGCTCTACGCGCTGAAGTTGAGCGACCTCCTGTTTCCGATCGACCTGCATCGCATCAAGCCGCTGGCCCGCTTCACAGCGGACTACAAGGCTGCGACCCCGATCCGCTCGGAGCCGATGGGGCTCGGCCCGGTCGCGGCCGGAGGCTTCGTCGCGCTGCTGATCGTCGCCCTCGCCGGTCTCGCGGGCCGCGGCCTGAGGGCTCCGCCGCTCCTCCGGCATGCGTCTGCTGCCTCGCTGCTCGCGTTTCTGATCGGGACGGTCGGCGGGTTCTCGACGATCATCGCGGAGCTCGTGACGCCTCAGATCCGCGCCTGGAACCGCATCTCCATCTTCATCGCCTTCTTCGGGTTTCTGGCCGTCGCCGTCGGGCTCGGCGCCCTCGGCGGCCGCATGAGACCCGATCCGGTGCGGCGGGTGGCCTTCGCCGGGGTGCTGGCGGCCGTGGTGGGCTTCGGCCTGTACAACCAGGTCACGTACAGCCACGTCCCGCCCTACGAGCTCGCGGGCTCGTACGCCCAGGACCGGAGCTTCATTCAGGTCCTCGAGAGGCGCCTTCCTGAGGAGGCCGCCGTCTTCCAGTTGCCGTACCGCCCCTTCCCCGAGAGCGGCCGGTCGGTCGATCTGTACGAGAACGACCTCTTGCGCGGGTTCCTCCACTCGGAGGACCTCCGCTGGAGCTTCGGGGCGACGAAGGGCCGGCCCGAGGACTGGGCCGACGACCTGGCCGGGAAGCCGGCGGCTACCGTGGCGGACGCCGCAGCCGCCGCTGGATTCGCCGGAATCCTCGTCGACCGGTTCGGCTACGCCGATCGCGGGCGGGCGCTCGAACGCGAGCTGAGCGGTCGGCTGGGCTCGACGCCGCTCGTCAGCCCGTCAGGCCGGCACTCGTTCTTCGACCTCCGGAGCTACCGCAACCGACTCGCGTCGGTACATCCGCCGCCAGAGCTCGCCGCGTTCCGGACCGCGGTGCTCGAGCCGCTCCGCTTCGAGGAGAGTGGGTTCCTCCCCCTCGAGCGGACACTGGCCACCGGAGACTGGTACGCCTGGGCGGACGAGCAAAGGGCCGAGCTGCGGATCGTCAACTCGGCGGAGACGCCGCGGACCGCGGTGTTGGAGGTCACGCTCGACCGCGTCGGCGGCCCGCCTGCCGACGTCGCCATGACCTTCCCCGGTGCGGCGCCACAGACCTTGAGAACACCCGCCCCGCTGCGGCGGGAGCTTTCCCTGCCGCCGGGCCAGACGGTCGTCCGCTTCTCGACCGGCGCGTCCGAGATTGCGGAGAACAGAGCCAACAAGCAGCGGCCGCACTACTTCCGGCTCGCCGATCTGACGGTGACGGATACCGCGTTCGCCGCTTTCAGGCCAGGGCAGTGAGCGCTGCGACGACACTGTCCTGCTCGTCTTGTCTCAGGTGCGGGTAGCAGGGCAGGGACAGCACCTCCCGCGCGGCTCTTGTGCTCACCCGTAGGTCGTCTCCATGCCTCGCGGACTCGAACGCCGGCTGCTCGCTGATTGCCCACGGGTAGTGAACAGCCGTCTCGATGCCGGCTTTCGCGAGCCGCGGTCGAAGCTCGTCGCGCCGGTCGGAGCGGACGACGTAGAGGTGGTGGACGCCATCCGGGCTCGTCCGCTCCAGCGCCTCGTCGTAGGCGGCGGCGATCTCGGCGCGTCGGCGGTTGTCCCGCTCCAGCCGCCGGAGGCGGACGCGAAGGAGCGCGGCCTGGAGCTCGTCCAGCCGCGAGTTCGTCCCCGGGCGACGCGCGAAGTGGCGCGGACGCTCGCCGTAGGTTCGGAGCTCGCGGATCGATCCGGCCACCTCGGGATCCGACGTCACGACCGCGCCCGCATCTCCGAAGGCCCCGAGGTTCTTCGTCGGGTAGAACGAGAAGCAGCCGACCTGCCCGATCGAGCCCGCCGGCCGCCCCCCGACCTCGAGGCCGTGCGCCTGCGCCGCATCCTCGACGACGGGCAGCCCGAGCTCGAGCAGCTCGGCGACCGGCGCGGGCCGGCCGTACAGGTGGACGGCAACGACCGCGGCCGTGCGCTCCGACATCGCCTCGGCGGCCCGGATCGGGTCGAGCGTGAGCGCCTCCTCGTCCACGTCGACCAGCAACGGCCGGAGCCCGGCGCGAAGGATGGCGGTCGGCGTCGCGACCGCGGTCAGGTTCGGGCACAGGACCTCCGCATCCGGCGGAAGCTCGAGTGCGCGCAGCGCTAGCTCGAGCGCATCCGTGCCGGAGGCGACGCCGATCGCGTGCTCCGAGCCCGTCAGCTCACCGAACTCCTGCTCGAACGCCTCTACCTCGGGGCCGAGAACGAGCCGATCCGAAAGGAGGACACGGCGGAAGGCCTCGTCGAGCTCCTCCCGCTGCGCCTCGTACGCTCGTCGTGACTCGAAGAACCGAACGCTCACCAGTAGTGCTCGCGGTGTGCCCGGTAGTAGTCGACCATCCGCGCGAGGCCATCGTGGAGCCCGACGCGGGGCTCCCAGCCGAGCACACCCCGGATCTTCCCGTAGTTCGCGAACACGCTGCCGATGTCGATCCTTGCGCGGTCGTCCGGAAACGGCCGCTCCGCGAGCGAGCCCGAGCCGGCGACGTCCACGAGCGTCTCGGCGAACTGCCTGATGGTGACCGGCTCGGCGTGACCGAGGTTGAAGACCTCACCCACGGCCGCCTCCGCGGTCCCGGCGAGCAGGAACGCCTCCACGACGTCGCCGACCTCGTTGAAGTCGCGCAACGACTCGCCACCGCCGTAGAGCTCGATCTCCCGTCCCTCGACTGCCAGCCGCACGAACCACGCGACGAATCCCTGACGCGGGTGCCGCATCTGCATCCTCGGCCCGTACGTGTTCGTGAGGCGCAGCGAGCACGTAGCCAGGCCGTGAACCCGGTGGTAGAGCAGCGTCGCGGCCTCGGCCGCTGTCTTGTTGATCCCGTTGACGTCGACCGCCTCGAGCGGGTGGTGCTCGTCGAGGGGGAGGTAGCGCGGCCGTCCGTACTGCTGTCGTGAGCCCGCGTAGACGATCCGTGCCCGCGACCTCTGCCGCCGGAGCGCCTCGAGCACGGCGAGCTGCGCGCCGTAGTTGAGCTCGAGGTCGCCGAACGGATGGGTCATCGAGTCGACGTGGCTGACGTTGCCGGCGATGCAGAACACGACCTCCTGGCCGTCGACGAGCTCGGCGGCTCCCTCGCGAACGTCCGTCGTGCTCAACCTCAGCCGATCCTCGACCGGCGCGATGTTGAAGCGATTTCCGCCAAGATCCGGCACGAGGCTGTCGGCCACCGTCACCTCGGCGCCGAGCTCCACGAGCCGGATGGCGAGATTCGAGCCGATGAAGCCAAGTCCGCCCGTGACGAGCACGCGCTTGCCCGCATAGGCGCTCGTGCTCATTGCGCCGGGTGGCGCCCGAGCCGCCAGCGCACCATGTTGACCAGGAACTCCCAGACCGTTCCGAGCCCGACGTTCGAGCCGCCCGCGCGTCTCGAGTGGAAATGCACGGGCACTTCGACGACCCCGAGGCCGAGCTCCCTGGCCTTGAGCAGGATCTCGGCGTCCGTAAACCAGTCGTCGGTGCGTAGGTCGAGCCGCCGGTGCGCGGAGCGGGTGAGGCCCTTCGGCTGGCCGTTCACGTCCCACAAGCCCCGCGTTCGAAAGAGCAGCCGGAACAGAACGTTGAAGCCGAGCGAGGTCAACGTTCGAACCGAGCCGTCGTCGCGAACGTGGCGCCGGCCCTTGGCCACCTCGGCCCCGGTTTCCTTCAGGCGCCTGTAGACCTGGAGCGCGGCCTCGGTGGGTACCTGCCCGTCGCCGTCGAGGTAGACGAGGTACTCGCCGCGGGCGGTGTCGAGGCCCGAGCGGAGGTCCCAGCCCATGGCTCCCCCCTTCGGGCGGGCCACGACGACCACGTCCGAGTGCTCGGCGGCGAAGCTCTCGGCTTCCTGCGGCGTGACGTCGGCCGACCCGTCCCAGTAGTTGGCGACCAACACGAGCTCGTACTCGACTCCCGAGGTTCGAAGCTCCTCGTGCAGCGGCTCGACGACGAGGCGGAGGCCCTCCTGCGCTCGGTAGCAGAGGACGATGACCGACAGCTCGGGGGCGCTGCGCACCGAAGCGCGAGTCTAAGCGGCGGGTCGTCCTGCCACGTAGTACTGAGCGCCGAGCGGAAGCCGGTGGAGGGCCCGCTCGACGGCCAGGACGCGCCGGCGCCGCGACGGGAAGAGCAGGACGTAACCGCGTTCGACCGGCGTCACACCGTTCCACTGCAAGAGGCGCTCGGCCTCCGCCATCCCCAGCATGCGCGCGTCGCCTCCGAACTCGCAGCGGCGGACGACGAGCCGGGTCAGCGGGTTGTACGGGTTGTGCTCGAAGACCACCACGAGCCCGTCGGGGCGGGTGACCCGTGCCAGCTCGGCGACGAACCGCGGGCGCTCCTCGGGAGGAACGACCTGCACGACGCAGACCGCGAACGCAAGATCGAAATTGCCGTCGCCGAACGGGAGACGCTCCCGCTCGGCCAGCTCGTAGCGAACGTCTGGATTGGCCTGCGCGGCCGTCTCGAGCACGCCGGGCGAGACGTCGGTGCCGGTGAGCGAGCGAAAGCGGCCGGCTAAGTGCCGGTCGGAGAGCCCGATGCCACAGCCGACATCGAGCGCGGCGAGCTTCCTCGGATCGTCGAGGTGCCGCCGGACGAGACGCACGAGCTCGTCGGCCTTCGCGCGGGTGAAGAAATCGTGGTCGGGTCCGGCGAACGAGACCGCCCGGTCGAGCTGCTTCCCGTACTCGTCTCGGTACTGGTCGTAGTCGGTGTGAGCCACTTCGACAATGCTCGCCCGGCCGGCCATTGGTTCCATCGGGCGCAACGAGCTTAACCGTGGGGTCTGCGAGTCGGAGGCAGAAACCGGCGCGAGGTTTAGACGCGTACCCGTAGTGTGAGAAGGGAAGGACATGCCCGCCGAAGGCGCGCAATCCTCCTCCCCGGACGTGGGATCTGGGTCAGCGAGCTCCGGGCAGGAGGGGTCTCACCTCGACGTTTATGATCGTTCCAAGAGTCACGGCCCGACGGGTCATGGCGGGGTAGCACGGGGGGAAAACGGCTTGACGTTCGAGGGTCAGGCGAGGGGAAGGGCATCCGGCCGGGGGCTTGGGGCCCACTCGTGATCTCCGTCGCGACGCTGTTTCTCGCGATTGCCTTCGCCGCGATCCTCGCCGTAGCGGCCCGCCGGCTGCCGCTGCCGATGGCCGTGCCGCTCCCCGATCGCTGGCACCGTACGGTCACGCCGGTCACGGGCGGGATCGCGATCTTCCTAGCCTTCGTAGCCGTTCTGGTCCCATCGTTCCTCTCGGGCGCAGTCGACCGGCGTTACCTCCCTCTTATCCTCGGCGCTGGAGCAGCCTTTGCACTTGGACTGTGGGACGACGCCAGGTCGATCGACGCCCGAACGAAGTTTTCCGGCCAGATCGGGATCGCGCTCTTCGCGGCCAGCGCCGGCTTGCAGCCGGATTGGCTCCCAGCGTGGGCGGGAATCCCAGTCGCGTGCGCCATCCTCGTCGCGAGCATGAACAGCTTCAACCTCCTCGACAACATGGACGGCCTAGCTGCGGGAACTGCCGCGATCGCGGCGATCGGCCTCGCGCTCGTGGCGGGCCTCGTTCCCGACTCGGGGTCGGCGGTCGTGGCCGCCGCGCTCGCCGGAGCGTGCCTGGGCTTCCTGCCCTTCAACTACCGGCCGCACCGACCGGCGGCCATCTTCATGGGCGACTCCGGGTCCCACATGCTCGGCTTCGCGCTCGGTGGCCTCGCGCTACTCGCGAGCCCGGGAGGAGTGGGGGGCGCGGCCGCCGCCGTCGCGGCTCCGATTCTCATCCTCGCGCTGCCGTTCCTCGACACGGCGCTCGTCATGCTCGTCCGCTTCGCCGAAGGCCGGCCGGTCTGGCAGGGAGGAAAGGACCATTCGTCCCACCGGCTCGTCTACTACGGGATGAACGAGCATCGGGCCGTCGGCGTCCTGCTCGCGATCGCCGCCAACTGCACGATGGCGGCAATCGCCCTCGTCATTCTCCAGGACTTGCTCCTGACGATCGTTGTGGCGGCGACCACGTTCGGGGCGCTGATCGCCTTCGCGTCGCAGCTCGTCGTCATCAAGGAGCAG
>DASSUI010000066.1:0-25432 GCA_035707105.1 Gaiellaceae bacterium | reverse complement strand
TGATCTCGAGCGCGTCCTTCGTCGACGCGAAGAAAGCCTCGCGCTTGCCCTCGCCGAGCCAGAGCGGTCGACCGACTCCGCGGGCAATGAACATCGTGTCGGTCAGGCGCTCGTCGAACCACGCCGTTGCCATCGAGCCGGTGAGCTCCTCGAACGCATCGCGCGACAGGCCGTACTCGTCCACGAGCGCGAAGATCGCCTCGGTGTCGACCGTCATCTCCGGCTCCTGGCGCTCGAACCCGTGCCGAGCGAAGATCTCCTCGTCGTTGAGGATGATCCCGTTGTGGACGCCGACCACGTGCCCGTGGCGGACGGGATGGTTGTTCGCCGCGATCGTCGGATGCCCCTTGGTGTAGTCGCGGACGTGGAGGAGCACCTCAACCGACTCAGCGGGCACGGTCAGCTCGGAGAGGAGGGCGCTCGCGCCGGATCTGCGCTTGTGGACGGCGACCTGGCCGCCGAACGACCGGTACGCGTAGCCGACGGCGTCGGCACCGCGCTCGGCGATGCCCGCGAGCAGGGCCTGAGCCGCCAGCGTCCGATCGATGCCGGCGTTCGGCTTCAGGCTATATCCCGCAATACCGCACATAAGAGGAACTTCGACCCCAACTTCGTGTGACGTTAGCGATTCCCTTCGGTTAGGGGATCGGTCCGGATGCCTCCCTCGAACGGGGGAACCCGCCTGGTGAACGGACCGCCGATACAGGGACTGTGGAGCCGCGGCCCGTTCCAACCGAGCCTGAAGACGCGAAAGTGCCTCACCTCGAAGTCCTGCCCGGCGCTGCCGAACTCGACACCCCCGACGTCGAGGAGCGCGAGGAGCCGGCGGGGAAGACGGACGACGGCACGCCGCTCTCCGACCCGCTGAAGCTCTACGTACGGCAAATCGGCGACGGGCCGCTCCTGACCGCCGAGGAGGAGCGCGAGCTCGCCCGGCGCAAGGACGCCGGCGACGAGGCGGCCAAGCGCAAGCTCATCGAGTCGAACCTCCGGCTCGTGATGTCGATCACGCGGAACTACACGAAGGCCGGCGTGCCGCTCCTCGACCTGATCCAGGAGGGGAACCTCGGGCTGATCCGCGCCGTGGAGAAGTTCGACTGGAAGCTCGGCTTCAAGCTCTCGACGTATGCGACGTGGTGGATCCGGCAGGCGGTCGCACGAGCGCTCGCTGACCAGGGGCGGACGATCCGGCTCCCCGTGCACGTCGCAGAGCAGGCACGGAAGGTCCTGCGCGCCCGGCGCATCCTGACGCAGAAGCTCAACCGCGACCCGACGGTCGAGGAGATCGCGGATGAGAGCGGCTTCACTGTGGAGCGGGTGCGGGAGCTCTTCGACCTGGTCGAGGACCCCGTCAGCCTCGAGACGCCCGTCGGCGACGGGGAGAGCCTCTACGGCGACCTGATCGAGGACACGAAGTCCGACCAGCCCGACGACGCCACGGCGAAGCAGCTCCGCTCCGTCGAGCTGGCCGAGGCGATGCTTCGCCTCAACCCCCGCATGCGTCACGTGCTGGCGATGCGGTTCGGCCTCAACGGCCAGACGCCGAAGACTCTCGAGGAGGTCGGCACCGACCTCGGGATCACCCGGGAGCGGGTCCGCCAGCTTGAGTCACGTGCGCTGCGCGAGCTCCGCTCGGTGGCGCCCGGCCTGCAGTTCTATCTCGAAGCCTGAACCGAGAACCGGCCGGCGCTAGCCGACCATCTCGATGTCGTGCAGGCGGCTCAGCCGCTTGAGCGCGTGGCCCTCGATCTGGCGGACGCGCTCGCGTGTCAGCTCGAGCTTCCGGCCGATCTCCTCGAGCGTCCGCGGCTCCGAGTTGTCGAGGCCGTACCGGAGGACGAGGACGGCCCGTTCCCGCTCGGACAGCGCCCCGAGCGCGCGGGCGAGGGCCTGGCTCCGGAGCGAGACCTCGACCTCTTCGTCCGGCTGCGGGCCCTTGCAGGCCACGAAGTCGCCGAAGACCGCGTCCTCCGTCTCGCCGACGGGCTGGTCGAGGCTCGTCGACGCATGGGCGGCCGCCTTCACCTCGCGGGCCTGCTCGATGGGGAGGCTCGCCTCGTCGGCGATCTCCTCGAGCGTGGGCTCGCGGCCCAGCTGCGTCCACAGGATGCGCTCGGCCTTGTTCAGCTTCTGGAGGCGCTCGACGATGTGCACCGGCATCCGGATCGTCCGGGCCTTGTCCGCGAGCGCCCTGGCCACCGCCTGGCGGATCCACCAGGTGGCGTAGGTGGAGAACTTGTAGCCGCGGCGCCAGTCGAACTTCTCCACGGCGCGGATGAGGCCCAACGTTCCCTCCTGGATCAGGTCGAGGAACGGCAGTCCCTGATTGCGGTAGTTCTTCGCGATCGAGACGACCAGGCGGAGATTCGACTGGATCATCCGCTGCTTCGCCTGCATGTCGCCGCGCTCGATGCGCTTGGAGAGCTCGACCTCCTGGGCTGCGGTCAGCAGCGGGTGGCGGCCGGCCTCGCGCAGGAAGAGCTGCAGCGCATCCGTCGTCGTCTCGTACACGACCTGCGGGGGCGGCTCAGGCGCTTTCTCGGGCTTGTGCTCCTCCTCGACGACGTCGATCCCGCGTTGCTCGAGCTCCCGCTGCAGCGCCTCGAGCTCCAGCTCGTCGAGCTCGAGCGGCTCGAGCACCTCGATCAGCTCGGCATGCCGGACCGTGCCCGACTGCTCGGCAGCTTCGAGCAGATTGCGCAAGTCCTCGCTGCCGAGGACCAACTCGATCTCGGCCGTCGTCATCCCGCTGGCTGTGTCTTTCCCACTACTGGCGACGCAAAACGTGCTGCTGCTGGGACCTCACCGTCGAGGCGGGCGCGAGTCTATACCAATTCGCAAGAACGGCGGCTCGACTCCGGCGAGGCTGCCTGCCTGTGCTACCGAGGTTGTACGCACGATAACGGGCGTTATGTCAAGTTGGCGGTGGTGTACGGCTCCGCCCCGGCGGTGGCCGACCTACGGGCTCGGGCGGCCAATCCGAGGGAAATGTCGAGAGGCCGCGGGATGGCGGCCCCTCGAGGAACTACGACTTCACTTTCCCAGACAGCGCGACTTCCGAGAAGCCGACCGCGCGGCAGCTTTCCGGACGTTCGCGGCTACCTGCGCTGTGGCTGCGTGAGTGCTATTCACTGCGTTTGCACTTTTCGTCGCCGTCACGTTGCCCGCAGGGCACTCGCCGATCGTATCCCCGTGTGCGAGGTGTGCCGGGACGGCGTTCTGCGACACGACGATCGTGACGAACGGATTCGTCGTCGAGTGCGTGTGGTGGCAGATCACCACTTTCTTCTCGTACTGATACTGCGCGGCGGCCGACGGCGTACCTGCCGACAGCCCGGATGCCGCCAGGCCACCAACCACGGCGGCCAATGCGGCCGGCACGAGCAGAACACGCAGCAGCCGACGCATTCTTGATCTCGCGCGCGGAGCAGAAGCTGCTGCGTACTCGACCGGCAATCCGCGAACACGGTCCGCCAGTCCGGGGTCAACGAGGACGAGTTCCGGACTGACCGGCTCGAACTCGTCGGGCCTCTCCCCTCTCGTCATGCCTCACCCCCCGTTCAGATGTGAGCCGCAGACGGTAGGCCGCGACTGTAACGCCCATGAATCTTTCGCGACAGACATGAGACGGGCCCTTACAAAGAGTTAACGGCGAGACGGCGGCGGGCGCCGCGACGCAGCCCAGCCTCAGGCAGTGTGCCTCAGACCAGGAAGACCGCCTGATTCGGGACGAAGGGCGCCGAGCGAGCGGTTCCCTGGGGAGGGAGATGCTTCTCAGCGCCCCCTTTCAGATACGGCGAGTCGAACCTGCTGGTTTCCGAATTGCAGGCCACACGCTCATGTTCGGGCGCCGAGCCCACCAGCGTGCCCGAACTGCCTCCGAACGTTTCGCCAAGGTTGGCCCACTCGACCGTCTCGCGACTTGGTTCTCGGCAACCGACCGATGCAGGGTCGCGTCGCCTACCTGCTGCCGCGGGTAGGCGGACAGGTTATCCACAGGTTGGATGCCCTGCTGTGGAAATGTGGAAAATTGATTCCTTTGCAAATAGCGTAAAAATGCGTGCGACGAGCCGCTTCGAGCTCTTGAATCTGCCGGCGCAGGGCCCTAGTCTCCTCCCTGCGTCGAGCACGGGACGCGAGTAGGGCGAAGCCGATCCCGAGGGCCGTAGCCGGAAGGCGAAAGTCAACAGGATCGGTGGACGAAAGCGTAATCGGCTCGGCGAACGATCTGGCGCAGAGGGGCTTTCGGGTTCCTCGGCGCCAGATCCTTTTTGTGGACCGGGCACGTCTCCCCCGCTCGCCGGCTGGCCGCCCCGCTAGGATCGCGCCGTCATGCACCTGCGACAGCCCAGCTTCGACCGCGGAGTCACGTCGTTCCTCTGGGCCTTCGGCCTCGGCCTCTATCTCTGGTTGGGGATGCTCGCGGTGGGCGTCGACGGCGCGACGGCGTTCATCCTCAGCGCGGTCGCGGCGTGCGGCATCTTTCTCCTCGTGCGCCTCTACGGCGGCGACGAGGTGCGGAAGCCGCCCCGTCAGTCCAGCAGGTCGCGGGCGGGCAGTCGGTGATCGCCGGCGAGCGCGCCCACTAGGCGGCGCGCGAGCTCCCCGCCCAGCGCGGCCTCGAGGCGCTCACGCACGTGCGGACGCGCCTGGGCGACGCGTGACACGTCCGAGCAGTGGTCGAGGAGGCGGCTGACGGCTCTTCCGTCGTCAGGCGGCAGGACGTTCACGGCCCTCTGTCTATCGTCGTCGCGCCGCCTGCCTGCGATCCCTGGCGGGAGGGAAGGGACGACCGTGCAAACCCGCCGAAACCCACCCGAGCCTGCCGAAACGTCCTAATACGAGATCAGCGCGTGGAGCGGGTACTTCTCGAGCCGGTCGCGTCCGCCGAGGAACGTGAGCTCGATGATGAAGTTGACGCCGACCACCTCGCCGCCGAGCTGCTCCACGAGTCCCGCGATCGCCTCGACCGTGCCGCCCGTGGCGAGCACGTCGTCGTGGACGACGACCCGGGCTCCCTGTCCGATCGCATCGGCGTTGAGCTCCAGGGCGTTCTGCCCGTACTCGAGCGCGTAGGTGGCGCTCACGGTCTCCGGAGGGAGCTTCCCGGGCCGTCGCGCCGGCACGAACCCGCACGGCACCTCCTTCGCGATCGCGGCCCCGAGGATGAAGCCGCGCGCCTCGGCCCCGAGGACGAGGTCGGGATGCTGCTCGCGCGTCCAGTCGGCGAGCTGCGAGATCGTCTGAGCGAGCGCCTCCGGGTCGCGGAGGAGCGGGCTCACGTCCTTGAAGCCGACACCGGGCTCCGGCCAGTCGGGAACCTCGCGGACGCGTGTCTTCAGGTCGATCGCGCTCATGACGCGGCAACCTTACGCAGCGCGCGCCAGAAGAGGAGCTGGGACAGCTCCTGCGCGAGCTCCGCGAGCAACTGCAGGTCCTCCACCCCGCTCTGGCGCCGCTCCGGATTCCGCGAGCGAAGCGCCGGCGTGACAATCGCCGCGAGGAGTCCAACCTCTCTCTCGGTCGCCGAGCGGAAGGATCGCAGGTGGCGCGCGTCGATGCCGAACCGCGCGAGCTTCGCGCAGGCGGCCGCGATGTCGGCCTCGCCCTCCCGGAACAGGCGTTCTCCCGCGTCGACCCTCGACTCGAGCAGCCCGTATTCCTCGAGCTGGCGGACGAGCGCGGGCGTGAGCCCGGAGCGTTCGCAGAGCTCGGCGAGCTCGATCTCGTCCTCTCTACCGGACAGGCCGCCGCGGCGGCGCCGGCCCTTGGCCGCCGTGGTCGCCAGCTCCTGCCGGATCACGCGGAGCGGTAGGAACTCGTCCCGCTGGAGCCGCAGGATCGTCCGGAGGCGGTCGACGTCGTCCTCGCCGAAGAGCCGGTACCGCCCGGCCGTCCTACGCGGCGCGAGGAGCCCTTGGTCTTCGAGGTACCTGATCTTCGAGATCGAGATGTCCGGGAACTCCTCCCGCAGGAGCCGGCACACGGCGCCGATCGTGAGCGGCCGCTCCTCGGCCTGCTTGACCGCGGTCGCGCTCATTGCTCCAGAAAGGTCAGCCGGTACTTGCCGATCTGGACCTCGTCGCCGTCCGCGAGCGACGACGAGTCGATGCGCCGGCGGTTCACGAACGTCCCGTTCAGGCTGCCCTGGTCCTCGATCACGAAGCCGCCGTTCCCTCGAAGGAGCACTGCGTGCTTGCGGGAGACGGTCACGTCGTCCAGGAAGATGTCGCAGTCCGGCGAGCGCCCGATCGTCGTGCGTTCGTCCTTCGGGACGAAGTGCTCGCCCGCGCGGCCCCCACCCGACCGGACGACGAGCGCCGGCCCGCCGATGCCCAGATCCTCGAGCGGAGACTGCTCGTCGAGCTCCTCCGGCGTGAACGCCACGGTCGTGTCCGCCCCGCCGGGGTCGCGAACGAGCGCCGCTCCGCACTTGGAGCAGAAGTTGGCAGCCTCCGGGTTCTGGAACCCGCACTCGGGGCAGTAGACGTGCGGCACGCGCCTCCTCAGGCCTCGGGCGGGGCGGCCTTGCCCGCCAGGATCGCCGCCAGCTTGTCGACGTCGACCTCGCTCAACGGCCCCTCCCCCGCGCCCTCGTGCTTCTGCAGCCGCGAGACGAGCTCCGCGCGCAGGATGTCGATCTTCCCGTGCAGCAGGCGCCGGCGGTACGAGACCTCCTGCTCCTCGCGCTGGAGGTCGTCGATCAGCGACTTGAGTCCTTCGTCGGAGAGCGATGCGAGATCGGGCAGGGGTTCCATGTGCGCCTTTCGGTTCGGGGTCAGTAAACCAGTCGGGCGGTTAAGGGTCAACCTCAACTTGAGCGTTGGCGGTCAGGCGCCGGCGTCCTCGCCATTCTGCAGCACATCCTCGACGAGGCTGCGCAGCTCCTGCTCGAGCTCTGCGGACGCGTCCTCGCTCTCCCCCTCGGCGTACACGTGCACGAGCGGCTCGTCGGGGTCCGGCAGCACTTGCGCCCAGCCGCGCTTGTCGAAGACCTTGATTCCGTCCCGCAGGTCGACGTCCCGGTCCTTGAGACGCTCGGTGAGCACGCGCATGACGAGTCCCTTCTGCGCCCACGGGCACGGCACCTGCCTGTGCACGACGCGCGAGACCGGCAGCTCGGAGACGAGCTCGGACAGCGGACGCTCCACCGGGGCCAGCAGCTCGAGGAGCTTGCAGAGGCTCGCGATTGCGTCGTAGGCCGGCAGGAACTCCGGGAAGACGTAGCCGCCGCCGACCGCGCCGGCGAAGATGACGCCGTCCTGCGCCGCCGCCTTCGTCAGCTCGGCGAGCGACGCCGGGGTTCGGATCACCTCGAGCGGCGACCCCTCTACGAGACGCTCGACCTGGCTCGTGACGGTGACGGGGAACGCCAGCTTCCCGCGGCGGCCGTCGCTCCCGATCAGGCGCAGGTAGAGGAGGAGCGCCTGCTCCACGGGGATCTCGCGCGCCTGGTCGTCGATCAGATAGAGGCGCTCGGCGGCGCGGTCGAAGACGACGCCTAGGTCGGCGCCGACAGCCCCCACGAGGCGCTTGGTCTGCCCGACGAGTCCACGGAGCGTCGTCGCCTCGCCGGGGAGCAAGTCGGGCGTGAACGCGTGCGCGGCGACCGCCTCGACGCCGAGCGGCCCGAGCACGAGCGGCAGCACAAAGGACGCGGCCGAGTAGCCGTAGTCCACGACGATGCGGAACTGCCGCCGCCGGATCGCCTTGGTGTCGAGGTTCGTGAGCAGGTCATCGGCGTAGCCCTCGCGCGCCCGGGCCGGGTAGCTGATCTCGCCGACATCGCCGGCCGCAACCAGGCGCAGCTCCTGGCGCGTGAAGTGCTTCTCGATCTCCTTCTTGAACGACGCCGACGCCTCGATCCCGGGGTGCTCGAAGAACTGGATGCGCACCGCCTCCGGGTCCGTGCTGCTGAGGCCCACGTGGAACCCGGCCTCGTACCCGTGGCTCTTCAGCAGGTGACGCGCGACCGCCGCCGGCAGGACGCGGAGGTCGGCGACGTTGACCCCGGTCGAGTTGAGGCCGGAGATCATCGCGCGCTTGATCATCCGGCAGGCCGGCGCCGACTCTCGGCTCGCGACGACGCGCGCGCCCCGCTTGAGCGCCGTCCCCATCGCGGCGGCGAGCCGGAGCGCCATGTCCGGCGTGAGGTCGACGTTGACGAGGCCCGTGATGCCGCCGGCGCCGAACAGCTGCGGCGTCGACCGCGACTCGAAGATGAGGTTCTCGAAGACCTGCGAGCCGGACTCGACCTCCTTGAACGGGAAGATCCGGACGCCCGGCATGACGACGCTCTCGGCGCCGATCCTCACCTGGTCGCCGATCGCGACGTCCTCGTGGATGCGGACGTGCGAGCGAATGTCGCAGTTCCGGCCGACGATCGCGTTCTCGATCAGGGAGCTGCGGCCGATGTGCGTCGAGGCGTCGACGACCGAGGCGACCGTCCGCGCGCGCTCGCGGAGCGTGACGCTCGAGGAGAGGACGGAGTACGGGCCGACGGTCGCCTCGGCGCCGATGCGGCAGTAGTTGCCGAGATAGGCGGGTCCCTCGATCCGGTCGATGTCGTCGATCTCGACGCCCTCGCCGAGCCAGACGTTCCCCCGCAGCCGGACGCCGGGGATACGGAGGCGCGCACTGCCGTCGAGGGCGTCGAAGTTCGCCTGCCGGTACTGGGTGAGGTTGCCGATGTCCTGCCAGTAGCCCTCGACGACGTGCCCGTACACCGGCCTCCCCATCTCGAGCAGCAGCGGGAAGAGCTCCTTCGAGAAGTCGTACGGCCGGTCCGTCGGCACGTGGTTCAAGACCTCTGCCTCGAGGACGTAGACGCCGGTGTTGATCGTGTCCGAGAACACCTGGCTCCACGACGGCTTCTCCAGGAAGCGCTCGACGCGGCCCTCGTCGTCCGTGACGACGATCCCGAACTCGAGTGGGTTCTCCACCGACTTGAGCGCGATCGTGGCGGCCGAGCCCTTCTCCTTGTGGAAGCGGACGAGCTTTCCGAGGTCGAAGTCGCAGAGGGCGTCGCCGGAGATGACGAGGAAGGTGTCGTCGAGCCGGCCGCTGGCGAGCCGGACCGAGCCGGCGGTGCCGAGCGGAGACTCTTCGACCGAGTACTCGATGTTCATCTCGATGCTCTCGCCGCTCCCGAAGTAGCTCCGGATCGCCTGAGGGAGGAAGGCGACCGTCACGATCACGTCCTCGAACCCGTGCGCCTTCAGGAGCTCGAGGATGTGCTCCATGCACGGCTTGCCGACGATCGAGACCATGGGCTTCGGCTGGTTCGACGTCAGGGGCCTGAGGCGTGTCCCCTCCCCGCCCGCCATCACGACGGCCTTCACGTCCGGGTCCTGACCGCGCCGACCACGTACGCCGCACCGGCGACGAGCGAGAGCACGAGCCCGAGCCAGAACAGCACCAGCGGGAAATCGGTTCCCTCGACGGTCGCGAGCATGAGGGCGAGCGACGCGTAGAGGATCCAGGTCGCGACCTTCCCGAGGAAGCTGACGGAGAGCTCGTAGCCGCGGGGCACGACGAGCTTGTACCCACCCACGAGCACCGCGTCGCGCACGAGGATCAGGAGGAGCGCGGGCCAGGGCAGCCGGCCGTGGAGGAAGAGGCCGACGACGGCCGTGTCGATCATCAGCCGGTCGGCGAGCGGGTCGGCCACGGTCCCGAAGCGCGACTCGACGTGCCAGCGCCGCGCGAGCCAGCCGTCGAGCTGGTCGGTGGCGGCGGCGGCCGCGAACAGAATTGCAGCCGGCCAGCTGTGGCCGCCGTCGGCGGTGGCGAGCAGGACGACGAATACCGGAATGGCCGCGAAGCGCGCAATCGTGAGAGCGTTCGGGATCTGCGCGAGACGCAGCGGGACGACGCGTTCGGCCATCCTCAGCAAGGATAGTTGGTGGCCGTGGCCGAAACGCTCGTTCTCCCCGGCTTCGTCAACGCGCACTGCCACGCCTTCCAGCGCGCCCTACGCGGGCGCAGGTCGGGCGGTGACTTCTGGGCCTGGCGGGACGTGATGCTCGCCGAGGCCGAGCGCCAGACGCCCGAGTCGGTGCGGCGCGAGTACGCCGAGACCTATCGCGAGCTCCGCTCGGCGGGCTACACGGCCGTCGGCGAGTTCCACTACCTCGGCCTCGCCGAGGCCCATGCCGCGGTCGAAGCGGCCGAGGAGGCAGGCATCGAGGTCGTCGTCCTCCTAAGCGCCTACGCGCGCGGCGGCATCGACCGGTTCCGGCAGGCGTCGACGGCAGACTACTTCGGCCAGGTCGAGGAGCTCCGCGAGCGGGGCGCCAGGGTCGGCTGCGCTCCGCACTCCGTCCGCGCGTGCCCGCCCGACTGGCTCGAGCAGATCGGCGCCTACGCGGCGCGCGAGGGCCTTCCCCTGCACGTGCACGCCGACGAGCAGCCGCGCGAGATCGAGGAATGCCTCGCGGAGCACGGCGTGCGGCCGATCGAGCTGCTCGCCCGGACGGGCTGCCTCGGCCCGAGGACGACGGTCGTCCACGCAACCCATGCCGACAACGCCGAGCTCGATCTCCTGGCGGCGGAAGGAGCACGGGTCTGCCTCTGCCCGACGACGGAGGCGAACCTCGGCGACGGCTTCGCGCCGTTCGAGCGGCTCCGCGAGCGTGGGATCGGCATCTGCATCGGCTCCGACTCGAATGTGCGGATCGATCCGCTCGAGGAGCTGCGCGAGCTCGAGACGACGGCCCGCCGCCACTCCCTCGCCCGCGACGTGTGCGACGCGGGGACGCTCCTCTGCTTCGGGGCCGACGAGGGCGCCGCCTCGCTCGGGCTCGAGGCCTGGCCGGACACGGCCGTCGACCTCGGGCATCCGTCGCTGCGCGGCGTGGAGCGAGGCGACGTGCTGGACGCGCTCGTCTTCGGCTGCGGCGCCGAGGTCTTCGCCGCGGACTAGCGGACGCGGACGCGGGCGGTTCCGACCAGGTAGTTCCGCTTCGTCGCCTGGAAGAACACGACGCCCTTTCGCTTCGGCCGGAACCGGAAGACGACCTGGCCGCGGCGGTTCGTGGCCCGCCAGCGGGGCCTGAGCCCGAGCGCGAGGCCGCGGACCTTGGCGCCCGGGATGACGTTTCCGCCGGCCTTGACGGTCACGACGACCCGGCTCATGCGATTCGCCCGCAGCCTGCCCTTCACGTAGATGCGCAGGCGCTGGGAGACGCGGATCCCGCCGGCCGCGGTCGTCCGCTGGAGCGTGAACGAGTGCGCGCGGGTGAAGTCGCCGACGTTGTTGTCCTCGTCGTAGGCGGCCACCTTCCACCAGAAGGTCCCGCCGTTCATGTACACCGTCGAGGTGAGCGTCGGAGCGTAGGAGGTGTTGTCCGTCTTCACGTCCTCGATCGTCGTCGCGAAGTCCTCGCGGTTTGCGACGAGCACGCGGTACTGCTTCGTGCCGGGCTTCGGGTCCCAGCTGAAGAGCAGGGACGTCGGCGACGCGTCCGTCGAGGCGCCGGTCGGCTCGCCCATCGTCCGGGTGAAGTTCACCGTCCCCGACCAGGGGCCGGGCGTCGTCTGCCCGCTCTTGGTGGCGAAGTTGGCCCGCACGCGGATTCCGGCGACGCCGGTGCCGGTCATCTTCGAGAAGGACGCTGCGGCGGACCGGAAGTCGTCGTACTCGGCGTGGTCGCCGTCGGGCTCGTCGACCGCGAGGCGGTACGACACGGCACCCTGGACGGGGGTCCACGACATCAGCGGGTACATGTCACCGGCCGGCGAGTCGAACCGCGGCGACGGCACGGGGAGCCGCCGCTGGAACGTTCCGACCGCGGACCAGCGCAGGCCGACGAGGTTTTCGTCGTCGGCGCGCACACGCCAGTAGAGGACGGTGTCGGCCGGGTACGACGTCGCGCTCGTGTACGCCGTCGAGGCGGTCAAGACGTCGTCGAGCAGCGTGCCGAAGCTCGGGTCGTTGGAGACCTGGAGCCGGTAGCGGCGCGAACCCTCCGCCGAGCTCCACTGGAACGTCGGCTGGCCCGTCACATCTGCGCCTGCGGCCGGCTTGAGCTGCGAGGGCGGGGTCGAGAGCTTCTGGAAGCTGTCGGGCGCGGCGAGGAGCGGGTCGCCGGCAGCGTTGTCGCCGTTCGTCCCGGAGGCGGGCAGCACTGCCCAGTAGTAGAGCGTCTCCTCGTCCGAGTACGTCGTCGACGCCGTCCCCGTGCGCGGCGCGTAGGCGGGGTGCTGAGTGAAGGCGTAGTCGACGAGATTGGAGAACGACGGGTCCTTCGAGACGAGGACGAAGTAGGCGCGGCGGCCCGGGACGAACGGTGCGTCCGACAGATAGGCGAGGCCGACGCCCGACTGGTGTACCTGGACGTCGAACGGAACGCTGGCATCCCCTTCGATGGCCGCGGCCAGTCCGGTGATGTCACCGTCGGCGTACGTGAACGTTGGGTCCTGATCCGGCGGCTTCCCCGGATCGTCGAACGTCAGCACGTCGAAGGCGGAGCTTCCGAGGTCGTTCGCCACGCTGATCGTCCACTCGGTCAGGCCTTCAGGCAGGGGCGGCACGCCCCGCAGTGTCAGAGCCTTCGCGCCGTTTCCGTTGAGAAGGCTCTTCCACGGGCGGCGTGGCATCGGCCTCCAGGTGAAGAGCGGCATCCGCGTGGTCGACACACCCGTCGCCGGCAAGAGGTAGTCGTCACTGCCAAGGTTCCCGTGGCTGCACGTCGGCGCACACGGCTCGCCGTCGGCGGGTCCACGCCACTGGAACGAGGTGCCGGTGCTATCTGTCAGATACGTGTAGTCGCCGTACACCTCCTGATTTCCAGAGGCGCGGTCGGCACGCGCGCGCACGCGGGCGCAGTACCGCTTCCCTGCGAGGGGTGCATGGTTCAGATCGGTCGCGACGGAATGCGGGTCTTCGTAAGGCTGGACGCCCTGAAAGCCTGCACCAAGCATCGTCCACGCAGTCGTTGCCGTTGTGACGCGCCAGTGGTCGGTGCCGTCCATGTCGGACCAGTCGCAGATGCCCCCCTCGAACGGGAAGACGTCGACCTCGTAGCTCGACGCGCCCGGAACGGGGCTCCAGCTGAGGATCGGGACGCTCGTCTGGTAGCCCGCCGTGCTCGGGTCGAGGTCGCTGCCCGGATCCGACAGGTTGTCCCGGAGCCGGAGATTCTTAATGCTCGGCGCGGCCACCGGCGGCACCTTGTCGAAGGTCTTCGTGAACGGTGTGCCGAGGTTCCACTGCCCCGCGTTGCCGAACGCGTCCAGGGCGCGGACGCGCCAGTAGTACGTGTTGTCCCGGAGCATCGAGGTCGGCGAGTGCGACCCGCCGATGATCGTCCCCGTACAGCAAACCTTCGAGCCAGGCGAGAAGTCAGCCGTCGGGTTGACCTCGAGCTCGTACTTCGCGGCGCCCGGTACCGGCGTCCACGAGAAGAACGGGTCGAAGACCTCGGTCTCGGTCATGAGGTCGGAGACGCCCGCCGTGGTCGCCGTCGGCCACGTCCACGTGAACGACTGGACGGGCGACGGCACGCCGCGGTGATCCTGCGCGTCCATCGGCGTCACGCCCCAGTAGTAGGTGCCGGGGGGCAGGAGGAGCGCCCGCGGGGCGTAGACGGTGCCGGACGTCTCGACGTTCTGCTGGCCGCCGACCGCCGACCCGAGTTGCGGGTCGCTCGCGATGGTCACGAGGTACTTCGCAGCGTGCGGAACGGCGGCCCAACGGAGGACCAGTGGGCTCGTCGGGTGCGAGACGACCGCCCCGTGTGCCGGCGCCTGCAAGGCGGGCGCAAGGGTCCAGGCCTTGAGCAGCTGCCGAGGCGCCGACCACGGGGAGACCGATCCGTCCGCGCTCACCGCGCGGACCCGCCAGTAGTAGGTCCCGTTCGGGATCGTCTTCTTGAGTGTCGCGCGGGCATTCCGCGTGAAGAACTGGTCCTCCCCACGCCCGAGCACCGGCGCGTTGAAGCCGGAGTCTGCGGCGAACTGGAACTCGTACTTCGCGGCGCCCGCGACCGGCGTCCACGAGAACGCCGGGAGCGCCTGCGCGCTCGCGCCCGAGACCGGGGCGAGCGGGGCCGGGGTCGCGAGAGGCGTGGCCGCGGACGAGGCGGAGGCGGCAAGGAGCACGGCGGCTGCCACGAGGGCGCCTGAGACGGTCTTGATGGTTGAGGCCATGGTTGATCGAACTGAGCTCAGCGGCCGCAGAGCTGTCTCGGTCCCTCTCCTTCCGTCGGGGCCTTACGCCGCTGACATCGGGGCGGGGCGTGCAACCGCCAATCCCTCGTCCGGGGGGATCGCCCGGAGGGCGTCGGCACTCGTAAAGGTTCGGAAAAGTCTTGGTTTCGCGGCATAAAACGCCAAAGCGCAGGGCATACGGATCGCAATCCGATTCATTTCGACGTGGGGGGATTCAGCATGAAGAAGTTCGCAGTAGGCGCGCTCGCGGCCCTCGGCCTTGCAGCCGCCGTCCCGGCCGTCGCTCAGGCGCCGCAGGTCACACTGGCCATCTCGCGTGTCGGCGGTGGACCGCAGGGGACAACGACGGCCGTCAAGTACGGCGAGCTCGTCCGCCTCTCGGGTGAGCTTGCGAACGGGCAGCCGAACCAGTCCGTGCAGCTCACGGTGACGCCGTACCGCGGCGACACGAGAACCGTCACGCTGACGACCGATTCGACGGGTGCGTTCAGGTGGTCGCACCGCCCGACGATCCGCACCGGCTACACCGCCCGCTGGAGCAACCAGGCGAGCGCCCAGGAGCCGTACGCGCACGTGCTGCCGAAGGTCGGCCTCCGCGTGCTGAACGCGCAGCTCGGCCGGTTCCGGGTCACGATCATGGCGCAGCCCGAGCATGTGTCCCGGGTCGTGTACTTCCAGCGTCGCGTCCGCAACAACCGCTGGGCGACCGTCAGGCGCGTCCGGCTCCGCACGAGCAACCTCAGCGCGAGGTTCTCGGCCCGGCTCCCGAGGGGCACGCAGCGGGTTCGCATCCTCGTGCCCGCGACGCCCGGCTACCTGCGGGCGACGAGCGCCTTCGTCCGCGTCACGCACTAGCACTCCGGACCGATTAGCGGAACCGCGAGAGCGCCGGCCCAGTCGGCGCTCTCGCATTTCAGGAGGCCATGCCTGTCGACCGCCCTGATGTCCGGCGAAGCCGCCGCTCGACGAGCTTCTTCGCCTCCGCCGCCCAGAGCACGACGCTCGCGAGGGCTGCGCACAGCAGCCATTCCTCGAGGCCGAGCGGCGCCGTCCCGAAGCCCTCGTTGAGGAATCGCAGCTGGACCACGGCGACCTGGAGGAGCGCCGAGAGCGCGATCGCGCCCCACAGCCACCGGTTCGTGAAGAGCCGGTGGAAGGCGCTCGCCGTGTCCGACCGCGCGTTGAAGCAGTTGAAGAGCTGGGCGAACACGAGCGTCGTGAACGCCATCGTCCGCGCCTCGTCCACGCTGCCCGAGTCGCCGACGAGACCGCCCGGTAGCCGCAGGTCGAGCGCGAGGAGCGTGACGGCGGCCATCGCGGCGCCGACCCAGAGGATCCCGGCCCACATACGCGCGTCGATGACGCGGTCGGTCAGCCGGCGAGGCGGGCGGCTCATCACGTCGTCCGGTGGCGGGTCGACCCCGAGCGCGAGTGCCGGAGCGCCGTCCGTGAGCAGGTTGATCCAGAGGATCTGGGTCGCGAGCAGCGGCACGGCGACGGCCTCCCCGGTGTCGTCGAGCCCGATCACCCCGGCGAGCAGGACGCCGAAGAACATCGTGAAGACCTCGCCGATGTTCGAGGAGAGCAGGAAGCGGAGGAACTTGCGGATGTTCGCGAAGATCCCTCTTCCCTCGCGCACCGCGTTCACGATCGTGGCGAAGTTGTCGTCCGCGAGGATCATGTCCGCCGCCTCCTTCGCCACGTCGGTCCCGGCCACGCCCATTGCCACGCCGATGTCGGCCGCCTTCAGCGCCGGAGCGTCGTTCACGCCGTCGCCTGTCATCGCCACGATGCGGCCGTCGGCCTGGAGCGCGTCGACGATCTCGAGCTTGTGCTCGGGCGCGACGCGTGCGTAGACGGAGACGTTGCGCACGGCGTCCTGGTCGTCGTCGAGCGCCTCGAGCTCGGCGCCGGTGAGGGCCGCGGGCCGCTCGCCGGCGATCCCGAGGTCGTCGGCGATCCGGACCGCGGTGCGCGGATGGTCGCCCGTGATCATGAGGATGCGCACGCCCGCCTCGTGCGCCTCCGCAATCGCCGTCCGCGCCTCAGGCCGCGGCGTATCGATGATGCCGACCGTGCCGAGGTAGACGAGCTCTCGCTCGACAGACTCGTCCTGCGGCGGCGCCGTCCCGTCGGGAAGCGGCCGATATGCGACCGCCAGCGTCCGCAGCGCTCGGTCGGCAAGGCGGTCGACCTCTCGGAGGATCTCCGCGCGTCGGGCGTCGGTGAGCGGCCGCACCTCGCCTCGCGCCCGCTCCGCGGTGCAGCGTGCCAGCAGGACGTCCGGTGCGCCCTTGGTGACGACGGCGAGGCCGAGGTCGCCCTCGCGGTCGGCCTGGAACGTGCTCATCAGCTTGCGCTCGGACGTGAACGGAACCTCCCCCACCCGCTCGAACCGCGACCGGCGCGCCTCGGTCAGCCCCTCGACCTTTGCCTCGGCGACGAGGAACGCCGCCTCGGTCGGATCGCCTTGGATCGTCCACCCGCCGTCTTCCTCGCGCAGCACCGCGTCGTTGGAGAGGCTCCCCGCCGCGAGCACGGCCTGCACCTCCTCCAGGAGCTCAGGGTCCTCGAGCGGCCGGCCGTCGACGCGGAGCTCCCCCTCCGGCCGGTAGCCGCTTCCGGTGACCTCGACTTCCCCCGAGCCGGTGACGATCGTCTCGATCGTCATCTCGTTCTTCGTCAGCGTCCCGGTCTTGTCCGAGCAGATCACGGACGCGGAGCCGAGGGTCTCGACCGACGAGAGCTTCTTCACGATCGCCCGCTCCCGGGCCATCCGCTGGACGCCGAGCGCGAGGACGACCGAGAGCACCGCCGGCAGGCCTTCGGGCACCGCGGCGACCGCGAGCGACACCCCGACGAGCAGCACGTCGACGAAGTCCGATGCGGTCCGGATCTCGGCGGTGAGCAGGATCGCGCCGATGACGACCAACGCGATCACGATGACCGCGATCCCGAGCATGCGCCCGATGCGATCGACTTCCCGCTGGAGCGGCGTGGACTGCGCCTCGGTGCGTCCGAGCAGGCTCGCGACCTTGCCCATCTCGGTCGCCATCCCGGTCCCGGTGACGACCGCCCGGCCCCGCCCGCGGACGACGGCGGTGCCGCTGAAGACCATGTTCAGGCGATCGCCGAGGCCGACCGGCTCCCCGATCGGGCCGACGTCCTTCAGCACGGGCTCGCTCTCGCCCGTCAGGGACGCCTCCGCCACCGTCAGCGACGACTCCTCCACCAGACGCCCGTCCGCGGCGACGGCGTCGCCCTCGGCGAGGACGAGCACGTCTCCCGGCACGACGTCCACGGCCGGGACCCGCTCCTCGCGCCCGTCCCGGACGACACCGGCCGCGGCGGCCGCCATCCGCTGCAGGGCGGCGACCGCGTGCTCGGCCCGAGCCTCCTGCACGTAGCCGAGCACGGCGTTGGCGAGGATGATCGCGGCGATGACGATCGCGTCGAACGGCGCCTCGTCGCCGCCCTCGAGCACCCAGGCGACCAGGGAGACGACGACCGCGGCGATCAGCAGGTAGATCAGCGGGTCGGCGAACTGGCCGAGGAACTTCCGCCACTCGGGCACACGCTCGGCCTCCTCGAGGCGGTTCGGGCCGAATCGGTCCAGGCGTCGAGCCGCCTCCTGAGCGGTCAACCCCCGCCGGACGTCCGTGCCGAGCTCGGCCGCGACCTCGGCGGCCTCCCGGCCCCACGGCTGCGCTGCGCTCGTCACGGCTGTGTGCGGTCGAGGTCGATGTCGCTCAGCGACGCGGGGTCCTCGACCGGCTCGACGTGGGTGGTCACGGAGGCTCCCGGAAGCGCGGCGCGGACGTCGCCTTCGAGCCGGTCGGCGAGCACGTGCGCCTCCCCCACGCTCCAGGCGCCCGGCACGAGGACGTGCATGGAGACGAACGAGCGCCGGCCGGCCTGCCGCGTCCGTACGGCGTGGAAGGACACCGAGCCGCTGCGGTACCGGTCCAGCACGTGCTCGAGCGCCTCCAGCTCCTCCGGGGGTAGCGCGTGATCCATCAGCCCGGCGCCGGCCCGGCGGAGCAGCGAGGTCCCGGTGACCACGATGTTGAGCGCGACGAGGAGGGCCACCGTGGGATCGAGCCACCGCCATCCGGTCACGCCGACCGCCACGACGCCCGCGATCACGCCGACGGACGTCCAGACGTCCGTGAGCAGGTGGCGGCCGTCCGCCTCGACCGTCATCGAGCGGGCGCGCTTGCCCGCGCGGATGAGGATCAGCGCAACGGCGAGGTTCACGGCCGATGCCGCCGCCGACAGCGCAACGCCGATCCCGAGGTCGTCGAGGGTCACCGGGTTGATCAGACGACCGATCGCCGTCCACGCGATCGACACTGCCGCGAGGACGATCAAGCCGCCCTCGACGCCGGCGGAGAAGTACTCGGCCTTCTCGTGGCCGAAGAGGTGCTGCTCGTCGGGCGGCGTGCTCGCCCAGTGCAGCATCGCGATGGCGACGAGCGCGGCGACGAGGTTCACGATCGACTCGAGCGCATCCGAGAGCAGCCCCACCGACCCGGTGAGCTGCCACGCGGCCATCTTCAGGGCGATCGTGAGGACGGCTGCGCCGGCCGACAGCCAGAGCAGCTTGCCGAGGCCGGGTCGCGATAGCGCCGACGCCCGCTCCATCGCCTCAATTCTGTCGCCAGGCGGCGCGTCGCCGGGTGCGTAGTAAGCCGAAGGACGGCGGCGCCGTCCACCGATGCGGGTCACGGGAGCGTCCGCCAGGCTCGGAGCGAGGGCAATGACCGTCGTGCTTCGCCACCGGTCCCGAACGCCCGCGGCCGAGCCGAGCCGGCCCGCCGGTTCGCTCATTCACCTGAGCGGCGTCTCCCGCGTCTATGGGTCCGGTGAGAGCGCCGTTCGCGCGCTGTCCGGAGTGGATCTCGAGATCGCGGCCGGCGAGTTCGTGGTCGTGCTCGGCCCGTCGGGAAGCGGCAAGACGACTCTCCTCAACGTGATCGGCGCCCTGGACGCGGCGACCGAGGGTCGTGTCGTCGTCGGCGGCTTCGATTTCACGGGCGCCTCGCGGAAGGAGCTCGCCCGCTTCCGGGCGGGCACGGTGAGCTTCATCTTCCAGACGTTCAACCTCTTTCCCGGCCTCACTGCGCTCGAGAACGTCGAGTTCGGCCGCGATGTGGCCGGCGGTCGCGGGCCGGACCCCGCGGACGTCCTGGAGCGCGTCGGGCTCGGCGGGCGGCTGCACAGCTTCCAGCACCAGCTCTCGGGCGGCGAGCAGCAGCGCGTCGCCATCGCCCGGGCGCTCGCCACCGGCAATCCGATCCTGCTCGCCGACGAGCCGACCGGCGAGCTCGACTTCCGCACCGGCGTCCAGATCCTGGAGCTGCTGCACCACCAGACGCACGAGGTCGGCACGGCGGTCCTGGTGGTGACCCACAACCGTGAGATCTCGCGCATGGCCGACCGGGTCGTCGAGCTCTCCAGCGGTCGGATCGTCGCGGACGGGCCGCCCGCCGGAGGCCCCGCCGCGATCTCCGCGCTCCACTGGTAGCCGCGATGCGGCGCCCCGTCTTCTGGCTCCGCTGGTCGCTCCGCGACCTCCGCCAGCGCTGGGTGCTCGTCCTCACCCTCGCGCTCGTAGTCGCCCTCGCCACGGGCGTCGGCGCGGGGCTCGGGAGCATGGAGCGCTGGCGGCTCCGCTCGAACGACGCGAGCTTCGCGCTCCTGCAGATGCACGACCTGCGCGTCTCGGTGACCGCGGGCTCCGTCGAGGCGGGGTCGCTCGCCGCGGCGGCCGCAGCCATCCCGAACCGCGGCTTGATCCTCGCGACGCAGGAGCGCCTGATCACGCCCACGCAGGTCGACGTCTCCCGCCCGGGGCGGACGATCCTGGTGCCCGGCAAGCTCGTCGGCGTCCCGACGTCCGGGCCCGGCAGCCGGATCGACTCGCGCTCCATCCAGAAGGGTCGCGATCTTCGCGCCTCCGACCGGGGCAGGGCCGTCGCGGTCGTCGAGAGCAACTTCGCGAATCACTACGGACTCCCCATTCCGACCGATGCGCGCCTTTCGCGCGAACGGCGGGTCCGCCTGGTCGGGCAGGCCCTCCAGCCCGAGCAGTTCCTCGTCACCCGCCCGGGCACCGACTTCGGCGCCGAGGCAGGCTACGCCGTCCTCTACGCGCCGCGCGCGGCCGTCCAGGCGCTGTCAGGTCGGCGCGGCCAGGTGAACGAGCTCGTCCTCTCGCTCGCACGCGGCGCAGACCCTGCCGTCGTCGAGCGTGACCTGCGGGCCGTCCTCGCCTCGCGGATGCCGGACGTCGGCGTCACGATTACCCGCAAGGCCGACGAGGACGCGCACCGTGTCCTCTACGACGACGCCAGGAGCGACCAGCAGATGGTCGACGTCTTCGCCTGGCTGCTCCTCGCCGGGGCCGCCTTCGCCTCCTTCAACCTCGTCAGCCGCGTCGTCGAGTCGCAGCGGCGAGAGATCGGGATCGGGATGGCGCTCGGCGTCGCGCCGGCCAGGCTCGTGATCCGACCCCTGCTGTTCGCCGCCGAGATCTCGCTCCTAGGCGTCGCGGCCGGGATCGGCGTCGGCCTCGTCTTCAACGAGGTTTTCCGCGGCGCGTTGCAGGACCTGCTTGCGCTTCCGGTTTGGACGACCCCGCTTCTGCCCGGCGTCTACGCCCGGGCCGCGGCCCTCGGGGTCGCCGTCCCGATCCTCGCCGCCCTCTATCCGGTCATCCGGGCCGTCCGCGTCCCGCCGGTCGCTGCGATCCGCGTCGGCTCGATGACCGCGGGCGGCGGCCTGGCGCCGCTGCTCGAACGCCTCCGCCTTCCCGGCTCGAGCCTTGCCAAGATGCCGTTCCGCAACATTGCGCGGACGCCGCGCAGGACGCTCATGAGCCTGCTCGGCATCGCGGCCGTGATCACGATCCTCGTCGCGCTCGCGGGCGTCTTCGACTCGTTCGACCGGGCGCTCGGCGCAAGCCGCGACGAGGCGCTCCGCGGCAACCCGCACCGGATGACGGCGACGCTCGCCGACGTCGGGCCCGCCTCTGGGCCGGTCGTGACCGCGATCGCGCGGTCGCGGACGGTCTCGGCCGCCGAGCCGACGATCGTGCTCCCGATCCGGCTGCGCTCGAAGGACGCCTCGATCGAGGCGACGGTGGAGGTGCTCGACCCGGAGAGCGCCGTCTGGCGGCCGCGGATCACGGAGGGCTCGTTCGGCCGGACGAGCGGCGGGATCGTCCTCGCCGACCGGGCCGCCGGAGACCTCGGCCTGGGAGTCGGCGATTCCGTGCTCGTGGAGCATCCCGTCCGCGCGGGACGGCAGACGTTCCGGACCGCCACGAGCCGAGTCGAGATCGTCGCGCTCCACGCGAACCCCCTGCGAGGCTACGCGTACATGGCTCGCGAGGACGCCGCGCTGTTCGGCCTGGCGGGGGCGGCGAACACCGTCGAGCTCCGCCCGGCCGGCAACACGGACGCCCTCATCCGCGCGCTGCTCGCGGTCCCCGGCGTGGCGTCCGTCGAGTCCGGGTCGGCGGTGCCGGACGCCGTGAGCACCTACCTGGACGAGTTCCTCGCCATCCTCCGTATCACCCAGACGGTCACGCTCCTGCTCGCGATGCTGATCGCGGTCAACACCATGAGCATCGCCGGCGAGGAGCGGCGACGAGAGCACGCGACGATGCTCGCGTTCGGGACGCCGCCCTGGCGCACGGTGGGCATGACCGTCGTCGAGAGCGCGATCATCGGCGTACTCGGCACGCTCGTCGGGCTCGGTCTCGGCCTCGCCGTCCTCGGCTGGATCGTGAACGTCGTCTCGCGAGACACCTTCCCTGACCTCGGACTCTCCGTCACGCTCGCGCCCGGGTCGATCGGCGTGGCGGCAGTCCTCGGCGTCGTCGCCGTCGCCCTGGCGCCCCTGCTCGGCGTCCGGCGGCTCCGACGGATGGACGTCCCCGCGACGCTGCGCGTCGTGGAGTGAGCGCGACGAGGCGCTGACCCGAATCCCGCACGCACTATCGTCCGCGATCCAGTGGGCCGGACCCTCCTCCGCGTCGTGGACAGCAACGCGACCCTGCTCGTGCTCCTGCTCGCGAACTTCTTCCTGCTGGCGCTCATAGACGACCCGCGCTGGGGCGCGCTGCTGAGCACGCTGCTCGCCGCCGTTGCGCTGGTCGTGGCGATCAGCGACCCGGACGCGGGAACGACGATCAGGCGGCGGCATGCGGTCTCGATCGCCGCCTGTGTCGCGCTCGCGCCGATCGTCCTCTTCGTGAACTCTGCCTCGCTCGTCGGCCTGACCTACCTCCTGCCGGTCGTCTTGCTGGTGACGGCGACCCTGCCGGTCACCATCAGCCGGACGCTCCAGCATCGGCAGATCACCCACGAGACCGTCTTCGGCGCGGTCAGCGCCTACGTCCTCGTCGGCTTGCTCTTCGCCTTCGTCTACCTCGCGGCGGACGAGCTGCGCGACGGGCCGTTCTTCGCCCAGGCGGGAGAGCACTCGCAGTCGGAGTTCCTCTACTTCAGCTTCGTCGCGCTCACGACGCTCGGGTTCGGTGACCTCTCCCCCGCCGAAGGCTTGCCGCAGGCCCTGACAGTGCTCGAGGCGCTGACGGGCCAGATCTTCCTCGTGACGCTGGTCGCGCGGCTGGTCACGCTCTGGGTCCGCCAGAGCGAGGCCGGATAGCCGACCGCAACCGAGCGTTTCGGCTTATGACGGCGCCGTCATGCACTGCTCGGTTTCGCCGTTCCCGGACCGGGAAGGGTTCTCGTGGTGCCGTCGCGAGACACACGGAGAGAGGAGAACCAGAAGCTCTTCCGGTTGGGGAACGAGCGCCTCGTCGAGGCGATCGGGCGCCGCCTGCCCGACGATGCCAGGGTACCGTTCCTGTGCGAGTGCGCCGACGAGTCGTGCAACGGGACGGTCGAGATCCTTCGCACGCAGTGGGCGTCGGTCGCCGCCAGGAACAACCACTTCGTGATGGTGGCCGGCCATCCGCGCAGCGAGGGCGAAATCATCGTGGGGGATCTCGAGGAGTACGACGTCGTTCGCAAGCCGAACTGATCAGATGGGAGCGTCGGACCCGAGAGCTGACCGTGCAGCGCGGAACGAGGCGCTCTTCCGTCGCGTGAACGAACGCCTCGAGGAGGTCAACGAGGCGTTCGAGCCGATCACGGAATACGGCGAGTTCATCTGCGAATGTGCCGACGCTGCGTGCGCCGAGCGGATCCAGCTCACGCTCTCGGCCTACGAGGAGGTCCGGAGCGTCCCGACACGGTTCGTGGTCAAGCCGCTGCACGTGCTGCCCGAGGACGAGCGGGTCGTGGAGGAGCGAGCCGGCTACTTCGTGGTCGAGAAGATCGGGCTCGCAGGCGAGCGCGCCCGCCAGCTCGACGAGCGCACGGACCAGCCGTAGACGGATCTACGGGTCGCTCTTACTTCGACTCGGTTTCAGGCGGGAGGAACGTCGGCGTCTCGTAGGTGTGCGTGACCGCCGTCGTGTGCATCGTGACGTGCGCGACCACGGAACCGATCGGGTTCGCGGTTGCGAGCATCGGCACGGAGATGATCGTGTTCCCGAGCTCCGGCTGCCCCACGCCGTCCTCTCGATACTGCGGGTAGCCGAGGTGGTAGGTCGCCGTGATCATGAGCATCAACGGCAGTGCCAGAGCCGCGAAGCGAAGCTTCCCGCGGAATCCCCCGACCCTCCCACGGAGGATGCTGTAGGCGACGAAGGCGGGGAACACGCTCATCAGAAGCGCGTCCACGGCCCCGTACGTGACACCCCGCCAGAGCAGCTCGAACACGAAGTACGTGCCGCTCGGGCGATCGGTCGCCTCTTCGCCGAGGACGTTGCGGATCTCGGCGAGGCCGACGACCACGCCGAGCCCGAGGCTCCATGTCCAGGCCGACGTGATGATCCGGCGGACGTCGACGCGCTCGGTCCGGACGTACGTGACGAGCAAACCGGCCGTCGCGGCGAAGTACACGAGGTAGTACAGGTCGTGCTGGAGGTCGAGAATCGAGACCCCGACGTACGGGACGAGGAACGCCACGGTCGCGACCAACGCGAACCATGCGCCGTGGCGAAGCCAGCGCGGCACGGTCGCCACATGGATGTGTGTGAGTGTGCTCATTTGCCAGTCTCCTTCGTCGTCCGCCTCAAGGATCAGGTCCGACGTGGGCACGCCGCATCGGGGCCGTCACGTATCGCGCGCGCGGACTGCTACTCCCTACAGCCTGTCGGAAGTCGGCGTTGTAGGCGACGGCGGATGATCGAACGGCGAACCTGAAAATCCTAACGTTGCCTTCACGAACGCCTAACGACTTCGGGGAAGGGAGTCAACGGGGGAGGGGCCGCCAAGGGGAGGCGACAGCGGCCCCTCCTGCACTAGAAGTGCCCGGGGGTGAAGGCACTCCCAAACAGGGGCGTACCCTGGAATTTCCTGTTTTCAACCGTAGTGCGGTCCCGTAGCCTTCTGCTGGGCGGGAACCTCGCTGATCTCCACGGACGGGTCGCGGCCTCCTGTGACTGGAGGGCTCGGCTCACGTCGACGACGTGGTCGCCGTCTTGTGTCCGGAGTGCGACAAGCGGGAGTCCGGCGATCTGGCGTAACCGCTAGGCGGGAAGCGGCGTTTCTCAGTAGCGCGGGGGCGAGCGCTAGGCCGCGACGGGTGCGGTCGTCTGCGGGGTGCTCGCCCCCACCTACCGCTCGATCGGCGCTGGCGACGTCACTGGCTCAGCGCCCGATTGCTTCGGTTCGCCGCTCTCGGCGGTTCGTATCTGGTCGACGGCCGCTTACCTCAAGGGCTTCACTCGCGTCAACTGTTCGAACAGACGATCCTCCCGGCGAAGGGCTCCGTATCCGCTATCGACTCCGAGTGGGTCACCAGGCAAGTGCCGTACTTCGTTTCGATCAACTCCCCTTCCCGGGGAAGGCGCGGGAGCTCGAGCACCTGGACATCAGTCCACCCCGCGCCTTCGATTGTGACCGTAAAGCGCTGCATCAGCGTGATGATGGCAGACAAGTTCACAAGCTAGAGACGCCCTCCGCGTTAAGGTCTCGGAAGCCGTTCGGTCCCAGCCGGAGACAGAACGGAGACCGATGGCACTCGGATTCATGTTCAGGCGCGAGCTCGAGGACGGGACGTGCGCCGACCCGCCCACGATCCGCAGCGCCTCGGGCGTGGACGTTGGGAGGAACTGCTGCTTCTTGAGCCGGCAGCTTGCGGCTCGGGCGAGCTCGGGCCCATAGCGGGTCGCCGACGA
>DASSUI010000065.1:0-9673 GCA_035707105.1 Gaiellaceae bacterium | reverse complement strand
GGCTGGCCGAAGACCTCGGGCAACCGTGGGATCCACGTCTTCTGCCGGATCGAGCCGAACTGGGAGTTCCCGGTCGTCCGTCGCGCTGCGCTCGCGTTCGCGCGCGAGGTCGAGCGCCGGCTGCCGAAGAAGGTGACGACGGCGTGGTGGAAGGAGGAACGGGGCAGGCGCGTGTTCATCGACTTCAACCAGAATGCCCGCGACCGCACGGTCGCCTCGGCCTACTCGGTGCGCGGCAGGCCCGACGCGACGGTTTCCGCGCCCGTCACCTGGGACGAGCTCCCGGACGTCGAGACCGAGGACTTCGACCTGCGGACGGTGCCGGAGCGGTTCGCGAAGCTCGGCGACGTGCAGGCGGGCATCGACGACGCCGTCTGCGACCTGCGAAGGCTCTTCGAGTGGGTCGAGCGGGACGAGAAGGGGGGCATCGGCGAGGCGCCCTACCCGCCGCAGTTCCCGAAGATGCCGGGCGAGCCGAAGCGGGTGCAGCCCTCCCGCGACACGGCGCGGAAGCGGACGAAGAAGAAGGGCTAGGAGGCCAGGAGGCTCTCGAAGGTCGGGTCGTTCGGACTGCGGGGAGGGCGGAGCTCGCGCCAGGTGCAGTCCTTCGGGTCCTTGTCGTCGCGGAAGCGGAGGAAGCGCGTGCCGTGGCGGAAGCGATTGCCCTGCACCTTGTCGTACCGCACCTCCGCCACCAGCTTGGGCTTCAGCGCCTGCTCCTCCAGCTCGCCGGTTCCCCAGCGGTTCGGCTCGGAGAAGCGGCGGTCCGATCTCGTGTCGATCAGCGGAACGACCTGCTCGGCGATCCGGTCGTGCTTCGAGGCTGCGACCGCCGCCGAGCCGACGTAGTCGAGCTCGCCGTCGTCGCGGTAGAGCCCGAGCAGAAGCGTCGCGATCTTCTCGGGCTTGTTCTTCCAGCGCAGGCCGACGACGACCGCGTCCGCCGTCTTGTAGGGCTTCACTTTCGTCACCGCCTCGCGCGAGCCGGGTCGGTAGGGCTCGTCGAGGCGCTTGGCGATGACGCCGTCGAGGCCGGCCGCCTCGAACGTGTCGAGCCACTCCCGGGCGGCGTCCGGGTCCGCCGTGCACGGCGACAGCCGGATGCCCTTCACCATGCGCTCGAGCTCCTTCCGCCGTTTCCGCAGGGGCAGCTCGTGGACCGACTTCCCTTTCCAGAGAAGGACGTCGAAGGCGATGAACTCCGCAGGGATCTCCTTCGCAAGCCGTTGCACGCGGCTCTCGGCGGGGTGGAGCCGCATCTGCATGGAGTCGAAGTCGAGGACGCCGTCGCGCGCGATCACGATCTCCCCGTCGAGCGCGGAGTGGGGCGGTAGCAGCTCGCCGAGCGGCCGCAGCTCCGGGAAGTAGCGGAGGAGCGGCCGCTCCTTCCGCGACCACAACGCGAGCTCGCCGCCGTCGTTCTCGAGGATCCCGCGAAAGCCGTCCCACTTCGGCTCGTACTGCCAGCCGTCGCCCTCGGGGAGCTCCGACACGAGCTCTGCCTCCATCGGCGGGAAGGGAACGTTCGGGCCGGGCGGCATCGCCGCCAAGGCTATCCCTGCCGAACCGGCCGCGTCATGTGCGCCGACTTCGTGCCAGGTCGGCGCGCGAGGGACAGTCCCTCGCCCCGGCGCGGCAGAGTGGAGCGGACGCGGCTTGGGCCGCCGCTTGGTCCGCCGGAGACCGGTCAGGGCCGCACTAAGCTGACGCGGTGCGCCGGGTAGTGATCACGGGGATGGGGACCGTCAGCCCGATCGGGCTCGACACCCCGTCCACGTGGCAGGCCGCGCTCGCCGGCGAGAGCGGCATCGACTTCATCCGCTCGTTCGACGCGAGCGAGTTCCCCGTCCGAGTCGCGGCGGAGGTGAAGGGCTTCGAGCCACCCGATGTCGTGTCGGCGAAGGAGGCGCGGCGCCTCGACCGCAACGTGCTGCTTGCCGTGGAGGCGGGGCGGCAGGCGCTCGAGGACGCCGACCTCGACTCGCACTACGAGCCGAGCCGCTTCGGCATCGCGTTCGGCTCGGCGATCGGAGGCTTCCTCGGGATCATGGAGCAGCACGAGGTGCTCCAGGAGCGGGGCCCGACGCGGGTCTCGCCGTACTTCCTGCCGAGCGTGCTCGTGGACTCGGCCAGCGGCCAGCTGGCGATCTCCCTCGACCTCCGCGGGCCGAACTACGCGCCGGTCTCCGCCTGCGCGACCGGCTCGCACGCGGTCGGCGAGGGCGCCGAGATCATCCGGCGCGGAGACGCCGACGCCATGCTCGCCGGCGGCACCGAGGCCTGCATGCACCCCCTGATCCTGGCCGGCTTCTGCGCCATGCGCGGGCTGGCGGCTGAGGACGAGCACCCGCCGCGCGCGTCGCGGCCGTTCGACGCCACCCGTGCGGGTTTCGTCATTGGCGAGGGGGCGGGCGCGCTCATTCTCGAGGAGCTCGAGGCGGCAAGGGCCCGAGGCGCGACGATCTACGCCGAGGTCCTCGGCTATGGGACGTCCAACGACGCGTACCACCTCGCCGCCCCCGAGCCGGAGGCCACCGGCGTCGCGAACATGATGCGGGCCGCAATCGAGCGGGCGGGCGTCGATCCGGAGGCGATCGGCTACATCAACGCGCACGGAACCTCGACGCCGCTTGGGGACGCGGCCGAGACGAAGGCGATCAAGGACGTCTTCGGCGATCACGCGTACGAGCTCGCGGTCTCGTCGACGAAGTCGATGATGGGGCACTGCTTCGGCGCCGCCGGCGCGATCGAGACGCAGATGGCCGCCCTGGCCGTCCACCACGGGAAGCTGCCGCCGACGATCAACTACGAGCACCCGGACCCGGCGTGCGACCTGGACTACGTCCCGAACGAGGCGCGGGACGCCGACGTCGAGGTCGCGCTCTCGAACGCGATGGGCCTCGGGGGCCACAACGCCTGCGTCCTGATCGGGAGGATCGAATGAGCATCGTCGACGAGGCCGTCGAGCGCTACGCGAGCGAGCATTCCACGCCGGACCCGGACTTCTTCCGCCGGCTCGAGGAGGAGACCCGCGCGACCCAGGACTGGCCGCAGATGATGGTCGGCCCGCTCGAGGGCCAGCTGCTCGCGTGGCTCGTACGGCTGTCGAGGGCGCGGCGCATCCTCGAGATCGGGACCTTCACGGGCTACTCGTCGATCTCGATGGCGCTCGCACTGCCCGAAGGCGGTCACATCACCAGCCTCGACCAGAACGCCGAGACGACCGAGATCGCGCGGCGGTACGCGGCGGAGGCGGGCGTCGCCGACCTCGTCGAGTACCGCGTCGGACCGGCGCTCGAGCAGCTCGCCGGGCTCGACGGGCCCTGGGACCTCGTCTTCATCGACGCGGACAAGCCCAGCTACGTCGACTACTACGAGGCCGTGCTGCCGAAGCTCGCCGACGACGGGTTCGTCGTCGCCGACAACGTCCTCTGGTCGGGCCGCGTCCTGGAGGACGACGGAGACGAGAGCACCCGCGCCGTGAAGGTGTTCAACGACCACGTTGCGGCCGACGAGCGGGTCGAGCAGCTGATGCTGACGGTCAGGGACGGCGTGACGCTGATTCGACGGCGTCCGGCGTAAGCCCGGCCAACGAGTCGAGACGGACGCCGGCGAGCCCGAGCGCGTCCTCGGGCGGCGGGAAGTGGGGGTTCGGGATCGCGACGACGCCCATCCCGGCGGCCCTGGCCGACCGGATCCCGTTCGCCGAATCCTCGATCGCCACCACTCGCTCCGGTGCGGTGCCGAGGCGTCGGGCGGCCTCGACGTAGACGTCCGGCGCGGGTTTCCCGCGCTCGACCTCCTCGGAGGAGACCGTGGCCCGGAACAGCTCGTCGACGCCCATCTCACGGAGGGCGAGGTCGATCAGCGGCCGGTTCGACGACGAGGCGAGCCCGAGCGGCCAGCGCGTCGCGAGCCGCCGCACCGCGTCGACGGCGCCGTCGATCAGCGGGAGCCCGTTGCGGTACCGCTCCTGCATCCGCTCGACGACGAGCCCGTTCAGCTCCTCCGGTGGCTCCGCGAGACCGAGCTCGTCGTGCATGTACCTCGACCATTCCGTCGAGCTCATGCCCATCATGTCCGCCTGGGCACGGTCGTGCCACCGGCCGCCCCGCTCGCGCGTCAGCGCCTCGCGCACCTCGTCCCACACTTGCTCGGTGTCGAGCAGGAGGCCGTCGAGGTCGAAGACGACCGCGTCGGTCACAGCGCCCTGTATGCCTGGTCCACGTAGGCCAGCGGCCGGTCGCCGGGACCCGGGTCGGCCGACTCGATCCGGCCGACGAAGAACGTGTGCGTGCCGGCCGGATGCGCCGCGAGGATCCGCCCGCGCAGCCAGCCGACGCCGCCGGCGAGGAGCGGCGGGCCCGTCTCGTCCAGCACCTCGATGCCCTGCCAGAGGCCGATGGGCGGGACCCCGCGCGCGAAGTGCTGCGCGAGGTGCTCCTGCCCCGCGGCGAGCAGCGTCACACCGAACGCCCCCGCGCGCCGCAGCAGTTCGTGGATGGCCGCCTCCTCCTTGATCGCGAAGCCGACGAGCGGTGGATCGAGCGAAAGGGAGACGAGCGTACCCACCGTCAGCCCCAGCCGTTCGCCGTCCAGGTCGACCGTCACGACCGAGACGCCGGCGGGGAAGCGGCGCATGACCCCTCGGAGGTCCTCGCTCAATGCTTCCGGCAGAGCCGGTCGCCCGCGGTGACCTGGTCCTGGAGCACGTTCATCGCGCGCTCGTGGCGGACGAGGGCGGCGTTGCGCCGGTTGAAGTTCGGGAGGCCATCCACGTAGCGAACCACGTCGGGCGTCACTCCGGGGCCCTCGATCGTCAACCGGTAGCGGCGGCCGTGTCCGGACACGCGCCTGCCCCCGCGAGAGCGGAACGTGTAGCAGAAGGTGCCGGTCGGCCTGTGTGTGACGAAGGACATCTCGCGCCGCCAGCCGCGGCCGTACCGCGAGCCGAGCGTGTCGACATAGACGAGGCGGCCGTACTTGTCGAGCCGCGCGCCGGCCCGGCTCGTCCGGAATCCATGGACGGGCCGACCGAGGTAGGTCAGCCGGCCGAAGAGGTGGTGGAAGCGGCCGTTCCAGGACCAGTCCGCCCACGCCTCGAGCGTCGCGAGCGGGCCCGTCCAGTGGGAGAGGTGCAGCGCCCACGCCCGCTCCTCCACGGTATTCGCGCGGCGGCCGAGGTTCGGCGTCCGGCGGCGGAAGCGCTGGACCGCCCAGTACGAGCCGTCCGGCGCCCTGCAGGCCTTGACGAGCCAGGGCAGCGGCGGCCCGTCGTACCGGCCGCAGTGGTTCCGGATCGGCCTCGCGTCGCGGCGGATCCGGAACTGCACCTGCGGGACGCCCGGGTTGGGGAATCGCGCGTTGACGGCTCCCCAGGCGCGGATGTGCCAGCGGCGGCCGTGCGCGCGATAACTCAGGACCGCGGTCGTCCCGTTCGCCGTGACCGCCAGGCGCACGCCCGTGGCGTCACGGTCGACGAGCTGCGACGCCGCGGCCGGCGGCGCGAGCACGAGTGCAGAGATGGCGACGAAAACCAGTCGGCGCACGGAACCCCCCGCGCGCCGACTCTAGCGACGTGTCCGGCTAGTGGTGGGAGCACAACCGATCGTTCAGCCCGTCGAGTATCGCGTTCATCGCCTCCTCGTGGGCGACGAGCTGTGGGTTCGCCGGGTTGAAGGCCGGGAGGCCCTTGCCCTCCCACTTGACGTCCGGGGTGACGCCGGGGCCCTCGACCGTCATCCGGTAGGCCCGGCCGTTGCCGGGGCCGCGGATGCCGCCGCTGTAGCTGGCGGGGCGCGCGTAGCCGCCCACGAGCGGGTTCCGGGCGCGGAACGTGTAGCAGAACGCGCCGGTGCCGACGTGGGTCACGAACGAGTTCTCTCGGCGCCAGCCGGGCCCGTGCTTCGACCCGAAGGTGTCGAGGTAGACGAGCCGCCCGTACTTGTCCTTCCGGGCGCCGTACCGGTTGGTCTTCCACCCGTGCACCGGCCGGCCGAGGTACGTGAGCCGCCCGAAGATGTGGTGGAAGCGGCCGCTCCACGACCAGTCGGTCCAGCCCTCGAGGACGGCCAGCGGACCGGTCCAGTGCGAGAGGTGGAGCGCCCAGGCGCGCTGCTCGCGCAGCCAGGGGAGCATCCCGAGGTTCGGGAGCGACCGCTGCCACTGCTGGAGCGCCCAGTACGACCCGTCGGGCGCCTTGCAGGCGGTGACGAGGTGGACGAGCGGAGGACCGTCGTAGGGCCGGCACGCGTTCGCGAACCGGAGCCTCCTGCCGAACGTGCCCCAGCCGCCCGCCCGGTCGAGCCGAAACTGGACCTGCTTGCGCACCTTGTTGGGATGGAGCGCGTTGAGCGCACCCCAGGCGAGGACGTCCCAGCGACGGCCGCGCGCCCGGTAGCTGACCATGGCCTTCCCGTCGCGCGAGACCTTCAGCGAGATGTTGGTGGCATTTCTGTCGATCAGCTGCGACGCGGACGCCGGTCCGGCGAGCGCGAGCGAGCTGACGACGACGATCGTGAGCGCGACAAGACGGCGCAACGACCCCTCCTTGGAGAACCGCAGCACGAGCGCTCAATCGGCACGCCGGGGGCCGGAGTTGACCCCGGACGGGGTAGGACCGTCAGTCGTCTTCGGTCAGCTCGTCGGCCAGGATGGCGGTCGCGAGCGCCAGCCACGCTCGTTCCGGATCCGCTGCCAGGCCGTCCAGCACCGCCGCCGACGCGGGAAGGTCGTCGGCGCCGGCGCGGAGCGCGCGCAGTGCGGCGTCGAGTTCCGCGCGCCGCGCCGGGTCGTCGAGGTCCTCGGCCAGGCCGGCCACGGCGCGATCGTCGAGCGAAAGCTCCCGGCGGAGGTCGCCGCCCGACGCGAGGAGGAGCAGTGCCCTCCGGACGGCCGCCGCGAGCGCGTCGGGCTCGAACGAGACGTGCTCCCGGGCGACGAGGGCCAGCATGGCGGCGGCGCCGTCCGGCTGCGTCTCCCGGAGGTACGGCTCCAGGTGCTCGAGGATCTGCCGGTCCGTCTCCACCCGGCTCAAGAGTACGATCGGAGCGATGCAGGACGTACTCGCGCAGCTGGAGCGGTGGCTGGACGACGGCGAACGGGCCGCGCTCGCGACCGTGGTCGGCGCGAGGCGTTCGGCGCCCAGGCCGCTCGGCTCCCGCCTCGCGATCTCGGAGACCGGCGCGATGCTCGGCTCGGTCTCCGGCGGCTGCGTCGAGGCCGACGTCGCGCGGGAGGCGCAGCAGGCGCTCGCGGACGGACGTCCGCGGCTCCTGACGTACGGGATCGAGGACGAGACTGCGCAGGCCGTCGGCCTTCCTTGCGGCGGTGAGATCGACGTCTTCGTCGCGCCGATCGAGGATGCGGGGCCGATCCGCCGAATCCGGGAGGCCGTCGCGCGCGGCGAGCGGGCCACGCTCTCGACCGTCCTCGCCGGCGACCGCGCGGGCGAGATGGAGCTCTCCTCCGACGGTGCGGCCGGGAGGCAGCCCGCCGTCGAGGAGCGGGACGGGGCGAACGTGTTCGTCGAGCCGCTCCGTCCTCCGCCGCTGCTCGTCTGCGTCGGCGCCACCGATCTCGCCGAGGCGCTCACGCGCCTCGCCGCGGACCTCGGGTGGCGGACGGCCGTGACCGACGCCCGCCCGGCGCTCCTGACGCGCGAGCGGCTCCCGAGCGCAGGCGCGCTCATTCGCGGTTGGCCCGACGAGACGCTCGAGCAGGCCGGCGTCGGCGACGACACCGCCGTCGTCGTGCTCTCACACGACGAGAAGCTGGACGTGCCGGCCCTCGCCCGCGCGCTTCGCAGCGACGCGTTCTACGTCGGCGCGCTGGGCTCCCGCCGCCGTCAGGAGACACTCCGCCGGCGGCTCGAGGAGGCCGGCGTCGAGGACACGAGCCGCCTGGCGGGCCCGGCCGGCCTGGATCTCGGCGCGCACGCCGTCGCCGAGACGGCGCTCTCGATCCTGGCCGAGGTCGTCGCCGTCAGGGAGGGGAAGGCGGGAGGCCGCCTCCGCGACGCGGAAGCGGCCATCCACGCGTAGCCAGGTCAGGTCGTCGCCGTGCGCGTCGACGGCTCGTCCCGGGTGACGAACCACCCGGCGAGCAGGCCGATCCCGAGGATCAGGTGCAGCACGTCGTCCGCGTTGTTGATCGGCACGAAGTTCGCGTCGCTGCCCTCACTCACGAACAGGCCGTAGAGGAACAGCACGATGTAGATCACGCCGGCCCAGAGCAGGTACTTCTGGGCGCCGTCCACCGTCCGCGCCAGCGCGATGCCCGCGATTCCGAAGAGCAGGTGGACGATGTTGTGGAGGATGCTCACCTGGAACAGGCCGAGCAGCTCCGACGGCGAGTCGTTGCCGGCGAACTTGATGTCGCCGAGGTCGGTCGTGATCCCCGGGATGAAGCCGAGGATGCCGACGCCGAGAAACGCGATGCCGAACACGAGCGCCAGCGTTTGTGCGAGGGATCGTTCTCTCATGGTTCCTCCAGGGACGGGTGCACGACTGTCATTCGAAGCGATCCGCGCTTCGGTTCGCGACTTCTCACATTCTTCCCTCTAACGCAGCGGTCGTCGGTGATTTCAGGCACGCGCGATCCGTGCGCGTCCCGATGCCCCGTCGCGGGGAGGTCGGCATCATCGAAGGCGAACGCGGCCCTGTCCGCGTTCCTCTGGAGGTGAGGGAGATGTCGGCGAACGAGGCCGAACGCTCGACGAGGACCGATCGGATCGTCGGCGTGGTGTTGGCCGTCGGGCTGGCGGCCGTGGCGGCCGTCCAGGTGTTCTGGACGCTGGGGGGAACGTGGGGCGTCCACGCCGCATCCGGCGGCGTCTACGAGGAGGTCACGACGGCGCTGCGCGTGCAGAGCGCATTCGCCGCCGTGCTGTTCGTCGCCGGGTGCCTGGTCGCCCTGGCGCGGGTCGGGCTCTGGACGGCTCCCGTGTCGTTCCGGCTCGTCCGGATCGGCGCCTGGGTGCTGACGGTCGCGCTGTGGCTCGGCGCATTGGTGAACGTCGCGGCCCCCACGAACTGGGAGCGGTTCGGAAACGGCTCGGTCGCGCTGGTGCTGGCGATCCTGGCACTGGTCGTCGCCCGTGCAGGACGCGAGCACCGGGTGCACCTGCCGCGCGCACTGCGCCCGTCGCACTGACCAGCCGGGTTTCGGCGGAAACCGATCGGGGCAACGAAGCCGAACCCAACCGAGGAGGCAGCGATGTCGAAGGACGAGGCAACGGGCCGGATGAAAGAGGCCGCCGGCGATCTGACCGGCGACAAGGGTCTGCAGCGCGAGGGTGAGACTGAGCAGATGGAGGGGAAGGCCAAGGACGCGGTCGACTCGGCCGCCGACAAGGCCAAGGACGCCGTCAACAGGGACTAGCGAACGCCGGCAAGACGGCGGGTCCGGGAGTGGTCGAGCGGCGGGGGTGGGATTCGAACCCACGGGCCGCCTTTCGGCGGCCAGCGGTTTTCAAGACCGCCCCGTTCGTCCGCTCCGGCACCCCGCCTGGTTCCAGCGTAGCCTCGCCGCCGCCCGGTTCGAGGCCGGTTGACAGGCATTTCGGGGGTATTTAGGTTGCTCCCCAGACCCCGGACCGCGGCCAGTTCCGGGTACAAGCCATTCCCACGGAGGAGGAAGTGCCTTGAGACGACTTGACGCGGGGTCGAAGGGG
>DASSUI010000064.1:0-66117 GCA_035707105.1 Gaiellaceae bacterium | reverse complement strand
CACGTACCGGTGTGCCGGCTGCGGCGCCGAGCTCTTCCGCTCCGACGCGAAGTACCACTCGGGCTCGGGCTGGCCGAGCTTCTGGGAGGCGGCTTCGGGCGACGCGATCGAGACGCGCGAGGACCGCAGCCACGGGATGGTGCGCGTCGAAGCGGTCTGCTCCGCGTGCGGCGGCCACCTCGGCCACGTCTTCCCGGACGGGCCCGACCCGACGGGCCTCCGCTACTGCATCAACTCGGCTGCGCTGCGCTTCGACTCCGGCGACTGACGCCAAAGCGGTTGCACGGCGCCGTGCCCGGCCTTATGGTCGCGCCAGGCTGCAGTCCGTCCACAGGAGGTTCAGGTGCAGAACAACGAAGGTCGTCGCGCGCGCTGGCGTCTACTGCTGCTCGCTGCGCTCGTTGCGGCGCTCGCGGTCGTGGCCGCCGGTTGCGGCGGCGACGACGACGAGGAGGCAGGGGACACCGGTACGGCCGCGGCGACCGGCGGCGAGGCCGCGGAGGGCAGCATCTGGGTCCTCCTCCCGGATTCCGCCAGCTCCGACCGCTGGGAGAACGACGACCGCCGCTTCTTCACGGAGGCGTTCGACAAAGCAGGGGTCGAGTACAACATCGTCAACGCCGAGGGCGACGCGAGCACACAGCTCCAGCAGGCCGAGCAGGCGATCAACGCGGGCGCGAAGGTGATCCTGCTCGTGAACCTGAGCTCGGAGTCCGGGGCGACGATCATCGACACCGCGCGCGATGCGGGCGTCAAAGTGGTCGACTACGACCGGCTCACCGCCGCCGGCAGCGGCGCCGACGCGTACGTCAGCTTCGACAACGTCAAGGTGGGCCAGACGATGGCGGACACCGTCGGTCCCGTGATCGACGAGCTCGACGGCACGCCGAACGTCGTGATGATGAACGGCGGCCCCACGGACAACAACTCGAAGCTCTTCAAGCAGGGCTACAACGAGACGGGCGACTTTGCCGTCAAGAAGAAGGTCGACGCCGGCGAGTGGAAGCTCGTGGCCGACCAGGACGTGCCCGACTGGGACAACCAGCAGGCGCTGACCCTGTTCGAACAGATCCTCGTCGCCCAGAAGAACAAGGTCGACGCGGTGTTCGCCGCGAATGACGGCATCGCCGGCTCCGTGATCTCGGCGCTGCAATCCGCGAACGTCGGCCCGATCCCGGTGTCGGGCCAGGATGCGACGGCCGGGGGCATCCAGAACGTCCTCGCGGGACGGCAGACGATGACGGTCTACAAGCCGATCGAGGCCGAGGTGAACGCGGCAGCCGACGCAGCGGTCGCTCTGCTGAACGACGAGAACGTCGAGGATCTCGAGGGCGACTTCGAGGTCACGTCGATCAACAACGGTGAGACCGACCTGCCGTACGTCGCCCTGACGCCGATCGCCGTCACGAAGGACAACATCGCCGACACGGTGATCAAGGACGGGTTCCGCACCTGGGCGGAGGTCTGCACGGGCGAGTACAAGAAGTTCTGCCCGGCGGACGCGCAGTAGAGTAGGTCGGCGGGTTCGAGATCCGGGTTGGGGCGCCGCGAGGCGCCCCAACCCGACTCCGAGGAGGACACGATGAGCACCGCCCCCGTAACGGAGAAGGCAGCGGCCGAGACGCAGAAGCGGCGGCCCGCGGCGGATGGGACACCGATCCTCGACTGTCGCAACGTCTCGAAGCGCTTCGGCGCGGTGCAGGCGCTCTACAAGGTCGACTTCGACGTCGCGGCCGGCGAGGTGATGGCACTCGTCGGCGACAACGGCGCGGGCAAGTCCACCCTCATCAAGGGGATCGCGGGGATCTACACGTTCGACGAGGGCGAGATCCACTTCGAAGGCAAGCGCGTCAGGATCGACAACCCGCGCGACTCGGCTGCGCTCGGGATCGAGGTCGTCTACCAGGACCTCGCGCTGGCGGACAACCTCGACGTCGTTGCGAACATGTTCCTTGGCCGCGAGCGGCTCAACGGCGTCGTCCTGAACGAGGCGTCGATGGAGCAGGAGTCTCGCAAGACGCTCGACAGCCTCTCGGTCACCACCCTTCAGTCGCTTCGTCAGGCGGTGGCCGGCCTGTCCGGAGGCCAGCGCCAGGCCGTCGCCGTCGCGAAGGCAGTCATGTGGAACTCGAAGGTCGTGATCCTCGACGAGCCCACCGCGGCGCTCGGCGTGGCGCAGACGCGGCAAGTGCTCGACCTCGTCCGCCGGCTCGCCGACCACGGGCTCGGCGTGGTCATCATCACCCACAACCTCCACGACGCGTTCGAGGTCGCCGACCGCATTACGGTCCTGCGCCTTGGACAGCGCGTCGACGTGTACGAGAAGGAGACGAGCACGCAGCAGGAGATCGTCCACGCGATCACCGCCGGCTCGCTCGAGCACGTTCCCGGGATGGTGGCGGAGGGTGAGCTGTGATCGAGGCGCAGGGCACGCCCGAGTCGCCGCAGGTCGAGGCGGAAGGCCTTCGGGAGACCCTCGAGGAGATGGTGCGCGGCTGGGTCGCCCGGCTCCGCGTCGGCGACTGGGGCGCGCTCCCGATCTTCGTCGGCCTGATCGCGCTCGCCCTGCTCTTCGGGTCGCTCGACTCGAATTTCTACACGGCGCAGAACTTCGTCAACCTCCTCCTCCAGATGGCCGGGGTGACGTCGATCGCGATCGGCGTCGTCTTCGTGCTCCTGATCGGGGAGATCGACCTCTCGGTCGGGTTCGTCAGCGGCGTCGGCGCCGTGGTGATGACGCTGCTCCTGCGGCCGGGTGAGCAGGACTGGCCGTGGTGGGCCGCGGTCGGCACGGCACTCATCATTTGCGCGGTGATCGGGCTCCTGCACGGGCTGATCATCACGAAGGCGCGGGTGCCGTCCTTCGTGGTGACGCTCGCCGGCTACCTCACCTGGAGCGGCGTCGTGCTGATCTTGACCACGGAGGCGTCGTCCTCGGGGACGATCCGGATCCAGGACGACGTCGTCCTCAGGATCTCGAACGACTACCTCGCCGCCTGGGCGGGCTGGCTGTTCCTCGCGTTGGTCGTCGGCGGCTACGTGGTACTCGAGCTGCTCAAGGTCCGCTCCCGGCGCGCGAGTGGCCTGGGCCACCGGCCGATCACCGTGACGCTGATCCAGGCGGCGGCGATGGCGATCGTCGGTGCGCTCGGCGTGTACTACGCGAATACGAATCGCGGCGTCCCGTACGTGGTGGTGATCGTCTCGGTCTTCCTGATCTTCTGGACGTTCGTCGCGAGCCGGACGCGCTTCGGCCGCCACGTCTACGCCGTGGGCGGGAACCCCGAGGCGGCTCGGCGCGCGGGGATCAACGTCGACCGGATCCGGATCGCCGTCTTCATGATCTCGAGCTTCATGGCCTGCGTCGGCGGGATCATCCTCGCGTCCCGTCTACGCTCGGTCGATCCCGGTACCGGCGGGGGTCAGCTGCTGCTGAACGCGATCGCGGCGGCCGTCATCGGCGGCACCAGCCTCTTCGGCGGCTTCGGGCGGGTCGCGAGCGCGGTGCTCGGGGCAGCGGTGGTCGTGATGGTGGCGAACGGCATGGACCTGCTCAACCTGGCGTCCGGCTGGAAGTTCGTGATCACGGGCGGCGTGCTCCTGGCGGCCGTGCTCCTCGACGCGTTCGCCAAGCGGGCCCGGGCTGCCTCCGGTGTGGCGTAGCTGGGTCGCGATCGGCGCCACGGCGCTGATCGCGATCTTGGTCGGCGTCTTCCTGCTGCGGTCCGGAGACGACGAAACGGCTGCGGCGCCCGGCCCGGACCGAGGCGCCGCGCGTCCGGCGGCCGTCCGCCTCCAGGACGTCGCGGCCGAGCGGGGTCTCGACTTCCGCCACGGCGCGTTCCGGTTCGGGCCGTCCGCCGACCCGGCGGCGATGACCGGCGGCGGCGTGTGCTGGATCGACTACGACGGGGACGGCTGGCTCGACCTGTTCGTCGTCAACGGGTACGCGCAGAGCGACCGGGCCGCATGGCTTCGGGCGGGCGGCCTTCCGACGACCCGGCTCTACCGGAACGTCGACGGCCGGTTCACCGACGTCACGCGAGAGACCGGCGCCGGCCTCGCCGTCCGTGGGCAGGGGTGCGTCGCCGCAGACCTCGACGCCGACGGCCACACGGATCTCTTCGTCACCACCGCGGAGTTCAGCCGCCTGCTCTGGAACGACGGCGACGGCGGCTTCCGCGAGGGCTCCGAGGACGCAGGCGTCGCGGCGTTCGGCTGGCACACGGGGGCGGCGTCCGGCGACGTGAACGGCGACGGCCGGCCCGATCTCGTCGTCACCGGCTACGTCGACCTCAACAAGCCCGTGGAGGGCGCGGCCCAAGGGTTCCCCGGCACGTACAAGGGCACGCGCGACCTGCTCTACCTCAACGAGGGCGGGCGGAGGTTCCGGGAGGTCGGTGAGGACGCGGGCCTCGAGGTCGTCGGCTTCGAGTACGGGCTCGGCGTCCTCCTCTCGGACTTCGAGCGCGACGGCGACCTCGACGTCTACGTCGCGAACGACACGAACCCCGACCGGCTGTACGAGAACGTTCCGTGGCCGGGCGGCGCCGCGGCCGACCCCGCCGGCCTCGGGTTCCGTTTCGAGGAGCGCGCTGCAAGGGCGGGCGTCGCCGACCCCGGAAGCGGGATGGGCGTCGCCGAGGCGGACTTCGACGGCGACGGCCGCTCGGATCTCTTCGTGACGAACGCGCGGCAGCAGCGGCACGGCGTCTTCCGCAGCAAGCCGCCCGACGAGAACGACCCCTCGTTCCTCGACGTCCGCTCGGAGATCGGCCCGAACCTCGGGCGGGCGACGGGCTGGGGCGTCAGCTGGGGCGACCTCGACCTCGATACCGATGCGGATCTCGTCCTCGTCAACGGCAAGGTGCCGGTGACGAGCCTCCTGGCCGACCGGGAGCCGGCCCAGGCGTTCACGAACCTCGCCGCACAGGGACGGCCGGGCCGGTTCACCGACTCGAGCCGCGCCATGCTGGGCGGGGTCGGCGCACTGCTCGCGCGATCGAGCGCCGAGGCGGACTACGACAACGACGGCGACCTCGACGTCGCAGTCGGAACGGTCGGGGGGCCGCTCGCGCTGCTCGAGAACACTGCGTCGACGGGCAACTGGCTGGAGGTCGCGATCGACGGGTTCCGGCCGGGCGCCGAGGTCACCCTCTCCCTCCCGGACGGCAAGCGCCTGCGAAGGGAGCTGCGAGCGGGCGGCAGTTACCTCTCCTCCGAGGACCCGCGGCTGCACTTCGGGCTCGGCGCAGCGCAGCGCGTCCGTGAGCTCGTGATCCGCTGGCCCGGCGGCGGGGAGACGCGGCGGACCGGTGTCGCCGCGAACCAGGTCGTCGCCGTCGAGGCACCGCAGCCGCGCGTCCGCCGCTCGGCGACGGCCGACACGTGGACGATCGCCGGCTGCACCCCGAGGCACGAGGGGCAGTCGGTCGCGCGCGTCTGGGACGAGGCGCTGCTGGACGCGATCCGGCGCGACGTCCCGGCGCCGACGGTGCACGCGCGGAACCTCTTCCACGTCTCCGCGGCGATGTGGGACGCCTGGGCGGCGTACGACCGGAAGGCCGACGGCTACTTCGTCGACGAGAAGCTCCAGGCCGACGACGTGCCGGCCGCGCGCGAGGCGGCGATCAGCTATGCCGCCTACCGGATCCTCCTGCACCGATACTCGCTCGCCGCGAGCCTCCAGGAGACGTTCGACGAGCTCGAGCGGACGATGCGGTCGCTCTGCTACCGCCCCGGCTACACGGCGCAGGACGGCACCGCCCCTGCGGCGCTCGGCAACCGGATCGCCGCCGCCGTCATCGCCCAGGGCCGGGAGGACGGCTCGCTCGAGGCGCAGCACTACGTCGATCCTGCGTACAAGGCCGTCAACCCGCCGCTCGTCGTGAAGCAGCCGGGCGCTCCGCTGCACGACCCGAATCGCTGGCAGCCGCTGGCGCTCGACACGCAGATCGCGCAGAACGGGCTGCCGCTGCCGAGCCGCGTCCAGCGCTTCGTCGGCCCGCACTGGGGACACGTCCGGCCGTTCGCGCTCCCGCCGTCGGCGAGCGGGCTGCCGATCGACCCGGGGAAGCCGCCGCAGTTCGGCACGCGGGCCTACGTCGACATGGCGCTCGCCGTGCTTCGCCGCAGCTCGGAGCTCGACCCCCGCGACCGCATCTCGATCGACGTCGGCCCGCACGCGCGCGGCGGCAACCACCTCGGGACGAACGACGGGCACGGGCATCGCGTCAACCCGGTGACCGGGAAGCCGTACGCGCCGGACCGCATGCTGCGCGGCGACTTCGCGCGGGCGCTGACCGAGTTCTGGGCCGACGGGCCCGACTCCGAGACGCCGCCCGGCCACTGGAACACGGTCGCGAACGCCGTCTCAGACGCGCCCGGCGTGGTCCGGGGCGACCGGCTCGAGTGGGACGTCAAGCTCTACTTCGCCCTCAACGGCGCGGTGCACGACGCCGCCGTCGCGGCCTGGGGCGCGAAGGGACACTACGACTCCGTCCGGCCGATCTCGATGATCCGGTACCTCGGCGCGAAGAACCTGCTTCCGAGCGTCCCCGGCCTCGTCGAGCGGCTCGGCGGGAAGACCTTTGTCCGGGCCTGGAAGGAAGGCGGCGTCGGCTGGCAGCCCGCCGAGCGCTGGGTGCCGTACCAGCTGTCGACCTTCGTGACGCCTGCCTTCGCCGGGTTCGTCTCCGGACACAGCACCTTCAGCCGCGCGGCCGCCGAGGTGCTGACCGGCGTGACCGGGAGTCCGTACTTCCCGGGCGGCGTCTTCGAGCTGAAGGTGCCCCGCGGCCACCTCAAGGTCGAGCCAGGCCCGAGCAGGCCGCTCACGCTGCGGTGGGCGACGTACTACGACGCTGCCGACGACGCCGGCATCTCGCGACTCTACGGCGGCATCCACGTCCCGGCCGACGACTTCGCCGGCCGGAGGGCGGGCGCGCAGTGTGGCAAGGAGGCACTTGCGCTCGCCAGGCGCTACTTCGACGGAACGGCCCGCCCCTGACGGCTGAGCGGATCGGCGTGGCGATGCTCGGCTACGCCTTCATGGGCAAGGCACATTCGCGCGCGCTGCACGCGCTCCGGCAGCTCGACGTGGCGCTCCAGCCGGAGCTCGTGTCGATCTCGGGGCGCGACCGGTCGGCGGTCCAGGACGCAGCAGCCCGCTGGGGCTGGGCGGAGGCGGTGACCGACTGGCGCGAGCAGGTGGCCGACGATCGTGTCGCGCTCTTCGACAACGGCGGCCCGAACGCGGTCCACGCCGAGCCCTGCATCGAGGCGGTCCGCAACGGGAAGCACGTCCTCTGCGAGAAGCCGCTCGGGCTCGGCGCCGAGGAGTCCCACCGCATGTGGCAGGAGGCCGAGCGGGCGGGTGTGGTGCACGCCTGCGGGTTCAACTACCGGTTCGTCCCGGCCGTGCGGCTCGTGCGCGAGCTGCTCGAGGCGGGCGAGCTCGGCGACGTCGTCCACTTCCGCGCCCGGTACCTGCAGTCGTGGGGCTGGGAGGCGGACGAGGGGGTCTGGCGGTTCGACCCCGCCCAGGCGGGAACCGGGGCCCTCGGGGATCTGGGGACGCACATCATCGATCTCGCGCGCTACCTGGTCGGCGAGATCACCGCTGTGTCCGCCACGGTACGCACCGTCGTCCCGGGGAGGCAGGTCGACGACCATTTCGTCGCGACGGTGGAGTTCGAGAACGGCGTCGCCGGGACGCTCGAGGCATCGCGGCTCGCCCGGGGCCGGATCAACTCGAACGCGTTCGAGGTGAACGGGACGAAGGGCTCCGCCGCCTTCGACGTCGAGCGGCTCAACGAGCTGGAGGTCGCGGACGCGAACGGCTTCCGGCGGGTGCTCGTCACCGAGCCGGAGCACCCGTACATGCGCTTCTGGTGGCCGCCGGGCCACATCGTCGGCTGGGGCGACACGTTCACGCACGAGCTCGCGCACACCATCGAGGCGATCGCCGGGGAACACGAGGTCGCCCCGCACGGCGCGACGTTCGAGGACGGCTACCGCTGCGACGAGGTCGTGGAGGCGATCCTGCGCTCGTCCGAGAGCGGGAGGAGGGAGGAGGTGCGGTCGAGATGAAGACGAGCCTCGGGATCTGGGCGCTCGGCCCGATGGTGACCCGTTTCGTGCCGACGGGCTACCAGCCGGAGCACGCCGGCGAGTCGACGGTCGAGCGGGTGAAGAGGGCGGTCGACGGGCTCGGAGAGCTGATCGACGGCTACGAGTTCCACTACCCGAACGAACTGGACGAGCGCAACGTCGACGAGATCCGCGAGGCGCTCGGCGAGCACGACGTCTACGCGCTCGCGAGCGGCCTCCACCTCGACCCGCGGTTCGGCCGGGGCGGCCTGACCTCGCCGGACGCCGACATCCGCGCCGAGGCTCGCCGCCGGACGGCGGTGGCTGCGGACCTCGCGGGCTCGCTCGGCGCCCACTTCATCATCTGGCCCGGGATCGAGGGCTACAACTACCCGTTTCAGACGCCGTACGCCGAGAGCTGGCAGTGGCTCGTGGACGGCGTCGCCGAGGCGGCGGAGCGCTGCGCCGAGCACGGCGTCCTCGTCTTCCTGGAGCACAAGAACTCGGAGCCGGCCATGAAGATCTTCATGCGGAACGTCGGGATGACGCTGCACGTCATCCACAAGCTGCGGGCGCGCGGGATCGACAGCGTCAAGGTCAACATGGACTGGCAGCACCTGATCATGAACGGCGAGAGCCTCGGCGAGTACGCCGCCCTGCTCGCCGGCGAGGGGCTGCTCGGGCACCAGCACGCGAACTCCGGCTGGGGGACCTTCGACGACGACAACATGGTCGGGGCGACGGCGTTCATGGAGACGCTCGAGCTCGCGCTCGAGCTGCGGCGGGCCGGCTACGGCGACAACGGCGAGCGGCTCGGTTTCGACCTCTACCCCTACACCGAGGACGCCGTTCAGGCCGTGCGCCGGAGCGTGCTCCAGTGGCGCTTCATCGACGGGGTCGCGGCGCGCATCGACGAGCCGGCGTTGCGGGAGGCGCAGTCGGAGAAGGACGCCGTGCGCGCGTACGAGCTCGTCTACGCGGCGCTCGGGGCATGACGCTGGAGCAGGCGCAGGCGATCGTCGACGCCGTCGTCCGCGCCGCGCCGGGTCCGGTCTCCGTGTTCGTGGCAGACGACCACGGCGAGCTCGTCGCCGCCGCGACCATGGACGGGGCGGCGCACGACACGCGCCTGAACGCCCAGCGCAAGGCCTATACCGCGGCGCGAAGCGACGTCCCCTCCACGGGCGAGCTGGCGGAAAAGGTGCGGGGTGACGCCGCGGAGCTCGCGAGCTTCGACCCCTTTTTCACGTTCTTCCGGGGCGGCATCGCCGCCGTGGAGGACGGGCGGCGCATCGGCGCGGTCGGGGTCAGCGGGCTGCCCGGCGCCGAGGACGAGGCGCTCGCGCGCGTGGGGCTGCAGGCGGCCGGGCTCGCCGCTTCGTGACGCCGCTCGTAGGGGTCGACGTCGGGACGACCGGCGTCAAGGCGCTCGTGCTGTCGGACGCCGGCGAGGTCGTCGGCCGCGCCGAGGAGGGCTACGAACTGTCGACGCCCCGGCCGGGGTGGGCCGAGCAGGATCCGGAGGACTGGGTGCGGGCCGCGGAGGGGGCCCTCCGCCGGCTCGGCGCCGAGGGCGAGCGAGTCGGCCTCTCCGGCCAGATGCACGGCCTCGTCACACTCGACGACCAGGGGCGCGTGCTGCGGCCCGCGATCCTGTGGAACGACCAGCGGACCGCGTCCGAGTGCGCGGAGATCGAAGCGCGGATCGGGCTCGAGCGGCTGATCGAGCTGACCGGGAACCGGGCGCTGCCGGGGTTCACGGCGCCGAAGCTCCTGTGGCTGCGTCGGCACGAGCCCGAGGTCTACGGCCGGATCGCGCACGTGCTCCTTCCGAAGGACTATGTCCGCCTCCGTCTCTTCGGCGAGTCGGCCGCCGACGCGGCCGACGCGTCCGGGACGCTGCTCTTCGACGTCGCAGGCCGTCGGTGGAGCGACGAGGTGCTCGCGACGCTCGACATCCCGGCGGAGTGGCTACCGGCTGTGGCCGAGTCGACCGAGGTCGCCGGCGCCGGCGACCAGGCGGCCGGCGCGCTCGGCGTCGGCGTCCACGAGCCGGGGCCGGTCTCCGTCGTGCTCGGGACCTCCGGGGTCGTGTTCGCACCGCTTTCCGAGTTCGCGCGCGACCCGCAGGGCCGGGCGCACGTCTTCTGCCACGCGGTGCCGGGCGTCTGGCACGCCATGGGGGTGATGCTTTCCGCGGCCGGATCCCTCCAGTGGTTCCGCGACCGGTTCGCCCCCGGCGAGCCGTACGGGCGGCTGGACGCAGAGGCGGCGCGCTGGGTCCCGGGCACCGAGGGCCTCCGGTTCGCCCCGTACCTGGCCGGCGAGCGGACGCCCCACGCCGATCCGGACGCACGGGGCGCGTTCGTCGGACTGTCGCTCCGGCACGACCGCGGCGCGCTCGCGCGCGCGGTCCTCGAGGGCGTCGCGTACGGCCTCCGCGACTGTCTCGAGCTCCTCCGCGACCTCGGCTGCAGGGCGGACGTCGGCCGGGTGTCCGGCGGGGGCTCCAGGAGCGAGCTGTGGCTGCGGATCGCCGCCTCGGTGCTTGGGCTCCCGCTGCAGCGGACGGTCGCGGAGGAGGGCGCGGCCTACGGAGCAGCGCTCCTGTCCGGCGTGGCCTCGGGCGTGTTCGCGGACGTCCGAGAGGCGGTCGAACGCTGCGTGCGCGTCCGCGACGAGATCGAGCCAGACCCCGAATGGCAGCGCGTGTACGACGACGGCTACGAGCGCTTCCGCTCCCTGTACCCGGCCCTGCGACCACTGGAGGCACGATGAGCGTCCGTCTCGGGGTCCTGTCCACCGCGCGGATCAACCGGCTCGTGCTGGCCGGCGCTCGAGCGTCCGACCGGGTCGAGGTCGCGGCGGTGGCGAGCCGGGACCGGGCGCGCGCCGACGCCTATGCCGCCGAGCACGGGATCGAGCGAGCGTACGGGAGCTACGAGGAGCTGCTCGCCGACCCGGAGCTGGACGCGATCTACAACCCCCTTCCGAACTCACTCCACGTCGAGTGGTCGATCCGCGCGCTCGAGGCCGGCAAGCACGTCCTGTGCGAGAAGCCGCTGAGCCGGAGGCCCCAGGACGTCGAGCGGGCCTTCGACGTCGCCGAGCGGGAGGGGCTGATCCTCACGGAGGCGTTCATGTACCGCCACAACCCGCAGACTGCGCGGCTGAAGGAGCTCCTCGACGGAGGAGCGGTCGGCGAGCCGCGCGTCGTGCGTGCGGCATTCAGCTTCACGATCACCGACGCCGCGAACATCCGGCTGGCGGCCGACCTCGACGGCGGGGCGTTGATGGACGTGGGCTCCTACTGCGTCAGCGGCTCGCGCTTCGTGGCAGGGGAGCCGCTCCGCGCCTTCGGGACGAGCCTCGAAGAGGCGGGGGTCGACACCGTCTTCGCGGCGACGATGACCTTCCCGGGCGGCGTCGTCGGCCAGTTCGACTGCGGCTTCCGGTTGCCGATGCGCGACGAACTCGAGGTCGTCGGTACCGAGGGCTCGCTGTTCCTCGACGATCCGTGGCACTGCCGCCGGCCGGTGATCGAGCTGCGCCGCGACGGCGGCGTGGACGAAATCGCGCTCGAGCCAGTCGACTCCTACCGCCTGGAGCTCGAGAACCTCACGGAGGCGATCCGCGGCGAGGCCGAGCCGCTCCTCGGCCGTAAGGACGCGGTGGCGCAGGCGAGGGCGATCGACGCCCTGTACCGCTCGGCCGACACCGGCGAACCCGCGTCGCTCTAGGCCTCGACGACGGGATTACTTCTCGACGCGTTCCGGAGCACCGTACTGTCGGAGCACGTCGGGCACGTCGCCCAGGAAATTCTCGAGTATCGCGAGCGCCCACCGGTCGGTGACGGCGGTCCCGTTGAGCGTGTGGACGAACTCTGTCCCGCCGTCGGCGCGATAGCGGATCCCGAGCCGGCGGGCCTGGTAGTCGGTCGTATTCGACGCCGACGTGATCTCGCGATAGCGCTCCTGCGACGGGAACCATGCCTCGATGTCGATCCGCTTCGCGGCCGCCGCGCTGAGCTGGCCGGCCGCGATGTTCACGACCCGGTAGGGCAGGCCGAGCTCCTGGACGAGCGACTCCTCGATTCCGACGAGCCGCTCGTACTCGTCCCACGACTCGCCCGGGAGCGTGTACGCGAACATCTCGACCTTGTTGAACTGGTGGACGCGGAACATCCCGCGCGTGTCGCGCCCGGCCGCACCCGCTTCGCGCCGGAAGTTCGCCGAGAAGGCGGTGTACTCGAGGGGCAGCTGCTCGGGCTCGAGGATCTCGCCCATGTGCAGCCCCGCCAGCGCCACCTCGGACGTGCCCGTCAGGAACAGGCCCTCGTCGGCCACCTCGTAGATCTCGAAGCGCTCCGCCGGGAAGAACCCGGTCCCGTACATCGCCTCCTCGCGGACGAGCACCGGCGGGATCACCGGCGTGAAGCCCTCCGCGACCAGCCGGTCGAGCGCCCAGCGGTACAGCGCCAGCGAGAGCCGCGCCGCGTCGCCGACGATGTAGCCGAACCGCGAGCCGGACAGGCGTGCGCCCCGTTCCATGTCGTAGCCGCCGAGCTCCAGATGCTCCTTCGGCTCGTCGAGCGCCGGGCGCTCGCCGACCTCGCGGACGATCTCGCCCTCCGCGTCGTCGGTCTCCTCGTCCGGAACCGACTCGTGCGCGGGGTTCGGCACCTGCTGCAGGAACTCGTCCCTACGCGCCTCGGCGCCCGCGAGCTCCTCCTCGAGCCGGCGCAGGTCCTCCTTCACCTGCTTCAGCTCCTCGATCTGCTCCGGCGTCGGCTTGCCCTTGAGCTTCTGCCGCCCGCGCAGCTCGTCGACCTGCGGAACCAGCTCCCGCCACCGCGCGTCGGCGTCGAGGAGCTCGTCGAACGCCTTGCCGCCTCCCTTTCGCGCGATCCCGGTCCGCAGGCGGTCCGGGTCGCTGCGCGCAGCCCGGAGGTCGATCACCTAGGTCTGGGTCAGGAACGCGACGAGGTCGTTCAGCTCTTTGTCGCTGAGCTGGTCGTACTTGGGCATGACCCCGTCGGGGAACCCCTGCTCGACGTAGGCGCTCGGGTCCTCGATCGACTCGCGCGTGAACTCGGCGAGCGGCTTGTTCGCGTTCTTCGCGAAGTCCGCCAGCTTGTCGAGATCGGGCCCGGTCGTGCCCGTCGAGCCGGCCGGCTGGAAGGTGTGGCAGCTGCCGCAGCCGTTCGCCGCGAAGACCTCCTTGCCGGCCTCGGGGTCACCCTCGACGGCGCCGCCGCCCGTCGTCGTCTCGGTCTCGCCGGTTGCGGTCTCGCCGGTCTCGGTCTCGCCCGTCGTCGCGCCGCCGGTCTCCGTCTGCGTGGCGGTGGTGTCCACCGTCTCCGGAACGGGAGCGGTCTCCTCGGATCCACCGCAACCTGCGAGCAGCGCTGCGAACGCGGCGATGAGCGCGAGACGGCGCACGGGCGCGAGTCTACCCGGCGGAGCCGTCAAACTAACGGGGGATGACCGCCGCCGTGTCCCGCCTGATCGCGCCCCGTCGGGAGATCCTGATCGCCGGGATGCTCGCGTGCGTCGGCGCCGCGCTGCTCGTGGCGCTCGCCCCTCCGACCGGCGACGCGCCGGCCCATCTCTACCGGACGCTGCTCGTCGAGCAGGGTGTGTACGTCTGGGACAACCTCTGGTACGGCGGGCACTACCCGCTCGCCTCCTACAGCCTCCTCTACTACCTGCCCGCCGCGCTCGTGGGGAACCTGCCGCTCGTGTTCGCCGCGGTCGTCCTCTCCGCCGCGCTCTTCGCCTCGATCGTCGAGCGGGAGTGGGGCGAGGCCGCGCATTGGCCGGCCCGGGCGTTCGCAATCCTCGCCGCCGGGCCGATCTTCGTCGGCACCTACAGCTACGCGCTCGGGCTCGCCGCGGCGCTCGGCTCCCTGCGCTCGCTCCAGGGCGGCCGCCGCTGGCTCGCCGCCGGTGCCGCCGCGCTCACGCTCGGCTTCAGCCCGCTCGCGTTCGTCTTCCTCTGCCTCGTGTTTCTCGCGCTCGCCCTCGTCCGGCGGGTCGGCACCCACGCCCTCGCCTTCGTCGCCGCGCTCGCCGGGATCGCTGCGGTGCAGGTCGCGCTCCTCGCGTTCTTCCCCAGCAGCGGCCCCTACCCGTTCCGCGCGCTCGAGCTCGCCGCGGTTCTGACGGTGAGCGTGCTCGGGGCCGAGCTCGCCCGGCGCTCCCGTCACGGCGCGTTCCTCGGCGCGTTCTTCGTCGTCTGGGGCGTCGCGAGCATCGCCATGTTCGCGGTCTCGACCCCGGTCGGCGAGAACCTCACGCGGCTGCGGTCGGTCGTCTTCCCCGTGATGCTGATGACGGCCGTCGTGGCCCGCTTCCGGCCGAGGTGGCTCACGGCGCTCGCGCTGTCGGCCGCGCTCGTCTACAACGTCGCGCCCTACGCCGGCGCCGCCCTCGACCGGACGGACGTCCGCGCGGCCCACCGGGCCTTCTGGGCACCCGCCGTCACCTTCCTCCGGGAGCACTCGACGCCCGACTACCGCGTGGAGGTCGTCCCCACGTTCGACCACTGGGAGGCCTACTGGCTGCCGAGGGAGGGCCTCTCCCTCGCACGCGGCTGGTACCGCCAGATCGACATCGCCCGCAACGACCTCTTCTACGAGAAGCCGCTCGGCCCGGCCTCCTACCGCAGGTGGCTCCGCGGCATGGGCGTGCGATTCGTGATCCTCCCGGAGACGCGGCTCGGCCAGAAGGGCGAGGAGCGCGAAGCCGCGCTGCTCCGGTCGGGGTCGTCCGGCCTCCGTGAGGTTTTCCGGAGCCCGCAGCTCACGATCTTCGAGGTCCCGCGGCCGCAGCCGATCCTCAGCGGCCCCGGCTCGCCGACGGTCACGCGGCTGGACCACGCCGGGGTTGAGGGGCGCCTCTCCGTCGCCGGCTGGTACCGGTTGAAGATCCGCTACACGCGGTACTGGCGGGTGAAGGCCGGCGCCGTCTGCTTCCAGCGCGCCTTCGATGGGATGACGATCCTCAGGGCGACGCGGCCTGGGCGGTTCGCTCTCGCGGTGCCCGAGGGGCCGGGCGCGCTGGTTCGCGCGCTCGTGGGGCGAGCTCCGGCGCACTGCTGAGCACCAGGTAGCACGCGAGCCCGGCGACCACGACGTCTTTCGGCGAGTCGTTGACGACGAGCGAGACGCCGAGTGCCGCCAGGAGCGCGAGCGGCACCGGGCGCCGTTCCCGCAGAGCGAGCGCGGCCAGCGCCGCGATGCCGCCGAAGACGACGAGTGCCGTCGTCCAGCCGCCGGTCGCGCGCTCGAAGGAGATCTGGATGCGCCGACCCAGGTCCTCCGCGAGGCCGGCCGGGCCGTCCGAGAGCGCCTCCGTCACGTGGCTCGACCCGCCCACGGCGAGCGCGACCGCGAGCACGGCTGCGACGGCCGCGCCGCCGATCGCGAGCCGGCGGTCGAAGCCGTGCTCGAGCACGGCGAGGACGACGAACCCCGCGAGCAGCACGATCAGGCCGCCGACGTCGGCGCCGAACGCGGTGCCGCCGACCGTGACGACCGAGAGGGCGGCGACGCCGACGAAGGCCCACATGCCGAAACGCCGTCCGAGCAGGACGGCACCGGCTAGCGCCGGCACGAGGAGCAGGGTCGCCAGCAGGTTCGACAGCCCGTAGAAGCGGGAGTTCTGCGTCGGCCCGAGCGGCGAGAGCGCCACCCAGCCCGCGTCGATCGCCATCGCAACGAGGTAGGCCGCGAGGACGCCGGCCATCAGCAGACCGTGCGCGACCGGGCCCGCCCGGGCGAGCGGGAGGGACGCGGCCACCGCCAGCACGACGACGAGCGCGACCACCCAGATCTCGGTCGCCCCGACGGCTCCCAGCACGGGGTTCGCGAGCAGGACGGCGGCGAACGCGGGAAGCACCGCACCGGGGAGGAACGCGGCGACGGCGACGATCAGCGCCAGCGAGAGCAGGACGACGACGTCCCTCGCGTCACGATTCGCCTCGATCCGACCGTCGAGGTCCTCGAGCGTTCCGAGCGGGTCGTCGTCGGCGGTCGAGCCGATGGCGTCGTCGGTGCCGAGCGCTGTCGGCGCGACGTCCACGATCGACACGAGCCCGGGAATGCGCGTCGAGTCGGACGTGAGGAGTCCGCGGTAGCCGGCCGCGAGGACGGCGATCGGGTACCGCCGGTCGTTGCGCTGCACGCCCCCTCTTGGAAGCCCGAGGACGATCGCCGGGCCCTCGGGTGCGCTCGCCGCCGTCTCGACCTCGACGAGCGGCCGGCCCTCGGGCAGGCCGCCTAGGACGGAGTTGCGGACCGCGCCCCGCTCCAGCGCAGCGCGTGCCCGCCCCGCGCTCGTCCGCGGCCCCGAGTCCGGCACGAGCAGGCCGACGGCGCCGCGGTCGGCGAGGGCAGCCAGGTCGCCGGGCTCGAGGCCGGAGACGACGACGACCCGCAACGCGGCCCACGCGCCCGCCGGGAGGGCCGCGGTCGCACAGAGGCCCGCAACTACAATCGAGGCCATGAAGAGGGCGTACGGACGGGATTTCGGACTGTCGGTCCGCATGGTCGTGACGATGTTCCTCCTCGGCGCGCTCTACGTGGCGTTCTTCGTCGCGCTGCTCGCGTTCACGGATGTCGGGATCGGCTTCGTGATCGTGATCATGGGCATCCTCGCGTTCGTCCAGTACTACACGTCGGACAAGATCGCCCTCGCGGCTTCACGGGCGAAGATCGTGGAGCGGGACGAGGCGCCCGAGCTGCACGACATGGTGGAGCGTCTCTGCGCGATGGCCGACCTGCCGAAGCCGCGCATCGCCGTCGTCCCGACGGATGTTCCGAACGCATTCGCGACCGGCCGGAACCCGAAGAACTCGGTCGTGGCGGTTACGGAGGGACTCTGGTACCGGCTGAGCAAGCCGGAGGTGGAGGGCGTGCTCGCGCACGAGCTCTCCCACATCGGGAACCGCGACGTCGCGATCATGACAGTGTCCAGCTTCTTCGCCATGGTCGCCGCGCTGCTGATGCGGATGGGCCTCTTCGGCGGGATGTTCGGCGGCGGCCGCGACCGGTCGGGCGGCGCCCCAGTCTGGCTGATCATGTTCCTGATCGCGATGCTGACGTACGTCCTCAGCTACGTGCTGATCCTGATGATCTCGCGGTATCGGGAGTACGCGGCGGACCGCGGCGCGGCGCTCATCACCGGTGCGCCGGAGAACCTCATGTCGGCGCTCCAGCGGATCGCCGGCCAGATGACGCAGATTCCGCAGCGCGACCTCCGCGAGGTGCAGGGCCTGAACGCGTTCTTCATCGTCCCGACGAACGTGCGCTCCTCGTTCGCCGAGTTCTTCATGACGCACCCGCCGCTCGAGAAGCGGCTCGCCCGGCTCGCCGCGATCGCGCGCGAGATGGGCCGGCCGGTCGATCTCTAGCGCATGAAGCGCCGGCCGTCGGGCCGCGACCTGGGACTCTCTCTCCGGATGGCGATCGCGCTCGTCCCGATCGTCCTGTGGTACCTCCTCGCCCTGGTACTGCTCGTCGCACTCGTGATCTTGACGCTCTTCGGTCGCGAATGGCAGGCGCTCCCCGGCGCGGTCCTGTTTGCGATCGGCGGACCGGTGGCGCTCTGGGAGCACGTTCATCACTCCGAGTCGGTGGCGCTCACCGCGGCGCGCGCGAAGGAGCTCGACGACAGGGAAGAGCCCGAGCTGCAGGCGCTTGTCGCGCGGGTGGCGGCGATGGCCGACCTTCCCACGCCGCGGGTGGCGGTGGCGCAATCGCGGGCGCCGAACGCGTTCAGCGTCGGGATCAACGAGAGGCGTGCCGTCGTCGCCTTCACCCGTGAGCTGCTCCGGCGCGACCTCACCCCGGCCGAGCTCGAGGCGATCGTGGCGCACGAGCTGGCACATGTTGCGAACAGGGACGGGCTCGTGATGACGTTCGTGAGCGTTCCCGCGCTCGTCGGCTCAGCGTTATGGCACGGCGGCGATCAGCGAGGGAAGATCGTCTTCTTGATGTTCTACTGGCCAGTCTTCGTCGTCAGCCTGTTCTTCATGTGGACTCTGTCCCGGTACCGGGAGTACGTCGCCGACCGGAGCGCATCACTGATTACCGGCGCCCCGGAGCAGCTCATGAGCGCACTCCAGAAGATCGCCGGTAAGCCTGCCCCCGGTGATCTCCGCGGCGGCCTCGCTGTTCAGGCGCTCTGCATCGTCGGGCGGCAGGCCGGTTGGAGGCGCTTCGAGCTCTTCTCCGACCACCCGCCGCTCGCGAAGCGCATGGATCGGCTCGAAGAGCTCTCCCGCGAGCTCGGCAGGGCCGTCTAGTGGGGATTCGAGACGTCCTCTTCGGGCGGAGGCGCCTGAAGGAGGCGAAGCGCGAGGCTCTCTTCGCACTGCCGTCCGCGGCGGTGACGATGGAGGTCGACCTCGGACTGCGCCCCGCCGACGCGGCAGCCGTCGTGTTCAAGCCGCTATCGGCGTCCGAGTTCGTGCGGGCCGAGAACGAGCTGCAGGAGCTGTTGGACGTGGCCGCCAGGGATTCGTCGTCCCGGATCGAGCGGCGCAGCGACGACTACGGCTTCGAGTGGCTGATCGTCCGGGACGAGCAGTTCGAGGACCTCGTCGCGACCGTCCACCTGGTCGCCTCTGAGCTGGGCGAGCGGGGGTTCGGGCCGCAGCTCCTCGCCGCCGTCTTCCGGTTCGACGGGGGCGCGCGGCCCGTCTACCTCGTCTACGGCTACAAGCGGGGGGCGTTCTGGCCCTTCGTGCCGACCGGGGAACGGGAGCGGGACAACGCCGAGGAGCTGGAGCTGAAGGCGAAGCTGGAAAAGGAGCTGCCGATCGAGCCCGACATCTCGATGTGGTTCGCCCTCTTCGGACTGCCGCTCTGAGCCCCGTCCCGGGGTCTGACCCCAGGACGCGTCCGCCGGGGCCACCGGGCCTTCGCCCCCGCGTCGCCCCTCCCGCTCTGGGAGCCGCGATCTGTCCCGCCTGGGCGTGTCCTGGCGTCTGACCCCAGGACACGGCTGGAGGGGTCAGCCGGGCGGCTCCTCGCCGTCCCAGTAGTCGAGCGGTTCGAGGCGCGCGATCAGCCCGACGCCTCGGAACGCGAGCTTGTTCGAGCGCGGGTAGTAGGTGATGTCGTTCGTGTTCCGCCAGCCGTACATCAGCATCCTCATGCCGTTCTCGCCGCCGCGGAAGGCGTGCGCGATCTGGGTGCCCGCCGGCCTCGAGATCACGTGGCCCGCGCGAATCGGATGATGCTCCTCCTCGTGGCCCCGGTCGCGCGCTCGCGGGTTCGGCACCAGCTCGAGCGTCCCGTCGCCCTCCAGCACGGCGAAGATCTCTTCCTCGGCCGAGTGGCTGTGCGCCGGAGCCGGCAGCTTCCCCGGCCCGATCGTGACGACGTTCAGGCCAGACTTCACCGAGCCCGCCGCGTCCGCAAGGTCGATCCAGCGCTCCTGCTCGAGGTCTCCGACGTTGACGATGTTCGCCGGCCGCTCCTCCGCGTCCCCGACCTCCGGCTCGCCGGCCGCGGCCTCCTGGTCCCACGGGTGCCCGCCCTGACCGGATGCGACCCAGCTCGACCCGAGCCAGGTCACGCCGGCCCGCGGCAGCGTGGCGTGGCCGTCACCGCCCCGCCTGCCGAAGACGAGGACGTCCAGGCCGGTGTCGCCGCCGCGCAGGGTGTGCGCCTCCTTGCGGGCCCGGTGGACGATGCAGTCGCCCTCCCGGACCTCGTAGACCTTCCCGTCCTGCCAGGAGAGACCCGAGCCGCCGAGCACGAAGAAGACCTCCTCGTCCTCGACGTGCGCCGGCGTCGACCACCGCCCGGGCGAGATCTCGATCCGGCTCACCGTCACCTCGACGCAGCCCGCCTCCCGCCCGAGAAAGCGCCAGGCGCCGCCGAAGTGGCCCTCGTCGTCCCTGACCGGCTCGACGTCGTCCCAGTGGACGAGCCCGCCGTCGCCGTTCACGGCGCCGGCAGGTCCGGGACGAGCCCCTCGTCGGAGAACAGCTTCTTCGTCTCCTCGAGCGTGAGATCGCTCGGCGGGATGACCAAATCGGACGCGGACAGGTCGTCGTCCGGGAGGCGTTCGCCGCGCTCGCGTACGACCTGCCACATCTGGTCGAGGATGCCGTCGAGCGTCGGCTCGTCCTCGCTGTCGATCGCCGCGACGGCGCGGTCGTCGAGCTCGTTGAGCTCCCCGCGGAGGCCGTCGTCGATCCGGTACTGGCCCTCGCCCATAAGCCGGACGATCATTGCTCCAGCTCCTTCTGCGGCGCGCCGGCCCCAACCTCGGCCCTGAGGCGTTCGAGCTCCGCGTCGACCTGCTGGCCGGCCGAGATCGCGGCCAGCTCGCGGTCGAGCTGCGTCTGGTCGCCGGCCGTGAAGTCCTCGAGCGTGCCGGCCTCGATCAGCTCGTCCACGGCCGACGCCCGCGCCTGCATCTGCTCGGTCTTGTCGCGAGCCCGCTCGATCGCGAGACCGGTGTCGGCCATCTGCTCGCCGATCCCGGTCGCCGCCTCGCCGATCCGAACCTGGGCCTCCGCGGCGGAGTACTGCGCCTTGATGACCTCCTTCTGCGAGCGGAACGACTCGATCTTGGCGGCGAGCTGCTTCTCGGACGTCGCCAGCTTCTGCTGCTGCGCGTCGAGCTGCTCGATCTGGCCGTCGAGATCCTGGAGCTGCTGCTGCGCCAGCGCCTTCCGCTCGAGCGCGGCGCGCGCCAGGTCCTCCCGGCCGGCGGCGACGGCGTCGCGCGCCTGCGAGTCCAGCTTGACGAGGCTCTGCTCGAGCTTGTCGGTCTGGAGCTGGAGCCGCTTCTTCGAGGTCGCGACGTCGGCGATCCCGCGCTTGACGTTCTGCAGGAGCTCGCGCTGCCGCTCGTACGAGTAGTCCAGCGTCTCGGCCGGGTCCTCGGCCCGGTCGAGGAGCTTGTTCAGCTTCGATTTGATCACCAGGGACATGCGCTCGATGAGTCCGGCCACGGAAAAACCCTCCTCCTCGCTTTGGGACGTACCCTACGCGTCCATGCTCGTCGCGCGAAGCATGCATCCGGGCTGGCTCTCGAACGCGTACCTCCTGGCCGACGCCGAGGGGGGAACGGCGGTCTTCGTGGACTCGGGCGCGCCGCTGGAGCCCCTGTTGGATGCGGCCGAACAGTGGCGTGTCCAGCCGAGCCACGTCCTGCGGACGCACGGACACCCCGACCATGTCGAGCACGAGGCCGAGCTCGGCCTGCCCATCGTCACCGGCCCGCTCGAGGCAGGCGGGCTATTGGTCGAGGCGATCCCCACACTGGGACACGCCGACGACCACCTCGCCTTCCTGGTGGGCGACGCCCTCTTCTCCGGTGACATCCTCTTCAAGGACGCGGTCGGCGGCGGCGACCCCGACCAGGTGCGGAACTCGGTCATGCGCCTGGTGGAGCTGCCGCCCGCGACACGCGTGTACCCCGGGCACACCGACGAGACGACGATCGGCCGGGAGCTCGAGGAGAACCCGTTCGTCCGCGTGTGGCGCGGGCTCGAGCCGGAAGGCACCGAGCGATGCCGTGTCGGCGACCGCGATGGGACGATCGCGGTGTGGTCACCCGACTACGACGGCAAGGGCAAGGCCTGGGTGCGGTTCGACGACGGAACCGGCCGGATCATGGGCGGCTCGCGCATCGAGCGCCTTTGAGAGTCGGCCTCCTGTTTCCGGGCGCGATGGGCGCCGCCGTGGGCAACGGGGTGGGCGCCGAGGTGCTCTGGGCGAGCGAGGGACGAAGCCGCGCGACCGCCGACCGCGCAGCGGCCTTCACAGACGTCGGCACCGTCGAGGAGCTCGTTCGCGCCGTCGACGTCGTTCTTTCGATCTGTCCGCCGGCGATCGCCGAGGAGACGGCCGAGCGAGTCTTCGGCCTCGGCTTCGACGGTGTCTACGTCGAGGCGAACGCGATCTCGCCGGAGCGGATGCGCCGCATCGCCGGCCTCGGCGAGCGCGTCGTCGACGGCTCGATCATCGCCGCGACCGGAATCAACCTCTACCTCGCCGGGCCCGAGGCCGGAGAGATCGCGGCCCTCTTCGAAGGAGCGGACGTGAACGCGGTCCGGATCGGCGGGACGATCGGCGCGGCGTCGGCGCTGAAGATGGCGTTCGGCGGCTGGAACAAGATCGGGATCGCGCTCGCGGCCCAGGCCCATGCGATCTCGCGCGCGTACGGCGTGGAGGATCGTCTCGAGGCCGAGGGGGTCCCCGCCGACCGGCTCGATCGCTTCGCCGACCGAGCCTGGCGCTGGGCGCCGGAGATGGAGGAGATCGCCGACCTGTGCCGCGAGCTCGGCCTCTCGGACGGGATCCCGCGCGGCGCCGCCGCCTTCTACGCCGAGCTCAGCTCGCGAGCACCGCGCGAAGCTGCTCCAGGCTGATGTTCCCGCCGCTGCAGACCAGCGCGACGCGCTGACCCGCGAGGCGGTCGGGCAGCCGAAGCGCCGCGGCGAGCGGCGCGGCGCCGGCCGGCTCGACGAGGTTGCGCGTGCACTCGATCATCAGCCGGGTCGCCGTCCGGATCTCTTCCTCGCTCACGAGAACGAACTCCTGGAGCAGGTCCCACATGATCCGCTGCGGGAGCTCGAACGGGACGCGCGTCGCCAGTCCTTCGGCCACCGTCCGCATCCGGTCGGGCTCGAGGTTGCGGTTCTTCCAGGCCCGGTACGCCGCCGGTGCGGCCTCGGACTGCACGGCGATCACCGTCGCCCGCCCGCCCATCCCTTCTGCGGCGATGCAGGCGCCCGCCGCGCCGCTTCCCCCGCCGACCGGGACGACGACGACGTCCGTCTCCGGTTCCTCCTCGAGGATCTCGAGCGTCTCGGTCGCGACGCCGGCGATCAGGTCCGGCTCGTCGCCCGAGTGGACGTACCGGTACCCGTGCTCGGCGGCGAGCGCCTCGCAGTGCTCCCGCGCCTCGTCGAAGTCGCGTCCGGCGATGACGATCTCCGCGCCGAGCGCGCGGATCGCGCCCACCTTCAGCGGATTCGCGCCTTCGGGTACGCAGACGATCGCGCGGACGTCGAAGAGCCGCGCCGCGAAGGCGACGGACTGGCCGTGGTTTCCCGTGGACGCTGCGATCAGGCCGCGCCGCCGCTCGTCCTCCGAGAGCCGGGAGACGAGGTTGACGCCGCCGCGGACCTTGAACGCGCCGACCGGCTGGTGGTTCTCGTGCTTGACCAGGACGTCGGCGCCGACGAGCTCGCTCAGCGCAGGCCACGCGTAGAGCGGCGTGGGCCGGAGGTGCGGCGCGATCCGCTCCCGCGCGGCGAGGACGTCGGCGAAGGTCGGCGCCTTCATGCGAGGAACGCGGCCAGCCGCGCCGCCTCCTCCTCGACCTCGCGGCGCACGGAACGGGGGAGGGGCGCGAACGGCTCGGTCTTGACCTTGCCGTCCTCCTGCCGCCAGAGACCGGCCACCACGCCGTCCACGAGGAAGGTCGGGTGCACCCAGCCGCCCGTGATCACGGCGCGCGCATACTCGGCCGGCAGGACCCGTGCCCGGTCGGCGTGCGAGAGCAGGATCGCGTCCCACCGCGGAAGGAACCGCACCGGGGCCGGGGTGTCGGCGCCGGGCAGCGGCGCACGCGGGATGTCGACGAGATCGCGACCCTCGTCGTCGTGGAACCGGCGGAGCCGACCGTCGAGCGTCTCGAGAGCGGGTGCGACGTCGGCAACGCGGAGGCCCGAGAACTGCATCAGGTCCTGGCGGGTGGCGGGACCGAAGGCGCCGAGGTACCGGCGGACGACGAGCGCGGCAGCCTCGGCCGCCGGCGGTACCGGGCGCCCGAGCCACCGCTCGGCGGTCGTCAGCCGGACGCGCGTGGTGCCCCACGTTCCGGACGGTGGAACGTGGACGAGCGGCGTCACGCAGCGGACGCGAAAGCGGCGCTCGCCCAGCTCAGGGCTGGCGTCCTCGGCGTCCCGGTACGTGAACGTCCCGTTGTCGGCGAGCCGTTCGATCCGCCTGGCCAGCGCCTCGACCGGGAGCCCCTCGTCGCGCATCGCCTGCCGCCAGCGCTCGTGGACGACGGCCGCGAAGGCCGGGTGGTCACCTGCCGAGACGAAATGCAGGGTCATCCGGAAGAGCGTCGCTCGCACGACCCGGCGACGCTCGAGCGCGGCGGTCAGCAGCTCCTTGCGGAACGCGTGGAGTCGCGTCCACAGGCCGAGGTAGGCCTCGGGCGCAGACTGCGCCTGCATCGCGCACAGGCGCGCCACCGCGCTCGGCACCGAGAGGCGTGCGCGCTCGAGGAGCAGCTGCCGGGCGAGCGTCGCGCGGTTGAGCTCGCGCAGCGTCAGCGTCCTAGGCGTGGAACGCGGCAAGCCGCTCGGCCTCCTCTTCGAGCTCCTTGCGCACCGCGCGGGGCAGGCGCCCGAACGGCTCGAGACGGATCCGGCCCTTGTCGTGGCGCCAGGTCCCGGCTACCTGGCCGTCGACGAGGAACGTGCTCGCCGACTGCGGTGTCTTGACGTTGAAGATCCTCGGCCGGTCCTCCTCGCGCAGGATCTGCGTTCGTCGCGCGTGGACGAGGAGCGTCGCGTCCCAGACGGGGAGGAAGCGCGGCGGCGCCGGGGTGTCAGAGTCGGGGAGCGGCGCCCGCGGCAGGTCGAGGAGCTCTTTGCCGGCCTCGTCGCGGAACCGTCGGAGCCTCATCCGCTCGAGGGTTCGGCCGACGGCCGCCGCCGGAACCATCCCGAAGTCGGCGATCTCGGCCCTGGACGCCGGGCCGAACCCGCCCAGGTAGCGGCGGACGAGGAGCTCGAGGCCGTCCTCCTCGCTCGAGTCCTCCGGGCCGACCCACTCCTCGGCGAGGCCGTACAGATCTGCGCGCCGCTGGTCCCACGTCCCGGACGGCGGGATCCGGACGAGGTCGACGTAGGCCCCGGCGCCCAACGCCGCGTCCCGGCCGAGGTGCGCCTGGATCTCCTTCCAGCGCCGTGGCCGGCCGGCGAGGAACCGCCGCAGCTTCCTCGCTGCAGCTCGCATCTCGCGCGGGTCGGCGTCCGGGTGCACGCGCTCCCACCAGGCGAGGCGCGAGGCGCGGATCGCCGCGGTCATCGGCCAGTAGTCAACCCGGGAGACGAGATGGATGGTCGCCCGCATCATCGTCGCCTGCACGACGGTCCGCCGTTCGAGCGCGCGCGTCAGCGCCTCCCGCTCCAGCCCGTCGACGCGCGTCCAGAGCCCGACGTACATCGAGGGCGCGTACTGCGCCTGGATCCCGCCGATGCGCTCGAGCGCCTTCGGGATGGAAGGGCGGCCGCGCTCGAGGAGCAGCTGGCGCGCGAGCAGCGCGCGGTTGAGCTCCCGCTGCGTCAGAACGCGTTCGCTCACAGACCGGCGAGGAAGACCATCACCGTCTCGCCGACGGCGTCGAGGCTGTCCTCCGAGACCGCGGTCAGGTCGTCGCAGCGCTTGTGCCAGCAGGGGAAGTCGAAGTCGATCAGGTCGATCGCAGGGATCCCCCGCCGGAGGAAGGCGATGTGGTCGTCGAGCACCGCGTTCTGCTGCCGTGCGGGGAAGTGCCGCGACGAACCCGTCCGCGCCGCGGCGGCCCGCAGCCGGGTCCAGAGTCGGACGTTCGAGTACTGCTCGCGAGGGATCTCGAGGTCGCGGTCGCCGACAAAGTCGAGGACGATCGCGGCCTCGGCCGAGCGGAACGCGGAGGCGGCCACCTTGCTCCCGCGGAGCCCGTAGCGCTCGAACTGCGAGTCCGGACGGCCCCTCGCGACCTCCTCGCCGTCGAAGAAGACGACGATCAGTGTTGGGCGCAGCTGCCGAGGCCTGATCGCCCGCGCGAGCTGGCGGACGACCGCGGTGCCGGAGGCTCCGTCGTTCGCGCCCACGAAGCCGGGGAGGTCCTTCGTGTCGTAGTGCGCCCCGAGCACGACTTTGCGGCGCGGACTCCGGCCGGGGATGACGGCGACGACGTTCCGGAGCCCTCCCGGCACCGCCTGGAAGCGGCCGCCGCGCACCGACCGCCGCAGCATCGCCGCGAGCTCGCGGGACCTGCGCGAGCCGGCCGGCCGCGGCCCGAGCGCGACCTGGCGCTTGAGGAACGCCCAGGCGGCCCGGCCGTCGAACCGGTTGGGCGTCGCCGCATCCTCCGACCGCCCGGAGCTCCACGCGGCGGCCGCCCCGAGGAGAGCGAGCAGGGCGACGGCGAGGAGGACCCGGCGCACGGCGGAATGGTGCCACCGTGCGCCGGGTGCGCCGGGATCAGCTCGCGGCGAGCCCTGCCACCGTCGGCGGGACGCCGCCCCACGAGCCGACCGGGTCGAGCGCCCCGTCGTCGCCGACCGCCCAGCCGAAGATGCGGCCGGCGTCGGCGTCGATCGCGTACAGGAAGCCGCCGTCCGCGGTCAGCGCCTCGTCGCGGAGGCCGGGCGCGCCCTCGACCGTGGCGGCTGCCACCGCGCTGTCGAGCGAGATCGCGCCGTCCGGCCCGATCGCGTAGCGGGAGACGGCGCCGTCGGCGAAGTTCGTCGTGAAGACGAAGCGCTCGTCCTTGCTCACGACAGCCCAACAGATCTCGCTGCGGCCGTTCGGGACCGAGCGGGACAGAGGCGTCGCCGTCGCACCGCTCACGCGGTAGGACGAGGCCGCCGCCTTGCCCTTCTGCGCGCCGAAGGCCTCGGTCACGAGCAGCGTCCCGTCGCCGGTGAACGCGAAGCCGTACGGCGTCGGACCCGACGACGGCTGGATCCGCGGCTCGCCGAGCGTCCCGTCCGCCGCCACCGGGTAGAGCGCGATCGCGTCCGTGCCGCGGTCGGTGACGACCACAGTCGAGCCGTCGGGGGTGAACCCGACCTGGGCCGGGTCGCTCTCGGCTCCGAGGTCGACCCGGTGGCCGATCGGCGCGAGCCCGTCGGCGCCGAGCCGGAGGCCGGCGAGCGAGCGGTCGCCGGTGTTCACGACGTAGACCAGCCCGTCGTGCTCGGCCACGCTCTTCGGCGCGGCGCCGCTCGGGACGGTCTGCAGCAGCTCGAGCGCGTCCGCGCCGACGGCGAAGACGCTGACGTCCCCGCTGCCGGCGTTCGTGACGAGGAGCCGCGTCCCGTCGCCGGAGAAGACGACCGACCCCTGCGAGGTCAGGTGCGGGACGCCGTCGCCGGCGCCTCCGGTCTCGTGCGACTCCATGCCCTCGAGGGCGCCGTCCGCACCGCGGCGGAACGCGATCACGCGGTTTCCGTCCGCCTCGTTCGTCTGGGCGAAGACTCCGGCATGCTGGTGGTTCGACATCGCGCCTCCAATCTCGGTTTGACGGCCCTCTGTCCGCCCGAGGCGCCGATTCGTTACAGCTGGAGGCTCCGGAGGCCGCGGAGATCGAGCCAGAAGCGCTCGCCGTCTGTGACGACCTTCATCAGCACGGCGTCGCAGCGGGGGCAGCGCAGGACGACGCCGGGGGCCTGCGTGTAGGCGACGAACGCGCCCGCCGCAGAGACGGACGAGCAGCCGTCGCAGGTGCCGGTCGCCGTCGTGATCTCCACGGCGAACACCTCGCGCAGGAGCCCGGCCGCCGCGTTTCCGTCCAGCTTCAACGATTGCATCTCAGCCTCCCGTGGGTCCGAAGCGCTCGGTGCGGATCTGCGACGGCTCGTGGCCGAGCTCCACGAGCGCCGACGCCACGGTCTCGACGAACGGCGTCGGCCCGCACACGTAGACGTGCGGCCGCTCGTCGGTCGCCGGGCCGACCTCGGCGAGCATCTCCGGGTCGACCCTTCGGGAGTAGCCCGTCCACCCGTCGGGCTGCGACCGGGTCAGCGTGTGGACCACCCGCGCGGAACCGCCGTCGAGCCGCTCCAGCTCGTCGCGGTAGATCACGTCCTCCCAGCCGCGGGAGGAGAAGAGCAGCGTCGCGGGGACATCCTCTCCGGCCCCGTCGAGGTGGCGCAGCATCGCCATCAACGGAACGACGCCCGACCCGCCGGCGACGAGGAGGAGCGGGCCTCCGCGCGACGGCTCCCAGACGAAGTAGCCGCCGACGGGTCCGCGTATCTCGAAGCGGTCACCCGGCCGGAGCTCGTCGGTGAGGTAGGGCGACACCTCGCCGTCGTCGATTCGCTCGACGGTCAACTCCAGAACGTCCGTCCCGGGCGCCGACGCGATCGAGTAGCTCCGCTGCGCCTGGTAGCCGTCCTCGGCGGTGAGCCGGAGGTCGACGTGCTGCCCCGGGAGATGGCCCGGCCAGCCGGGGACGTCGAGGAGGATCGTCTTGACGCGCGGCGTCTCCGGAACGACCTCGAGGGCCTCCGCGACCTGCCACGTCAGTCGCCCCAGTACCGCTGCTCTCGCCACGGGTCGCCGTAGAGGTGGTAGCCGTTCGACTCCCAGAAGCCGGGCTCGTCCACGGTGGTCAGCTGGAGCCCGCGCACCCACTTGGCGCTCTTCCAGAAGTAGAGGTGCGGGACGAGCAGGCGCACCGGCCCACCGTGCTCGGGGTCGAGCGGCTCGCCGTCGTACGCGTAGGCGACCCACGCCTTGCCACCGGTGAGATCCTCGAGCGGCAGGTTCGCCGTGTAGCCGCCGTCGCAGAACGCCACCGCGTACTCGGCCTCGGTCTGGACCCCGTCGAGGATCGCGTCGACCAGGACGCCCTCCCAGACCGTGTCCAGCTTCGACCACTTGGTCACGCAGTGGATGTCGACCGTGACCTCCTCGGTGGGCAGCGCGCGGAACTCCTCCCACGACCAGCGCCGCGCCTCGTCCAGCTCGCCAACGAGCGCGAAGTCCCACTCGTCCAGCGGAACATGCGGCGTCGGCCCCGCCGAGAGGACGGGGAAGTCGTCCGTGACGTACTGGCCCGGCGGAACCCGGTCGGGCGGGCCCTCGTCGCGCCGGCGGCCGCGGAATCCGCGGGAGACGATCGGCGTCAACTCGCGCCCCACTCCCGGAACGCCTCCCGCAGCGCCGCCTCCGCCTCGGGCGTCAGCGCGTCGGCTTTGAGCTCCCCGGTGACGCGGAGCGTCGTGCGCATCTGCTCGACGTAGGTGCTGCAGCCGTCGCAGGTCGCAAGGTGCTCCTCGAACCGCCGGCGGTCCTCGTCGGGCAGCGCGCCCTCGAGGTAGTCCGTCACGAGCTCGACGAGCTCCTGGCAGCTGAGCTGTTCCAGCGGTTGCGTCATCGCTCCTCCGCGAAGTAGTCCTCCAGCGCCCGCCGCACCTTCGACCGAGCGCGGTGGAGGAGTACCCGTTGATTGGTCTCGCTCAGGTCCAGGGCATTACACACCTCTTCGGCGGGCCAGCCGTCGACGTCCCGGAGCGTGATGACCGCGCGCTGGGCGGGAGGAAGCTCCTCGATCGCCGAGTCGACGATGCCCCGGACCTCGGCACCGAGGAGCCGCTCCTCGGGCGCGTTCCACGGCTGCGGCCGCGCCGACCAGTGGCCGGGCCAGGACGGGTCGTCAGGCGGCCGGAAGCGCTCCGGCTCGACCGCGGCCTCGGGCACGGCGTCCGGCCGCTGCAAGGCGGAGAACGGCAGCGTCCTGCCCTCCCGCTGCGCCCGCGTCTTCGCGATGTTCGTGAGGATCCGGAAGATCCAGGTCTTCAGCGTCGACCTGCCCTCGAAGCGGTCGAGCCCCCTGAGCACGCCGATCCACGTCTCCTGTACGACCTCCTCGGCGACTGCCCGGCTGGAGACGTAGATCTGGGCGACCCGGAGCAGCGAGGCGTGGTAGTCGCGCGCCAGCGCCGCGAAGGTCGCCTCGTCTCGCTCCCGAAGCGCGCGGACGATCTCGACGTCGCCGAGCGTCGCCGTCTCCACGCGCCGACTGTAGCGCGGTTGGACACGCCCTCGAAAGTGGTCTATATACGTCCGCACATCCGGAGTCCGGCACCGCCGGAACCGAGAAAGGGGAGAGATGAGGACACTCCGATTCGCCTCGCTGCTCCTCGCGGCAGCGGCGCTCGCGTTCGCGTTCGTCGCCGCCGGGGGCGCACGGCCGAACCTACCCGAGGGCGGCATGGCGAAGAAGCGCTCGGTCAGCTCGGACGTCGCGGGCTTCGACAAGCAGCACGGCCCGCACTACGACTACGAGTGCACGGCGCTGAGCCAGGGCGCGAACACCCGGCTCGACTGCGACGACCCGTTCCCGAACAACGAGCCCGACATCGAGGTCAACCCCGCGAACCCGATGAACATGATCGCGAGCTCCAACGACTACGGCTCCTGCTGCGACCAGTACTACACGACGCTGGACGGCGGCCTGAGCTGGTCCACCGGGAACATGTCGATCGAGAAGCCGCTCAAGACGGGAAGCGACCCAGTGACGGTGTTCGACGTCAAGCATGGAACCGCGATCCACTCTTCGCTCAGCTACAACACGCTCCACGCTGCGGGGACGCAGGCGTGCGACGGCGACCTCGTCGTCTCGATCTCGCGCGACAACGGCCGCAGCTGGCTCAAGCCGGTCGTCGTGGACGACGGGATCGGCTGTGACCTCAGCAAGAGCCAGCTCTTCAACGACAAGGAGTGGATCGTCACCGACAACAATCCGGCATCGCCGTTCTACGGGCGGACGTACCTGACCTGGAGCAAGTTCGAGTCGGCGTACGGCGAGTACCTCTCGTCGGCGATCTGGGAGTCGCACAGCGACGACGGCGGTTTCACGTGGACGAAGCCGAAGGAGATCTCGGGCTCCAACCCGGCGCTCTGCACGTTCCAGGAGAGCGGCCCGGCGGGCGAGTGCGACGAGAATCAGTTCTCCGTGCCGACGGTCGGCCCGGACGGGACGGTCTACGTCGCCTTCGAGAACAGCCAGAACCAGGCGCTCTGGGAGTCGGCCGAGGAGTTCGACGACCAGTACCTGATGGTCTCGTCGTCGAACGGCGGCGCGACCTTCTCGAATCCGACCTTCGTCGTCGGCCTCGAGGACGGCGCGCGTGACTACCCGACGAACGTGAACGGTCGGCAGACGCTCACCGGCTACCAGCTCCGCGTCAACTCCGCGGGGAACATCGTGGCAAGCCCGGTGAACGGCACGCTCTACCTCGTGTTCGCGGACAACCGCGACGGCGTCCACGACTCGGCGAACCCGGTCACGAACACGAACGTGTACGTGATGAGCAAGCCCGTCGGCGGTGCCTGGAGCGCTCCGGTGCTCGTGGACGCGGGCGCCGGCGACCAGTGGTTCCCGTGGGTGGAGGTCGACCCGACGAACGGCTCGATCGGGATCCTCTACCACGACCGCGGCGCGGCGAACGGCCCGCTGTACAACACCTCGCTCGCCGAGGGGCAGCCGGGCGCGCTCGCGAAGACCGTGGTCAGCACGGCTCCGTCGAACCCGACGGACTCGATCTACTTCCGGGCGCAGGTCCCCGGCTGCATGGACTGCGCCACGTTCCACGGCGACTACATCGGCATCGCCTACGGCAGCGACGGTGTTGCGAATCTGACGTGGACGGACATGCGTGAGTTCCGGCCGGCAGACGGCGGCTTCGCGCAGTACATCTACTTCGCGCGCAAGCCGTAACAAGCTCGATCGTGGAGGCCGGCGAACCGCGCCGGCCTCCACGCCGTTCCGGGCCGGAAGCGCGGCTACACTGAGGCCCGCGGGGCTATAGCTCAGCTGGGAGAGCGCCTGGATCGCACCCAGGAGGTCGCCGGTTCGAGTCCGGCTAGCTCCATCACCATCCCGGAGCGGTGCGCGCCCTTCTGTGGCCGTACACGGTCTTACACTCGCCTCATCCATCGACGCCGGACGAGAGCAATTCAGCCATTGGCATCCGCAGCGCTCACCCTCGTGGTCCTGGCGGCGGCGCCTGCGGCCGAGCCCGCGGCGAGCAAGACGATCCGCGTGCGGAACGACAAGCAGTTGCGGGCCGCGGTGTTCAGGCTCGCGAACTCAGGCGGGACGATCCGGCTGCTGCCGAATGCCTACCGCCAGCTGATCGTCCGACCGCGCTCCTCGCGCCCGCTGCGGATCGTCGGGACTCGCGGCGTCCGGATCGAGCACGTCGTCTTCGACCGCACGAAGAATGTCTCTCTCGGCCGAGTGAGGATCTCGCCCCGCGCGCAGCACGCGATCGTCGAGCTCCTCGACTCGAAGCACATCGAGTTGCACGACCTCGTCGTCAGCGCAGAGGGCACGGACCTTTCGGCGTCCGTGGCGGTGCACAGGTCACGCTACGTCACGATCCGGCGAAGCACGTTCACGCATTGCGGCGACCGGTCAGCAACCACGGAGATCGGTCACGGATATTCGTCAGGTTATTCGTTCTGCCTCATGCTCTTCCGGCGGTCGCGGCACGTCACCGTGGAGGACAACTGGTTTCACGACTGCTACGGGTGTGACTTCATCCACGGGCGGTTCGGCTCCAACCTCACGATCCGACGGAACCGCTTCGAACGGGCTCTGCCCTGCAACTTCCGCCTTCTCGGCCGCGCGCGCTGCGGTCATCAGGATCTGATCGCATTGTTCGCGGGGCGGTGGCTGCGGGTCGAGGGCAACTACTTCGGCGTCTACAAGTACGGCGGCGCTCAGCTGTACCTCACCGGCCCTGTCGACCACGTCTCTGTCGCCAACAACCTCTTCGTCGGGACAGACCCGCGCCTTCCCGGTTATCGCTCGAGGATGGCGCTCATCGTCGGCGCGAAGAGCTCCGAGCGTCTGCCGCGCTTCGTCGAGATCGTCAACAACACGATCCTGACGGGTTTCAAGCGCATCGACGGCTACGAAGGCTCGTTGCGCATCAGCCGCGCCTACCGCTACGGGGGCTACTCGAGGCGAGAGCGGCCGCTCATCGCCAACAACGTCATCGGCCTGCTGCGGACCTGGGGCCGCGTTTGCTTCGGCGCGCGCGGATCGATCTCCAACGTCGTCGTCCGCGGCCACCGGTGCTCCCGTTCAGATCAGGTGGGCCGCGTCTACCTCGACCGGCGAGGCCGTCCGACAGCGCGGTCGCAGCTCCTGATCGACCGGGCGAGCCCCAGCCTTGCCCCGAGCTACGACATGACCGGGCGTCATCGCCGCCGTGCGCCGGACATCGGCGCGTACGAATACGGCGCGAACTGACGCAGGAAGCCGTATCTGCTCGAGCGGACATCGTTCTGTTATCGCACTCGAGAGATCGCCGGTTCGAGTCCGGCTAGCTCCACTTCCGCGCGGCTCAGATCGTGAGCACGAGCTTCGCCTTCGCGTGACCCTCGCCTAGGTGGGCGAGGGCGTCGGCGGCCTCGTCGAGCGGGTACGTCCTCTCGATGACGGCCTTGATCCGGCCCGCCTCGAGCAGCTCGGCCAGGATTTCGAGGTCGTCCGTGTTGATCTTGGCGACAAAGACCTTCAGCGTCTGGCTTCGGCCCTTGGACTTCAGGATCGTCGCTGCCATGTGCGGGAGCGGCCCGAGGCCGCGGTAGGTGATCGGCCCGCCGACCAGCACGACGGTCGCGTCGGGCGTCAGCACCCGCCGGCATGCGAGGAACGAGCGGCTGCCGGCGATGTCGAGCATCAGGTCGTGACGATCCGCAGTCCGTGTGAAGTCCTGCTGCGTGTAGTCGATCAGCCGGTCGGCTCCCAGCGAGCGGACGAGATCGACCTTGCCCGTGCTGCAGACCGCGGTAACGTCGGCCCCGAAGGTCTTGGCGAGCTGCACCGAGAAGGTGCCGACCCCTCCGGCCGCGCCGTTGACCAGCACCTTCTGACCCGCCTGGACCTGCCCGTGGTCGCGCAAGGCCTGGAGGGCCGTGATCCCTGCGATCGGGACGGCCGCTGCGTCCTCGAACGAGATTCCCGCCGGCTTGCGCGCGAGCCGCTCGGGCCGAGCCGTCGTGTACTGCGCCCACGAGGAGTCCGACGTGCCGAACACCTCGTCGCCCGACTGCAGGCCGTGGACGTCCTTCCCCACGGCCTCGACCACGCCCGCGAGGTCCCGGCCCACGCCTGTGGCCTTCGGTCGGCGCAGGCCGTTCCCGAAGCGGGCGGGAAGGAGGCCGGTCACGGCGTACCAGTCGGCGGGATTCACGGAGGACGCGCGCACACGGACGAGGACCTCGTCGTCCGCGAGCTCGGGCATGTCGGTGTCGCGGAGCTCGAGGCTGCTCGGCCGCCCGTACCTGACGTGAGCGATCGCCTTCATCGGCAGACGTACGCTGTACGCATACGTCGTAAGGTATTCCTTACAGTGTAAGTTTGTCAAGCGATGGCCGAACGAACGAAGCCTCGGACGCCGCTGTCGAGGGACCGCGTTATCGACGCGGCGCTCCGACTCGTCGACGAGGGCGGAATCGAGGCGCTCAGCATGCGGAAGCTCGCCGACGAGCTGGGCGTAAAAGCCATGTCCCTCTACAACCACGTCGCGAACAAGGACGAGGTCCTCGACGGAATCGTCGATGCGGCCATGACCGAGATCGCTTCTCCGCGGGCCGGGGCGGACTGGAAGGCCCAGGTCCGGGAGATCGCGATCTCTGCGTACGAAACGCTCCTCCGCCACCCCTGGGTGGTGGGGCTCGGGATGCGCCAGAAGCCGGGACGCGGGCAGTTGCGGTACGGCGACTCGCTTCTCGGCTGCTTCCGCGAGGCAGGCTTCTCGAAGGAGCTGACCTACCACGCGTATCACGTCATCGAGGGCTACATCCTCGGGTACGCAACCCAGGTCCTGAACGTCCGTGCGGTCGACGCGGAGCAGATCGAGGACGTCGTCGCTCGTTTCACTCGCGGCGATTTCGCGCAGGAGTATCCGCACTTCACCGAGCATGCCCTCCAGCACTTCGAGCCTACGCCGGAGCAGGAAGCGGTGAACGGCTACGAGCTCGGGCTCGACCTCATACTCGACGGGCTCGAGCGACTCCGCGTGGGCTCCTAGGCACCTCTCGAACGGCTAGACGGTCTCCGTCCCCTGCTCGAAGTGCAGTGTTACGAGCTCTCCGGCGCTGCGTACGTGGTCGACCATCCGACGGCGGGCCTCCTCGGGGTTCCGCCGTTCGATCGCCTCGAGGATCGCGTCGTGCTGGTCGACGTTCTCCTCGAGCAGCCTCGAGCTCTGGGAGAGGGCGGTCCACGTGAGATCTCGGGGGAAGCTGCGGTGCAGGTCTGCGATCGTGTGGTTCAACCGTCCGTTCCCGGCGGCGTCCAGGATCGCCTGGTGGAAGAGATCGTTCGCCTGCACCCAGACGCTCTCGTCCTTCCAGGGCACCGCTCGGCGCGCCCGGCGTGCGATCAGCGTCGTCACCGACTTGCGGAAGAGCGTCTGCGCCTCGCGCAGTCGTACCAGATCGCGGTCGCTGATCCGTTCGGCGGCGAGACGGGCGGCGAGCCCCTCCAGCTCCGCGCGGACTTCGTACGCCTCGCGGATCTCCCGGGCCGACGGTCCGCGGACCACCGCGCCCCGGTTGGGCAGCAGCTCGACCAGCCCGGTGGCCTGAAGCTGACGCAGGGCCTCGCGCACGGGCGTGCGGCTGACGCCGAACTCCTCGGCGAGCGCCTCCTGCCGAAGCCGGGTTCCGACCGGGACGTCGCCCCGCAACACCTGTGCCTGGATGGCGCCGGCCAACCGCTCGACGGTGCTCATGGCCGTTCCGCTCGTGCGTCATGGACGAGGCGGAGCCCGACCACGGCGAGCAGGATCGCGAAGGCCGACCTGAGAACGTCGGCCGGAAGGGACAGTGCGAGCAGGGCGCCCATCGCCGCGCCGACGGCACCGACGGAGCCGAGCGCGAGTGCGATCGGCAAGTCGCCGACCTCCCGGCGGCGGAGCGCCAGGCTTCCCGCGAGAGCGGTCGGCAGGATCACGAGCAGGGACGTCGCTTCAGCCTCGTGCTGGCTCGCGCCGACGGCGAGTACGAGGAAGGGAACGAGCAGGATGCCTCCGCCGACGCCGAGCAGGCCGGCGAGCACGCCGGTTGCGACGCCGACGCCGACGAGCGCCATGAAAAGGACGACCGTCGTCAGCGTGCCACCGCCATGAGCGCCGCGACGATCAGCAGGAACACGCCGAAGGCGAGCTTGAGCGTCCGTTCATCGGCTCGAGCCAGGAGCCGTGCGCCCGCCTGGGCACCGACGATCGAGCCCACGGCAAGAGCCAGCGCCTCCACGGGCCGGACCTCTCCGGCCACGCCGAAGGTCAGCACGCCGGCGGCGCTGATCGGGATGATCGCGCCGAGCGAGACGGCGTGCGCGTTCCGCTGACCGAAGCCGCCCAGGAGGACGAGCAGCGGCACCATGACGACGCCCCCGCCGACGCCGAGCAGGCCCGAGAAGAGGCCGCCGGCGAGTCCGATCGCCCCCAAACGCCCGTAGTACGTACGCGACGACAGGGCAACGGCCACGGCATCACTCTATCAGGGATTGGATCCAATCAGGCTCAAAATGGATACACATGTGGTAGAGTCGCGTCCGCCGCAGCCCTTCGGGAGGGAGCTGCCACCAAAGTCAGGAGGGGACTGATGAACAGGATTCGCACCCGCCCCGCACGGAGCGGGCTCGTTGCGCTCGCTGTCGTGGCAGTCGGGCTGCTCGCGACCGGCGCGGGGAGCTCCGTGGCCGCGGAAAACCGGACGGGCGGGACGCTGACGATCGGCCTTGCCGAAGATCCCGACGCGCTCGATCCGACGCTGGCGCGGACCTTCGTCGGGCGCATGGTCTTCCTGCACATGTGCGAGAAGCTCTACGACCTGAACGCAAGGCTTCAGATCGTTCCCCAGCTCGCCGCGGGGATGCCGACGCTGTCGGGCGACAAGCGGCGGATGACGATCAGGATCCGCCGCGGCATCCGATTCAACGACGGGACGCTGCTGAACGCCCGGGCGGTCAAGATCTCGCTCGACCGCCACAGGACGCTCGCCGGGTCAGCGCGTGCCAGCGAGATCTCGCCGGTCACGTCGGTCGACGTCGTCGGCAACTACACCGTGCGCCTGAACCTGAACGCGCGCTACTCGCCCCTGACGGCCCAGCTCGCCGACCGGGCGGGGATGATCATGTCGCCGAAGCAGCTCGACGCGCTCGGCACGCGGTTCGCCTCGAACCCGGTCTGCGTCGGCCCGTTCAAGTTCACGAGCCGGACCGCCGGCGACCGGATCGTGCTCGACAAGTCCCAGTTCTACTACGCGCGGAGCAAGGTCAAGCTCAACCGGATCGTCTTCCGGATCATCACGGACACGAGTGCCCGTGCCGCCAACCTGCGCGCGCACGACATCAACGTGCTCGACCGCATCGCCTCGACCGACCTGCCCGCGATCCAGCGCGACAGGAGCCTGCGCGTGCTCAAGGCGACCTCGATCGGCTACCAGGGCATCTCGATCAACATCGGGAACAAGAACGGGATCGGCAAGCCGTTCGTGAACGTCGGGACGCCGCTCGCGTCCCGGCGGGCTCTCCGCCAGGCGTTCGAGCTCTCACTCGACCGACGGGTGATCAACCGTGTCGTCTTCGGCGGGACGGTGCTGCCGGGATGTCTGCCCGTGCCGCCGGCAAGTCCCTACTACGACGCAAGGATCAAGTGCCCGGGTCGGAACCTCTCGAGGGCCCGCTCGCTCATCCGGAGCACAGGCATGTCGACGCCGGTGCACGTCCGGCTGATGATCGGGACCGACCAGGTCGCGGCGCGCCTCGGACAGGTGATCCAGTCGATGGCGAGGGAAGCGGGCTTCCAGGTCGATCTCCAGCCGACCGAGTTCGTGACCGCGCTTCGTCGGCAGGATCAGGGCAACTACGACGCGTTCGCGATCGGCTGGTCGGGCCGCGTCGACCCCGACGGCAACATCTACCAGTTCGTCCACTCGAAGGGATCGCTCAACAACCTCGGTTGGGGATCCGGGCGGATGGATCTGCTGCTGGACAACGCACGGAAGGCGGCAACGCTGAAAGCCCGGAAGACGCTGTACAGCGCCGCGTTCCGGGTGCTCCGCAGCGAGCTGCCGCTGATCTACCTCTACCACCCGGTCAACCGCCATGGCGTGACCGCGAACGTGAAAGGTGTGCGACTCTACGGCGACGGGCTGATCCGGGCCTACTTCGCCGAGTACAAGTGATCTAGGGAACCGAGACGACGGTCATGGGCGTCTTCATCCTGCGCAAGCTCGGAGCCGCCCTGATCGTCGTCTTTCTCGCCAGCGTGCTGGTCTTCGCCGGCGTGCGCGCCATTCCGGGGGATCCGGCGCTCGCCTACGCGGCGGAGGACCGCGATCCCGAGGTCCTGGCGGCGATCCGCGAGAAGTATGGGCTGGACGACCCCCTTCCCGTCCAATACGTCAACTGGGTTGGGCTCGCGCTCCAGGGCGACCTCGGGACGGACACCAGAGGGCTTCCGGTCGCAGAGACGATCGTCACGCGCATCCCGCTGACGCTCGAGCTCGCCGGCCTCGCGATCCTGATCGGGACGGTGATCGGCATCGGCGCCGGTGTGATCGCGGCTGTTCGCCGCGGCAAGGCGTCGGACTACGCGGCGACGACCGTCGCCCTGCTCGGCCTCTCCGTGCCGCATTTCTGGCTCGGGCTGCTGATGATCATGGTCTTCGCCGTCAATCTCGGTTGGCTCCCAGCGAGTGGGTACGTGCCGTTTCGCGAGGACCCGGTGGAGAACCTGAAGCACATGCTCATGCCGGCGATTGTCCTCGGCACCGGCCTGTCCGCCGTCCTGATGCGGCAGATGCGGTCGGCGATGCTCGAGTCCCTCGGCGCCGACTACGTTCGGACCGCGCGCGCGAAGGGGCTGAGCGAGTGGTCCGTCGTCGGGAAGCACGCGCTCCGCAACAGCCTCATCACGGTGACGACCGTGATCGGGCTCCAGCTCGGCGCGCTGATCTCGGGAGCCGTGGTGACGGAGCAGATCTTCGGCATCGCCGGGTTCGGGCGGTTGACCGTGGACGCGGTCGCGCAGCGCGACTATGCGCTGCTCCAGGGCGTCGTGCTCGTCGTCGCGGTCGGGTACGTCGTCGTCAACCTCCTGGTGGACGTCGCCTACTCGCTGATCAACCCACGGATCCGCGTCGGTGGCGGCGCCGCATGAGCTACGTCGAGGCGACACCGCTCAGCGCGCGGGCCCACCGCCGCCGCATCCTGCGCCGACGATTCCTGCGACGACCGGCCGCGATCATCTCGCTCGCCGTGGTCGTCGGCAGTGTCGCGTGCGCACTGCTTGCGCCGTGGATCGCCCCGTACTCGCCCGACGCAACGGACTTCGACGCGCTCCTCGCCCCGCCCTCGCGCGAGCACCTGATGGGGACCGACGACCTCGGGCGGGACACGTTCTCACGCGTGATCTGGGGCGCGCGGGCCTCGATCCAGGCCGGGTTCTTCGCGACGGTGATCGCGATGGCGGTCGCGGTGCCGATCGGCCTCGTCGCCGGCTACTACCGGGGCTGGCTCGACACGGTGATCGCTCGCCTCACGGACGTCCTCCTCGCGTTTCCGTTCCTGATCCTCGCCGTCGGGCTCGCGGCGATCTTCGGGCCATCGCTGCTCAACGCGACGCTCGCGCTCGGGATCGCCGCCGTGCCGCCGCTCGTCCGCATCGCGCGCGGGGAGGCGCTGGCACTCCGGGAGGAAGACTACGTCCGGGCGGCCGTGGCGAACGGCGCGAACGACGCGGTGATCGTCGGCCGGCACATCCTCCCCAACATGACGAGCACCCTCCTCGTGCAGGCGACGCTGACGATCCCGGCCGCGATCATCGGCGAGGCAGTCCTCTCCTTCCTCGGGCTGGGAGTCCAGCCGCCGACCCCGTCCTGGGGCGTGATGCTGAACGCGGCGCAGCCGTACCTGAACGAGGCGCCGAGCCTCGCCGTCTATCCGGGGCTCGCGATCGTCGTGGTGGCGCTCGCGTTCAACCTGCTCGGGGACGGGCTCCGGGACGTCTTGGACCCGAAGACGCAGCGCTGATGGAGCCGCTGCTCGAAGTGCGGGACCTCTCGGTCCGGTTCGCCGCCGACGAAGGCACGGTCCACGCCGTCGACCGGATGTCGCTCGACCTCGAGCCCCGTCAGGTCCTCGGCGTCGTCGGTGAGTCCGGCTGCGGCAAGAGCGTGACCGCCCTGTCGATCCTGGGTCTCCTCCCGCCGACCGCGCGTGTGACGGGCAGCATCCGATTCCAGGGAACGGAGCTCCTCGGCGGCTCGCGCTCGCTCTTGCGAAAGATCCGCGGTCGCGAGATCTCGTTCGTGTTCCAGGAGCCGATGACGTCCCTCAACCCCGTGTTCCGCGTGGGCGACCAGATCGAAGAGGTGCTGCGCGAGCACCTGAGCATCTCCCGGCGCGCCGCCCGCGGGCGCGTGTTCGAGCTGCTCGACCTCGTCCACATCCCGGATCCGCGGCGCCGCGCAGAGGAGTATCCGCACCAGCTCTCGGGCGGGATGCGCCAGCGGGTGGTGATCGCCATGGCGCTCGCCTGTGACCCGAAGATCCTGATCGCCGACGAGCCGACGACGGCGCTCGACGTCACGATCCAGGCGGGCATCCTCGACCTGCTGCGCGAGCTCCGAGAACGGCTTGGGACGGCGATCATCCTGATCACCCACAACCTGGGCGTCGTGGCTGACCTGGCCGACCGCGTCGTCGTCATGTACGCCGGGCGGAAGGCCGAGGAGGCGCCGGTGCGGGAGCTGTTCGCCTCCCCCCAGCACCCGTACACGATCGGCCTGCTCGGAGCGGTCCCCCGTGCCGGCGCGAAGCGCAACCGGCGTCTCCAGGAGATCCCCGGTCGCGTCCCGTCGCTGGCGGAGCTTCCGGCGCACTGCGCGTTCGCCGACCGCTGCCCGCGCGCGGACGAGCTGTCTTGGTCGCAGGTCCCGGAGCTACGCCTGATCCGTCCCGACCATCTGGTGGCCTGTTTCCACCCGGGAGCACAATGACGGCCGAGCGGCAGCCGGTGCTTGAGGTGGAGGGGCTCGTCAAGCACTTCACGCTCGGACGCGGAGTCGGCAAAGGGGGCCGGATCGTCCACGCCGTCGACGGCGTCTCGTTCGCCATCGCTCCCGGGGAGGTGCTCGGCCTCGTCGGTGAGTCGGGCAGCGGCAAGACGACCGTCGGCTACTGCATCAACCGGCTCTACGAGCCGACGGCGGGCACAATCCGGTTGGACGGGGAGGACATCACGCACCTGTCCCGTCGCCGGCTGCGCCCACATCGCCGGCGGATGCACATCGTCTTCCAGGACCCGTACTCCTCGCTGAACCCGCGGATGACCTGCGGGCAGATCGTCGGCGAGCCGCTGCGGCTTCACCGGCTCGTCCGCCGTTCGAAGAGCGACGAGCGCGTGATCGAGCTGTTCGACTCCGTCGGGCTCCGCCCCGAGTTGCGCTTCCGGTATCCGCACGAGCTGTCCGGCGGCCAGCGCCAGCGTGTCGGCCTCGCCCGCTCGCTGAGCGTGTCGCCGGATCTGCTCATCGCGGACGAGCCCGTGTCGGCGCTGGACGTGTCGGTCCAGGCGTCCGTGCTCAACCTGCTCCGGGATCTTCAGGCGGACCTCGGGTTCTCGTGCCTGTTCATCAGCCACGATCTCGGGACGGTCGAGTACCTCTGCGACCGCGTCGCGGTCATGTACCTGGGCAAGATCGTCGAGCTCGCGCCGCGTGACGAGCTGTTCGCGCGGCCGCAGCATCCCTATACCCAGGCCCTGCTCTCGGCGGCGGTCGTTCCCGACCCCGACGTCCAGCGAACGAGGACGCGCGTCGTGCTCGACGGCGACATCCCGAGCCCGATCGAACCCCCGTCCGGGTGCCGCTTCCGGACGCGGTGCCCGCTGGAGAGCCAGTCGGCGCCACGCTCGACCGAGGAGGAACCGCCGCTCGTCGACGTGACAGGCGAAGGCCACTTCGTCGCGTGTCATCTCGTGCGTCGAGGGACCGAGGCGCCGCGTCTTGCCGAGTCGCCGGTGGAGCTGGCGGCAGCGACGGAACCGTGACGTTCACGACACGCCCCGAGCTCCGCGGCACCTTCGGGATGGTCGCGTCGACCCACTGGCTCGCGTCCGCGGCGGGCATGGCCGTCCTCGAGCGGGGCGGCAACGCCTTCGATGCGGCGGTCGCGACCGGCTTCACGCTCCAGGTCGTCGAGCCGCACCTGAACGGCCCGGGCGGCGACCTCCCCGTCGTCTTCTGGAGCGCCGAGCGCGAGGCGCCGCTCGTCCTCTGTGCGCAAGGAACGGCGCCGGCAGCGGCGTCGATCAAGCAGTTCCGCGAGCTCGGCCACGAGCTCATCCCCGGGACCGGGCTGCTGGCGGCCTGCGTGCCGGGCGCGTTCGACGGCTGGATGCTGCTCCTCCGGGACTTCGGGACCCTTGCGCCGGAGGACGTGCTCGAGTTCGCGATCGGCTACGCCGAGGGCGGCTATCCCGTGCTGCCCGGCATGACGGCGACGATCGAGCGCACCGAGCCTCTGCTCCGCGAGTGGGAGGCCTCGGCCGAGCTCTACCTGCCGGCTCCGCGCCCGGGCATGCTCTTTCGGAACCGCGTGCTGGCCGCGACCTACCGGCGGATCCTCGACGAGGCGGGCTCCGGGAGCCGGGAGGCTCGCATCGACGCGGCGCGCGCGGCCTTCTACCAAGGCTTCGTCGCGGAGGCGATCGACGGATTCTCGCGCGCGAACGGGGGGCTGCTCGCCGGCGACGACCTGGCACGGTGGGAAGCCACCGTCGAGCCCGCGGTCACCTACGACTATGCCGGCCACACCGTCTGCAAGACCGGGCCGTGGGGACAGGGGCCGGTGCTCCTCCAGCAGCTGGCCCTGCTCTCCGGCTTCGATCTGGACGGGCTCGGGCGCGGCTCGGCGGAGTACGTGCACACGGTCGTCGAGTGCGCGAAGCTCGCCTTCGCGGACCGAGAGGCGCTCTACGGGGATCCGAGCTTCGTCGACGTGCCGCTCGAACGGCTCCTCTCGGAGGAGTACAACGCCGTGCGGCGGGCGCTCGTCGGGAGCGAGGCGTCCGGCGAGCTGCGTCCCGGCGGGGGACGGCTTCCGAGGCTCGTGGAGGCGGCGGCCACCGTTGGCGCGGGAGAGCCGACGCGCGGCGACACGGTCCACCTCGACGTCGCCGACCGGTTCGGCAACCTGGTCTCCGCGACGCCCAGCGGCGGCTGGCTCCAGAGCTCGCCGGTTATCCGTGAGCTCGGCTGGCCGCTCGGGACACGAGCTCAGATGTTCTGGCTCGAAGAGGGTCTGCCGGCCTCCCTGGAGCCGGGGAAGCGACCGCGCACGACGCTCTCGCCGTCGATCGCCCTGCGGGCGGGCGAGCCCTACCTGGCGTTCGGGACGCCCGGCGGCGACCAGCAGGATCAATGGTCGCTCCACGCCCTTCTGAACCACGTCCACTTCGGGCTCGATCTCCAGGCCTCGGTCGACGCGCCGGAGTTCCATACCGACCACTTCCCGTCCTCGTTCTTCCCGCGCCAGGCGGAGCTGCGCTCGCTGTCGCTCGAGGCGCGCTTCGGAGCCGAGGTCGTCGCCGATCTGCGGGACCGCGGTCACGCTCTCGATGTGGCCGGAGACTGGTCGCTGGGACGCGTGAGCGCGGTGGCACGGGAGGACGGCCTGCTCAAGGCGGCCGCGAGCGCGCGTGGGATGCAGGGCTACGCCGTGGGCCGGTGACCGCCGTGAACCCCGGACCTGCACTGACGGCAAAAGGCAGCACCGAGACGAGGGGCCGGCTTGCCAGCCCCTCGTCGTTCAGCAAGCGCTAGTAGCCGACGCCTCCGCCGCCGCTGCCGTCACCTGAGTACACGGCGATGAGCACCACGGCGACGGCTGCAAGCAGAAGCGCGGCTCCGATCCAAAGCGTCCTTCGCGAGAGTGACATCACTTCTCCCTTCTCGCGTGGAGGGAATGTGGAGCGTCAGCCTTCTACAACGTCTCCGCGTCCCCGACGATTCCCCGTCAGGCACGCGTCGCGGTGATGTACGTCCAGCAGCAGAGGAACGTCTCCCGGCCGCCGAAGATCACCGCGAGCGAGTCGTGGAGGAGCCGCAGCCGGTCGGCGGCCGCCTCCTCGGAAGCCGGGCCCCCGTCGACCTTCGCCGACCCCCCGACCCAGCCGAGCACGGCGTCCGCGTACGCGGCGAGGAACGCGTACCACTCCTCGACGTCCGCCTCGATCGTCCGCTCGGTGATCTCCTCGACCGCGAAACCTGCCGACTCGAGCGCGGCGGTATAGTGCTCGAGCGGCCGTGGGGCGAGGAACACGCGGTCGCGATAGTCGAGGTACGCCCGCATCCGCTCCTCGTCGTCCAGGACGGGCCGGTACGCCGAGTACCGGTCCTCGGTGCGGACGATCCCCGTCGCGACCTCGTGGACGACGTAGACCGTCTCGTCGATGATCCACTCGTTCTCGCCGGCCCGCGGGTTCCTGAGATTGCCGGAGTTGATGCGGACCCGCCCGCCCGGCCGGAGCACCCGGGCCCAGGCGCGGAGCGTGTTCTCCAGGTCGTCGTACAGGTGGATCGCGTTCGTCGAGACGAGCGCGTCGGCGACGAAGCCTTCGGGCAGGACCTCGTCCACGTACTGGAGCCGCCGCTCGTCCTTCAGGTAGCGGAGGCGGCGGAACGCTACGCGCTCGTCCGCGCGGAACCGGTCGAGCGCGACGCGCAGGAATTTCGGCGAGCTGTCGACGATCAGCATGCCGACCTGTCGGTCGAAGATCCGCAGCCGGAGCCGGTCGAGCAGGATCCCAGTCCCGCCCGAGTAGTCGATCAGGACTTGTCCCTCCCGCAAGTCGCCGGCGAGCTGCTCGACGGTCAGGTCCAGGTTGCGGTACCACCCGTGGTTCTCGACGGTGTCGTAGTGGAGCCCGAACGAGTCGACGGGCTGCGCGATCCAGTCCTCGTCGGGGATCCGCTCGAACCCGCCCCAGTCGAAGGCGAATCCCGTCCGCCGGTCCGGATCGGCCACTGGGCGGCTGAGCTCGGCGTGGGCGTCGAGAAGCTCGGGCACGAGGCCGGGAGGCAGGCGGCCCCAGCCGCACGGCGTCGCGAGTCCGAACTCGGTCACCGCGTCGTGGGCGGTCGCGATCCGCTCCCGGGTCCTCTCCGGCGTCTCGCCGCCATGGAGCGCCCCGAGGTAGAGCTCCGTCTCGGAGTGGACGCGGAGGTCTCGCAGCGGCTCCACGAACGCGCGGTCGTCGCGGTCCCGCGCGAGCGGCATGTGCACCCAGTTCAAGGGCCGGTCGAGCGTGGCCGCGAGCCCGTTCGCGACCTCCACCATCTGGCGCATGTCCGCAGGGACGTGGCGTTCGGCCTGCTCGTCGTGGCCGAGGCAGAAGTGGAAGCCGAGCTCGACCTCCGGCGGGACGGCGCGGCTGATCCGGATCAGTCGCTCGAGGATCCCGGTCTTCACGTCCGGGAACCACACCGGCAGCTCGCCTGCGAGCATCCCGAACTCGACGTTCGTGTCCCACTGGAGAGCGAGCTGGTCGTGCGGCACGGCGGCGAGGAGCTGCTCCAGCTCGGTCATCATCGCCGCCTCGTAGGCGCGCTCCACGACCGCCTGGTCCTCGACGGCCACGAAGGCGCTGACCGGTGCGAGCGGTGTCGGGAGGCAGACCTGGAAGCGGGCCCCCGGGGGCACGAGGCCGTCGCGCTTGAGCGGAGCGAAGATCGCGTACGAGGCGGCCGCCGCGTCGGCGTACCCGAGCGAACCGAACCGGAGCTCCTCGGCGTCCTCGGCCGAGCGCAGCCGCAGGCGGGGGAGTGCCCGGTACGACCCCGGCGCGGGCGGCGCGACCTCGAACTGTGTCCGCGAGCTCAGCACCGGGTACTGCCAGACGATCCAGTCTGCACGCGGGCCGGTCTCCCCGTCCGGTAGGCGACGCAGACGGTCGCCCAGGCGCTCGCCCAGCGTGCGGAAGACCTCCTCGCCGCTGCCGAGCGGGACGCTGCCCACGAGGTGCGCGCCGAGCGGGAGGTAGCCACCGGCGATCGAGGTCGCAGTGGGTCGTGCGAGGGTGCTCCCGCGGTCCGGCACCTGCACGAGCTTACCGCGGCGGTTGTTCTCGATGCGAACGACGGCCCGATCTGCGCACATGCGCTCCTCGAACGTGTTAGGACTACCGCGTGTCCGCTTCGGGCGTAGCGTCGGCCCGCTCCGTCTCGGGAGAGACGCGCGCGAGGGCGGGCGCGGTCGTCTCGCGAGCCGCTCCGGCGATCGCGGCCGTCGTCTCGATCTCGGCCGCGCTGCTGCTCTGGGAGTTCATCTCGAAGCGAGGGATCATCTCCGAGCAGGACCTGCCGGCGATGACGACCACCTTCCAGGAGCTGTGGTCGATGATGCATACGCGCGAGTTCTGGACGGCGTTCGGCCAGACCGTCCGCGGCTGGGCGCTCGGGCTCGGAATCGCGACGGCGCTCGCCGTGCCGATCGGCATCCTGCTCGGCTCGAGCGACTTCGCGAATCGCGCGTTCCGGATCCCGATCGAGTTCCTCCGGCCGATCCCGTCCGCCGCGCTGATTCCGCTTCTCTTTCTCACGCTCGGGACCAACCTGAAGAGCGAGGTCTTCCTCGCCACCTTCGGCGCCTTCTGGCCGCTCCTCGTCCAGACGATCTACGGGGTCCGCGACGTCGACCCGGTCGCCCTCGACACCGCCCGCTCCTTCGGCATCGGCCGGTTCGAGCGCCTGTACCGGATCAAGCTGCCGAGCGCGGTGCCCTACATCGCCACGGGCCTCCGGATCTCGTCGGCGGTCGCGCTGATCCTCGCGTTCACGGCGGAGCTCTTCATGGGGATCCCCGGGCTCGGCCAGATCATGAACGTCGCGGAGTCGTTCGGGCTGACGGTGCAGGTGTACGCGCTCGCGCTCGCCACCGGGTTCCTCGGGATCACGATCTACCTCGTCTTCGCCGGCCTGGAGAAGTGGGCGCTGCGCTGGCACCCGTCCCAGCGGGCGGTCCAGGCATGACGAGACGGCGCGTCTACGAGGCCTCCGCGATCGCGGCGGAGCTCGCCGTCCCGATCGCGATCCTCGCCGCCTGGCAGATGTGGACGGCGCGGGCGAACGACCCGATGTTCCCGCGGCTGTCGACGATCCTCGTCGAGTTCCGCGAGATGTGGCTCTTCTCGCAGTTCGAGCTCCACGTCGTGCCGAGCCTCACGCGCATCGCGGCCGGCTTTGGCATCGCCGTCGTCCTCGGGATCCTGCTCGGCATCCCCCTCGGCCTCTCGCGCTGGGGCCGGCTGCTCGCCATGCCGCACATCGAGTGGTGGCGCGCGATGCCGCCGCCGGCGCTGCTCCCGATCTCCATCGTGCTGCTGCACTCGATCGGCAACCGGCAGAAGATCGCGTTCATCGCCTTCTTCTGCCTCTTCCCGATCCTGCTGAACACGATCGACGGGGTCCGCGGCATCGACCCGACGCTCGTTGAGACGGCGCGCTCGTACGGCGTGCGGCGCCTAGAGCGGATCCGCAGGGTCGTCTTACCGGCCGCGCTGCCCCAGATCTTCGCGGGCATGCGGACGAGCCTCTCGCTCGCCGTGATCATGATGGTGCTGACCGAGTACTTCTCGAGCACGAGCGGCGTCGGCTACGTGCTCCTGATCTCGAAGAACACCTTCCAGCTCGTCCCGATGTGGGCCGCGATCCTGCTGATCGGCCTGCTCGGCTACCTGCTCAACCTGGTTCTCCTCCTGGTGGAGCGCCGCGTGCTCCGCTGGCATCGCGGCTGGCGCGCGGCGGCGGCCCAGTGAGCACGCCCGGCGGCCCACTCCTCGAGATCCACCACGTGGGCAAGACCTACGGCACGGGCGCGAAGGCGACCAGGGCGATCGGCGACGTCGCCTTCTCCGTGGCCGACCGCGAGTTCGTCTGCGTCGTCGGTCCGTCGGGCTGCGGGAAGACGACCCTCTTGAAGTGCGTCGCGGGGCTCCTGCGCCCGAGCGGCGGGGAGGTGCTGCTGCGCGGGAAGAGGGTGACGTCGCCGCCCGAGGAGATGGCTCTCGTCTTCCAGGAGTACGGAAGGTCGCTCATGCCGTGGTCGTCCGTCCGCAACAACGTCCTGCTCCCGCTGCGCCACAAGCGGCTCGGCCGGCGCGAGCGCAAGGAGCTCGTCGAGGAGGCGGTCGAAGCCGTGGGCCTCACGCGGTTCGTGGAACACTACCCGTGGCAGCTCTCGGGCGGGATGCAGCAGCGCGTGGCGATCGCGCGGGCGCTCGCGTACCAGCCGTCGATCCTGCTCATGGACGAGCCGTTCGCGTCGGTCGACGCGCAGACACGGGGCGACCTCGAGGACCTCATCCTGCGGGTGCGAGAGGAGTTCGCCGTGACGATCCTCTTCGTCACGCACGACATCGACGAGTCCGTCTATCTCTCGGACCGCGTCGTCGTCCTTACTCACGCGCCCACGGAGGTGAAGGAGATCATCGACGTCGACCTGCCGTTCCCACGCGACCAGATCGCGACGAAGGAGCTACCGGACTTCACGCACCTGCGGGCGCACGTGGCGCGTCTCATCAAGCGCGAGCAGGTCGACCAGGACACGACGACCGAGCCCGTCCTCGCGGAGGCGGGCGAAGGGGGATAGGGACCTGCGAGCTGTCGAGAGGAGAGGAGCCATGCGCTTCGGGAAAAGGAGGTTCGGAATGAGGGGGAAATCGCGCGACCACCGCACGCGGGCGCTGGGGCTGGCGCTCGCGGTGGCGGCGCTCGTCGTGCTGAGCGTGTTCGGTGGCACGGCCGCGAGTGCGCCCGTGCAGACGTCCGAGGTGAGGGTGGTGACGCTGCCGATCGCGAACGGCTTCCCGCTCGACCTGGGCATCAGGCACGGGTTCTTCGCGCGGGAGCGGATCGAGATCAAGAAGACCACGCTGCAGAGTGGCAACGACGTCGTGCTCGCGATGGCGAACAACAACGGCGACATCGGTTACCTGGGCTTCGTGCCGATGTTCATCGCCGTCACGAACAACATCCCGATGACGCTCGTGGCTGCGAGCGAGGTGGAGGGGACGACGGCGGCGGACAACTGGCAGAACATCCTCGTCAAGGGCTCGAGCTCGATCCGCACGGCGCGTGATCTCCGCGGCAAGACGATCGCGGTGAACGCGCTCAAGGGCGTCGGCGAGGTGATGATCAAGGCGGCGATGGAGAAGCAGGGGATCAGCCCGAACTCGTTCCGTCTGACGGCGATCCCGTTCCCGCAGATGCGGTCGGCACTGAACAACGGCCAGGTCGACGCGATCTGGACGCCCGAGCCGTTCCTCTCCCAGGCGCTGAACATCGACAACGCGCGCAGCGTGATGGCCCCGGGCCCGGTGCTCGGCCGGTACTGGCCGATCGGCGGCTACGCCGCGAGGCAGAGCTGGCGCTCGCGAAACCCGGATCTCGCGGCGCGGTTCCGGCGGGCGATCAACCGGTCGCTCGTCTACGCGCAGGCGCATCCGGCCGAGGTCCGGGCGATGCTCCCGTCGGGGACGCAGAACGTCCGGCTGCCGATCTGGAGCCCGGTGATCGACCGCGGCAAGCTCGACCAGCTCGCCCGGTACACGCGGAAGTACGGCGTGATCTCGCGGTCGCCGAACCTGCGGCAGCTCGTGCCGAGCAGCATCGCGAGCGGGCTCGTCCTCCAGGGCACGGTGCAGGCACGGCGTGTGCTCCTGCGCCACGAGGGGCGCGTCGTGCGGCGGCTCGCCGCCGGGCCGTACACGTTCGTGGTCACGGACAGCTCGCGCAAGCAGAGCTTCGTCCTCAAGGGGCCGCGCGTGAACCGGCGGACGACGCTCAGGGGCGTCGGCCGCGCCACCTGGACGCTGAACCTCAGGGCGGGGACGTACCGGTACTGGTCCGCCGGGCGTCCCGGCGTGAAGAAGAGCTTCAGGGTGCTCTGACCCGCGGGCGGGGAGGGCGCCGCAGGGCGCCCTCCCCGGCTCACGGTGCGAAGGTCGCGGTCGGCGCGACCGCGACGTCGAGCAGCAGCGGCTCGTCGCGGCCCGCCAGGGCCGGGACGACCTCGTCGAGCGCGGCGAGGAGCTCGCCGTGCTCGTTGATCCGTCGGGCGTCGCAGCCCTGCGCGCGCGCGAGCGCCGCGATGTCGACGTCGAACGCCGGCCAGGGGCCGGGTGCTCCGTGGCGCTCAGCGAGCCTGTCCATGATCGCGTAGCCGCCGTTCGAGAGGATCACGAACAGCGAGCCGGCCCGGTAGTACGCCGCGCTCCAGAGCGCCTGGATCCCGTAGAGCGCCGAGCCGTCGCCGACGACCGCGACGACCGGGCGCTCGGGCAGCGCCATCCGCACGCCGGTCGCGCCCGCGAGCGCGAACCCGAGCCCGCCCATCGCCGCACTGAGGAAGCCGAGCGGACGCCGCGCGAGCAGACGGTCGTGGAGCTCCGGCCGGTCGACCGGCGCCTCCTCGACGACGACCGCCTCCGGCGGCAGGCGCTCGGCGAGCGCGGCGAGGACGTGTCCCGCCGACATCTGCAGACCAGTCTCCGGCGGGTCGGGCGCGGCGGGGGGCTGGTACGGCTCCGGCGGCGTCGCCTCCCGCTGCGCGAGGCGCGCGGCCAGGGCGCCGCAGACCGCGACGGGCGGCGCGAGCACCGCGATCTCCGCCGGGCTCCGGTGGATCTCGTCCGGGTTGTCACCGACGACGGCGATTCGCGTCCCCGCCTCCGTGAGGCGACCCTCGGCGTACGGCGACTGACGGAAGACCGGCGCGCCGAGGACGAGCAGCGTGTCGTACGGCGCGAGCCGCTCGCGCAGCCGCGGCCGGTCGGCCGGGAGGACGCCGGCGAAGAGCCGGTGATCCTGGGGGAAGCCGGCCCGGGCGCCGAAGGACTCCTGGAACACCGGCGCGACCAGGCGCTCCGCCACCGCGGCGATTGTCTCCCAGGCGTCGGGGTCGTCGGCTTCGGCGCCGACGACGAGCGCCGGAGCGCGGGCGCCCTCGAGGAACCGGACGAGCTCCTCGACCGCGCCCGGGTCGGCCGCGGTAGCGCGCACGATCCGAGCCGGCGCGGCGTTCTCGCGCTGCTCGTCCGCCGGTGCGCTCCAGTCGTCCATCGGCACGGTCACGAGCGCAGGTCCGCGGTGAGTCACCGCCTCGTGCGCGGCGCGCGCGATCGCGCCGGGAACGTCCTGCGCGCGGACCGGCTCGTCCGTCCACACCGGGTACTCGCCCGCGAGCCCACGCAGACGCCCGGCGAGAAACGGCTCGAACGCGAGGTGGCGCCGATCCTGCTGGCCGACGAGGACGACGAGCGGCGCTCGGTTGACGCGAGCGGTCGCCAGCGCCCCGACCGCGTTTCCGAGACCTGCGGTGGTGTGGAGCAGCGCGAAGGCCGGCTCCCGCCGCCCGATCGCCCACCCGGTCGCGAGCCCGACGACCGCGCCCTCGTGGAGGCCGAGCACGAACCGCAGGTCGTCCGGCAGGCCGGCCAGGAAGGGCACTTCGGTCGAGCCGGGGTTCCCGAAGATCGTCGTGAGGCCGTGCTCCCGGAGGACGTCGAACGTCGCGTCGCGGACACTGCGGACGGTCACGGGCGCCAGTATCTCCGAGCGCGGAAGTTCGGTATGAGAACATCCGTTCACATGCTGGAACCAAGCCGGCCGCGGAATCCGGACCACGTGCAGTCGCTCGAGCGCGGGCTCGCGGTCATCCGAGCCTTCGGAGCGGACAACCCCGAGCTCCGCCTCAGCGACGTCGCGCGCGCGACCGGCCTCACCCGTGCCGCCGCCCGGCGCTTCCTCCTGACGCTGGTACGACTCGGCTACGTCCGCCAGGACGGCGGGACATTCTCGCTCCGGCCGCGCGTGCTCGACCTCGGCTACGCGTACCTCTCGGCGCTCAGCCTGCCCGAGGTCGCGATGCCGCACATGGAGTCGCTCGTCGCCGAGGTGAACGAGTCGTCGTCGGTGGCGGTGCTGGACGACCTGGACGTCGTCTACGTCGCCCGCGTCTCGACGCAGCGGATCATGACCATCACGATCGCGGTGGGAACGCGGCTTCCCGCGTATCCGACGTCGATGGGGCGCGTGCTGCTCGCAGGACTCAGCCCGGAGACGCTCGACGAGCGGCTGGGCAGAATTGCCGTGGAGCCGCTGACGGAGCGGACGGTTCCCGACGTGAAGACCCTGCGGGAGCGCATCGAGGAGGTTCGCGAAGCGGGCTGGGCCGCCGTCGACCAGGAGCTCGAGCAGGGCGTCCGGTCGGCTGCAGTGCCCATCCGGGACGCGGGTCAGACGGTCGCAGCGGCGCTCAACGTGTCCGTCCACGCGACGCGGATGACGATGCAGGCGGTGCGCCGCGAGGTCGTCCCGCGCCTGCTCGAGACGGCCGCCGCGATCGAGGTCGACCTCCGTGCGGCGACGGCGCCGGCGGGTGCCGCCGGTTCCGCTTGACAGCGCGCTTGCGCCGGTGGGAGAGTGCGGTGCGATAACCGGATGCCTGTTCTCATGTCGAACACGGCCGGAGGCAAAGGGGGCTCGAGATGACCGCCAGCGCGATCGAGAACACGGTCCGCGGCCTGCACATCGGCGGCGAGTGGACGGAGGCGGAAGGAGGGAGGACGTTCGAGGACGCCGACCCGTTCACGGGCGATGTCGTCGCAAATGTGCCGGCCGGAACGCGGGAGGACGCACGCCGCGCGATCGACGCGGCGGCCGAGGCATTTCCCGCCTGGTCTGAGACCCCGCCCGCCGCGCGACAGGCGATCTTCCTCAAGGCCGCCGACATCCTCGAAGCCCGCGCCGAGGAGGTCGGGTCCTGGCTGACCCGCGAGACGGGCTCGACGTTCGGGTTCGCGATGTTCCAGCTCCACTTCGTCCCGGGCCTCTTCCGCCAGGCCGCGGCCATGCCGTACATGCCGATGGGCGAGGTGATCCCGTCCGACACCGGTGCGTTCGCGATGGGGTTGCGCCGGCCGGTCGGCGTCGTGGGCGCGATCGCGCCGTGGAACGCGGCGCTCATCCTCTCCGCCCGCTCGATCGCGGTGCCGCTCGCGCTCGGGAACACGGTCGTCCTGAAGCCCTCGGAGCTCTCGCCCTACGTCGGCGGGCTCCTCTGGGGCGAGATCTTCTCGGAGGCAGGCCTGCCCGAGGGGGTCCTCAACATCGTGACGCACGCCCCCGGCGAGGCCGGGCCGATCGGCGACGAGCTCGCCGAGAATCCCGCGGTGCGGGTGATCAACTTCACCGGCTCGACCGAGACCGGTCGGAGGATCGCGGAGGCGGCGGGGCGGAACCTGAAGCGCGTCGTTCTCGAGCTCAGCGGCTCGAACCCGCTGATCGTGCTCGGCGACGCCGACCTCGACTACGCCGTCGCCGCCGCCGCCTTCGGCGCGTTCCTTCACCAGGGCCAGATCTGCATGTCGGCCCGGCGGATCATCGTCGAGGAGCCGATCTCGGACTCGTTCGTCGAGCGGCTCGTCGAGAAGACGAAGGCGCTGAAGTCCGGCGACCCGAGGGAGCAGGACACGATCATCGGCCCGCTGATCACGCCGGACGCCGCCGCCAAGGTCAAGGGCCGCGTCGACGAGGCGGTCGAGAAGGGCGCGACGCTCCTTGCCGGCGGCGAGGCCGACGGCTCGGTCTATGCCGCGACACTCGTGTCGGACGTTCCCGAGGACTCCGAGCTGGCGCAGCTCGAGACCTTCGGCCCGGTTGCGTCGGTCGAGGTCGTGAAGAGCGAGGACGAGGCGATCGAGCGGGCGAACCGCACGGCCTACGGCCTCTCCGCGGGGATCATCACGTCGGATCCGGACCGCGGGCTCGCGCTCGCTCAGCGGATCGAGTCGGGGATCGTCCACGTCAACGACCAGACGGTCGCGGACGAGCCGCAGATGCCGTTCGGCGGCGTGAAGGAGAGCGGGTTCGGCCGCTTTGGCGGGACCGCGGCGATCAACGAGTTCACCGAGGTCCACTGGGTGACGGTGAAGAGCGGCCCGCATCCGTTCCCCTTCTAGACGCGAGGGAGCGAGTTGGCCGAGATCGTTCCGCTCGGCGAGGCGGTTCGCGAGCTCGTCCACGACGGCGACGTCGTGGCGCTCGAGGGCTTCACGCACCTGATCCCGAACGCTGCGGGCCACGAGCTCATCCGCCAGGGCCGACGCGAGCTCACGCTCGTGCGGATGACGCCGGACGTTGTCTACGACCAGCTGATCGGGATGAGCTGCGCGCGCAAGCTCGTGTTCTCGTGGGGCGGGAACCCGGGGGTCGGCTCGCTCCACCGGCTCCGCGACGCCGTCGAGCACGACTGGCCAGGGCCGCTCGAGCTCGAAGAGCACTCGCACGCCGGGATGGCCGCGGGCTACGCGGCGGGAGCGTCCGGCTTCCCGTTCGGGATCGTCCGCGGCTACGAGGGGACGGACCTGGCCGAACGCACCCGGGTCCGGTGGATCGAGTGCCCCTTCACGGGCGAGCAGCTGGCCGCCGTGCCGGCTATCCGCCCGGATGTCGGCATCGTCCACGCCCAGCAGGCCGACGAGGCGGGCAACGTGCAGCTCTGGGGGATCAGCGGCGTGCAGAAGGAGGCCGTCCTCGCCTCGCGGCGCTCGATCGTGACGGTCGAGGAGATCGTCCCGGCGCTCGAGCCGCGTCCGACCGCGGTCTTCCTGCCGGGCTGGACGATCACCGCCGTGGCGCTCGCCCCCGGCGGCGCCCACCCGTCCTACGCCCACGGGTACTACGACCGGGACAACGCGTTCTACCTGCGCTGGGACGAGATCAGCCGCGACCGCGAGAGCTTCCGGGCGTGGATGGAGCGTCACGTGCTCGACCGGGAGGCGTCGCCGGTATGACGGTCGCGACCCCGATGTACACGGCCGACGAGATGATGGCGGTCGCCGCCGCGCGCAGGCTGCGCAACGGGACCGTCTGCTTCGTCGGCATCGGGCTCCCGAGTCAGGCGGCGAACCTCGCGCGGGCGACGCACGCACCGGAGAGCGTGCTCATCTACGAGAGCGGGACGATCGGCGCGAAGCCGAGGCACCTGCCGCTTTCGATCGGGGACGGCGCGCTCGCGGAGACCGCCGACGCCGTCGTCTCGGTGCCCGAGATCTTCAGCTACTGGCTCCAGGGCGGCCGGATCGACGTCGGCTTCCTCGGCGCGGCGCAGATCGACCCGCACGGGAACCTGAACAGCACGGTGATCGGGGACTACGAGCGGCCGAAAGTGCGCCTCCCGGGTGCGGGCGGCGCGCCGGAGATCGCGGCCTGGTGCCACGAGACGTTCGTCATGCTCCGTCAGACGACGCGGACGTTCGTGGAGCGCCTGGACTTCCTCACGACCGTCGGCAGGCCGCGCGGCGGCGGCGCGGGCGTCACCTGCGTCGTGACCGACCTCGGCATGCTCGAGCCGGATGCGCAGACGGGCGAGCTGGTGATGACCGAGCTCTACCCCGACGTGACGGCCGAGGATGCGCGGCAGGCGACGGGGTGGGAGCTGAAGGTCGCACCCGAGACGCGCACGGTCGAGCCGCCTTCCGACGTGGAGCTCGAGGCTCTCCGTGCGCTCGAGCCGACGACGGGGGAGACTGTCAGGACATGAGCCGGGCCGCCGACGCCCTGAGGACGATCGCGGACGGGCAAGACCCCGGACAGCCGCCGTACCTCTACCCCGACTACCGGTCGACGCAACTGCGCTCGCCGAAGCGCCCGCTCGTGATCCTGCCGCACACGCTCTCCGAGCTGGCCGGCCCGGCGTTCGGGCATGAGTCGATCGGGGAACTCGACCACGATCTCACGCGGCAGCACGACGGCGAGCCGCTCGGCGAGCGGATCATCGTCACGGGCCGCGTCACCGACTCCGCGGGCCGGCCGGTGCGCTCGACGCTGATCGAAATCTGGCAGGCGAACGCCGCGGGCCGCTACCTCCACGAGGTCGACCGGCATCCGGCGCCGCTCGACCCGAACTTCTCCGGCGCCGGCCGCTGCCTGACCGACGACGAGGGCCGATACCGCTTCGTCACCGTCAAGCCCGGCGCGTACCCCTGGCGCAATCACCCGAACGCGTGGCGGCCCGCGCACATCCACCTCTCGATCTTCGGGCGGGCGTTCACGAACCGGCTCGTCACGCAGATGTACTTCCCCGGCGACCCGCTCTTCGAGTACGACCCGATCTTCCAGTCGGTGCGCGACCCGAAGGCGCGCGAGCTGCTGATCTGCGGCTTCGACTACGAGACGACCGAGCCGGAGTGGGCGCTCGGGTACCGGTTCGACATCGTCCTCGGCGGGCCGGCCGAGACGCCCATGGAGTCCTGATGGCGGATCCGACGCCGTCGCAGACCGTCGGTCCCTACTTCTCGATCGGGTTGACCCGACGGCCGACGAACGAGCTGGTCGCCGACGGCGTCCGGATCGCGGGGCGCGTGGTCGACGGCGCGGGCGACCCCGTTCCGGACTCGGTAGTCGAGATCTGGCAGGCCGACGAGGACGGCGCGTACCGGCAGGAGTTCGGCTGGGGGCGGTGTGGCTGCGACGCGGATGGGCGCTACTCGTTCTCCACCTGCAAGCCCGGCGCCGTGGACGGTCAGGCGCCGCACCTGACGGTCCTGGTCTTCGCGCGCGGGCTCCTGAAGCCGGTCCTGACGCGCATGTACTTCCCGGACGAGGAGGAGGCGAACGCACAGGACCCCGTCCTCCGGGGGGTCGCCGACCCGTCCTCGCTCGTGGCGACGCGGACGGACGAGGGCCTCGAGTTCGACATCCGCCTCCAGGGCGAGGGCGAAACCGTCTTCTTCGCCGTCTGACGTGTTCGAGGCGATCTTCGTCCCCGCCCCGTTCCGCGAGGCTCTCTCGGACCGCTCGTGGCTGCAGGCGATGCTGGAGGCCGAGCGCGCGCTCGCCGCCGCAGAGGCGCGGGCGGGCGTCATCCCCGAAGCCACCGCGGCGGCGATCGCGGACGCCTGTAGCGCCGACCGGTTCGACCCAGTACGGCTCGCGGACGACGGCCGGGCGGCCGGCAACCCGGTCGAGCCGCTCGTCCGCGCGCTGACCGAGGCCGTCGGCGGCGACGCGGCGGGGTACGTCCACTGGGGCGCGACGAGCCAGGACGTCCTCGACACCGCCGCCATGCTCGTCTCCCGCCGCGCTTTGGACCTGCTCCTCGAGGGAACGGCCGAGCTCGCGCGCGAATGCGCGCGCCTGGCCGACGCGCACCGCGCCACGCCGATGGCGGGCCGGACGCTCCTCCGTCAGGCCGTCCCGACCACCTTCGGCCTCAAGGCGGCCGGCTGGCTGCTCGGAGTCGTCGAGGGGCGGCGGGCGCTCGCGAGGATGCGCAGCGAGCGGCTCGCCGTCCAGCTCGGCGGCGCGGCCGGCACGCTCGCGCCGCTCGGCGAGACCGGGCCGGAGGTGGTGCGCCTGTTCGCCGAGGAGCTCGGCCTCGCGGCGCCCGAGGCGCCGTGGCACACGAACCGGGTGCGCGTCGCCGAGCTGGGCGGCGCGCTCGCCGTCGCCGCCGGGACCGCGGCGAAGATCGGGCTCGACGTCGCGCTGCTCGGCCAGACCGAGGTCGCGGAGATCGTCGAGTCGGACGGCGGGGCCTCATCGACGATGCCGCAGAAGCGGAATCCGGTCGGCAGCGCCGTCGCGATCGCCTGCGCGAGGCAGGTCCAGGCGCAGGCGTCGGTCCTCCTCGCCGCCCTGCCGCAGGAGCACGAGCGCGCACTCGGAGGTTGGCACTCCGAGTGGCCCGCCCTCTTCGGGGCGCTGGCCTACGCGGGCGGTGCCGTCGAGGGGGCTCGCCGCGCGCTGGACGGCCTCGAGATCGACGCCGGCAGGATGCGCGCGAACCTGGACGAAGCGGGCGGTCTCGTGATGGCCGAGCGAGCCGCGTTCGTCCTCGCGCAGGACGTGGGCCGGCGGGAGGCGTACGAGCGGGTCAGCGAGGCGGCTGCGACAGGGCGCCCCCTGGCGGAGGAGCTCGGGATCGACCAGCGCGACCTCGACCCCACGGCATATCTCGGCTCGGCCGACGCGTTCGTGGACGCGGCGATCGCGGCCTACCGGAGTGAGCTCGGATGACACCGGTGCTCGTCCTCCCGTCGTCACTCGGGACGACCACGGAGCTGTGGGATCGGAACGTCGGGCAGTGGGCGGGCCGGTTCCGACCCATCCGGTACGACCAGCGTGGCCGCGCCTCGGTCGACGAGCTCGGGCGGGACCTCGTCGAGCTGCTCGACGAATCCGGCGCCGAGCGGGCCTCGATCTGCGGCCTCTCGCTCGGCGGCGCCACGGCGATGTGGGTGGCGGCGAACGCGCCGGAGCGCGTCGACAGGCTCGTGCTCGCCTGCACCTCGGCGCGGTTCGGCGAGCCGGCGCAGTGGCTCGAGCGTGCCGCGACCGTCCGCGAGGTCGGCCTGGAGCCGATCGCCGACTCGATCGTCGCCCGCTGGTTCACCCCGGCCGCGCCGCCCGAGCTCGTGGAACGGTTCCGCACCGCGCTGGCCGCGACCCCGCCCGAGGACTACGCCCGCCTCTGCGAGGCGCTCGCCGGCTGGGACTTCCGTGAGCAGCTGGGGGAGATCCGGGCACCGACGCTCGTCGTCGCAGGTGCCGAGGATCCCGCGACCCCGCCCGACCATGCGCGGCTGCTCGCCGATCGGATCCCGGACGCGAGCCTCGCCGTCCTGGAGGGCGCCGCTCACCTCGCGAACGTCGAGCGGCCGGAGGCGTTCTCGCGCCTCGTCGCCGACCACCTGACCGCCGCGCCCGTGGAGGCCGCGTGAGCGAGCGGTTCGACGAGGGCATGCGGATCCGCCGCGAGATCCTCGGCGACGAGCACGTGGATGCCGCGGTCGCCGGCACGACCGACGACACCGCGGCGTTCCAGGATCTGATCACCCGGTACGCCTGGGGCGAGATCTGGGCCCGGCCGGGGCTCGACCGCCGCACCCGCAGCGCGATCACGCTCATGGCGCTCGTCGCGCTCAACCGGGACCGCGAGCTGGCGATGCACATCCGGGCGGCGCTCCGGAACGGCCTCAGCCGCGCGGAGATCGGGGAGGTCCTGCTCCAGAGCGCGATCTACTGCGGCGTCCCGGCCGCGAACGGCGCGTTCGCGATCTTCCGGGACGTCATGGCCGAAGAGGAGGGAGGCACATGACACCGCGAACCCAGCCACCGTTCCGCGCCGACCACGTCGGCAGCCTGCTCAGGCCCTCGGAGCTGCTCCGAGCGCGCGAAGACTTCGCCGCGGGGCGGATCGGCGCCGGCGAGCTCCGGGAGGTCGAGGACGACGCCATCCGCGACGTCGTCCGGATGCAGGAGGACGTCGGGCTCCAGTCGGCCACGGACGGCGAGTTCCGCCGCACCTCGTGGCACATGGACTTCATCTACCAGCTCGACGGGATCGACCCGGCGGACGAGCAGATCAAGGTCGCCTTCCACAACGAGCAGGGAGACGTCGAGTTCACGACCGCGGCGCTGACCGTCCACGACCGCGTCGCGCTGTCGAAGACGATCTTCGGGGACGCGTTCGAGACGCTGAAGTCGATGACGACCGGCGCGACGCCGAAGCTGACGATCCCGTCGCCGAGCATGGTCCACTACCGCGGCGGCCAGGCGGCGATCGACGAGAGCGTCTACCCGGACGTCGAGGAGTTCTGGCGGGACCTCGTGGCCGCCTACCGCGACGAGGTCCGGCGGCTCGGAGAGCTCGGCTGCACGTACCTCCAGTTCGACGACACGAGCCTCGCTTACCTGAACGACCCGAAGCAGCGCGAGTACATCGCGTCGATCGGCGGCGATCGAGAGCACCAGCACGAGGTCTACATTCGGCACATCAACGAGGCGCTCGCGGATCGCCCCGAGGGGATGACCGTGACGACGCACATGTGCCGAGGGAACTTCCGCTCCTCGTGGGCCGCCGAGGGAGGCTACGACTTCGTCGCCGAGGCCCTCTTCAACGAGCTCCAGGTCGACGGCTTCTTCCTCGAGTACGACGACGAGCGGTCGGGGACATTCGAGCCGCTCCGGTTCGTGCCCGAGGGGAAGATGGTCGTGCTCGGCTTGGTCACGACGAAGCGCGGCGAGCTCGAGGACAAGGACGAGCTGAAGCGCCGGATCGACGAGGCGTCGAGGTTCGTGCCGCTCGAGCAGCTGTGCCTCTCGCCGCAGTGCGGGTTCTCCTCCACGGTCGAGGGCAACCTCGTCACCCACGACCAGCAGATCGCGAAGCTGCGGCTGATCGTCGAGACGGCGGCAGAGGTCTGGGCCTGAGGCACGAGCGAACGCAGGTCGGCATCGTCGGCGCCGGACCGGCCGGCCTCGTCCTCGCGCAGCTGCTCCACCTCGAGGGGGTCGAGTCGGTGGTGCTCGAGGACCGCACGCGCGAGTACGTCCAGCACCGGGTGCGCGCCGGCGTGCTCGAGCAGGGGACCGTCGACCTGCTTCGCGAGATCGGCGTGGGCGACCGGCTCGAGCGTGAGGGGCTCGTTCACGACGGGATCGAGCTCCAGTTCGAGGGCGAGAGGCACCGGATCGACTTTCCCTCGCTGACCGGCGGCCGGCGCATCACCGTCTACGGCCAGCAAGAGGTCGTGAAGGACCTGATCGCGGCGCGGATCGAGACCGGCCGGCCGCTGCACTTCGAGGTCGCCGACGTGAAGGTCGACGGCTTCGACGGCGACGAGCCGGTGATCCGCTTCCGCCACGGAGGCGAGGACGTGGAACTTCGCTGCGACGTGATCGCCGGCTGCGACGGCTTCCACGGCGTCTGCCGGGACAGCGTTCCCGCCGGCGTCCTGACCGTGTTCGAGCGGGAGTATCCGTTCGCGTGGCTCGGAATCCTCGCCGCCGCCCCGCCCTCGAACGAAGAGCTCATCTACGCGTACCACGAGCGCGGGTTCGCGCTCCACAGCATGCGCTCGCCGGAAATCACCCGCCTCTATCTGCAGGTCCGCCCGGACGAGCCGCTGGACGAGTGGCCCGACGATCGAATCTGGGACGAGCTCGAGCGCCGACTCGGGCTCGAGGGATGGACGCTGCACACCGGCGACGTCCTCGAAAAGGGCATCACCGGAATGCGCAGCTTCGTCGTCGAGCCGATGCAATTCGGCCGGCTCTTTCTCGCCGGGGATGCAGCGCACATCGTTCCGCCGACGGGTGCGAAAGGATTGAATCTCGCCGTTGCCGACGTGCGAGTATTCGCCGAGCGAATTGCCGCCTGGTACGCCGGCGACGACGAGGCGCTCGACGGTTATTCGTCGGAAGCACTCCGCCGCGTCTGGCGTGCCGAGCATTTCTCGTGGTTCATGACCTCGATGCTCCACCGGCTCGAGGACGGCGACGAGTTCGACGCGAAGTTGCAGCTGGCACAGCTCGCATACGTGTGCGGCTCCGAAAAGGCGGCGGCATCTCTCGCCGAGAATTACGTCGGACTCGCCCACGTCTAGCTCCGCACTGCCGCTCCTCGCGGCGGGCATCGCGCTCACCGGCCTCAATCTCCGGCTGGCCGTCGCGAGCGTGCCCCCGATCGTCGAGGAGATCCAGCGCGACGTGGGGCTCTCGGCAACCGCTGCCGGTTTGCTGACGGCGGCACCGGTGCTCTGCTTCGGACTGCTGGCCCCGGCGGCTCCCATGCTCGCGCGGCGGTTCGGGGCGGAGCGCGTCATGTTCCTCGCCCTCGTGCCGATCGTCGTCGGGGTGGCCGGCCGTGCAGCGGGATCCGAGGCCGCTCTCTTCGCGGGAACGCTGCTCGCCGGCGCGGGCGTCGCGGTCGCGAACGTCATCGTCCCGAGCGTGGTCAAAGGGCGGTTCCGGCAGTCGGGCGCGATCACCGGGGTGTACCTCGCGACGCTCACCGCGGGAGTCGCGCTCGCCGCCGGGTTGACCGTCCCACTGGAACGTCGGTTCGGCTGGGAGGCCGCGCTGGCGCTGTGGGCCGTTCCGGCCGCCGTGGCCGCACTCGTCGTGGCTGCCGCCGTCTTCCGCGCGGGCGGTTCGCTGACCGCCCGGGGCGAGCCGGGCGGCGGCCGGCGCCTACTCGGCGACCTCGTCGCCTGGCAGGTGACCGGCTACATGGGGCTCCAGTCCCTCGTCTTCTACGCCGCGCTCGCCTGGCTCCCCTCAATCCTCCGAGACGACGGCTTCTCGGCGGCGTCTGCCGGGACGCTGCTCGCCGTGTTCGCGCTCGCCGGCGTCCCGGGATCCCTGGCGGTGCCGGTGCTCGCGACGCGAGTGCGAGACCAGCGGTTCCTCGCGGTGGCGGTCACGGGCCTGGAGGCGTTAGCGGTGATCGGGCTGCTCGTGGCGCCGGGAGCGGCACTCGTGTGGGTCGTCTCGTTCGCTCTGGGCCAGGGCGGCGCTCTCGGCCTCGCGCTGATGCTGATGGTTCTCCGCGCGCCGGACGCTCGGCGCGCCGCCCAGCTCTCCGGGATGGCGCAGGCGATTGGCTACTGCGTTGCTGCGACCGGGCCGTGGCTCCTCGGCGCGCTGTACGACTGGACCGGCGACTGGGACGACGTGCTCGTCGCCCTGCTCGTGCTGACCGTCCCGCTCGCGGCCGTCGGCGTCGCCGCCGGCCGCGCCCGCCTCGTCAGGGGTGAAGTTTGAACGTGCTTGCGAACCCGAGCTCGCGCGGCTGCTGCAGCGTGATGTGGAGGAGCCCGAGATGCTCCAGGTCCTCCGCCCGCGCGAGGGGGCCCACGTCCACGGGCCGGAGACCGGCGCTCGACACCAGTTCCGAGACCTTCCCCTTCGCCCGCTCGTCGTCGCCGGCGATCAGCACGTCGAGCTGTTGGCCGTCGACCTCGCGGGCGACGAGCGTCGGCGCGAAGGTCGTGTTGAACGCCTTCACCACCGGCGTCCCCTCCGGGACGAGCTCCGCGACCTCGTCGGCGGACGACTTGCCGGGGGAGGTCGCGAGCCGATCCCACGTCTCGGTGTCGCCCGGGTTCGTGATGTCGACGACGACCTTCCCGGCGAGCCGGTCGCCGTATTCGCGGACGGCGTCCTTGATCCCGGGGTAGTAGAGCGCGAAGACGACGACGTCGCCGCCGAACGAGTCGTCGGGGCCGAGCGCGGTCGCCGTATCGCCGAGCTCCGCGGCGAGTCGCCGGGCCTCCGCGGGATTGCTGTCGAGGATCTCGACCTGGTTTCCGCCGGAGACCGCGCGCCTACCGATCGCGCGCCCCATGTTGCCGGCGCCGATGATCGTGACGTTCATGGTGCCCCCTTGCCTCGCTGTCCGTCCTGCGCTCTGGACGCTACCTCCGCTCGTGCATCCTGAGCCGGACGGCCGTCCACCGGCCTAGCCGCCAACGGGCCCGTTCCTCCGCGGCCGCGTTTCGCATTCTCGAGCCGACGGGCGGGTGATCCGACACGCGCGTCGCGCTTCTGCCGGGGGCGGCGCCTCGGCGAACAAGCCGCTCTCTCGGGCACCCATCGCCGGATCGTCTTAGAAGGCCGGCCACGCCCGTGACTTTGTAACAGCATTGTTACCGAGTTAGAGCCAAATCTGCTTCAGTTTGTGACAGGAATCGGCAGACTTGAGGTCAACGAGCCGCCCTCGGGCGGCGTTCGACTACGCGGAGGGAGGTACGCCATGAGCTTCACGCCCCGCCCGCCGATCACTGCTCCCGCGGGCGGCGGTGAGCCTGAGGCAGGCGCCGCTGCGGTGACTACGGCGCCTCACGCACGAGAGGTACAGCGATGAGACACAGAACTCGAACGCCGGCGCCCAGTCGCCGAGGCGGTGTTCTTCCGCTTCTGCTCCTGGGCGCGGCGATGATGGCGGTCGCGTTTCTCTTTCCGGCGACCGCCTCGGCCGCACCAACGCTGTGGACCGGCAAGGCGGACTACGCGCCGGGCGAGATCGTGGATGTCCACGGCAGCGGCTTCGCGGCCAACACGACGTACGCGATGCCCGTCAAGCGGCCTGACGGAAGCATCGTCGTCATCGATCCGGTGACGCACGTCGCGACTCCGATCTGGGAGCTCGCGACATCGGATGCGATGGGCAACCTGACCTACAACTACCAGCTGGACGGGATCTTCGGGCTCTACGAGGCTCGGGCGTACCCGGCCGACTGGCAGCTCGGGGCCGGTGAGGGGTGGGACCTCGTACCGGTCGCGAGCACGACGTTCACGGACGGACCGCTGCCCGCGAGCGTCACGCTCAGGAACTGGGAGACGATCCCAGCGCCGGGAGCGTGGGTCACGGCGACGCTCGGCTCGAGCAACTCGGCCTACAAGGAGGGGCAGACGATTCCCTTCCGGCTCGACCTCGGGACGCTGTCGGCGTCGTCCAACCCGTACACGGCGACGATCTGCCGTGACTACTACAACGGCAGTGCCGACGCATACGGGTACATCGAGCTGAAGCCCTACGCCACGACGGTCAATCCGGGGATGACGCCGACGGCGTTCTCTCCGGCAGGGACCTGGACTGCCGGCACGTTCGCAGGCGTGAACATCGCCAGCTTCGTGAGCGTGACCGAAACGGGCGGCCAGGGTGCCTGCTCGAGCGCCACGCAACGCGAGACGATCGTCGTCTTCAACGTGACGTCGTCCGGCCCGCAGTACCTGCTGTGGGGCGGCTACCTCGCGAAGGCCGGCGACCAGGTGGGGAACACCACCGTCGCGCTCGGCCAGAGCGCGGGCAATTGGCCCGGCGGCAGCCTTCAGATGAAGCTGCTCTCACCGGCCAAGACCGGTGGGATCAACCCGGGCGCGATCGCCCAGCTCGCAAACATCACGGTGAAGAAGGTGGTCGACCTCGGGGCGGCGACTCCCGATCAATGGTGCTTCAACATCAGCCCGAACCCGAACGGCATCACGCTTCCCGTCTGTCCCGCTGCCGGGACGGACACGGTGCAGTTCCTCGGGCTCGACACCGGGAGCTACACGATCACGGAGACGACCGTCGCCGGCTACGGCTTCGCGTCCGGCGCGGGCATCAACTGCACGTTCAGCGGAAGTACCGCGACGGCGTCCGTGACGGCCGCGATCGGCGGCGCGACGAACGCGTCGTGCACGTTCCACAACGCGATCCAGACGGGAACCCTCGTCGTCAAGAAGGTCGTCGTGAACGACAACGGCGGCACGAAGACGGCCCCGGACTTCTCCTTCAAGGTCGACGACGGCACAGCAACCGCCTTCGAGGCGGACGGCCAGAACGACCTGACGGTGAACGCCGGCACGTACGACGTGACAGAGCCGGAGGTCGCCGGTTACACGACGACGTACAACAACTGCACGGACGTCGTGGTCCCGGCAGGCGGGTCGGCAACGTGCACGATCACGAACGACGACCAGCCGGGAACGCTGATCGTCAAGAAGGTCGTCGTCAACGACAACGGCGGGACGAAAGCCGTTACCGATTTCTCGTTCAAGATCGGGAGCGGCAATCCGATCACGTTCGAGGCGGACGGCCAGAATGACCAGACGGTCGACGCCGGCACGTACAACGTCACGGAGCCGGCGGTCGCCGGGTACGCGACGACGTACAGCAACTGCACGGACGTGGCTGTCGCCAACGGCGGCAGCGCAACGTGCACGGTCACGAACGATGATCAGCCGGGTACGTTGGTCGTGAAGAAGGTCGTCGTGAACGACAACGGCGGGACGAAGACGGCTCCGGACTTCTCCTTCAAGGTCGACGACGGCGCAGCGACCGCCTTCGAGGCGGACGGCCAGAACGACCTGACGGTGAATGCCGGCGTCTACGACGTGACGGAGCCGGCGGTCGCCGGGTACGCGACGACGTACAGCAACTGCACGGACGTGGCTGTCGCCAACGGCGGGAGCGCAACGTGCACGGTCACGAACGATGATCAGCCGGGTACGTTGGTCGTGAAGAAGGTCGTCGTGAACGACAACGGAGGGATCCTCGAGGCCAAGGACTTCACGTTCGAGGTCAACGGCGATCCTGCGGTTGCGTTCGAGGCGGACGGCCAGAACGACCTGACGGTCGACGCCGGCACGTACAACGTCACGGAGCCGGCGGTCGCCGGGTACACGACGACGTACAACAACTGCACGGGCGTGGCTGTCGCCAACGGCGGCAGCGCAACGTGCACGGTCACGAACGATGATCAGCCGGGTACGTTGGTCGTGAAGAAGGTCGTGGTGAACGACAACGGCGGGATCCTCGAGGCCAAGGACTTCACGTTCGAGGTCAACGGCGATCCTGCGGTTGCGTTCGAGGCGGACGGCCAGAACGACCTGAC
>DASSUI010000063.1:0-17541 GCA_035707105.1 Gaiellaceae bacterium | reverse complement strand
TCCTGGAACGTCGAGCACTTCAAGAGCCAGGGCGTCAGCTCCCGGGTCGAGGACGTCGTCGAGTTCCTCGCGGGCCAGAAGCCGGATGTCTTCGCGCTCTACGAGGTGGAGGGGAAGCAGGTCTTCGACGCCCTGACCTCGCTGATGCCGGACTACACGTTCCACATCACGGAGGGGCAGCAGGTGCAGCAGATCCTGCTCGGGGTACGCACGAAGATCACGGCGTTCTTCACGCAGAAGACGGAGTTCCGTTCCGGCGTCTCGCTGCTTCGGCCAGGAGCCCTGCTCACGGTCAAGGTCGGCGGCGTGAATTACACGCTCCTCTTCCTGCACACGAAGAGCGGAACCGATCCGCGGGGGCTCGGGCTGCGGGACGACATGCTCGAGCGGGCCCTCGACTTCGCGAAGGTGCTCGACAGGGCCGCCGACGATGGGCCGGCGAACTACATCTTCCTCGGCGACTTCAACATCATGGGCATGCAGTACCGCTACGTCCGCGACCGCGACATCGTCGCGACGCAGGAGCTTCGGAAGCTCGAGCAGGGCGCGAAGCGGCAGCGGATGAAGGTGCTCGACAAGGACGAGCCCAACACCTGGTGGGGCGGCGGCAAGATCGCACCCTCCAACCTCGACTTCGTCGTCGCGCGGAGTCAAATTCCGTTCAAGAAGTTCGGCGAGGCCGAGGTAACAGTCCGCGGCTGGCCGAAGATCTCGGAGCCGGCCGACCAGCTGCGCTGGGTTCGCGACCTCTCCGATCACGGCCTGCTGTTCTTCCAGGTCGAGAAGTAACCTCGCTCTCGTGGAGGACTTGCTCCTCGCCTGGTTCGAGCGGAGCGCGCGCGACCTGCCCTGGCGGCGGCGGCGGGATCCGTACGCGGTGCTCGTTTCCGAGGTGATGCTGCAGCAGACGCAGGTGCCGCGGGTCGTGCCGCGGTTCGTGCAGTGGATGCAGCGCTGGCCGACGGTCGAAGCTCTCGCCGGAGACCGGCGAGACGAGGTGATCCGCGCCTGGCAGGGGCTCGGTTACAACCGGCGGGCGGTGAACCTTCACCGGGCGGCTGCGATCGTCGCCGAGCGGGGCTGGCCGGCCGATCTCACCGAGCTCCCTGGGGTGGGGCCGTACACCGCGGCGGCGATCCGCCGGTTCGCCTGGTGCGAGCCGGTGCTCCCGATGGACACCAACGTGGAGCGCGTCATCGAGCGGACCGGCGCCGAGTTCGGGCCGGGCTCGGCCGAGGCGCTCATGGACCTCGGGCGCGAGGTCTGTCTGGCGCGGGTGCCGCGCTGTGATGTCTGCCCGCTCGCGGCGGGCTGCCCCTCGCGCGGCCGGCGCTACGAGCCGCTGCGAAAGCAGACCCCGTTCCGCGGTTCCTTTCGTCAGCGTCGGGCTGAAACACTACGGCTTGTCGTGTCGGGTGCCTCGCAAGGGCTCGACGCCGACGCGGTCTCGTCTCTCCTCAGGGACGGGCTCGTCGTGGTCGAGGCGGGCGAGGTGCGGCTGCCCGCCTAGAGCGGATGCCGCATCCACACGTTCGGCTCGACGTGCCGTCCGATCCCGTCCCGCACCTCGAGCGGCGCGAGCATTCCGTCGACGACGTAGGAGCCGTCCTCCGGCAGCCGTAGCCCTGTCCACTCCTCCCACTCCGAGGCGGGTGCCTCGATGACCATCGACTCGCGTGCAGGGCAGATGATCTTCCCGCCGACCCGCTCGTGCGTGCGGATCCAAGGGTCGAAGTGCGTACCGTCGGCCCGTCTCCACCGCATGTACTGCTCGATCGGAATCAACGGGTACCGCGCCTTGAGCGTCGGCCGCACCGGCGCGACCAGCTCGCGAAGCGCGTGTGCGCGTGCGGCCTGGCGCAACACGTCGATCATCCGCGTCGAAAGTCGTTCCCCGCGCCGCTCCGGCAGGGTCGCGATCGCCAGCGCGCAGAGCACGGTCGGCTGTCGTTCGCCCTCGAAGGCGCGTGTAAACGCCTCGTCCCACCCTGCCGGGAGATCGGCGTCGCTGCCGTCCCACGGAATCGGCACCGAGTGCACCTCCGCGACCAGCTCCTCCCCGTCGAGGAGGCCGACCTGAAAGTCGGGATGATCCTCGTACAGGCGTCCCCAGTACCTGCCGCCCGGCTCGTTGTGGTGCATGAACGTCGGGAACGAGGCGCTGAGGCGGCCGCGGCGCTCGATCATCTCCGGCCGGTCGGCGTAGCGGACGAGCCTCACGGCGACAGAAGCGCCACTGCCTGGGCGGCGAGCCCCTCGCCGCGGCCGGTGAAGCCCAGGCGGTCCGTCGTCGTCGCGCGAACCGAGATCCGCTCGACGTCGACGCCGAGCGACTCGGCGAGACGGGCGCGGAGCTCGTCCCGGCGGTTGGCGATCCTGGGCCGCTCGCCGATCAGCACGCAGTCGGCGTTGACCAGCTCGAGCCCGGCCTCGCGGACGGCGCCGTAGGCGCGGCCGAGCAGCAGCAGCGACGAGATCCCCGCGAACTCGTCGTCGCCGGCAGGGAAGAGCGTCCCGATGTCGCCGAGGTTCGCCGCCCCGAGGAGCGCGTCGATGAGCGCGTGGGTGACGACGTCGCCGTCGGAGTGGCCGGCGAGCCCGGGCTCGCCGTGAAACTCCACGCCGCAGAGGACGAGCGGCACCCCGGGGTCGAAGGCGTGCGCGTCGACGCCGAGCCCGACTCTCATCCGAGCGGCTCCTGGCGGGCGGTCCGCCCGTCGAAGACCGTGACCGTCTCGTAACCGGCGGCCCGTGCATGGTCGACCGCCTTGTCGAGGTCGCGCCCGACGTTCTGCGGTACGTGCGCGTCGGATGCGAGCGTGATCGCCGTGCCTCGCCCGCGAGCTTCACGGAGCAGGCCGGGATTCGGGTACAGCTTGTGGTGGGGCTTGTGCAGGCCCGCGCTCGACACCTCGATGCAGACCCCGTCGAGCGCGTCGGCGACCGCGCCCCAGTCCCAGTCGATCTCCGGACCGTGCATGCGGACGAGATCGGGGTGGGCGAGGCTGTCGAAGAGGCCGCTTGCCGCAGCGTTGCCGAGGACGTCGTAGTACCGCCGCCACGCCTCCTCGACGCCGACCTCCTCGATCAGCGTGGGCTTCCCGTCGATGCCGGCCTCGCCGATGAAGTGGATCGAGCCGAGCACGTAGTCCCAGGGGTATGGGGCCAGCAGCGACGTGGTCTCCTCCTCACGGCCGGGGACGTAGTCGACCTCGATTCCGAGCTTGACCGGCATCCCCCGCCGCTTCGCCTCCGTGACCGCCTCGACGTACGGCTCGATGTCGTACAGGCAGCGTTCGACGTGGTACGGCACCGTCCACAGCGAGCGGGTCTGCGTGAAGTAGTAGACGTGCTCGCTGAAGCCGATCTCGTCGAGACCCCGCTGCGAGGCGACCTCGACGAAGCGCTCGACCGCCTCGACTGTGTGCTCGAGCGACTCGTCCGGCGCCCTGAGGTGCATGTGGTAGTCGACGATCAAGCGGGCGCGAGCAGCCGCTCGACGGCTTCGAGGTCCGCGGGGTCGGTGACCTTGAGCAGACACGGGTCGCCGGCGACCGCCTTGATCCGACCTCCGCGGGCCTCCACGAGCGCCGAGCAGTCGGTAGCGTCGCCACCGGCCGCGACGGCGTCCCGAAGCGAGGGCGCGACGAACGCCTGCGGTGTCTGTACGAGCGCGAGGCCCTCCCGGTCGACGGTCTCGGCGACCCGGTCGCCCTCGAGGCGCTTGACGGTGTCGGGCAGAGGCAGGAACGGCACGGCGCCGTCCCACCCCTCGTTCAACGCGGTCAGGAGGCGTTCGACCACGTCCTCGGGGATGACGGGGCGCGCGGCGTCGTGAACGAGGATCACGGCGGCCTCGTCGGACACCACGTCCAGGCTCGCGCGGACCGATGCGGATCGGGTGTCCCCGCCGGTCACCGACTCGACGACCTTCCCGCAGCCGAGCTCCTCGGCGAGGAGGATCGTCGGCTCTTCCCAGCCCGGCGGCGCAGCGACGACGATCGCGTCGATCCAGTCGGACTCCTCGAGCCGCTCGAGACTCTCAGCGAGCAACGGCCGGTCACGGAGGTTCGCGAAGGCCTTGGGGCGGTCCAGGCCGAGCCGCTCGCCGCGTCCCGCCGCGACGATGACGGCCCAGACGCTCATGGTCCGGGTGCTAGGCGGGCGCGCCGGCCTTGGCGCGCGACTTCTTCTTGGCGTCGACGTCGGAGACGAGCACGCCGTCCAGCCACTCGGCGGTCTCCTCCTCGTCCATGCCCTTTGCGTACATCAGCTCGCTGATGAGGATCTTCTTCGCCTTGACGAACATCTGCTTCTCGCCGGTCGAGAGACCCTTGTCGCGGTCGCGCAGGGAGAGGTTCCGCACGACCTCGGCGAGCTCGAAGATGTCGCCCGTCTTCATCTTGTCGCGGTTGTGCTTGAAGCGACGGTTCCAGTTCTTCGGCATCGTGGTGCCGTTCCCGGTCAGCGCTTTCACGACTTCCTTGACCGTGTCCTCGTTGATGACCTTGCGTAGGCCGACGGCCTCTGCGTTCTCGGCTGGAACGTTCACGGTCATGTCGTTGTGAAGGATCTGGATCGTCAGGTACTCGCGCTTCTCTCCGAGCACCTCGCGGGTCTCCTTCTTCACGACGGTGCCCGCCCCGTGGTGCGGATACACCACCTTGTCGCCGACCTTGTACAAGCCCGACCTCCCCACTCAGCATCGATTACGACAAACAGCCGGCGGGTGACGAGTCCGCCGGCAAGCGGGGTCAAGTATACCGAAGAACTCGCGAAAAAGCCATCTTTTCCAGGGATTTTGCGGTGGGCCGCGGAAAATCCCTGCTAGCGGGCGGGTTCCGCCCCCGCATCCCGTCCGGTGAGCGCCGCGCCGATCGCACGGCGCAGCGACTCGACCGCCCTCGCCTCCACCCCTCGCCTGCCCTTCGTCCCCGCCGGGACGACCACTGTCTCCAGCCCGAGCTTCGCGCATTCCTCGAGCCGCCTGTCCGCCTGCGCCGCCGGGCGGAGCCGCCCCGTCAGCCCGATCTCGCCGAAAGCCGCCACACCGGCGGGCACGGGCACCCCGCGCGCCGCGGAGGCGATCGCGAGCGCGATCCCCAGGTCGGCGCCCGGCTCATCGATGCGCAGGCCGCCCGCCACGTTGACGAAGACGTCGGCCTGGCCGAGCGCGACGCCGGCGTGGCGCGAAAGGACGGCGACGATCATCGCCAGCCGCTTCGGGTCGACGCCGGTCCCGACCCGCCTGGGCATCGCCAGGTCGGTCGGCGAGACGAGTGCCTGGATCTCGAGCAACATCGGCCGCGTCCCCTCGAGGGCGCACGCAACCGCCGAGCCGACCTCCTCCTCCCGCGCGGCCCCGAAGAGCTCGGACGGATCGGGGATCCCCACGAGCCCCGATCCGGTCATCTCGAAGATCCCCAGCTCGTTGGTCGAGCCGAAGCGGTTCTTCGCCGCCCGCAGGACGCGGTGCGCGTGGTACCTGTCACCCTCGAACTGGAGCACGCAGTCGACGAGGTGCTCGAGCACCCGGGGACCTGCGACCGCCCCGTCCTTCGTCACGTGGCCGACGAGGAAGAGCGCGACGCCGGCCTCCTTGCCGACGCGGAGCAGCCGCGCCGAGGCCTCGCGCACTTGCGCGACCGAGCCCGGCGCCGACCCGACCTCCGACGAGTAGAGGGTCTGGACCGAGTCGATCACGCACACGGCGGGCTCCTCCCGCTCGAGGGTCGCGCAGATCGCGTCGAGGTCCGTCTCGGCCAGGATCTCCACGCGGTCGGCCCCGCCGAGGCGCGCCGCGCGGAGCTTGACCTGCGCCGTCGACTCCTCGCCCGTGACGAGCAGCGCCCGCCGCTCGCGGGAGATCGACGCCAGGGCCATCAGCAGCAGCGTCGACTTCCCCACGCCCGGCTCTCCCCCGACGAGCACGAGCGACGCCGGGACGAGCCCGCCGCCGAGCACTCGGTCGAGCTCGGCGACGCCGGTCGGGATGCGCTCGGCGTCCTCGACCTCCACGTCGACGAGCCGAAGGACCGGGCGGGGCGCCGCACCCTTGCCGCGCGACGCCGACGGGGCGGCCTCCTCGACGAGCGTCCCGAAGCTCCCACAGCCGGGGCAGCGACCAAGCCAGCGCCCGGTCGACTGGCCGCATTCCGAGCAGGCGAACTTGAGAGCGGGCTGGGCCACGCCTCCACCCTAGGTCGAGAGACGGACGTCCTTCGCGCCGATTCCGTAACAAGTATGAAAGAGAATTCAATCCGTGAGATCTGCGGTTTCAATGGTGCTCCTCGCCGTCGTGGCGGCGCTGCCGGCGGCGGCGGGCGGCGCCGGCAGCGAGGCACGGATCGTCTATCGCACTGTTCATCTGACCACTCCGAAGCGGCCGCCCGAGGTGTGGTCGGTGCTTCCGTCCGGGCGCGGCCGGCGGCTGCTCACCCCTGGGGCGGAGGGCCCGACCTGGTCGCCGAACCGCACGCGAATCGCGTTCTCGGGCACCGGCATCGGGTCCTTCCCGGCGGGAATCTGGGTGATGAACGCCGACGGCAGCCGCAAGCGGCGGCTCACGCGGCGCCCGGGCGACGGCGAGCCGACGTGGTCTCCCGACGGTCGCCGCATCGCCTATCGGAGCGCGTCGCCGGCGAGCAACGACCTGTGGGTCGTGCCGGCCGCCGGCGGGAAGGCCCGGCCCCTCCTGAGCACGCCTCGGGCGAACGAGTGGGAGCCGGACTGGTCCCCGGACGGCAGGCGACTGGCGTTTCAGGGCACGCGGAGCGGCGAGATCCAGATCTGGGTCATGAACGTCGCCTCCAAGGTCGCCCGCAGGGTGACGAGCGGTGCCGCGAGCTTCTCCCCGGACTGGGCGCCGGACGGGCGCCGGATCGCCTACTCGACCCGCGGGCGGATCGCCGTCGTCGACGCCGACCGCCCCCGTCCCCGGCTCCTCCCGACCGGCACCCCGGCGAGTGCCGGTGATCCCTCCTGGTCGCCCGACGGCCGCCGGATCGCCTTCGAGCGCGGCGGGCAGCTGCTCACGATGCGGACCGACGGCAGCGGGCGACGTTACGTGACCCGCGCCGCCTGGGGCACGAACGGCGAGCCGGACTGGTAGACGCCGGAACCGGGCTGCGCTCCGGTGTAGGAACCGATATGGCTCGCCTGGCCGCCGTCGCCGCCGTCGTCCTCGCGCTGCTGGTCTCGGCGGCCGCAGCGTCGACGGCGCGGATCAGCGCCAGGCTCGTCAGTCCGACGGAGCACGTGACGGCCGGACGCGCGTGGGCCGCGACGGTGGTCGTGCGGAACGGCAGGCGCCCGTTCGTCGGGCGCGTCTCGGTCGTCGCGACCGGCGCGCTCGGTCGGCGGACGTTCGGCACCCGCCGCGTCCGACCCGCCGGCCGCTATCGCGCGCGGGTCGTCCTCCCCGGAGGCGGCGACTGGGCGCTCTCGGTCCGGGCCGGACGGCGCCCGATCCGGGTCGCGGCGCTCGACGTGCGCGGCGCCGGCCCGCCGATCTCTCGACCTCACGGCTTCGAGCTCGCGGAGGAGCACGGCGACCTTCTCGTGCCGGACATGGACGGGACGGGCTTCTACGAGGTCTCGCTCCGCACGCTGGCGAAGACGCTCGTCGGCGCCGGGTTCCGCCATCCGATGTTCCTCAACTTCGGTCCGGGCGGGTTCCTGTACGTCGCGGACGAGCACCGTATCTGGAGGTTCGAGCCCGACGGGTCGAAGACGGCGATCGCCGGCAACGGGACGCGAGGGCTCGCCGGCGACGGCGGCCCCGCGACCTCGGCACAGCTCGGGGGGCACGGCGACTTCGCCTTCGACGCCGCCGGCAACCTCTACATCTCGGAGTACGACAACGGCGTCCGCATCGTCACGCCCGACGGCCGCATCGACACGCTCGGCGGAATCGGCCGCGAGGGCTATTCCGGCGACGGCGGCCCGGCGCGCCTGGCCGCGTTCGGGGCCCCGCACGGCCTCGACGTCCTCCCCGACGGCACTGTCATCGTCGCCGACAGCCACAACGGCGTCCTTCGCCGGATCGACGGTGCGACGCGGATCGTCACGACCATCGCGCGCGGGTTCTCGGCACCCGTCGGCGTCGACGCGCGCGCCGACGGCTCGATCTACGTGGCGGACGCGCAGCTCGACCACGTGGTGCGGCTTGCGGCCGACGGCAGCCGCACGCAGCTCGGCCGCGGTTTCCTGACGCCGAGCTCGGTGGTCGTCGACCGGGCCGGCAGATTCGTCTACGTCAGCGAGTTCGACGGGCGGCGGATCACCCGCCTCGACGCTAGGACGGGGCGGACGACGGCGCTGGTTCGACCGTAGGCCGGCTCGCAGAGGCGAGGATCAGGCCGGCGAGGATGGCGAGGACGCCGAGAAGCTGGAGGCCGGAAGGCTCCTCGTCGAGGATGACCGCGGCGAACAGCACGGAGCAGACCGGCTGCACGGTCAGGAGCACAGAGGTCACTGCTGCCGGCATCCGCGGCAGCGAGGTCGTGATCAGGAGCCAGCCGAGAACCTGCGAGGAGAGCGCGAGGAGGAGCAGCCACAGCTGGGCAGAGGGCGGCGGGAAGAAGTCCAGCTCGCCGAGCGCGAGCCCCGCGGGGACCGTGAAGATCGCGCAGGCGAGCGTCGCGTCCGAGAGCGGGCCGGCGACCCGCCTGAGATCGCTCGCGCCGTGGCGGAGGGTCAGGAGGAAGCCGGTGTACGCCACCCCGGTCAACAGCCCGAACGCGACACCGAGGCGCGGGTCGTCGCCGTACGCGCCGTCCTCGAGGACGCCGGAGATCAGCACGACGCCCGCCATGGCCACCGGGATCGCGACCATCACCGCCTTCGACGGGCGTTCGTGGAAAAGCATCCACGCCGCGACGCCGACGAGCAGCACCTGCGTGTTGCCGAGGACGGTCGCGAGCCCGGCGCCGACGTACTCGATCGACCGGTGCCAGAGGATCAGGTCGAACGCGAAGAAGGCCCCGGCGAGCCACGCCCAGCGGCGCGTCTCCCAGGTCCGCGGTCCGAGGCGGCGATCCTCGAGCCAGGCGAGGAGAAGCAGCGGCGGCACCGCGTACGCGCAGCGGAAGAACGCCCCCGTCGACGGCGAGACGTCGGCCAGCCGGTAGAGGATCCCCGAGAACGCGATCGTGACCGCGCCGACGAGCGCGAAGAGGGTCGGGCTGCTGTCGAGCCGCGCGGGCAAGGCCGGGCACCTTAGAGGCCGGAAGCCCTCCGTCCGCCGTTCTGCGAAGCTGGCCGCCGTGGAGTCCACCGGCGCACCGATCAACGTCGGCGACTACGAGCGCCTCGCCGAGGAGGCGCTCGACGAGGGGTCGTTCGGCTACTTCGCCGGAGGCGCCGGCGACGAGCACACCGTCCGCCACAACCGCGAGGCGTTCGACGGCTGGCGGCTCCGCCCCCGCATGCTGGTCGACGTCAGCTCGGTGTCGACGGCGACGACGATCCTCGGCCACGAGGTCGCGATGCCGATCCTCACCGCCCCGGTCGCCTACCAGCGGATGGCGCACCCGGACGGAGAGGCCGCGGTCGCCCGCGCTGCCGCCGCGGCGGGGACGGTCATGTGCCTGTCGACCTTCTCGACGACAGGCCTGACCGAGGTCGCCGAGGCGGCACCCGACGCGCAGCGGTGGTTCCAGCTCTACTGGCACCCGGACCGCGAGGTCACGCGCGCGCTCCTGGACCAGGCCCGGCACGCGGGGTTCTCGGCCGTCGTCTTCACGGTGGACGTGCCGGTGCTCGGCCGGCGCGAGCGCGACCTGCGCACGGGGTTCCAGCTCGGGCCCGGTATCGGGATCCGAGCCTACGGCTCGCTGCTCGGTGACCTCGGCGCGCTCACTCCTGCGCTCGCCGCCGAGCTGATCGACCCACGGCTCAGCTGGCGCGACCTCGATTGGCTCCACGAGGCGGCGGGGATGCCGGTGGTCGCGAAGGGGATCCTCACGGCGGAGGACGCGGTACTCGCGGCCGACCACGGCTGCGCCGCCGTCGTCGTCTCGAACCACGGCGGCCGGCAGCTCGACCGATCGGTGGCCTCGCTCGACGCGCTACCGGAGGTGGTGGAGGCAGTGGGCGACCGCGTCGAGGTGCTGATGGACAGCGGCGTCCGGCGCGGCACGGAGGCGGCGATCGCGCTCGCGCTCGGCGCCCGCGCGGTGCTGGTCGGCCGGCCGGTCGTCTGGGGCCTCGCAGTGGACGGCGAGGCCGGTGTCCGGCACGTGCTCGAGCTGCTGCGGGACGAGCTCGCGCAGGCGCTCGCGCTCCTGGGATGCCCGACGCCCGGCCACGTGGGCCGGGAGCACGTGATCAGGGCGAGCTAGCTCTCGTCAGCGGGCTCGTCGGTCGAGCCCTCGTCGCCTTCGGCCTTCGGCTCCTCGGGCGGCACCGTGACCTTCTCCTCCTCGACGGGCGGCGCGCCGGGGATGACGGTGATGTCGACCTCGTCCTCGTTCTCCGTGCTGCGGTTGACGAGGATCGTCGAGCCGGGCTCGATCGACCGTCCGAGGACGAAGTCCGCGAGCGGGTCCTCGATGAAGCGCTGGATCGCGCGGCGCAGAGGCCGGGCGCCCATCGTCGGGTCGTAGCCCTTATCGACGAGCAGCTCCTTGGCGTCGTCGGTCAGCTGGATGTCCGCCTCGTGCTCGCCCATCTGCAGCTCGAGGCGGTGCATCAGCAGGTCGACGATCGACATGATCTCTTCCCTCGTCAGCTTGTGGAAGACGATGACCTCGTCGATCCGGTTGAGGAGCTCAGGCCGGAAGACCTTCTTCAGCTCGCCCATGATCCGGTCCTTCATCTCCTCGTAGGAGAGGCCGGACTCGTCGCCGAGCGAGAAGCCGAGCGTCTGGTTCTTGGAGATCGTCCCGGCGCCGATGTTCGACGTCATGATCACGATCGTGTTCCGGAAGTCGACCTTGCGACCCTGGGCATCGGTCAGCTTCCCGTCCTCCAGGATCTGGAGCAGGATGTTGAAGACGTCCGGGTGCGCCTTCTCGATCTCGTCGAGCAGGACGACCGAGTACGGCTTGCGGCGCACGGCCTCCGTGAGCTGCCCGCCCTCGTCGTAGCCGATGTAGCCCGGGGGCGAGCCGACGAGCCGCGACACCGAGTGCTTCTCCATGTATTCGGACATGTCGATCCGGACCATCGCGTCCTCGTCGCCGAACAGGAACTCGGCGAGCGTGCGCGCGAGCTCGGTCTTGCCGACGCCCGAAGGGCCAAGGAAGATGAACGAGCCGGTCGGGCGCTTGGGGTCCTTGATCCCTGCGCGGGCGCGGCGGATCGACTTGGAGACGGCGACGATCGCCTCCTCCTGGCCGATGACGCGCTTGTGGAGCTCGTCCTCCATGCGGATCAGCTTCTGCGTCTCGGCCTCCGTGAGCTTGAAGACCGGGATGCCCGTCCACATCGAGACGATGTCGGCGATCTCCTCCTCGCCGATCAGCGGCTTCTCGACGGACTCCTCGTTGCGCCAGTCCTCCTCGAGGTCGCGCTTCTTCTGCGTCAGCTTGCGCTCCTTGTCGCGGAGGCTCGCGGCCTTCTCGAACTCCTGCGCCTCGATCGACGACTCCTTCTCGGAGCGGACCTTCTCGATCTCCTCCTCGAGCTCGCGGTGCCGCGGCGGTGCGCTCATCGTCTTGATGCGCATGCGCGATGCGGCCTCGTCGATCAGGTCGATCGCCTTGTCCGGGAGATGGCGGTCCTGGATGTAGCGGTCGGCGAGCACGGCCGACGCGCGGAGCGCCTCGTCGGAGATCGTGCAGCGGTGGTGCGCCTCGTAGCGGTCACGGAGGCCGCGCAGGATCTCGACCGTGTCGTCCACGGCCGGCTCGTCGACGCGGATCTGCTGGAAGCGGCGCTCGAGCGCGGCGTCGCGCTCCAGGTACTTCCGGTACTCGTCCAGCGTCGTTGCTCCGATCGTCTGCAGCTCGCCGCGGGCCAGGGCCGGCTTCAGGATCGAGGCGGCGTCGATGGCGCCCTCGGCGGCGCCGGCGCCGACGAGGTTGTGGAGCTCGTCGATGAACAGGATGATGTCGCCGCGCTGGGTGATCTCCTTCATCACCTTCTTCAGGCGCTCCTCGAACTCACCGCGGTACTTCGACCCCGCGACGAGCGCGGCGAGGTCCAGGGTGTAGATCTGCTTGCCCTTCAGGAGCTCGGGCACCTGGTTCCCGGAGATGCGGGCGGCGAGGCCCTCGACGACGGCCGTCTTGCCCACGCCGGGCTCGCCGATCAGGACCGGGTTGTTCTTCGTGCGGCGCGACAGGATCTGCATCACGCGCTCGATCTCGGTCTGGCGCCCGACGACTGGGTCGAGCTTCCCCTCGGCGGCCAGCTTGGTCAGGTTGCGGCCGAACTGGTCGAGCAGCTTCGAGCTCTTCGCCTTCTCGCCGGCGGCGCCCCCGCCCTGCTGGCGACGGCCGGGGCCGGAGAGCATCCGGATGATCTCGTTGCGAATCTTCTCGGCGTCCGCGTCGAAGTCGAGGAGGATGCGGGCGGCGACGCCCTCGTTCTCCCGGACGAGGCCGAGCAGGATGTGCTCGGTGCCGATGTAGTTGTGGCCGAGGGAGAGCGCCTCGCGGAGCGCAAGCTCGAGCACCTTCTTCGCGCGCGGCGTGAACGGGATCTGGCCGGTCGTGACCTCGTCGCCCTGTCCGACGATCCGCGCGACCTGCGCGCGGACCTCCTCGACGGTGATGTCGAGGGACTCGAGCACCCGTGCCGCGAGACCTTCCTCCTCGCGAAGGAGGCCGAGCAGGATGTGCTCCGTGCCGATGTAGTTGTGCTTCAGCGCACGCGCTTCGTCCTGGGCAAGGACGACGACCTGACGAGCCCGCTCCGTGAAACGCTCAAACAACCTTCGAGTCCCCCTTCCACCACGTTGCTCCTGAACGACCGGGACTGCCGGCCACAGATCGAAGGTCGGCCCATCGTAGCTCAGTGGTCGGAGCCCACGTCGCCGGCGGGGAGGGGTGCGAAAAGTCTTTACGACTGCGTAACCGCATCTTCCTGAAAGGCCTTTCGGCCGCGGCCGGCGATGAGTTTAGACACGGCTGCACGCCAATTCCAGCCAAGGCGAACCCGCTTCAGCCCTCGCGCTCCACCACGTCTACCCTGCTGGCGTGGCTCGCACCGCACTCGTCACGGGAGGCGCTGGGTTCATCGGCTCCCATATCGCCGAGCTCCTGCTTGACGGCGGCTGGGAGGTCTACGCCTTGGACGATCTCTCGACTGGATCGCTCGAGAATCTCGGCGACCTTAGGGAGAACCCAAGGTTCCATCTCACCGTCGAGTCCGTCCTCTCGCCGTCCGTTGTCAGCGAGCTCGTGCACAAGGCCGACGCCGTGTTCCACCTGGCGGCCGCCGTCGGCGTACGGCTGATCGTCGAGCGCCCGGGACACACGCTGCTTACGAATGTCCGCGGAACGGAAAACATCCTCGAGTACGCGAGCCGCTTCAACAAGCCCGTGCTTGTCGCTTCGAGCTCCGAGGTCTACGGAGACCACCCCAGCGAGAACCTTCCCCTCCGAGAGGACGCCCGACGGATCTACGGCCCCACGACGGCAAAGCGCTGGGCGTATGCCGACTCGAAGGCGATGGACGAGTTCCTCGCCCTCGCACGATATGAGGAGCACGGCGTGGAGTGTGTCATCGCCCGCCTTTTCAACACGGTCGGACCGCGGCAGAGCGGACAGTACGGAAACGTGATCCCGCGGTTCGTGCAGGCGGCCCTCGCGAGCGAGCCGCTCGAGGTCCATGGTGATGGATCACAGACCCGGTGCTTCTGCCACGTCCGCGACACGGTTCGCGCCCTCGTGGCGTTGATGGCCGAGGACTCCACGCGAGGTGAGATCTACAACGTCGGATCGACGGAGTCAGTGACAATCCTGGAGTTGGCCGAACGAATCATCGAGCTGACGAACAGCTCCTCCCCAATTGTCCTCGTGCCGTACGAGCAGGTCTACGGGCACGGAATCGAAGAGATGTTCCAGCGCATGCCCGCGATCGACAAGATCCGCGAGGCCGTCGGCTGGTCGCCGTCCGTCGACTTGGAGGAGATTCTCAGAGAGGTCATCGCCGATCGGCAGCGCACGGGAGTGAGCCCCGCGGCAACCGAAGCCAGCTAGGTCAATGTCCGACCTCGCAGCGTCGACTCACAAGGCTTTCCGCCCGGACAGAAACGCGCTCTGCACCGTGTCCGTTTTCTCAGGGTCTCGATGAACCCGTCCGCGCGAACAATCTGGCGGAAACCAGCCACAGCCATCTCGGATCTGCTGGGGGGCCGCCAGCGTTCCGTTCGTGCGCGTGAGTCCCTCCGGACTGCCCGGCGATCATCATCTCCGTGTGACCGCACGCCCGGCCGGCGCACACGATCCCGAGACGCGCGGCGGAGAGCTCAGGGGAATTCGGCCGGCCAGAAACGGAGACGATTTCACTGGTTGGTTCGAGACGCAGGGAAAGGTGGATTCAGACACGCTCAGGAGAGCGCCATGATCGACACCCATTGCCACCTCGTTCCAGGCGTGGACGATGGCCCCTCCGATCAACGCGAGGCAGTCGAGCTCGCCCGCGCACTCACTGCCGACGGAGTCACCGACGCCATCTGCACGCCGCACTACGCCCGGATGTCTCCATTCAGACACGAGACGGCCGCAAAGCGGCTCGCCGCGCTCTCCGTCGCGTTGCGTGCCGCTGGGACACCGCTCGAGCTCACGCTCGCGGCGAGATCCATCCCACCTTCGCGATCTCGGCGCCGCTGGAGGAGCTCCGGCGGCGCAGCATTGCAGGAAAGTTCGCCGTTGTAGAGGTCTTGCCCGACTGCCCGACGCCGTTCTTTGCGTCCGTGACTGCGCGACTGGCCGACGCCGGACTGCTGCCGATCTTCGCTCATCCCGAACGCTGCCGGGCTGTGCAGAGCGAAATCGAACTGGTCGACGAGGTCGGGAATCACGGCACGGTCATCCAGGTCGTGGCACCGAGTCTCATCGGCCGCTGGGGGGCCGGCGCGGCGTGGCGGTTGGTCGAGACGGGACGGGCCAGACCTCGTCGCGAGCGACGCGCACGGCGTCCGCCGGCGGCGGGTGCACCTTCGGCACGCCGCCTACTCCTCTCGGAAACGGCGGCAGCGCCGCGGACGCGAAGCACTTCGCAGCCGAGCTCGTCGGCCGCTTCTCCAAGGATCGCCGCGCGCTTCCGGCGCTCGCGCTAGCGACGGACACTTCGACGTTTACGGCCGTAGCGAACGACCTCGGCTTCGAGCAGGTCTTCGCCCGCCAGATCGAGGCGCTCGGCCGGCCGGGTGACGTCGCGCTCGCGATCAGTACGAGCGGCGGCTCCCCGAACGTGGTGGCCGGGGTCGAGAAGCGCGGGGCTGGGCCTCCGTGTCCTGGCGCTCACCGGCGGAGACCGCGGCGCACTCGTGGCGTCGGCCGACGTCTCGATCGTCGTTCCCTCCACGAGCACGCAACGTCTTCGACGTCGCCGGCGCCGGAGACGCGGTCGTGACCACGCTCGCGCTCGAGCTCGGCTGTGGCGCCGCTGGAAGACGCCGCCCGCCTCGCAAGCGCGGCGGCCGGCGTGGCCGTCGGAAAGTTCGGAACGCAGGGGATCACGCTCGACGAGCTGCGTGAGGCCGCAGCGCCCGGCTAGGAGCGCTCCCGAAGCGCCGGGAAGAGGATCACGTCGCGGATCGCCTCGCGGCCGGTCAGCACCATGGCGAGCCGGTCGATGCCGAGGCCGAGCCCGCCCGTCGGCGGCATTCCGTAGGCGAGCGCCTCGACGTAGTCGGGGTCGCCCTGCTCGCCGCCCACCTCCGCCTGCTGCGCGAACCGCTCGGCCTGCTCGTCGGGGTCGTTGATCTCCGTGAAGGCGTTTCCGAGCTCCATCCCGCCCACGAAGTACTCGAAGCGCTCGACGGTCGACGGATCGTCCTCCGTGGCCCGGGCGAAGGGTGAGAGCTCGACCGGGTAGTCGTAGAGGATCGTCGGCTCGATCAGCGCGGGCTCGACGAATGCGCTGAGCGCGTGGTCGACCAGCTGGGCCCAGCTCCTGTCCGCGCCGGTATCCACGTCGCGCTCCTGGAGCTTCGCCCGCAGCTCGTCGGCGTCGCGGGTCCAGAGCCGCTCGGCGTCGAGCGCGTCGACGAGCTTGACCCGTTGCCACGGGCCGGTGAGGTCGACGGCGTGGCCGCGGAAGGAGATGTGCGTCGTGCCGAGCACGTCGTCGGCGACGCCGGGGACGAGCTCCTCGATCCGCACCATCGTGTCCCGGTAGTCGGCATACGCCTCGTACCACTCGAGCATCGTGAACTCCGGGTTGTGCTTGTACGAGACGCTCTCGTTGCGGAAGTCCTTGGCGATCTCGTAGACCTTGTCGAGGCCGCCGACGATCAGGCGCTTGAGGTACAGCTCGTCGGCGATCCGGAGGAAGTAGTCCTGGTCGAGGTGGTTGTAGTGGGTGACGAACGGCTCCGCGAAGCCGCCGCCGTAGCGCGGCTGCAGCACGGGCGTCTCGACCTCGACGAAGCCCGCCTCGTCCAGCCTCCGGCGGATCGCGGTGACCATTCGGGCGCGGATCTCCGTGTCGCGGCGCGAGTCCTCGTTCACCAGTAGATCCAGGTAGCGCTGCCGGTAGCGCGTCTCCGTGTCCTGGACGCCGTGGAACGTGTCCGGCAGCGGCCGCTTGATCTTGGCGAGGAGGGTCAGATCGTCGACCGCAAGCGACGGCTCGCCGCGCCGGGTCTTGGCGGGGCGGCCCTCGGCGCCGACGATGTCGCCCAGGTCGAGGTCGACGGGCCCGGTCCGCTCCTGCGCGCAGAGGAGCTGGATCCGGCCGGAGCGGTCGACGAGGTCGAGGAAGACGAGCTTCCCCATGTCCCGCCGAGCCATGACCCGGCCGGCCACGCGACGCGTCTGCTCCGCCTCCTGCCCGGCCTCGAGCGGCTCCGCCTCGGCGCGCACGGAAGCGATCTCCACGCGTTCGGGGAACCGCTTGGGCAGCCCACTCATGGCGGCCGAGTCTAGTAGCGGCCTCGATCAGCCGACCGGCGCCCGGCGCTGACGCTGAAGCTCTTTGTGCGCGCCCAGCCACGCCCGCTCACCGGCGCCGAGCGCGATGCCGAGCGACCACGCGAACCAATTCAGCAGACCGAAGAACAAAACGAGATACCACTGCCAATAACGCCCGAGGAACATTTCGCAGTCGTGGCACCCGCGGGCATCTCTCCCGTTCGACGCCTGCGACCACTCGAACGCGAAGGAGGCCAGCATGAGCAACCCACCGAATCCGACGAGCAGCCAGCCGCGCCGCGCTGGAGTTGCGACGAGGAACGCGGCGACGATGCCGACGACGAGCGCCATACCGCCCATGTAGAAGAACGCCACCAGAAGGAATGATGCCGCCGCCGCACGCGCCCTGGCCGATCCATCCCGGATGAGCCGGCGAGCCACACCCGCCGCGGAACGGGCTTTGCCCGTTCCGCCGCACGCGTTCCTGGAGAAGGAAGCGCCGAGAGGGACT
>DASSUI010000062.1:0-50229 GCA_035707105.1 Gaiellaceae bacterium | reverse complement strand
GGCCCGACGGGACAGCGATTTCTGCGGCCACGAACTCCTCGTACCTCCTCCGCGCCTGCGTCGGATCGTCGCCGAACTGCCCTAGTAGCCGTGCCGTGCCTCGCGCGCGGTAGCTGCTGTACGTCCAAGCTCCCGGATGCGGACAGAGCCGCGCGCGCACCGGGTTGAGGACGACGTACCGCGCGACCTCGAGCAAATGCGCGTTGCTCTCGACGGGGCCTGAGTAGAACCGGCTCTCGAACACATGGCCGACGTGGCCGCGGCGCCAGTTGAACCACGCTGCGTACCGCGAATTCAGGCGCTGCATTCCGACCGACAGGTTCGGCTGCGGCGTCTCGATCACGAGGTGATAGTGGTTGGGCATCTGGCAATACGCGTGGCAGACCCAGCGCAGCTCTTCGACGATCGAGCGGAGTAGCTCGCGGAACCGCTCGTATTCCCGCTCGTCCTCGAAGATCGGCTGCCGACGGACGCCCCGCGCCGTAACGTGGTAGATGCCGCCGGCGATGTTCGGGCGCAGCGCTCGTGCCATTTCACGACCGTACGCCGTCGCAGCTGCTATCTCCGAACGGTGGCGCGACTTGGCACAGGTTTGCCGCTCTTTCGGGACGTGGCTTGGGGTCAGACCCCGGGACACGGCCCTGAAGGCGCTGCAAGCAGGACGTTTCGGTAGGAACTCCGGGTCGGGGTAGCTAGACTCGCCTCTCGGGAGATGGGGCTCTTCGGGTACCTGAACGGCTTCGGCGGCCGCGACATGGCGGTGGACCTGGGCACCGCGAACACGCTCGTGTACGTGCGCGGGCGCGGGATCGTGCTCAGCGAGCCGTCCGTCGTCGCCATCGACCAGCGTTCTGGCGAGGTGCACGCGGTGGGCGTCGAGGCGAAGCGGATGCTCGGCCGGACGCCCGGGACGATCTCCGCGATCCGCCCGCTCAAGGACGGCGTCATCGCCGACTTCGACGTCACGGAGCAGATGCTCCGCCACTTCATCCAGAAGGTGCACCAGCACCGGTTCGCCCACCCCCGGGTCGTCGTCTGCGTGCCCTCCGGCGTCACGGGCGTCGAGAAGCGCGCGGTCGAGGAGGCGACCCTCTCCGCCGGCGCGCGGGAGGCGCACCTGATCGAGGAGCCTATGGCGGCCGCGATCGGCGCGGGCCTTCCCGTCTCCGAGCCGACCGGGAACATGATCGTGGACGTCGGCGGCGGCACCACCGAGGTCGCCGTCATCTCTCTCGGCGGCATCGTCGTCAGCCAGAGCCTCCGCGTCGGCGGCGACGAGATGGACGAGGCGATCATCAACCACACCAAGCGCGAGTACAAGCTCCTGATCGGCAACCAGACCGCCGAGGAGATCAAGCTCGAGATCGGCTCCGCCTTCCGCATGCGGGAGGAGGTGCAGGCGGAGGTGCGCGGCCGCGACATGCTGACCGGGCTCCCGAAGACGGTGATCATGAGCTCGGACGAGGTCCGGCACGCGCTCGAGGAGCCGGTCAACCAGATCGTCGACGCGATCAAGTCCACGCTCGACAAGACGCCGCCCGAGCTCGCCGCGGACATCATGGACCGCGGCATCGTGCTCGCCGGCGGCGGCGCGCTCCTGACCGGACTGGACGAGCGCCTGCGGCACGAGACGCAGATGCCCGTCCAGCTCGCCGAGTCGCCGCTCACGTGCGTCGCGGTCGGCTCCGGCCGCAGCCTCGAGCTGATCGAGGTCATGCAGCGGACCAGCAAGAGCGCCAAGAGCCGCAACGGCTACCGGCGTTAACCCTCTTCCTTCGCCCTCGACATGGCGCCTTCCTCGTCGTTTCCTAAACTGATTCCCCGTGCCACGTAACCGCGCCATGCGGCTGGCGGCACTGGGCTCGACGGTTCAGCGGGCCGCCTCGCCGGCGTATCCCTCGTCGCGAGCGGCGGGTGCGCTGCGCCGACGGCTCGTTGCCGGAGTCCTCGTCGTCGCGTCGATCGCGATGCTGACGGTCTACTTTCGCGAGGCCGACAGCGGGCCGATGCACGGTGTCCAGGGCGCGGTCTCGAGCGTGCTCGACCCGTTCCAGGTCGGCGCCGAGCGCATCGCGCGGCCGTTCAGGGACGCCTACGGGTGGGCGGCGGGCCTCGTCCACGCCCGCTCCGACAACGAGCAGCTCCGCAAGGATCTCCAGGTCCTCCGCCTCCAGGCGATCCAGAACCAGTCCGCCGCGCAGGAGAACGTGGACCTCCGCGCCGCCCTCCGGTACATCAGCGGGCCGGCCTTCCCGCGCGATTACGAGGGGATCGTCGCGAGCGTGACCTCGTATGCGACCGGCGAGTGGGAGCAGTCCCTCGTCATCTCTGCCGGCGGCGGTGACGGCGTGAGCAAGGACGACCCGGTGTTGTCGACGGACGGCTACCTGGTCGGACAGATCACGAAGGTGACCCGTAGAAGCTCGGAGGTCACCCTCCTGACCGACAGCACGAGCTCGGTCACTGCGCGGGACGCCGCGTCCGGCGCCCTCGGCGTGCTCGAGATCGGGGAAGGCCCCGACCGGCCCTTCGAGCTGAACCGGGTTCCGAAGGAGAAGGTCGTTCGTCGCGGCGACACGATCGTGACCGCAGGGCGCCGGTTCGGCCGCCTGGGCTCGATGTTCCCCCGGAACATCCCGATCGGCTCCGTCAAGCACGTCAGTCAGCTCGACATCGAGAACTTCCAGCAGATCCAGGTCGACCCCTTCGTCGACTTCTCGTCGCTCGACACGCTCGTCGTGCTCGTTCCGAAGGAGCAGCGGATCCCGACGCCGTGACGGCCGACGTCCTCAAGACGGCGATCGCCTTCTTCGTCGCAGTGGTGGTCCAGGCGACGATCGTCTCGTCGGTGGCGCCGGGCGGAGGCAAGGCTGACCTGGTGCTCGTGACGCTCGCCGCCGTCGCGCTTCTGCGCGGCAGCGTGTTCGGCGCGATTGCGGGCTTCTACGCGGGCTTCCTGCTCGACGCGGCGAACCTCGACACGCTCGGCGTGAGCTCGCTGCTCCTCTCGCTGGCCGGGTACTGGATCGGCCGCTACGGCGAGACGACCGGCCGCGATCGGGCCCACGCCCCGCTCGTCTCCATCGCGGTCGTTACCGTCCTGTACGCGTTCGGCGCGCTCGCCCTCCACGCGATGCTGGGCGAGTCCGTGTCCGTCCAGGGCGCGCTCAGGTCGCTCCCCGCGCAGGTGCTGCTCAACCTGCTCCTGACCGTCCCGGTCTACGCGCTCGTTCGCCGCCTCTTCGCCCCACCCGGGCTGCGGCTCCCGGTGAAGGACGTGGAGTTCGGCTGATGGCGAGCGTGACCCGCATCCCGCCGCGCACGCGCTTCATGCCGCGCGACCCGCGGGTGGAGGAGCCGTATCGGATGACGCCGTCGATGGCGCTCCGCCTCGGCGTGCTCGGTGCGCTCGTCCTCTTCGTCTTCGCGGTGCTGTTCTTCCGCCTCTGGGCGCTGCAGGTGCTCTCGGGCGACCAGTACCTCGCGGCCGCCCAGGACAACCAGCTCCGCACGGTCCGGATCCAGGCCGCGCGCGGCCCGATCCTCGACTACAAGGGCCGCCTGCTCGTCTCGAACCGGATCGGCACCGCAGCGCAGGTGTGGACCGCGTACATGCCGCGCCGCGGCCGGCCGCGCATGCTCCGGCGCCTCTCGGCGATCCTGATGGTGCCGGTGTCCGAGCTCCAGCAGCGCCTCCGGGAGCACAAGGGCGACCCGCTCACGCCGGTGACGCTGAAGGAGGACCTCTCGCAGCAGGAGATCTTCTACCTCAAGGAGCACCGGCGCGACTTCCCCGGCCTGGAGCTGAACGACGTCCACCTCCGCGACTATCGGTACGGCTCGCTCGCGCCCCAGCTGCTCGGTCACATAGGGGAGGTCACCGAGCAGCAGCTGAAGGGCGGGCGTTACGTCCACGGCGACATCGTCGGCCAGGCGGGGCTCGAGTTCTCTTACGACCGTTTCCTGCGGGGCACGGCAGGCCTCGCCGAGCTGCGCGTGGACTCCCTCGGCCGGCCACGCTCGAAGCCGCTTCGCAGCGAGCAGCCGCAGCCGGGTCTCGCGCTCCGCACGACCCTCGACGCGAAGCTGCAGCGAGCCGCGGAGAATGCGCTCGTCTACGGGATCGAGGTCGCGCGCGAGAACAAGAGCTGGGCGGCGAACGCCGGCGCCGCAGTGGCGCTCGACCCGCGCACCGGCGCGATCCGCGCGATGGCGACCTACCCGTCGTACGACCCGAGGGTCTACGTCGGCAAGCCGAAGCCGGCGAAGCTCCGGCCGCTGATCGACCAGAAGGCGGCCGAGAAGGCGAACTACCCCGGCCTCAATCGCGCGACGTCGGGCCTCTATCCGCCCGGATCGACCTTCAAGCCGGTCACCGCGCTCGCCGCCATGCGGGAGCACCTCGTCGGCCCCTACGAGCCGCTCTCGTGCACGGGGAAGATGGTGATCGACGGGACGACGTTCCGGAACTGGAACCCGTGGGCGAACGAGGCGATGGACATGCCGACGGCGCTCGCGGCCTCGTGCGACACGTACTTCTACCAACTGGGGATGGAGTTCTACGGCCTCCCGCCGGAGTTCGGGAGCCCGCTCCAGAAGTGGGCGTCTGCGTTCGGTTTCGGGAAGGCGTCCGGGCTCGACGTCGGCGGTGAGGCGACCGGCCTCCTGCCGACCCCCGAATGGCGGCGCAAGACGTTCACGAAGGAGCGCTACCCGGACACGTGGGAGGTCGACCGACTGTGGAAGTCCGGCGACTCAGTCCAGCTGGCAATCGGCCAGAAGGACCTGCTGGTGACGCCGCTGCAGATGGCGCGCTTCTACGGCCTGCTCGCGAACGGCGGCAAGCTCGTGACGCCGCACCTCGTCTCGAGCGTGGAGCAGGCCGGGAACTCCGGCGCAGTCAAGGCGGTCTTCTCGCCGGCGCCGAAGGACGTGAACGTCGACCCGGCGGAGCTGAACGTGATCAAGGACGGGCTCTTTCGCGCGACGCACGCGACGTACGGCACCTCGTCGAGCGTCTTCGGCAGCTTCCCGGTGCCCATCGCCGGCAAGACGGGGACAGCGGAGAAGAGCGTCCGCTTCGGCGACGACATGCTGATGATGGACCAGTCTTGGTGGTGCGGCTTCGGGCCGACGGACAAGTCCCCCGAATTGACGGTCTGCGTCGTGATCGAGAACGGCGGCCACGGGAGCACCGCGGCGGCCCCGGCGGCGCTGAAGATCTTCGAGGAATACTTCGGCCGCCAGGCCAGTGTCGTGGAGACCGGGGTGGAGACGGACTGATGGCCGACTACGCGGCCCCTGCGCCAACCCGGGCGAGGCGCCACCCGCGGGCCGACACAGCCCGGGCGGTCTCGTTCGTCCGCCGGCTCGACTGGGTGATGCTGGCCGCGGTCGCGGGCCTCGTCGGGTTCGGCCTCTGGGTCGTGGACGGGATCACCCGGCAGGACATCCCGGGCGATCCCGACTACTACGTGACGCGCCAGGCGATCTTCGCCCTCATGGGATCCGTCGGCCTCGTGATCGCCCTCTTCGTCGACCCGTCGATCTACCGGCGGTTTCGCAAGGCGATCTACGGGCTGCTGCTGGGGATGCTGCTCGTCGTCATGGTCATCGGCACGGAGGTGCGCGGCTCGACCCGGTGGATCGACCTCGGCTTCTTCCAGTTCCAGCCGTCGGAGTTCGGGAAGCTGCTGCTCGCGCTCGTGCTGGCCGGGCTCCTCGCAGAGCGCGGACGGCGGATCACGGAGTCCCGGACGACGCTCGTCGCCATCGGCGCGGCCGCCGTGCCAACGCTCTTCGTCTTCCTCCAGCCGGACATCGGCACGGCACTTGTCTACGGCGCGATCCTGGTCGCGGCCCTCTTCTTCGCCGGCACCCGCTGGCGCGATCTCGGCGTCATCGCCGCCGTCGGCGCCCTCGTCCTGACGTTCGTTCTCTGGGCCGGCCCCGCGATCGGCGTCGATGTGCTCGAGCCGTACCAGCGAGACAGGCTGACCGCGTTCACGAACCCGTCGAAGAACCCGCGCGGTGCCGCCTACAACATCAACCAGTCGATCACCGCGGTCGGCTCGGGCGGGCTCGACGGGCGCGGCGTCACCGGCGCCACGCAGACGCGCCTCGATTACCTGCCCGAGCACGAGACGGACTTCGTCTTCGCCGCCCTCTCGGAGCAACGGGGCTTCGTCGGCGCCTCGATCCTACTTTCCCTCTACCTGCTCCTCATGTGGCGCGGCATCCGTGTGATCGCGACCGCGCGTGACCCCTTCGCGGCGACGGTGGCGGGCGCGATCGTCTTCGGCCTGCTGTTCCAGACGTTCGTGAACATCGGGATGACGATCGGGATCGCGCCGATCACCGGCATCCCGCTCCCGTTCGTGAGCGTCGGGGGATCCGCGATGGTGACGAACCTGATGGCCGTCGGCGTGCTCCAGGCGATCGCCTTGCGGCGCCGCTGACGCGGCGCCGATACGCCTCTCCCACTCTCCTTGCACCAGCCGCCGCTGAGGACGAGCGGGCAGAGCCCGCTCGCCGGCGGATGCTGTCCGGCTCCGGTCCTACGATCTCGCGCATGGAGAAGCGGGACGCGGAAGGGCTGCTCATGATCGAGGAGGCCGACGCCTGGTTCGAGTATCTCGCTGCCACGAGGGCACAGAGCCCGGTCCGGTACGGCGAGCTCGAGCCTTGGGCGTGGGCCCGCCTGACCCAGCGGCTCCGGGCGATCAGGACGAAGCGGGCGAAGCTCAGGCCGGCCGCCGCAGCCTGAGCCGAGTTTTCCGGGGAGAAAATGGGCTGCTGCTAGCCTTGGGATCAGATATGCGTTTTCCGTCAACGTCGCAGCGCGCGAAGCGCCCGGTCTCCGGAGCAGGTCCTCGTGCGCGCGACATCACCGAAGGAGTTTTCACTTGTTGCGATGGTTTCGGCGCAAGCCGAAGGAACATCCCCTGCCTGCCGACGAGCAGGCCGCACCGACTAGCCCTGTAGAGACACCGGCCGCCGACGCGGCCGCCGACACACAGCCAACCGCCTCCACCGCCGCCCGCCGCCGTAAGCGCGGCAGCCGGGGCGGTCGCGGCCGGCGCAAGCCCGGCGAGCGGGCCGAGGAGAAGGCGCCCGAGAAGGAGGCGAAGGCGGAGAAGAAGCCCGAGCGGAAGCCGCGCGAGTCGCGTTCCCGCCAGTCGCGCCGGCGCACGGCCACGCCGCGATCAGTCCCGCCGCCCGCGAAGCGCGACCTCGTCGTCTCGGTCGACGTCGCCGAGCAGCGGGTCGCGATCCTCGAGGACGACAAGGTCGCAGAGGTCTACCTCGAGCGGCCGGAGAGCCGGTCGATCGCCGGCAACATCTACAAGGGCACGGTCGACAACGTCCTGCCCGGGATGGAGGCCGCGTTCGTCGAGATCGGCCTCGAGAAGAACGGCTTCCTCTACGTGGACGAGATCGTCACTCCGGAGCTCGAGGGCCGCAGGCACGGACGCAAGATCCAGGACCTGTTGAGCCGCGGCGAGGAGATCCTCGTCCAGGCCGTCAAGGATCCGATGAAGTCGAAGGGCGCCAGGCTGACGACCGAGATCTCGCTCCCCGGCCGCTTCGTCGTCTACGTCCCGAGTGGGGAGGGCTTCGGTGTCTCCCGCCGGCTGCCCGAGGAGGAGCGCGCCCGCCTGCGGGACATCCTGAAGTCGGTGGCCCCGAAGACCGGCAGCATGATCGTCCGCACGGCCGCCGAGGGAGCCTCGCCCGAGGACATCGAGCGTGACATCGACTTCCTCCAGCGCCTCTGGAAGGAGATTCAGAAGCGCGCCGGGCAGGCGAAGGCGCCGGCGCTCGTCTACCAGGAGGCCGAGCTGCCCCTCAGGGTCGTCCGTGACCTCTTCACGAACGACTTCGAGCAGGCCGTCGTCGACCACGACGTCACCTACAAGCGGATCGTCGGCTACCTGAAGAAGACCTCGCCGCACATGGCGGAGAAGGTGCGCAAGCACACGGGCAAGATCTCGCTCTTCGAGGATTTCGGCGTCGAGGAGGAGATCCGCTCGACGCTGTCACGCCGCGTGGATCTCCCGTCGGGCGGCTACCTCGTCTTCGACTACGCCGAGGCGTTCACGGTCATCGACGTGAACACCGGACGGTTCGTCGGCTCGCGCTCGAAGTCGTCGGCGAGCAGGCTCGAGGACACGATCACCAAGAACAACCTCGAGGCGGTCAAGGAGGTCGTCCGCCAGCTCCGCCTGCGCGACATCGGCGGGATCATCGTCATCGACTTCATCGACATGGCCAACCCGAAGAACCGGGAGGCGGTCGAGAACGCGCTGAAGGCCGAACTGGAGCGCGACCGGACGAAGACCTACGTCGTCGAGATCTCCCCGCTCGGCCTCGTCGAGATGACGCGGCAGAACGTCTCCCACGGGCCGCGCGAGATCCTCACGAAGCGCTGCCCGGCCTGTGACGGCGACGGCGTCGTCTTCTCGGAGATCTCGGCCGCCGTCGAGGCCGAGCGGCAGCTTCGCTCGCTCGCGGCCGGCTCGCGTACTGCGGCCTACCGCGTCGAGCTGAATCCGCACGTCGCCGCCATCCTCATCGGGCCGGGCGCCGAGCGGCTGCAGGCGATCGAAGAGCGGACGCGGCGCCGGTTCTTCTTGGTGCCGAAGGAGGGCGCGCCGCCCGAGCACTTCGACGTCGTCTCGCGCGGCCCGCTCGCGAAGGTGCAGCCGGACGCGCCGGTCGAGGACGGCCAGGAGGTCGAGCTGAAGCTGGTCGAGGTCGGCCTGCACGACCCGACCGCCGGGGTCGGCAAGCACGACGGGATCGACATCGCGGTGGCCGACGGCGCGAAGCTCGTCGGGAAGCGCGTGAAGGTCCAGGTCAACCGCGTCCTCGACGGCACGGCGTACGCGGAGCTCGTCGGCCGCCCGGAAGCGGCCGAGGCGCCGATCACGGCCGAGGTGCTCGCCGAGAAGCCCACCCGCGCCCGGCGGAGCCGGGTCGCGAAGCCGATCGAGAAGGAGGAGGCCGAGGCGGTCGCGGAGGAGCCCGCGGAGGCCGAGGCCGAGGCGGAGCCGGAGCCGGCGGAGGGAGCGGACGAGGCTCCTCGCCCGAAGAAGCGGACCCGGCGCGGCTCGCGCGGCGGGCGTCGCCGCAAGAAGAAGCCGGCCGAGGCGACCGTCGAAGGCGCAGCCGCCGCGGAGGAGAGCGAGAAGAACGGCCGGCCCGCGGAGGGGCCGGTGCTCATCCACGTGCCGGACCCGGCGCTCGGCGACGACGAGCCGGTCGAGGCCAAGGCCGAAGAGGCGTCCGACGGCGAGGCGGCGCCCAAGCCAAAGAAGCGCACCCGGCGCGGCTCGCGCGGAGGGCGCCGCCGCCGCAAGCCGGCGGCTCAGTCGAACGGCGGCAGCGGGGAAGGAGAAGCCCCGGCCGAGGCCGAAAAGGCCGCGGAACCGCTGGTAGACTGACCCCTGCCGGGTATGTCCCCGGCTTTTCTGTGAGCTACGCGATCATCAAAGTCGGTGGAAAGCAGTACGTCGTCCGCGAGGGCGAGAAGCTCCTCGTGGACCGGCTCTCGGTGGACGAGGACAAGACCTTCCAGCCCGAGGTGATCTTCGAGGGCGGCGACGGCAAGGCCGAACTGTCCCCGAAGGGCACCGTGACCGCCAAGGTGCTGGCCCACGTGAAGGGCGACAAGATCCGGATCGGCAAGTACCGCCGCCGGACCGGATACCGCCGCCACACCGGCTTCCGCAGCAGCCTCACCCAGATCCAGATCGAGTCGATCGGGGCGAAGAAGAGCACGAGGTCGTCCTCGTCCTCCTCGAAGTCGCGCTCGACGACGGCGACGAAGAAGAAGGACAGCTAGATGGCACACAAGAAAGGACTCGGCTCCTCACGCAACGGCCGCGACTCCGAGTCGAAGCGTCTCGGCGTGAAGATCTTCGACGGTCAGGACGTCAAGGCGGGGATGATCCTCGTTCGCCAGCGCGGGACGAGGTTCCGCCCGGGCGCTGGCGCCGGGATCGGACGCGACGACACGATCTTCGCGACCCGCGACGGCCGCGTCGAGTTCCGGCGCAGCGGCGAGCGGCGCACGGTCGCAGTCGGCGAGCCGGCCGGCTAGACGCCGGCCGGCGTCTCGAACCGAGGCGCTAGCGTGGGCCCGTGTTCCAGGACCGGGCGAAGATCAGCGTGCAGGCGGGCCGCGGCGGGCAGGGCGGCCTCAGCTTCCGGCGCGAGAAGTACGTACCGCGCGGCGGGCCGGACGGCGGTGACGGCGGGCGCGGCGGAGACGTCGTGCTGGAGGTCGATCCCGACCTTCGCGATCTCTCGCCGTTCCGCGGGCGCACGCGTTTTCGAGCCGGCACGGGCGGCCCGGGCCGGGGCTCCAACAAGCACGGGGCCGACGGCGAGGACGTCATGCTGCGCGTGCCGGTGGGGACGCAGGTCTTCTCGGACGACGGCGAGCTGATCGCCGACCTCGCCGGGAGCCGGTCGCGCGTGATCGCCGCACGCGGCGGCTCGGGCGGGCGTGGGAACAAGAGGTTCGCGACCCCGACGCGGCGCGCGCCCCGCTTCGCGGAGGTGGGGCTGCCGGGCGAGGAGCTCGAGCTCGACCTCCGGTTGAAGCTGATGGTGGACGCGGCGCTCGTGGGCTTACCGAACGGCGGGAAGTCCTCGCTGCTCCGCCGGATCTCCAACGCGAAGCCGAAGGTCGCCGACTATCCCTTCACGACGTTGGCCCCGGTCCTGGGCACGGTCGACTCGCCGAGCGGCCGGCAGCTCACGGTGGCGGACGTCCCCGGGCTCATCGAGGGGGCGAGCGAGGGCGTCGGCCTCGGCCACGAGTTCCTCGCCCACCTGGAGCGGGCCCGGCTGCTCGTGCACGTGATCGACGCCTCGGAAGGCGATCCCGAGGGGCGGTTCGGCCTCATCGACGGCGAGCTCCGAGCCTACGGAGCCGGCCTCGACCGCCTGCCCCAGATCGTCGTGCTGAACAAGGTCGACATCGCGCCCGGTGTCGACCTCTCCCTGGAGGACGAACGGATCCTCCGCGTCGTGCATGTCTCGGCGGTGACCGGCGCGGGCGTCGACGAGTTGGTAAACGCCCTGTTCGAGCTGTGCCCGCCGGCGCCTGAGCCGGAGTCGCTCGACGAGGACGGGCTGGTCGAGTTCCTCGTCTACCGTCCGCGGCCCGATGCACGCCAGGGCTTTCGGATCCTGCGGACCGACCGCGGCTACCGCGTCATGGGCGCGGCCCCAGACCCGGACGAGCTCGAGGCGGCGCTCCGCGCGGCCGGCGCGAAAACAGGGGCCGAGGTCGAGGTCGACGGCGAGACGCTGACCCTGTCGTGACCGTCGCCGTCCTCGGAGGCGTGTTCGACCCGCCGCACCTGGGCCACGTCGCGCTCGCGGAGGGCGCGCGCGACCAGCTCGGCGCCGACCACCTGCTCGTGCTCGTGGCCGAGCGGCCGGGCCACAAAGGCGTGGTCGCGGACGCGGAGACCCGCCTTCGCCTCGCCGAGCTGGCGCTCGGCCGGTTCGGCGACGTCCGTCTCGACGCCCATCCCTACACCGTCGACTTCCTCCGCGAGGCGGGCCTCGGCCGGCCCTACTTCGTGATCGGTGGGGACGAGTGGGAGAGCTTCGACACCTGGAAGGAGCCGGACGAGGTCCGCCGCCTGGCGCGGATCGCGGTCGGCGAGCGTCCCGGGCATCCGCCGCCGGACGACGGCGTCGAGGTGATCCGGATCGCCCGGCACCCGATCTCGTCGCGCGAGATCCGGATGCGCGTCGCCACCGGCCGGCCGATCGACGACCTGGTGCCGGCGGAGGTCGCCCGCGAGATCGAGCGCCTGGGCCTGTACCGCGACGCGCTGCCGTCCTCGGGTCGGGGCTACACTGCGTGAGAACCAGAAAGGATTTCTTCCGACTCTGACCTCGCTCGAACAAGCACGCCGCATCGCCGCTCTCGCCCAGGAGAAGCTGGCGGAGGACGTGATCATCCTCGACCTGCGGCCCGTCACCGCCTACACCGACTTCTTCGTCCTCGCCACGGGGCGCAACCCGCGGCAGACGAAGGCGATCTACGACGAGGTCCGCGAGCGGATGAAGAAGGACGAGCGCTCCCGGCCGCGCGCCGTCGAGGGCGATCGCGAAGGGAACTGGATCGTCGCCGACTACCTCGACGTGGTCCTGCACGTCTTCACGCCGGAGACGCGCGAGTACTACGGCCTCGAAGAGCTCTGGGGCGACATGCCGTCGGTCGACCTGGACGCAGCTACTGCGTAGCCGCGTCTCGCCGAAACTCTCGCGACCGCCCGGCGGATGGATCGCCTGTTCGCTTCCCTCCCTAGCTGCCGAAGCACGCGAAACGGGCGGAGCCCGTCTCGCCGCGAGTCTGAAAAGTGTGCCCGCTACACTTCGGCACGCGGGGCCATAGCTCAGTTGGGAGAGCGTCGCGCTGGCAGCGCGAAGGTCGCCGGTTCGAGCCCGGCTGGCTCCACTCTCTTCTGCGGCGAACCCATCGCCGCCCGGGCAAAGGTCGTGGTGAACCGGTAGAGCAGGTACGGGAAGAGGACGAGCAGCGCGATGTTCACGCGAACGATGCCGACCGCGCCGAAGCTCAGCGCCGCCCATAGCGCGGGCCGGCCGCGGCCCTTGAGCCACAGGCGGAGCGCCACGAGCGCCAGTGCGCCGAACGCGGCGACGTTGACGTAGTTGACTGTCTCGACCGCAGTAGCCAACGCGTCGTGTCCCGGTCGAAAGTTTACGGCGTGGAAACCCCACGTCCCTGCGCTTTCGTCCGGGCGGACACTAGAATGGGCCGATCTTGGTCGAGATCGTCTTTCTGATGCTCGTCCTGAAGCTGCCGATCCTCTACCTGATCGGCGTGGTGTGGTGGGCCGTGCGGGCCGAGCCACACCCGTCCGAGCCGGCCGTCCTGCCGGTCTCCTCCGACCCGCCCGGCGGCGGGCCGCACCCGAGCCGGACGCGGAGGCCGCGCCGCGGCGGGCCGCACGGCGCCGGCCGGCCGGCCCGGAAATCGAGCCGGGTGGCCGCACGTTGAGCTCCACCCCGATGGTGGAGCGCGAGGGGCCTGCCGAGACCGTCGCCGGGTTCCTCGCCGCGCTCGCCATCTTCGGCGGGGTGATCGCGATCGTGGAACGGCCGGTCACAACGGGCCTCACCTCGCTCCTCATCGCGCTCGTCGCGGCGGCCATGGCGGGCGGGAGGAACCGGAACCTCGCCGCGGCCGCCGTGGCGATCGCCGGCGCATCCTGGCTCACCGGGATGATCGTCTGCGTCTTCACCGACCGGCCCCTCTGGTAGCCCGCGTGGCCGCAGGGGAAAGCTCCCTGCTACAAAGAACTGAGAGGCAACGTGGCTGAGGTCGACGGGCTCAACGCCGGATACGCGCGCGCCGTTCTCGAGGAGTACCTCGAGAACCCCGCCGCCGTGCCCGCGGAGTGGAGAGAGCTCTTCGAGGGCGACAGCACCCTGCTCCGCGAGCATCCCGGCGTCGCCCGCCTGCTCGAGCTCCTCGAGGCCGACGGGAACGGCGCGGAGGCCGAGGCGCCCGCGCCGCCGGCCCCGGCCCCGGCCCCGCAGCCGGTTCGAGAGGCGCCCGCGGCTGCAGCAGCTGCCGACGAGACGCTGCTCGCCGCCGTCGCGGCTGCGACGGCGCTCGTCAAGGCGTACCGGACCCACGGGCACCTCGCCGCCAGGCTCGACCCGCTCGGGTCCGAGCCGGTCGGCGACCCTGCCCTCGAACCCGAGCGGCTCGCTCCGCCGCTCACGCCGGAGCTCCAGCGCCTCATCCCGGCGCACCTCCTGCGTGTGCACGTGCCGGGCGACACGCTCGCGGACGTGCTCCCCGAGCTCCAGGAGACGTATTGCGGTACGAGCGCGTACGAGATCGAGCACATCTCCGACCACCAGGAGCGGGTGTGGCTGCGGCAGGCGATCGAGTCCGGGAAGTACCGGCAGCCGCTCCCCGCCGAGGACAAGCGCCGCCTGCTCGCGCGCCTGTCCGAGGTCGAGGGGCTCGAGCGCTACCTGCGCCGGGCGTTCCTCGGCCAGAAGCAGTTCTCGATCGAGGGGCTCGACGTGATGGTGCCGATGCTCGACCTCGCGCTCGAGCTGGCCGCCGAGGACGGCGCCCACGAGGTCGTGACCGGGATGGCGCACCGCGGCCGGCTGAACGTCCTCGCTCACCTCGTCGGCCGTCCATACGAGGTGATCCTCCGGGAGTTCGAGGGCGAGCGGAACCTCGCCGCCGTCTCCAACCAGCCGGCGGGGGCGAGCGGCGACGTGAAGTACCACCTCGGGGCCGAGGGTCGGCGGAAGACCGCGGCCGGCGACATCACCGTCACACTGGCGTCCAACCCCAGCCACCTCGAGGCGGTCGACCCGGTCGTAGTAGGGCTCGCGCGAAGCGAGCAGACCGACCGCTCGACGCCGGACGGCGCCCACGACGCCCGCGTCGCGCTGGCGATCCTGATCCACGGCGACGCGTCGTTCCCGGGGCAGGGCGTCGTCGCCGAGACGCTCAACCTCCAGGCGCTCGGCGGGTACTCGACCGGGGGGACGCTGCACGTCATCGCGAACAACCAGGTGGGTTTCACGACGGATCCGGCCGACGGGCGCTCGACGCGGTACTCGAGCGACCTCGCGAAGGGCTTCGACGTCCCGATCGTCCACGTGAACGCGGACGATCCCGAGGCGGCGGTCTCGTCCATCCGGCTCGCGCACGGCTTTCGAAGACGGTTCGGCCGCGACGTCGTCATCGACCTCATCGGCTACCGGCGCCACGGCCACAACGAGGGCGACGAGCCCGCGTACACGCAGCCGCTGATGGCCGAACGGATCAAGGAGCATCCGAGCGTGCGCGAGCAGTACGCCGCCCGGCTGGTCGAGGAGGGCGCTGTCACCCAGGAGGAGGCAGACGACCTCGCGCGAGCCGTCGCGCAGAGCCTCAAGGCCGCGCACGAGACGCTGAAGGCGTCGTTGGACGCGCCCGAGACCGCGATGCCCATCGAGGGGACGCCCCCGACCGAGGGCGCGGAGGTCACGACCGCTGTCGACGCGGGCCGGCTGCGGGCGCTGAACGAGGAGCTGCTCGTCGTCCCCGAGCGCTTCACCGTCCATCCGAAGCTGGCGAGGCAGCTGGAGCGGCGGCGCGAGCGGCTCGAGAGCGGCGAGATCGACTGGGGGCACGGCGAGGCGCTCGCCTTCGCCAGCCTGCTCGTCGAGGGCATCCCGGTCCGGATGACCGGCCAGGACACGGAGCGCGGCACGTTCTCGCAGCGGCACCTCGTCCTGCACGACCCGGGCAGCGGCGAGCAGTACACCCCCATGACGCGCCTGCGGGACGCGTCCGCGTCCTTCGAGGTCTTCAACTCGCCGCTCTCCGAATACGCGACCCTCGGGTTCGAGTACGGCTACTCCGTCGGCGCGCCGGAGGCGCTCGTGATCTGGGAGGCGCAGTACGGCGACTTCGTCAACGGCGCGCAGATCGTCGTCGACCAGTTCCTCGTCTCCGGGCTCTCGAAGTGGGGACAGACGTCGAGGCTCACGTTGCTCCTGCCCCACGGCTACGAGGGCAACGGGCCCGAGCACTCGAGCGCGCGGCTGGAGCGCTTCCTCCAGCTCGCAGCCCAGGAGAACATCCGGATCGCCATCCCGAGCACGGCCGGCCAGTACTTCCACCTGCTCCGGCGGCAGGCGCTCGATCCGAGCGCGCGGCCCCTCGTCGTGATGACGCCCAAGGGCCTGCTCCGCCTCAAGGAGTCTGCAGCGCGGCTCGAGCAGCTGTCAGCGGGACGGTTCGAGCCCGTGCTGGACGACGCCGTCCCGCATGACCGCGTCCGCAGGCTCGTCCTGACGACCGGGAAGCTCTACTACGACGTCGTCGGTCACGAGCTGCGCGCGGAGCACCCCGAGGTCGCAGTCGCCCGGATCGAGCAGCTATACCCGTTCCCGGTCGACCCGGCGACGGCGCTCGTCGCGGCGTACCCGTCCCTGCAGGAGGTCGTCTGGGCGCAGGAGGAGCCCCAGAACATGGGCGCCTGGCGTGCCATCAGGCACCGCCTCGAGGAGGCCGTCGCGGGACGCGTCCCGCTCGTGTACGCGGGACGTCCGTGGCGCGCGAGCCCGAGCGAGGGCTACCCGACGGCCCACGTCCGGGAGCAGGACCGGATCGTCCGCAGCGTGTTTCGCTGACGCTTCACTGAAAGTCTCACGACTTTCAGCGACCGTATATGAAGCCGGGCGGCGCTTCGCGCCGCGCGGCCCAGAAGCACGCGGCGCCTCCTCGACCCTGAACGGCTTCGGCGAAACGGGCACGGCCCGTTTCGCGGCGAACGTGCCTCTTACCGGCGGTCCCAGTCCTTCCGGAAGTCGCGCGCCTGGCGGACCTGGCGGGCGACGACGCGGGCGACCGTCGGCGCATGCCTGCGGGCCTGGCGGACGATCTGCTTCCGCTGCTGCCGGGGGATCCGGCGCCAGATGTCCCAGGCAGTCAGCGCGATGCCGACCGCCCCTAGGCGTCGGCCGGCGAGGTAGCGGGCGCGGAGCACGCCGGGGATCCTAGTTGCCCTTGCGCCCGCCGCGGTCGCGGTCGCGATCGCCGTCGTCGCCGTGCCCCTTCTTGTCCTTCTTGCCGTCGTCGCGGTCGCCGTGCTCGTCGCCGTGGGGGTCGGCCGGCCGGCCGGGGTCGGGTTGGCGGTCGGGCGCCTGCTCGCTGCGTTCCTTCTTCTCCTTCTTCGGCTTCTTGGGCTTATGGCGCTTCTTGCGCTTCTTGCCGCCCTCCTCGCCTGCCGGCCGGTACGGCGTCGAGCGCGGTGTGGCGGCGACGGTCCTGGTGGGAGGCGGCGGCGCGGCGGGTGGAGCGGGAGGAGGAGCCGGCGCTGGAGCGGCAGGAGTTGTGTCGGGCTTGGGTGCGGTCCGCGGCGGGGTCGCCGGCTTCGGCTCCGACGTGCGGGGAGCGGCGCGTCCGGGCGGGGAGGCGATCGGCTCGGGCGCCGCCGCGGCGACAGGCGGAGCCGGGGGCACGGGGCGCGGCGCGGCGGGCTGAATCCTCTGCGGGCGCGCCTCCTCGCGGCGGCTGCGCTCCAGGGCGCGCTCGAGCGTCGGCGAGACCCGCACGGTGTGCTCCTGAACCCACGGCCCGGCGGCGCCCGCCTTCGGCCGCACGACCGGTGCGCGCGCCTCCTGCTGCGCGATGACCTCGGAGGGAGCATGAATGAGGCCGGCCAGCGCCAGGCCCAGCAATAAGCCGGTTGTGACGTGGACTACGGCTCCCCTCATGCTCTACCCCCTCGCTGCCGACAACTCCCACCAGACGTATCGGACGCAGACAGGGGTGTCTTGAGGGGAATTACATGGGGAGTTTCAAGCTCAAGCTCGTCGCCTACTTCTCGCTGATCGCGCTGCTGCCGTTCGCGGCGGCGTTCAGCGGGCTGGAGGCGGTGACAGACCGCAACGAGACGCGCCGCGTGGACGGGACGCTCGAGACAAGCGCCCGCGCCGCGCAGGCCGCATTCGTGGACGAGGTCGCGCAGGCGCAGGGCGACGCGCAGCTGCTCGCGCGCGACCCGTCGTTCCAGCGCGCGCTCGCGACGAGGAACCGCGCAAAGCTGAAGGCGCTCGCATCCCTCCACGGCGTCCGGGTCGAACCACGGGGCGGCGAACCGATCGGCGTCGTGCGTCGCCCCGCCTTCGTTCGTTCGATCACGGTCGTCGGTCGGCGCGGCCGGCTCGGGCGGGTGATCGCACCGGTCCCGATCGACCGGCAGCTCGCCCGGAAGATCCGCGACCGCGCCGGGCTGACCGAGGGCGGTCAGGTCGCCTTCGTCGAGGGAGGCCGGGTGCTCGCCGCCTCGTCGGCACTGGCGGGCACGATCCGGGCCCCGGCGGAGCCGCAGGAGATCGAGGTCTCGGGGCGCCGGTTCCGCGCGCTCGCGTCCCACCGGCTCGCCGCGCCGCGTAGCACGGCGCTCGTCGTCATGGCGCCGCAGTCGCGAATCGACGAGTCCGTCGGCTGGCTCCGCTCGCGCATGTTCCTCGCCATGCTCGCCGCGCTGCTCCTGATCGCCGCGGTCGCGTACATCCAAGGACGGACGATCGTCGGCACTCTGGGGCGGCTGGCGGAGGCGGCGCGCGGGATCGCGCGCGGCCGCCTCGGCGACCGGGTCCACGTTCGGGGCCGCGACGAGTTCGCCTCCCTCGCGCACGCGTTCAACCAGATGGCCGACCAGCTCGAGGCCCGGCTGCACGAGCTCGAGGAGGAGCGGCGCCGCCTACGGGAGACGACCCTGCGGTTCGGCGAGGCGCTTGCGGCGACCCACGACGTCGACCAGCTGCTGCGGGTGATCGTCGACACCGCCGTCCAAGCGACCGGCGCCACGCGGGGAGAGCTGACCGACGGTGGCGTCGTGCTGATCGCCCACGGCGGCGACCGGACGCCCGAGAAGCTCGAGTTTCCGCTCTCCGCGGGCCGAGAGAACTTCGGGACGCTCGTCCTCTACGGCGAAAAGTTCACCGGCGACCAGCGCGAGAGCGCCGGCTGGCTGGTCGGCCACGCGGTGATCGCGCTGAGCAACGCGCGCCAGCACCGCACGGTCGAGCAGCAGGCGCTCGTGGACAGCCTCACCGGGCTCGCGAACCGCCGGCTCTGCACAGCAGCGCTGGAGAAGGAGCTCGCCCGCGCAGAGCGGTTCGAGGAGCCGCTGACACTCGTCCTGGCCGACATCGACGACTTCAAGACGATCAACGACCGCTGGGGCCACCCGACGGGCGACGAGGTGCTGCGGGCGTTCGCGAAGCAGCTTCGCGAGAGCGTGCGCGAGATCGACCTCGCCGGGCGCTGGGGCGGTGAGGAGTTCGTGCTCCTGCTCCCCGGCACGGATCTCGAGGGCGGACGCCAGCTCGCCGAGCGGATCCGCGAGCTGCTCGCCGTCGAGCGGCCTGTCGCAGCCGACGGGGAGCGGATCCGGCTGACGGCGAGCTTCGGCGTCGCCTCGTTCCCGCTCGTCAAAGGCCAGAACCAGCTCGTCGCCGCCGCCGACGCCGCGCTGTACGAGGCAAAGCGGACCGGGAAGGACCGTGTCGTCACCGCCCCCTCTGCCGTCCCGGCCACGACGTAGGCTACGAACACGTTTCTTCCCCGTTACAATCCGCCGCCGACCCAGAAGTGCCCGCAATTGACGGAGGATCGATGCCCGTAGAGACGCCTTCACTGTTCGCCGACGTGATCCAGGATCACCTCGAGCTCAAGCGCCGCAACGCCGAGCTCGAGAACGACATGCCCATCGACAGCTACCGCGTCGAGGACCCCTTCGTGAACCACCCGCTCTTCAAGACGGAGGAGCAGGCGCGGATCGAGGACACGCTCGACGGCCACCCCGGAGTCGATCCGGCGCAGGCGGTCGCCCTCACCGAGGAGACGGTCGCAGCGCACGACGAGGACGGCCTCTGGGGCCGCTCCCGCGACTTCGACTGGGGCGACTAGCTCACACCCACAGCCAGGTTTCTCGGCGCCCCGCGGCGGGGTAGGCTCACCCGAACTCATACGAGAGCGACGAAGGGGAGCCGCCATGAAGAAACTTCTGGGACTCATCGGCCTTGCGGCCGCAGTGACGTACTTCTTCCACCCGAACGAGGGGCAGCGCCGCCGGGCGAAGGTCGCCGGTCAGGTGCGCGGGCTCATCACGCGGGCCGAGGAAGGCCCGAAGCAGCAGCCTGACGACGTCACGCTGACGCACATGGTGGAGAGCGAGCTCTTCCGGGACGAAGAGGTCCCGAAGGGCCAGATCAACGTCAACGCCGAGAACGGCAAGATCGTCCTCCGCGGCGAGGTCGGCAAGCCGGAGATGATCCGGGACCTCGAGGAGCGCGCCCGCAGCGTGCAGGGCGTCAGAGACGTCGAGAACCTCCTCCATGTGCCGGGGACGAAGGCCCCGATGCACGAGTAGCTACTTCCGCTTGAAGGGCGTGTCCTCCGGGTCCTCGATCCGGCGGACCAGCGGCAGCCCGTACCAGAACCAGAAGAGGAAGAGCACGGTCGCGGCGGTCACAATCGCCACCGCCGCGACCGACTCGAACAGCAGGTCGGTGACGAGGTAGACGGCGCCCGAGAGGGCCATCGCGAGCGTCGCCATCCCGGAGATCGCGAGCCGGTTCGACGTGAGGAGAATCTGCTCCTTGTCGTGCCGCCGCCAGCGCAGCCGGTGGTACGCGGACGGCGCGATCAGCAGACCGGTCGTGATCATCGTCAGCAGGAACGTTCCGAAGAAGACGAGCTCCTGCGTGTTCGTGATTCGCTGGAACCGGTTGGTGAACGGGACTGTGAGCAGGAACGCGAACAGCACCTGGACCCCGGGCAGCACGACGCGGAGCTCGTTCAGGAGCTCGATGAGCTCGCGGTTGAGCCGCTCGTCGTGGCTCTCGTTCCGGCTCACGACCCGGCCCGCCTGATCGAGACGACGGGGCTCCCGGAGCGGGCGTGATCGACCTGGAGCGTGGTGTGCTCGATCCCGTACTCGTCGGCGAGCACGCGCTCGAGCTCCCGCCGGCGCGCGTGGCAGTCGTCGCCGGGCTCGACGAGCACGTGGGCGGAGAGCGAGACGAACCCCGAGGTGATCGTCCACACGTGGAGGTCGTGGACGTCGACCACGCCCTCCATCGCGGACAGGCGGCGTCCGAGGGCGCCGGCGTCGATCCCCTTCGGCGTGCCTTCCAGCAGAATCTGCACCGAGTCGCGAAGCACGGACCAGGCGCTCGCGAGAACGAGGACGGCGATGAGCGCCCCGACTGCCGGGTCGGCGTAGCGCCAGCCTGTGGTGAGCACGACGATCGCGGCGGCGACCACCCCCGCGGAGCCGAGCGCGTCCGCGATTACGTGGCGGAGCGCCGCCTGCATGTTGAGACTGGTGTGTGCGGTCCGCGCCAGCAGACCGGCCGCGACGAGGTTGCCGGCCAAGCCGACGAGCGCGACGGCGAGCATCCAGCCGCCGAGCACCTCCGGCGGGTCGGAGAACCGTTGGTACGCCTCGACGAAGATCCAGATCGCGAGGCCGACCAGCACGAGCCCGTTCACGAGCGCGGCGAGCACCTCGGCCCGCTGGTAGCCGAAGCTCCGCTCCGGGGTGCTCGGCCGCCCCGCGAGCCAGACCGCAAGGAGCGCGAGCGCGATGGCGACGTTGTCGGAAACCATGTGCACCGCGTCGGCCAGCAGCGCGAGGCTGCCGGTCATGAACCCGCCGACGATCTCCACGACCGTGATCGCGGCCGTCAACGCGAGCACGAGCGCGAGGATGCGGCGGTTTCGCGCCCTGACGAGGCCGAGGTGGCTCACAGCCTGAGAGTATTGACGTCCGTGGACGTGCGAGGCCTCCTCAAGCGGCAGATCGACCCGGCCGAGATCGAGGCGATCCGGGAGCTCTGGAAGCAGCACTCGATCGCCGAGGACAGCCGGGACATCGCCGGGCTGCTGGCGACGCTGACGGACGACTGCGTCTACGAGATCGCCGGCACGCCGCACCGGTGGCAGGGCCACGAGGGCGCCACGCGGTTCTACACGGGGCTGCTGACCGCCTTTCCCGACATCCACTTCGACCTGACCGACATCGTCGTCGGGCCGCAGGGCGTCTGCGAGGAGGCGCGCGTGACCGGAACCCACGAACGCGACTGGCTCGACTACACGGCGAGCGGCGAGGCGGTCGAGTTCGGCGTCGTCATCTTCTTCCCCTGGGATCCCGAGCGGCGGCTCTTCCGGGGGGAGAAGGTGCACGTCTTCGCGCTCGACGGGCGCGGAAGGCCCTAGGCGACCGAGCGGCGGGCCGAGGACGACTATTCTGCCGCGCATGGCCGCAATCGAAGACGCCCCCGTCGCCGCGGCCCCCGCTCCCGCCGGAACCGAGCCCGAGGTCTACCGCTACTACGAGCTCGCGAAGAAGCAGGAGTGGCAGGTACGCGACATGCCCTGGGAGGATCTGCCGCCGATCCCCGAGGCCACGGGCGCGCCTCCGCGGGTCGAGAAGCGACGCGGAATCTGGCGCTCGGTGATCACACAGCAGCTCCAGGCCGACTCGCTGGCCGTGGAGATGGCCGCACAGCTCCTCGAGAGCGCCCGGCACCACGACGCGAAGCTCTACTACTCGACGATGGCGCAGGACGAGGCGCGCCACGTCGAGGCCTGGCTGCGCCTCGTCGGTCTCGCAGGCGGCCCGACGGAGCGCGATCCGCATCTCGACAAGCTGGCGAAGATCTTCCTCGGTCTCGACGAGCTCGAGGTCAAGGTGTTCCTGATGCAGGTGTTCTTCGAGCGGATGATCATCCCACGCTTCCGGCTGATCGCGCGCTCCTCGCCCGGGACCGTGCTCGCCGACCTCTGCAAGCGCCTGACGATCGACGACGGCATCCATCACAGCTCCGGCATGGCCTACGAGCGGGTGCTGCTTCGCACCGCCTCGAAGAAGACGAAGGAGCAGATGATCAAGGAGGCGAGCCGGATGCTCCCGATCTTCGCCGAGCACGTCCTCTGGCGGCCGAAGGAGCGCGCGTTCATCACGAGCGCGATGCGTGCACACGACGTCGCGCGCCTGAAGGCCGAGATCGAGGACGGGATCAAGATCGCGTCTTCGCTCGGCCTCGACGTCCGCGACATCGAGTACACGATCCCGCGCGGCTAGTCCTCGCCGAAGTCTCGCAGGCTAGCGCTCTGCCAGCTTCAGCGCCGCCGAGTTGATGCAGTAGCGGAGGCCGGTCGGGTGCGGCCCGTCAGGGAAGACGTGCCCGAGGTGCCCGCCGCAGCTCGCGCACAGGACCTCCGTGCGCACCATCCCGTGGCTCGCGTCGCGCTCCTCCTCGACCGCCTCGGCGCCTGCCGGCTCGTAGAACGCCGGCCAGCCGCAGCCGGAGTCGTACTTCGCGTCCGACGCGAACAGCGTCGCGCCGCAGCCTGCGCACCGGTAGCTGCCCGGCTCGAACGTGTGGTCGTACTCACCCGTGAACGGTGCCTCCGTCCCCTTCTGGCGCAGGATCCGGAACTGCTCGGGCGTCAGCTCCGCCCGCCATTCCTCGTCGGTCTTCTGGATCTTCGTCATGGAGCCAGTGTGCCAGCCGCGTTCGATCCGACCGAGGCGGGGGCACGTACAACCGGGGGGACCGCAACCACGAGGGGATTTCGTAGCGATGAAGAAGCTCACGCTCGCAGCTGCCTGGCTCGTGCTCGCAGCCACCGTTCTCGCCGCTCCGCTGGGCGCCGCCGCCCGTTTCCCGGAGCGCATCCCACTGCCGGACGGCTTTCGCCCGGAGGGAATCGCGATCGGTCACGGCTCGACGTTCTACGTCGGGTCGATCCCGACGGGCGCGATCTACCGGGGTGATCTCCGCACCGGCGAAGGCGCGATCCTGAACCCGGGCGGAGCGGGGCGAGCCGCGATCGGCGTCGAGCTCCACCGCGGCAAGCTGTACGTCGCCGGCGGGCCGACCGGCAAGGCGTTCGTCTACAGCGCGCGCAGCGGACGGCTGCTCGCGGCGCATCAGCTCACGACGGAGACGGACACGTTCGTCAACGACGTCGCGATCGCGCGCGGAGCCGCGTACTTCACCGACTCGCGTCAGCCCGCGCTCTACCGGGTCTCTGCCGGTCACGGCGGCCGGCACGGCGGCCATGCCGGCGTCACGACGATCCCGCTGACCGGCGACATCCAGTACATGACCGGGAACAACGCGAACGGGATCGAGGCGACGCCGAACGAGCAGAAGCTCGTAAGCGTCCAGAGCAACCGCGGCAAGCTGTTCCGGGTCGACCCGAGGTCGGGACGGGCCCGCGAGATCGCGCTCGACGAGCCGGTCGTGAACGGCGACGGCCTGCTGCTCGACGGCCGGACGCTCTACGTCGTCCAGAACCGCGACAACAAGGTGGCGGTCGTCCGGCTGGGCCGGCGCCTCTCGTCGGGCGAGGTCGTGCAGCACATCACGGACGCCGACTTCGACGTCCCGTCGACGATCGACGAGTTCGGGCACCGGCTCCACGCCGTGAACGCCCGCTTCACGACGCCGCCGACGCCGACGACGCACTACTGGCTGGCGCAGTTCCGGAAGGTGGCGCGCTAGGCAAAGAGCGGCGCGTAGCGGTCGCGCCACTCCTCGTCCGAGACCGACCGCCGGAAGAAGGCCTCGAAGACTGCCCGCGGGGAGGACCGTTCGTCCCCCGCGAGCAGCGAGGCCGCGGCGGCGAGCAGGTAGCGGAGGAGGTCAGGGTCGACCCTCGCCGTCGAGATCGCCTGCTCGAAGGCCCAGACCATCTTCTCCGCCTCGGCCGGCGGCAGGCTCGCGCGGAGCTCGCCGGCGAGCCTCTCGAGGTCCAACTCGTGCCAGTCGACACCGCTCATAGGCCCGATTTATCGGCACTTCGGGCGGGCGGCGCAAGGGGCTGTTTCGGGCGCCCGAGCCGGGGGCAGGACCGACGAAGTCGAATAAAGGAGGGAAGAGATGACAGCTGCAGATCTCTGGACCTACCGTGACACCACGATCGCCACGACGGACCTCGCCGGGTACGAGGTCGAGGCGATCGACGGGTCGATCGGCAAGATCGACGAAGCCACCAACGAGACCGGTGGGAGCTACCTCGTGGTCGACACAGGCCCGTGGATCTTCGGGAAGAAGGTCCTGCTCCCGGCCGGCGTGGTCGACCGCATCGACGCGATTGACGAGAAGGTCTACGTCAACCGGACGAAGGACGAGATCAAGAACGCGCCGGAGTTCGACGAGTCGCGCTACCAGGACATGGCGTATCGCGACGAGATCGGGACGTACTACGGTCCCGGCGGACCCGGCTACCGCGACACCGTCTGAGCCGAACGACGAGCCGCAGCGGCGGTGGTACCGTCGCTGCGGCCGTCTCTAGCCCCGGACGCGCTCGAGCAGACGCGCGAGTGGCAGCTCGGAGAGTGACTCCAGCACCAGGTCGGCATGGTCGAGGCCGAGCGACGCCGTGATCCCGTTCGGGACCGCGACCGTGTAGATCCCGGCCGCCTTGGCCGCCGTGACGCCGTTGGGGGAGTCCTCGAACGCGACGGCCTCGCCGGCGGAGACGCCGAGAAGGTCGAGGGCCTCCAGGTAGAGGGTCGGACGCGGCTTCGAGCGCTCTGGATCCCGATCGGCAGTCACGATCTCGTCGAAGTGCTCGGCTCGTTCGAGGCGCGCGAGGTGGCGGTCGACCCACCGGCGTGAGGAGCTGGAGACGATCGCCTTCTTCAGATTCCGGCGCTCGGCCTCCAGGAGGTACTCGAGAATCCCGGGTCGGAGCTGCTCGATCTCCAGCAGCTCGAGCTCGTGCTCGCGCCGACGGGCGCGGACCGCCTCGCGGTCGATCGAGCCGTGGAGCTCCTCCAGGTAGTCGAGGGGGTCGAAGTCGCCAGCCGTCGTGCCGATGATCGTGGCCCACCGGTCGAGCGGGAGGTCGCGGCCGTGCTCGCGGTAGACGGCCTGCCAGGAGGCGTACGAGGGCGTCTCGGTGTCGACGATCAAACCGTCGAAGTCGAAGAGAAGCGCAGAAATGGCCAGATTCGCAGCGTAGTGCCTGTAAGGGTTTTGCAAGAACTGCCGCAGAGACTGCCGATCCCGCCCATGCTCCGGGAAGAACGGAGACGACACAACCGATGCAAGGGGGGTTTACGTGAAACGCCTGCTAGTCACCATCGCCGCCATCGTTCCGGTGCTTCTCGCCGGCGCAGTGGCGGTCGCTCAGGGAGGCGGCGCGGCGACACATGCGGCCGCGGCGGCTCCCTCGAAGCTGACGATCTGTCACAAGACCGGGTCGTCCTCGAACCAGTGGAGCCGGATCACGGTCTCGAGCCGTGCGACGGCGAATCCGAAGTCGAAGTCGGGCAAGCTGCTCTACGGCCATCTCCGGCATACCGGTGACGCCGTCGTGGTGGGCACCGCGCCGTGCCCGAGCGTCGCGCTGACGCCGGCGCCGACCGGCACGATGCCGGCTCGCGTCACTATCTGCCACAAGACGGGCTCGGCTTCGAAGCCGTACCAGCGGATCACGATCTCGTCCCGTGCGGTCACGAATCCGAACTCGCCGGCCGGCAAGACGATGCGCGGCCACATGCGCCACACCGGCGACATCCTCGAGCCCGGCGTGGCCCCGTGCCCGTCCGGCACCCAGGGGACGCAGGGCGTGAAGCTGACGGCGAACCTGCAGCCCGTCCAGGGCGCGAGCGGGTCGGGCACCGCGACGGTGACGATCCGGCTCGGTGCGGGCAGCCTCTGCCACACCCTGACGGTCACCGGCCTGACGAACGTGACCGCCGCGCACATCCACCGCGGCTCCACCGGCGCGATCGTCGTCCCACTGACGACGCCGACGACCGGTAGCTCGAGCGGCTGCGGCACCGTTGCGAAGCCGCTCCTCCAGGAGATCCTCTCCAGCCCGGGCGACTTCTACGTCAACGTCCACACGTCGACGTATCTGGGCGGCCAGGTGCAGGGCTTCCTCACCAGGTAGCTCTCGCGTCGCTCTTCGTCGTGCGAGGCCGGTATCGCCGGCCTCGCACGCGTTGAGGGAGTAGATTCGCGCCATGACGTGGTACGAGCTGTGGCTGTTCCTCCACGTCACGGCCGTGATCGCCTGGGTGGGCGGCGCCGGCGCGATCCAGGTCTTCGGGGTGCTGACGAAGCGCGCGGCCGACCCGGCGAAGACGGCATTCTTCGTCGGCAACGTCGCCTGGACGGTGCTCCGCGTGTTCCTCCCGGCGTCCGTGCTCGTGGTCGTCTCGGGCATCGGTCTGACCGAGACGAGCTTCTGGGACTGGGACGACCCGTTCGTGGCCTGGGGACTCGTGCTCTGGGCCGCGATCTCCGCCGTCGCGTTCGGCTATCTCGCGCGCGCGATGCGGCAGGCGGGCGCCCGGCTGGCGTCCGAGGGCCCGAGTCCCGAGCTCGGGCTCCGGCTCCGAAACCTGGTCTGGCTCTCGCGCGTGCTGCTCGGCGCCCTGCTGCTCGTCGTCTTCCTGATGACGGTCAAGCCGGGCAGCTGACCCGCGGAGTCACGCAGAGGCGTGCTGCGCCTTCTCCGCCGCCTCCGCGTCGGCCTTCGTCCGGTGCACGGTCCCGTCCGGGTGCTCGGGCGGCGAGTAGAGCGAGTACAGCTTGAGCTCCTCGGTCCCGATGTTGACGACGTTGTGCCAGACGCCGGCCGGGACGATGATCGCCCAGTCGGCCGCGGCGTCGTGCGTCTCGTCGACCGAGTCCTCCCTCGTGCCGAACTCCACCCGAGCCGTGCCCTGCTCGATCCGCAGGAACTGGTCGCGGTCCTCGTGGACCTCGCGGCCGATGTCCTCCCCCTGCGGGATCGACATGACGGTGAGCTGCGTGTGCTCGCCCGTGAACAAGACCGTGCGGAACGTCTCGTTGTCCTCCGTCGCCTTCTCGATGTCTCCGACCCAGCCGATCATCCGAGCTCCTTTCCGTCGTGCGCCTTCCGGTCCACGACGGTATACCCGGGGCTCCGGGGAGTCATCCGGTTCCGCCAGGATCCGGCGGGCGGCTTTCTACCGATCGAGCTTCACCGCCGTGCCGCTGGCCGCGACCATCAACATCTCGTCGCCGACCTCCTCGTAGTCGAGGGAGACGCCGATGACGGCGTCCGCGCCGAGCGGCTCCGCGGCGGCGCGCAGCTCGTCCTTCGCCTCGCCGACGGCCTTCGCGAACTCCTTCTCGTACGTGCCGGAGCGGCCGCCGACGATGCTGCGGCCGAACGCCTTGAGGTCCCGGCCGAGGTGGACGCCCATGATCGCCTGGGCGGTGACGACGTCGAGGTACTCCTTCACCGGCCGCCCCTCGACGGCCGTTCCGGTGGTCATGATCATCGTGCGTCTCCTTTCCTAGATATCGCTGCGTTCGGTCCGTGCGGCCGCCGAGGCGAGGAACGCTAGGAGCCACGCGACCACCACGGCGGCGCCGACTCCGGGAGCGAGCAGCTCCTCCTCAGGGAGGCCGGCGAGGGCGTTCAGCGCCTGTCCCGGCAGGAAGCGGCCCACTGAGGGAACGGTGGTGATCAGGAGCACGTCGACGACCAGGGAGTAGACCGCCAGCGCGATGATCGCGCCGACCTGGTTGCGGATCAGCGCCCCGACCGTGACGCCGAGCATCGCGCTCAGGGCGCTCGCGGCGACGGTTCCGAAGACGAGCAGAAGCGTGTGCGTGCCGGTGAGGGTGACGGCGACGTCGCGCGCCCGCAGGAGCGGGAGGCCGGCGCCGAAGGACACGATCACGCAGACGACGGCGAAGATGATCCCGGCGATGGCCGCTGCTCCGAGCTTGGCGGCGAGCACGACGCGCCGGCGCGGCTCGAGGAGCAGCGTCGGCCGGATCGTGCCGTACCGGAACTCGCCCGTCACGGCGAGGAGCCCGACGAATGTCGCGATCAACACCGCGTTCGTCGCCGCGCTGCCGATCAGCCGCCGCTGCGTCTCCTCGGTCGCGAGCTCGTCGAGCGTGGCGGAGAGCCCCTCGGCGAACACGCCTAGCAGCGCGAGCCCGACGGCGACGAGCAGGAGCACCGGCGCCGTCCGCGTGGTGCGCAGCTTGCGCAGTTCCGAGCGAAGCTGGTCGCTCATGACGGCGGCTCCGCGGTCAGCTCGAGGAAGACGTCCTCGAGCGACGACGACTCGGTGACGAGCTGGCCGACCGCCACGTTTGCGGCGAGCGCGATCTCTCCGATTCGCTCCGCAGTGGCGCCGTGCACGTGCAGCGAGCCGTTCTCGCGCTCTGTACCCGCGACCCCGGCAGCGCGCAGCGCCGCCTCGAGGGTGTCCGGCCTCGACGTCTCGACGCGAACCGTGCCGGCGAGACGGGCCGTGAGCTCTTCCAGCGGGGACTCGGCGACCAGCCGGCCGCGATTGATGATCACGACCTGGTTCACCGTCTGCGCAACCTCGGCCAGCAGGTGGCTCGACATGAGGACCGTCCGGCCCTCGGCCGCGAAGTCGCGCAGAAAGTCGCGCAGCCAGCGCACGCCTTCGGGGTCGAGACCGTTTGCCGGCTCGTCGAGGACGAGCAGCTCCGGATCGCCGAGCAGCGCGGCCGCGAGGCTCAGGCGCTGTCGCATCCCGAGCGAGTAGCCCTTCGCCCGCCGATCCGCGGCACCCTCCAGGTCGACGAGCCGCAGGACGTCGTCGACACGTGCGGAGGAGGCGCGGGCGACGGGGGCGAGGACCCGCAGGTGATCGCGTCCCGTGCGCCCCGGATGCAGGTCGGCGGCCTCGAGCACGGCGCCGACCCGGGAGCCCGGCCGCTCGAGCTCGGCGTACGGCTGCCCGAAGACGACTGCGCGGCCGCGATCGGGGGCGGCCAGCCCGAGCAGCATCCGCAGCGTCGTCGTCTTGCCCGCCCCGTTCGGCCCGAGAAAGCCCGTGATGCTTCCGGCGTCGAGATCGAACGACAGGTCGTCCACGGCCGTGATCTCGCCGAAACGCTTCGTGAGGCCGAATGCGGAAAGCACCGGTGCCACGTTTCAATGCTCGCTTCGACGGCCGCAAGGCACATCGGGAGTTGCCCGGCACCGCGCCACGGCTTTCCCACAGGGAGTCGACATACTGCTTTTCGTGGTGTCGGAATCGCCGTCGAAAACGAGGGAGCGTGCGGTCGTGCTCGTGGAGGGGCTCAGCGACAGGATCGCGCTCGAGACCCTTGCGACGCGGCGCGGCCGCGATCTGGACGCCGAGGGCGTCTCGGTCGTGCCCATCGGCGGCGCGCAGGCGATCGGCCGTGTCCTAGCTAACCATGCGGCGAACGGTCGGGAGACGACGCTGGCCGGGCTCTGCGACGTGGGGGAGGAGGACGTGTTCCGGCGAAGCCTCGAGCGTGCCGGGTTCGGCTCCGGCCTCAGCCGCGCCGACATGGAACGGCTCGGTTTCTACGTGTGCGTCGTCGACCTCGAGGACGAGCTGATCCGTGCGCTTGGCCCGGACCGTGTCCAGGCCGTCCTCGAGGCGCACGGCGACCTTCGCCCCTTCCATACGTTCCAGAAGCAGCCGGCGTGGCACGGAAGGCCGGTCGCCGGCCAGCTGCGGCGCTTCATGGGCAGCGCTGACCGCCGGAAGCTGCGCTATGCGCGTCTCCTCGTGGAAGCGCTCGACCTCACCGAGATCCCGCGGCCGCTCGACGGCGTGCTCGAGCACGTCTGACTACTCGCCGATCATCTCCGTGAACGCGGGCTCTTCGCGGATCGGATCGAAGTCGGAGTCGTCCTTCGCGTAGGACCGGACCTGCTCGGACAGATCGATTGCACGCCGGAGGTGCTCGAGCGCGTCGCCCGTCCGGCCGGCGAGGCTCTCGCAGCAGGCGAGGTTGTAGAACAGGAGCGAGTACTGGGGATTGGCCTCGGCCACCTCGCGACCGCGGTCGGCCGCCGCGGCGTAGTCGCCCGCCTCGTAGAGGGGCCTGAGCGGGGCCCAGAGCTCCCAGCCGACCGGCTCGTACGCCTTCCCCGGGGTCCCGCCGACCGCGAGGATCGTCGTCCCGGGCTCCTCCGCGAACGCCGTCCGCTTGACGCCGGAGGGGACGAACACGAGCGTGCCGGCGGGAGCATCCCGGCGCTCGCCGTCGAGCTCGAACACGGCGCGACCTCGGTGGACGAGGTAGAGCTCCTCAACCTCGTCGTCGGACTCGTCGTGCTCGTTGATGATTCGATCGCCGGCCTCGCGTGCGGTCCACGCGGTCATGCCGAACGCCGTGATGCCGAAGTGGTGCCGGACGGGCCGGTAGGGCTCGCGCCCGTCGTCCAGCTCCTCGATCTCGTCCAGGTGCGCGACCGCGTAGTCGCTCATCGGGACCTCCCTTCAGGTCGTGGCGTCGCTCGGCGGAAGCTCCGAGTGTACGGTGGCCTCCGACGTGGAGCGTGAGCACGAGCGCGACGCCGAGCACGAGGTCACCCCGCTCGAGCTCTTCTTCGATCTGACGTTCGTGTTCGCCATGACCCAGGTCACGATCCTGCTCGCCGAGGATCCGACGTGGGGTGGAGTCCTCCGCGGCATGCTCCTCCTGGCGGCGCTCTGGTGGGCGTGGAGCGTCTACGCGTGGCTGACGAGCGCGACGGACGTCGACGAGGGCGGCGTCCGGCTGGCGATGCTCGCCGCGATGGGCGCGATGTTCGGCGTCGCCCTGGCCGTGCCCGGCGCCTTCGGAGACGACGCCCTGCTGTTCGCCGGCGCGTACCTCCTCGTCCGCCTGCTCCACCTCGTCCTCTCGGCCATCGTCGTTCGCGACGATCCGGCCCGGCGTGACGCGCTCGTCCGGTTCGCGCCGACCGCGATCCTCGGGCCGTTGCTCCTCGTGTTCGCCGGGTTCCTCGACGGGCGGGAGCGGATCGGGGTCTGGCTCGTCGCGCTTGCGATCGACTATCTCGGCCCGGTCATCGTCGGAGTCGGGCGCGGCTGGATGGTTGCGCCCGAGCACTTCGCCGAGCGGCACGGCCTGATCATCCTGATCGCGCTCGGCGAGTCGTTGATCGCCATCGGCGTCGGCGCCGGCTTCGAGCTCGATACGGGAGTCATCGTCGCGGCGGCGCTGGGGATAGTCGTCGTCTCGGCGCTCTGGTGGCTCTACTTCGACGTGGCCGCGATCTTCGCGCGGAGGAGGCTGACGCCGGCCAAGGGACTGGAGCTGCACCGGCTCGCGCTGCACGCCTACAGCTACCTCCACCTGCCGATGATCGCCGGCATCGTGCTCTTCGCGCTCGGCCTCAAGACGACCCTCGGCCACGTCGGCGAGGCGCTCGACACCGTGCCCGCAGCAGGGCTCTGCGGCGGTGCCGCTCTCTACCTGCTCGGGCACATCGCGTTCCTCTTCCGCACGACCGGCCGGGTCTTTCGGCGACGGACGGTCGGAGCGGTCGTGCTGCTCGCCCTCGTCCCGGTCGCGGTGGTCGTCCCGGCGCTCGTGGCGCTCGCCCTCGTCGGCGTCGTGTGCTCGGCAGTCGTGGCGTACGAGGCGCTCCGTTACCGTGCCGCCCGCGTCCGAATCCGGCACCCCGAGCTCGCCGCCTGACCCGGCCGGGTGGCCTCAGCCGGCGATGTCGACGTTCACGAGGAGCGCTGCCGCACCAGCTCTCTGAACGCGGGCTCGTCGCGGATCGGATCGAAGTCCGAGTCCTCGGCAGCGAGCGAGCGGAACCGATCCGCCCGGTCGATCGCGAGCCTGAGGTGCTCGATCGCCTCGGACGGCCGCCCGGCGAGGCTCTCGCAGCACGCGAGGTTGTACATCGGGAAGGCGTACTCGGGATGGGCCTCGATCACGTCGCGTTCCCGATCGGCCGCCTCTGGGGACTTGCCTTCCTCGTAGAGGGGCTGCAGCGGCAGCCAGACCTCCGCGCCGTGGGCCTCGTACGCCTTCCCCGGCGTGGCGCCGAGCGCGACGAGAGTCGTCCCCGCCTCCTCGGCGAACGCGGTCCGCCTCACGTTGGGGCGGGCGAAGACGAGCGTGCCGGCAGGCGCATCCACGCGCTCGCCGTCGAGCTCGAACGTCGTCGATGTTCGCGACTGCGTAACCGCTCATGGGGATCTCCTGTCCTCGTCAGGCCGCTTCCAGCGCCTCGATCGTCGCGGTGGCGACGATCCCGTCCACCTGTCGCGCGAGTTTCGGGTCCAGGGTGACGAACGCGTCCGCCTGGAGCTGCGTCAGTGCGACGTACTCGGCGTCGTAGGTCTCGGCCCACCCGAGCCGCTCGGCGACCTCGAAGGCACGACGCCGCAGCACCGCGTCGCCCAGGAGGCGGATCGGCATCGCCCAGATGCGGGCCAGTCGGTCGAGAGCGACGTCCCGCGGGATCTCGCCCGAGTGCACGGCCTCGTGCAGCGCCGAGAGTGTCTGCGAGCGCAGGAGGGTCGGTGCAAGGAGCTCGTGCTCGGGCCGGACGTCGATCTCCTCGCTCGCCAGGCGGAGGACGACGCCGCAGCCGACCACGAATCTCGTCATGTGGGCACGCTACCGCAGGGTCGCGAGCGCCTTGGGAAGACCAAGCCCTCTAATGAATCGGCGAAGGCGGCTCTGAGGGCGAACAGCCGACTTAGCAGGAGATTCAGACGCGCCATTACTGGCGGCTACCGGCTCGGGTCGGCGCGATTCCCACACCGGAATACCCCGGTGCGCCTCCGCGAGTCGATCTGACCTCGCTCGGCGCCGGATAGGACTCCGGAAAAGTCCTACAGGGAGGGGTCGACATCGGCCTCATACGCGGGTCGAGTAGCGCCGGCGGCTCTGGATGAGCGCGTGGTTCAGCATTGTTTCGTGGTCGTCCTCGCGCGTGACCACGACGAGTTTGTTCCAGACACCCTGATAGGCAACCCGCTCGCTGTACAGCTGAGTTCGAAAGCGCTCTCTGTAGACCTGGGGAAGTGCGTCGCCGGCTCCGTACATACGCCGGCTTCCGTCGCTCCCGCGGATGACCGCAACGAGCTCGCGCGTCTGCTCGTAGTCATCGACTGCGACGAACTCGGCGAGCGGATGCTGCGGGGAACCGCTGCTCAGGAAGGCCACGACGTATTGTCGGTCGCGTCCCCACTTGTTCTTGCGGACCGTTTCGCCAAGTCCGATGTGAACCGCACCTTCGTTGCGCGTTGTCCCGAGGAACACCCGGTAGCGTGAGTAGCGCTCGCGATCTTCCGGCCACTGGTAGGACTCGCCCTCGCTCTCTCGCACGACCCGCCAATCCTCGGCGAGGCTCGCCGTCGAACCGTGAGCACGGGCGGTCACCTCGCCGGCGGCGCCGGCATCGGCACCGACCGGCTTGATTATCGGACTCGCGAAGCCCGCCTGCGCAAGTTGAATGAGCAGCGGGCCAAGCTCCCGGTCGGGAACGTGCTGCACGGTGACGGAGAAAGGCGACATAATCCAAATTATACGTAGATAGGTACGACAACGTAGTTACGTAAGCACACCTAGTCACGAAGTCTGCTAGACTTTGTAAGCGCCAGAAACCAGAAGGAAGCCGTAGAGGCTCCGAACCCGCTCTTCGACTGTCACGCCGGGCTGAGTGCATCCAGGAGGACTCAACCGCGTTCTCCGGCCTGAAAGACGAGAGGAGCAGGAAATGCATGCCACGATCAGACGGTACGAGGGTGTCGACGAGAGTCGCACCGACGAGCTCATCAGGAACGCCGACGAGAAGCTGCTGCCCCGCCTGAGCAAGCTGCCGGGCTTCGGCGGCTTCTACCTCATCGAGGCCGGTGACGGCGTCATGAGCTCGATCGGCTTCTACGACACGTCGGCGGAAGCTGACGAGTCGACCCGCGTCGCAGCGACCTGGGTGCGCGACGAGAAGCTCGAGGAAGCGCTTCCGAATCCGCCGAAGATCACCGGCGGCGAGGTCATCGTCCACAAGACGAACGGCCTCCGCCGGGTCTAGGTTCGCGGGTTTCGAGTGGAGGGCCCGCCCTGCGGGCCTTCCACCGCCAAGACATCTCCGCTCCCGATCTAGCACTTCAGTACGCGCTTCCGTACACGCCTCGCTGAGTCGCGGCCCAGCGAGCCGGCCCAAGAAGGAGGACGTCATGACCGAAGCACTTTCCAGAGACCAAGAGCTCGAGCGGACACTCGACGAGAAACGCGCGCAGGGGTACGAGATCGAGTCCCAGAACGACATCGAGGCGGTGCTGTCGATGAGAGGCCGGCGCCGGTTCTTCAACATGTTGCGCGGCAACGACGTGCGCTACCTGTTGTCGTTCGACCAACAGGGCCACGCGAGCAGCCGAAGAATCGATTTGGCGGCCGATTAGAACCCTCTCGCTCGGCCTGACCATGTGATCGGCGTCGAGTGGGAGTCGGCGGGGCTCCCGGCTCGCCCGGGCTCGCATTCGGCTTCCTGATCCCGAACGCAGACCTCCTGTGGGATGAGTTACACGCCTGGCGGCGCGAATCGGTGAGCCGGCCGCCGAGAGCTAGCCGGCGCCGTTCACCCGGACCGTGATCCTTGGATCGTCGACTCGATCGGGGCGCCGTCCCCGCAGTCGCTCGGAGGCACGAGCTACGCGTTCCAGTCGTGGTCAGACGGGTGGTGCCCAGACCCACAACATTGTCGCTCCCGCCACCGCGACGACGTAGACCGCAACGTATGTCGCGAGCGCCGCCGCCCCCGGGAATACGGTCCTGCCGTGGATCTCCGGGCAGCCGAGGGAAGGTCAGCAGCTGACCGTGAGCAACGGAACGTGGACCGGGTCGACACCGATGAGCTTCGCGTACCAGTGGCTGAGGTGCTCGAATAACGGCGGCTCGTGCGCCCCCATTGCGGGTGCCGCGGCGTCGACGTATACCGCGACCTCGGCGGACGTGGGCTCACGGCTGCGCGCGATCGTGACTGCGACAAACGCCGTGGGGTCGGCGTCGGCCACGCCGTCCACGACGGCCCTGATCAAGCGGATCCGCTAGTTCTTCCGTCCGCCGTCGCGAGCCGGTCGAGCGCTGCCTTCGCCTGCTTCCGGGCGAGTCGCGCCGCTCCAGCCGAGGCCTGCCGCTCCGGCCCCGGGCGGGCGCGCTCGGGATACGGCAGCGAGCTCCACCTCGACAACGCCAGCAAGAAACGATGCGAGACAGCACGTTCAGACTTAGAGCTTGACTGGCCCCGCCGAGAAAGCTTGACTGGCCCCGCCGAACGTGCTATGCCCGCTGCAGCAGCGCGAGCGACGAGGAGCGCGATGTTCTTTGGTCAGATCTTCGCTGCTGCGGCGCCTTCCTATGTCTCTCCCTGCTCAACCCCTCTGTTCCCGAAGGGAGGTAAGGAGTCGTGAGTACTCACACGGGCGATGGTTCTGCCGTACTGCCGGCGGAGCCGCCCTACGTCCCGGAGGCGACGCTGCCGCCGCTTCCGGACACGATCGAGACCGAGGCGACGATCGCGAGCGGCGAAGACCTGGCCGGACTTGAGGCCGAGGTCGAGGACCGGATTCCGCTTCCGCGGCCGCTTCCGGTCCCGGTCCGGCCGAAATCGCTGCGCGGTGGCTGCTACCTGATGCGCTACACGCCCGTTCAGCGTGCTGGGGCACTCCAGTCGGTTCACTACGACGGCACGCTCCGCGTAGACCGGCTTTCGCGCACGAACGTCACCGCGAGCGGCGATCTCTACGTCCACCAGCCGCTCAAGATCTGGCCGGGCCACCTGCCGTCACGCCCGGTCGGGTTGATCAGGCCGTCGGAGCCGAACCCCGTGCTAGGGATCCCGATCTTCGCGCGCAAGAACTACCGCTACTACATGCGCGTAACGCAGATCCTGGAGGGATCGACGTTCGCGAACAAATTCACGCTCGGCTTCGAGCTGCACCGCTTCAACCACACGACGAAGGCGTGGACGGTCGAGGGGCCGTACACGGCGAAAATGGTGTGGTCGGCGGCACCGCCCGGTTATCCCTCGTCAGGCAACTACCTCCACGGCGAGGTGAAGACCGCCGCCGGCCCGGCGGCCGGTCGGCTGACGATCGGCTGGATCTCGAAGTACCTGCGCAAGGCCACCCTCGAGATCGACCGCGTGAGTGCCTCCGAGGCGACGCTCGACAACGGCGCCGGAATCGACTGGCGCGACGTCTACGACGCGATCGGGTGGGACGTCATGATCGACGTCAGCGACGCGGACGTCACCGAGCCGAGCGGCGAGTTCTGGTCGGACGCCGAGATGCACGCGACGATGCTCGCGCGGCGCGACGCCGCGGACCTCGATCGCGAGTGGCGGTACCACCTCATCTGCGTCCGTCGGCTCGACTCGACCGAGCGCGGGATCATGTACGACGCCTACGGCGGCGACTCGAACAACATCCCGCGCGAGGGCGCTGGCATCTCGTCGCACTGGACGATCCCGAACACGGCCACTTGGGGGAAGGTGCGCGGGATGCGTTTCGGCGCGGCGGCGGCCCCCTACTTTCGCACCGGCGTGCACGAGATCGGGCATGCGATGGGGCTGTACCACAACGCGGTCGACAACGGCTTCATGCACACGACGCCGGACATCGCCGCGAGTGCGGTGCCGCCCGTGCAGTTCCCGGACAACATCCTCTGGGCGTTCTCGCCGGAAGACCGGAAGCGGCTCCGGCACCTACCCGATATCTGGGTGCGGCCGGGCGGGATCTCGTTCGGCGCCTCCTATGGCACGGCGCCGATCAGCCCGACCGACTCGGTCGAGGAGGCCGAGGGCCTTACGCTCACCGTGACGCCGCTGCTCGAGGCGGTGCCAATCGGCGCGCCGGTCCGGCTCGACTTCACGATCACGAACGAGACTGAGCAGGCGCTCCCGATCCCGGCCAGCCTGAGCATGAAGGCCGGGGCGGTGCGTGGTCGGGTCGTCGACCCGTCGGGCGCAGTCCGGACGTTCTGGCCGCTCGTTCGCTGTATCGAGAAGGATGAGATCCGTGAGCTCGAGAAGGGCGCGAGCGTGACGGACTCTGTGACGATCCTGCGTGGCGCGGAGGGCGCGCTCTTCCCGGCGCCCGGCGCGTACCGCGTCTTCGTCGACCTCGAGTGGTCGCTCGGCGAGGCGACGATCCGGCTGTCCGGCGATGCGCCCGTCATGGTCACGCCGCCGGTCGACGAGAGCCATGCGGCGGCGGCGCTTCGCATCCTGACGACGCCGGATGCGCTGCTGACACTCGCCCTGGGCGGCGACCACCTCGAGGAGGGGATCGAAGCGATCCGCACCGCGCTCGAGGACGAGGTCCTCGAACCGCACTACGCGTACATCGAGGCGAAACGAGTCGGTAAGCGGTTCGGCAAGCGGAAGGCCGACGTCGACGCCGCAGCGGAGCTCCTCACGGAGGACACCGTCATGAGCGCCCGCGAGTCGCGCAAGGCGGTTGAGCTGCTCGAGAGCGACGAGGATGTCGCCGGCCGCGACCGCAACCAGGACCTCATCGGGGTGCTCACCGACCGGACGACCAGCGTCGAGAAGAAGAAGAAGGGCTCCCGCAAGCGAGCGAAAGCGAAAGCACGCTGATGGAGGTGGCCGGCCGCTGGCGCAAGACCTCGCGCTCGGACTGCAGCGCACCGTATCCGGAGTTGCTCGAGCTCGAGCCTGGCGGCCGGTACACCGGCTGGAACGAAACCCCGTCGGTCTACCATCCGCTCTGGGACCGAGGCGGATGGGAGCCGGCAGGGCCCGACCGGCTGCGGATCTCGCTTGCGAACGACGCCGTAAGGGAGTATGTCGTCGAGCATGACGGCGACTCCCTCGTGTTCCACGACGCCGACGGCTGCCGGATCGAATACACGCGGTCGTGAGGCTGGCGGTCGCCTCGGTAGGCCACGGAGAAGGAGACGTCCCGACCTCTTAACCCCGGCGATTCGGCGCAGAGACGGCCGAAGAACTCGCCTCGCCGGCGTCGGGGGCGTGAAGGTCAAGGCGCCGATGGACGGGGCGCTATCGACCGACGCACGTGCCGCGCCTGACGCTGGCGCCTGAGTACCACCCCGTCAAGCGATGAGCCCCTCCTGTTGGCGGTTCCCCGGGAGAGGTCTGAACGCGGCGCCGCGCCTTGTGCTTCGGCCTGGTTGGCTCTACCGTCATCGGTGGAGGACGCCCCATTCCGGACGAGCTTCGCGCCACCCAGGACGGACTGACCTTCAAGGTCTTTCGGGGTGATGGCTGCGCGCTTCTCTGCTTCGACGTCGACGAGCGGCTCAAGGACGACCTGGCCGGCTTTGCAATCGAGTACGTGCACCCGTCCGGCAGTCGCCGCGACGTCAGGAACCGGCTCAACTTCGCCGAGCGAGTGACCGCCGAGACGACCCCGGAGGATCGGAGGTGGACGCCGACCTCGGAGGCACCTCTGCAGACCTTCCGCTGGGTGCACTTCCCGCGCGACGTGGAGCCAGGAACGTTCACCTACAAAGCAACGGCGATGCTGTTCAAGCGGCGGAGCCAGACGGCGCTCGAGCGGGGTCCTGCAGTGGAGGTGCCGCTGGATCTGCTCGAGGAGGGGTTCAGCCGTTTCCAGATGGCATTCACTCGCGGTTACCTGTCCTCGCAGGCCTACGCGACGAGGTTCCGCAACGCCCCCTTCCAGCCGCGCCGGCCGACGATCGACTTCGACACGAGCGGGTATGAAAAGCGCTGGGAATGGCTCGGCTTCAACGCCCGGCGTGTCCTCTTCGATTTCCTGAGGGAGGCGATCACGCAGCCGAGCCTCTCGCTCGACGTCTTTGCGTACGACCTGAACGAACCCGATTTCATTCGAGCGCTCGTCCAGCTCGGGCCACGCCTTCGCCTCTTCCTCGACGACTCGCATGAGCACTCGAAACCGGGCGCCCGCGAGCTCGCCGCCCGCGCCGCCCTAGAGGCAAGCGCAGGAGCCGCCAACGTCAAGGTCGGCCACTTCGGCCGCTTCGCCCACGACAAGGTACTGATTCAGAGACGGGGCGCCCGGGCGCTGAAGGTGCTGAGCGGCTCGGCCAACTTCTCCATCCGCGGCCTCTACGTGCAGTCGAACAACGTCTTCGTCTTCGACGACCCCGAAACCGCCGCACTCTACGCGCGCGCGTTCAAGCACGCCTGGGACGGAGCGAACGCCTTCAACACGAGTGAGATCGCGTCGCGCTGGTTCGGCGTCCGCGATCCGGAGTTGCCACGAATGTTCATCAGCTTCGCACCGCACAGGAGAGCCGAGGTCTCGCTGACCCGCGTCGCCGAGGCGATCAGGGACGCCCGGAGCTCCGTCCTCTACTCGATCATGAACATCGATGGCACGGGCGACGTCCTCAAGGAGATCCGGGCCCTCCCCAGACGCGATCTGTACGCCTTCGGGACTACTCAATCGACAAGCGGCTCGCTCACCGTCGCGGCCTCCGGTCGTCGAGCCGTCTCGGTCCCGTTCAGCTTCTTGAAGGCCAAGGTACCGCCGCCGTTCCGCGAGGAGATTGCGGGCGGGCTGGGCCAGGTGATCCACCACAAATTCGTCGTCGCGGACTTCAACGACCTGGAACCGGTCGTCTTCGCCGGTTCATCGAACCTCGCCGCGGGAGGCGAGACGCTGAACGGCGACAACCTTGTCGCCTTCTACGACCGCCGCATCGCTTCGATCTACGCGGTCGAGGCCGTCCGGCTGATCGACCACTATCGCTTCCGCGCGGCGATGAGGACGGCGACGAACGTCAAGCCGCTCCGGCTGAAACGGCGGAGCGAGCGCTGGGCGGCGACATTCTACGACCCGCGGAATCCCCGTTCTCGCGAACGGCTGCTGTTCGTGCGGTAAACGCCGTGGCCAGAATGCTCTTCGCACAAGGTGCTCGCGGCGAGATCGTGAGGAAGATGCAGCGCCGGCTGAAGGCGGGCGGCTTCGACCCGAAGGGCATCGACGGGGACTACGGCGAGAAGACGCGAAAAGCCGTGCGCGCGCTTCAGCGGGCGAACGGGCTCCAGCCCACCGGTCAAGTGGACGTGACGACCTGGCGGAGATTGATGGATCGTCCGATCCCGACCATCCGTGACCGGGCACTCCAGGTGACGGCCGCGTTCGAGGGCCATGACTTCAGTCTCGCCCAGGGGAACTTCGACGGTGCGGGCGTGACCTGGGGGATCATCGGTTTCACGCTCAAGCACGGGGAGCTGAGCAGGATCGTGCTGGAGGTCGAGGACCGGCATCCTGCTCTCGTTCGACAGGCATTCGGCCCCAAGACCGATGAGCTGCACCGGATCCTGCGGGGATCCAAGGCCAGGCAGCTGACCTTCGCGGATGGAATCAGCCTCGGCCCGAAGAAGGTTCGTCTGGCCGAGCCCTGGCGGTCGGCCTTTCGGCGTTTCGGCGAGATGGAGGCCGTGCAGGCGGTTCAGCTCCGGTTTGCCGATCGTGATTACTTTCGCCCCGCCGTCCAGACCGCACGCCGCCTGCGCCTGAAGACCGAGCTCGGTCTCGCGCTCGCGTTCGACATCCATGTGCAGAACGGTGGCGTTTCGTCCAGCGCGGGTGAAGAGATCAAGAGGCACCTCGCCCAACACCCCGTCGAGAACGAGCTGGAGCGGCGGGTGATCATCGCGAACGCGGTCGCGAACCACGCGCGGCCGCAGTTTCGGGAGGACGTCCGCTCGCGCAAGCTGACGATCGCCACCGGCACCGGCAGAGTGCACGGAGAAACATTCGTGCTCCGCAATTGGGGCCTGGCCGCGCTGCCGCTCCCGGCGTGATGCCCCCAGCGCGGGTCTTGATAACGCACGGTCAGTTTGCGAACATCGTTACGAACGCAACGAGGCTCCTCGGGTGGTCTCGCTGGCTGCGGCGAATCGCACCCGCGCTCGACGAAGAGGAGGCTCTAGATATGCCTAACGAAGATGACCGGATCGAGTTTCCCGAAGACGAGGAAACCAAAGAGATCACCCAACAGGAAGCAGAAGCGAATCCGGAGCTCGGTCCCGACCCGTCCGCGTCCAAGGAAGGTGTTCTCGAACAAGAGGATCCGGGGAGCTTCGAGGAGCGTGAGGTCGAGGCCGCGGAGGACCTCCTCGCCGAGCAAGCCCCGGAGGACGAGCCCGGGGGGGCTCCGATCAGCAACCATCAACGGCGCGCGCTCCGGCTGGCACTAACCCAGAAGGGAATCCGAGAGACACCTCCGGGCAGCAACGTCAACATCTACAGCAAGTACTTCGGATTCGGGGCGCAGTTCTGGTGCGCCGACTTCGTTGCCTGGTCCCTCGACCGCACAGGAAACCGGGACCACAAGGTCCCGTGGGGCTACCCCTCCGCGGTGGAGAACATCACCCGTTGGGGAAAGCGGAACGGCAAGATCCACAGCCAGCCGCGGAAGGGGGACATCTTCACGCGCAAAGACGGGAAGCACACCGGCTGGGTCGTGAGCTCCCAGGGCACCGGCTTCACGACGATCGAGGGGAACACCAGCGGCCCCGACGGGAGGGTCATCTACGTGGCCTCCCACGCACGAGACGCCGCCAGCGGAACGTACTTCTTCGTCCGCCACCACTGGGAGTAGCCGCATGGGGCCTCTGCTCGAGAAGAGTCGGATCCCGGTCTCGCTTGAGAGAAACCGACGGTTTGCGGCGGTTTCTTGATGAGCGTACCGGGATCGAACCGGTGACCTCCGGCTTGCAAAGGCTCTCCACGACTGTCGTCGGTTGGCGTGGGCAGTCCACACCGTGGAGGGCGCCATGGCCACCGGGTACCCGCAGGCCTGCGGAGGTGCTCGCACTCACGGAGGTCGTCGTTCCGCCTGATGTAGAGCGTCCGGTCCGGAGCGGCGCTACGAGACGATCACGGTCAGCCGGAGGAGGTTGTCCGGCCCTAGGGTCTCAAGGCCGAGCTCCTCGGAGCTCTGGAGGTTCTTCGCCCTGAGAACGTAGCGTCCTGGCTTTCTGAACACGATCGTGCGGGCCGTACCGGCAACGCTCCGACGCGTGCCGAGCGCGAGCCTCGGGCCCGCCAGCTGCCGGAACTCGAAGTCCATCGGGCACGAGACCCGGATCTCCACGCGGGTACCGCGCTTGATCCTGATCGTCGTCGACGCTCCGCGGGCCTCGTTCCTCCACCAGACGTGGCAGCCGCGGAAGTGGTGCACGATCGACATGCGGAACGTCGGTGACGCCGCGGCGGCCATGCCGACTGGTGCTCCAGCTACGGCAAGGACGCCGAGACAGACGAACAGGATTCGTTTCACCCCTCTACTGTCGCGTCCGCAACCCGCGCCGAGAACGGGGGGAACTACGGATGCGCCACAGTAGTGCGCCGTCGCGTTTCGACCGCGGTAGCGCGCGAGTCGGCTCCACAGCCATCCGTCACGTCCTGACCTGCTGCCGAGGCAGGTTGAACAAGCGATCCAGACGCTGTGGAAGCCACCAGTTCCAGCGGCCGAAGATCGCCATGATCGACGGCACGAGGAGCAGCCGGACGAGCGTCGCGTCGATCAGGATCGCAAGGGCGACCCCGAGTCCGAACTGCTGAAGGCCCGGGAGCCTGCCGACGACGAAGCCGGCGAACGCGGCGACCATCACCAACGCCGCGACGCTGATCACCCGGCCCGTCCGCTCCACTCCGAACGCAACTGCCTCGGCGTTGCTCCGGCCCTCGTCCCATCCTTCCCTTATCCGCGAGACGAGAAAGACCTCGTAATCCATCGAGAGTCCGAACAACACCGCAACCAGGAAGATCGGAATCCAGCCTTCGATTTCGTCGGACCGTTCCACGCCGAGGAGATTCGCGCCGACTCCGTAACGGACGACGAGCACCAGGAGCCCATAGGCGGCAGCGACCGAGAGCAGGTTCAGGAGCACCGCTTTAACCGGCAGGAGCAGCGAGCGGAACGCGAAGACCAGGATCAGATACGTGAGCAGGAGCGCAGCCAGGACCAGCTTTGGAAAGTCGGCGTAGGAACGAGCTAGGAAGTCGACTCCCTGCGCCGGCGCACCGCCGGCGTAGGCGCGCGCCGGAGGTGGGAACCCCGCGGCGGGAATCAGCCGCTCTCGGAGACGTTCGACCAGCCGCCTCGACTCCGGCGCGCCGTACTCATGCCGGCCGACGACGATCACGCGCCGATAGCGGGCGCTCGCGTCGACGTAGGGCGCGCCCGACCCGCTTGCGACCAGGAAGACCTCGGGGTCGTGAAAGAGCCGATCGGCAAGACGGTCCGCGGCTGCGTCCAGGCGTGGAGCGTTCGCCGCCCCCTCCGCGCCGCCGTCGACGACCACCTCTGTCGGCGTCAAGGCGCCGGGACCGAAGCTCTTTCCGAGGAGCGCCAGACCTTGGGCCGCTTCCGTCCGCTCCGGCAGGCTGGCGAGCGAGCCAGGCCCGAGCTCGAGCGAACGCGCAGGCAGCGCGGCAGCGATCAACATTGCGACGCCCCCGAGCAAGACCACGTACCGCCGGCGCATGACGGCGTGCGCGAGCGCACTCCACCACCTACCCCGCCCGTCTTCTCGACGTGAGCCGGAGCGCCGCAGCCCTCCGACGACACGCGGCCCGAGCAGCGACAGCAGGATCGGCAGCACCGTCAACGTGGCTGCGATCGAGACGAGCGGAATCAGAAGGCCACCGAACCCCATGCCGCGGATGAAGGGGACAGGCACGAACAGCAGCAAGGACAAGCCGAGCGCGACGGCGAGGCCGGAGAAGACGATCGCCCGGCCGGCCGTCGCGATCGTGCGTACGACGGCGTCCTCCCGACCGCCGCGCGCGAGCTCTTCCCGGTAGCGGCTGACGACCAGCAGCGAGTAGTCGAGCGCGAGCCCGAGCCCGATCAGGACGACCAGGTTTCGCGTGTAGGGCGTCACCTGCCCGAACTCCGTCGCGGCGAAAACGAGCAGGAGCGTTCCGATGATCGTGCAGGCGGCGAACAGAAAGGGAACGAGCAGCGAGAGCGAGACGCCGAAGACGACCATGAGGCCGGCCAGCGCGAGCGGCAGCGCCAGCGCCTCCCCGCGACGGAGGTCCGAAGCAAGGATCGGATCGAGATCGTGCTGGATCGCCGGCTGGCCGCTGACATATGCCGCTGGTCCGGGGTCGCTCGCGAGGGCAGACCGAAACTCGTCCGTGTACTGCTTCGCGCGAGCGAGGCTGAGCGGGGTCGCGAGCTCGACCCAGACGATCCCGCCTCCCGCCTGCAGCTGCTCGATCTTTGCTCCCGGAATCACACGCGCAGCCCGCTCGACCCGCGCTCGCAGCCGGGCCTGCTGCGCCTTGTTCCTCGAGTGCTCGACCGGGAACACGACGGTGAAGCTTCCATCGGGCCGCTTCCCGAAAGCGCGCGTCAGGGAGGCCTGGGCCCGTGCGGAATCGGTCCGCGGAATGGAGAACGAGTTCACGAGCCTCTCCGGAAGCGCCCTCGCCGCCACCCCACCCGCAGCCAGTACGAGCGCCCACGAGCAGAGCACCACCACCCGATGTCGCAGGACGAAGCGGGTCCAGCGCTCGAAAGGAAGCTGGGCCGCAACACCCCCGCTGCGGCCCAGCGGACGACGCTCCGAGCGGGCGGTGAGCACCGGCCGTCCACTCATTGCATCGCCTCTTCCTGAGGGGCTGGCGCTCGGCCGTTTCCCCGTCGGAAGCCTGTTTGCCCGACTGCTATCGCATCGCCCTTTCGCGGCATTCACCCGCCGAGGGAAGGCCGCACGCGCGGCCTTCCCTCGACCGAAACCCGGCCTAATTGACGATCTTGATCGCCAAGCGGATCGCCGGCAGCCGGTAGCCGACAGCCAGTCCCGGCGCATCGCGGCGGAAGCTCAGGAACGGCACCATCCCGTACGTCGCCGTCGCGTACACCGGGTTCTGCGTGTACAGGAGCGGGTACAAGTCGATCAGGTGCGTACCGCGCACACCGGTCGCCGTGACCTTGATCTGCACGTCTCCGGCCGAGTTGAACCCGCAGCCGTAGCCGATATAGCCGTTGTCGTAGACGACGGCCACCGTGTTGTCGAGCTGCGTCCAGCCGATGCCTTTCAGGCGGATCGTGATCTCCTGGCCTCGCCTGACGCTCCGGTCCGAGACGCTGATCAGGTTGCGCTGGACGAAGTACGGGGCCTGTGTCATCACCCTGCCGTTCTGGAGCAGCTGGACGAAATGCCAGCCGCCGAGCCCGTCCGGGATCGTGATCTCGGAACGGAGCGAGCCGTCCGCGTTCGGCTGGAGCGTTGTCATCGGCACCTGCGAGAAGACCCAGCAGATGCCCACGCAGTTGACGCGGTTCCCGACCACCGTCGCCCAGACGATGCTGACCGGCGTGCCAGGGGTCAGGCCGCTCGCGGTCAGGGTCGCCTTGCCGGTGACGAAGCCGCGGCTCTGGCTCAACGAGGCCTTGCCGCTGGTCGCGAGCAGGTTCTCCGCCGCGAGCGTCGTCGTCGGACTGATCGTCGGCCTGACGTTCAGCGGCCACTCGACGGCCGTCTTCGGGAGTCCGGCGTCCCTGGTCACCGTGAAGGTGGTGTTGTGCAGGTTCGCCCACGGAATCGGCGATTGGGCTGGGTTCAGGTAGTTCGCCTGCATCGCCGAGCTCATCACGAGCGTGTGCCTGCCGACGGGGCCGGCCGCTCGGATCGAGACGGTCGCGACGCCGCGGGTCCAGTTCGCGGTGGCGATGCCGGAGAACTTGTTGTCGTAGTACACGCCGAGGCCGGACTCGTACAGGCTCGAACCCAGGCCGCTGACCTTGATGTTGATCTTCGTTCCGACCGGACCGCGCTTCGGCCAGATCTGGTATCTACGCGTGATCAGGACGCCGCCGCGGGCGACCTGGACGCCGTCGACGACGGCGTAGATGTCATGCAGGCCACCGAAGTCCTGCGGGAACTTCGTCCTGTAGGTGAACGACCCGCCGGCGTCGGTCTTCAGCCTGGCGAGGACGACGCCGAACTTGCTGACGCTCCGCCCGATGTAGTCGACACTGTCCGCGCGGGGATCGAGCACCCACGCGACGGACGACGTCATCCAGACGAGCGAGACGTCGGCGTTCGGTGCCAGGCGCTTGGCGGTCAACGTGGTCGGCGTCCCGGAGGGGCCGGTATCCCTCGTCGCCGTGATGATGCCCATGGTGGCGGCCGGTCTCGCGGCGGGCGCGACCGGTCCCGGCAGCGGGGCTGTGCCGCGGATGTAGGGCGTCGGCACGGCGGTGGGGGCGGCGTTGCCTGCCGCGGCGGATACGAGCACCGCCAGTAGCGCGAAGAGGAAGACGACAGCGAGCTTTGGGCTCAAAGCTCGCTCTCGCCGGCGATTGGTGCTCATTGTCATCGTCCTTTCGTCTCTCTCTGGGGTGTTAGGGAACGATCGTGATCGGGAGGCTGAGCGCTCCGGCCTTGCCGTCGACGAGCTTGAACTTGACGACGATCACCGCGTCCCCGAGGGGGTAGTTGGCGGGGATGATCCAGAAGTTCGTCCAGAACCACACCCTGTTGGCGGCGGGGCCGTGGGGGCCCCAGTCGAGCCGCACATCGGGCTGGCCGGCGATCGAGAAGCGAGCGTCCATCACGTTCTCGATCGTCAGGACGTCGCCGGTCGCAAGGTCGAAGCCCCACGCACGGGGAACGACCCGCTCTCCGCGCTTGTAGACGTTCGTCTGCGTGCAGCCGATCGGGCGCCTGACCGCGCCGGGCGGTGCGGTGCCGTTGACGGTGTCCGCGTAGAGCGCGACGTTGACGTTCCCTCGCGGAACCGTCCCGCGCTGGCCCGGGCCGGGCCCCCAAGGGGCCGGCGGGTCCTGCGTGATCGTCAGCTGGGAGGACGGGACCGGCGTCTGATGGAAGATGCCGTTCCGCTTCGACTTCGTCTTCACCAGCATCCCGAAGTAGACGATCCCGAGCCGATAGTCGGCCGGAACTGCCCAACGGCCGATCCACCTGTAGCGTCCGGTCGCGTACGGGGACCGCGGCGAGTAGACCATCTTCACGTTCGCCGCGCCGGGGATCTTGGCGTAGTAGTACTTGACCTGCTTGCCGGTCAGGAGCTTGCGCGTCTTGCCATCGACCGCATAGGAGCGGAAGTAGACGGTGCTGCCCGGCCGGAAGTAGTTCGTCAACGCCTTGTTGGCGTCGACCGTGTGCGCCATCACGAACACGTCTCCCGTGATCTGCATGCCCGGAAACGGGGTGTCCGCGCGTGCGACCACCGTGAACGCGAGGGCACCGAGCACAAGCGGTACGAATGCTCTCATGAGTTTCATCAGAGGCTCCTTTCTCGGACTCTCGTCCGCCTCGCGCTCAGAAAGTGAGCCTCCCCCTGAGCTTCATCGTGAAAGTGTGGGCCGTGCGGTTGTAGCGGCCGCTGAAATGCACCGTCCCCTTCGCCCTCCGGAACTTGCCCGTGCCGCCGACGGCGGTGGCGTTTCCGGAGATCGAGATGCTGGTCTGGTTGTCTTCACTCCCACAGCCCCGGGAGGAGGAGCGCAGGATCTTCAGCTTGAGGACGCCCTTGGCGCTCTTGATCGAGCCGGGCCCGCCGAACGGTGCGCAAGGCGGGTTGGAGGTGTTGCCCACGACGCTGCCGCGGATCGAGCTCCTACCGACGAGGTTGCCGGTACCGGTCCCGTTGGCGGCGGCGTACACGGTCTGGCCGTCGACCCTCTCGGTCACCCTGCCCGTGTAGCTCGCTGTGAACAGTGACGACGCCGCGAATGCGACTGATGCCGCGACTGATGCCGCAACTGCGGCCAGCGCCAGTGCCGCCGCGACGGCGACCCAAATACGAACCTTGTCCATGCGATGAACCTCCTAGCGATCGACGCGATAGCGCACGCTAGGCCCGGCCCCCCACGGTTGTCAGCCGGACTTTTCCGCCTCCTGGATAGGGGTATTCACGGATAACCCTCCGCGATCGAGTCCGGTCTCGCCCTCCAAGGTGACCGCGAAAGTGCCCTTCATCCTCTGCGAGGGCACGTCGGTGACCTCGTCGTCGACGCCTGGCGGCGTACTCGCCGTTTTGCGAACCTCGATCGTGAAGCCAGGCCCCGTCTCGCCCTCGAGCGCGCCCCTCGCCGCCCCGAGAGTTCGAGGCCTCGGAAAGAGGCCTCCTTATGTGTGGAATCGCCTGATAGGGAGTGGAGCGTGCCGGGATCGAACCGGCGACCTCCGGCTTGCAAAGCCGGCGCTCTCCCAGCTGAGCTAACGCCCCTCGCCCGAAAGTGTAGACGCGCCCTGGCGAGCCTCATCGCGTCGCCGTGACGTGAGAGTCCGGTTCACGCCCGTGTTCCCGCCGCGGTCGGTCTCCAGTGGCGCAGCGTGCCGCTCGCGTTGCCGGCAGCGCCGGACGGCGAGAGGGGGCGCCGAGCGCCCCCTCTCTGCGGCTCATGGGGAGGGTACGTGTCGAGGGTTACGCGGCCCGGTCGATCCGGTCCTCGAGGCGGGCGCGGCGGATGATCTGCTCGCGGTCGCCGAAGCGGGTCCGGACACGGGCCTCGCGGTGCTCGTCCCAGAGCTTCGCGATGCGTTCGTCGAGCTCGCGGAGCTCGTTGGCGAGGACGACGTCATGTCCACCGGACAGACGGTGCAGGAGAGCGGCGCGGTCCTCGCTTACGCGCTCGATCTCGCTACGGATTTCCTGAATCGTCTTCACGATGGAGAAAAACGAACCGCCCGGCTTCGACATTCCCTACCCATAGCCGAGCTCGTCGATGCGGTCCTCGTCGAGCCCGAAGTAGTGCCCGAGCTCGTGCAGGACCGTGATCCGGATCTCGCGGCGCAGCTCCTCGGGATCGGGAAACGACTCGACGAGCGGGAGCCGGTAGATCACGATCTGGTCCGGCAGCGCTCCCGCCCGGTCGCTCCCCGGCCCGAGGCCGCTGTACCAGCCGAACAGGTGCGGGTCGTCGGGACTCTCGTCCTCGACGACGACCGCGACGTTCCGGAGCGCGCGGGCGATCTCGGGCGGGAGATCGTCCAGCGCGGCCCCCACGTGCTCTTCGAACTCGGTCTCGTCCATCAGTACGCGGGCTGGAGCGGACGCTGCTTGACGAAGAATCGCACCGCGAGCGCGCCGAAGAGGAAACCCCCCAGGTGCGCGAAGAACGCGATCCCGCCGCCCGCCTCCGGCTCGACGAGCGAGAAGCCGCCGGCCCAGAGCTGCAGCAGGAACCAGGCGCCCAGGAAGAGCCACGCCGGGAGCTCCCGGAAGAAGAAGATGAAGAAGAAGAAGACGGTGACCACGCTGGCGTTCGGCAGCAGCACGAGGTAGGCGCCGAGCACCGCCGAAATCGCCCCGCTCGCGCCGAGGTTCGGCACCTCCGCGGCCGCCTCGCTGCCGACGTAGAGGGTGACGACGGTCTGGGCCGTCGTGGCCGCGACCCCGCCGAGCAGGTAGAAGACCAGGAAGCGGACCTTGCCGAGCGCGTCCTCGACGTTGTTCCCGAAGATCCAGAGCGTCAGCATGTTGAAGCCGAGGTGCACGAAGCCCCCGTGCAGGAACATGCTCGTCAGGATCGTGAACGGCGGCGGGACGATGTCGCGGTACTCGATGTCCTGGAGCTTCAGGATCTCGAACGGGATCGCGCCGCCGCGGAAGGCGGACACGTCGAGGCCGACCTGGAGCTGCCACACGAACGCGAGCACGTTCGCCGCGACGATCGCGTAGGTCAGGACCGGCGTCCGTTCGGTGGGTAGGTCGTCCTTGAGAGGGATCACGCGCCGAGCTTTCGTCGGTCGTCCGACATGGTATAAGGCGCCGCCTGTCCGATCGGGTATGACCGTGCCGGTCTGACACGGATGTCGCGATTCGCGCCCGCCTCGACGGGCGCCTGTCGCGGAGCGGGGGCCCCGGGGCCAGGACCCGGCGGGAG
>DASSUI010000061.1:0-11526 GCA_035707105.1 Gaiellaceae bacterium | reverse complement strand
GCCGTTGTCGCCCCAGATCCAGATGACGATCGTGTTGTCGAGCTCGCCCATCGCCTCGATCGCGTCGAGGATCCGGCCGATGTTCCAGTCGGCGTTTTCCGAGTAGCCGGCGTAGACCTCCATCTGGCGCGCGTAGAGGCGCTTGTTCGTCTCGTCCAGCTCGTCCCATGACTCGAAAGCCTCGTCCGGCTCCGCCAGCTCGGCGTCGGCCGGGACGACGCCCAGCTCCTTCTGCCGGGCCAGGGTCTGCTCCCGGTACACGTCGAAGCCCTCGTCGAAGCGGCCCTTGTACTTGTCCGACCACTCGGCCGGAACGTGATGGGGCGCGTGCGTCGCGCCCGGGGCGAAGTAAACGAAGAAGGGCTTGTCGGGCATGAGCGCCTTCTGCTCGCGAATCCAGTCGATCGCCCGGTCGGTCATGTCCTCCGTGAAGTGGTAGCCCTCCTCCGGCGTCCGGTCGGGCTCGATGGGCGTCATGCCGTCGTAGATGGCGGGCGCGTACTGGTTCGTCTCTCCTCCGATGAAGCCATAGAAATGCTCGAAGCCTCCGCCGCCGGTGGGCCACGAGTCGAAGGGCCCCAGAGGGCTCGTCTCCCAGACCGGCACCTCGTGGCACTTGCCGAACTGGGCCGTCGAGTACCCGTTGAGCTTCAGCGTCTCTGCGAGCGGAGCACAGGTGTTCGGCCGGATCGAGTTGTATCCCGGCGCGGAGGTGGCGATCTCCGTGATGCCTCCCATCCCGACTGTGTGGTGATTGCGTCCCGAGAGCAGGGCCGCCCGGGTCGGAGAGCACAGCGCCGTCGTGTGGAACCGGTTGAGCTTGAGCCCGTTCGTCGCAAGTCGTTCCGCCGTTGGCGTCGCGCAGGGGCCGCCAAAGGTGCTCGAGGCGCCGAACCCGGTGTCGTCGAGCAGGACGATGAGGACGTTCGGAGCTCCTGACGGCGGTCGCAGCGGCTCGATGGGCGGAAATTTCGCCTCCGGGTCTTTGGCATCCTCGTACACCGGTCCCGCATACGGCCGATCCGGGATCGGAAGGTGTTCGCGGGGAAGCTCGTCAGGCATCTCGGGTCTCCCTTGCCGAGTCTGGGAAGACGCTTTCCACCCTAACCCGAATCCCCTGGCGAGCGAGGGCCGACCTTCAACGCCCGTGCAGCTAGCGGAGCTTGTCTTGAATGAACTTCGTAAAGTGGCCGCTTTGCAGGCCATGCATGCGCCCGTAGCTGCAACTCGGGCAACCACCCGCAAGACGTAAAGGTTGTGTACGAATCGCACAAACGGGCAGAAAAACGCGTGCCGAAGCGTTAGAACCTATGAACCGGCGCGCCAGCCGCAGAACCGCGTGCGCGCGCCGCCCCCAGCGAAACAACGGAGTACACATGCTGACTGAACTTGCCCTGGGCAACGATGCCCTCGAGATGAATGCGGCCGTCACCGCGTTCGTCCACAACGCACAGGAGCGCGGATTCGTCCGCACGTCGGAGATCGAGGCGCTCCAGCAGGAGCACGACCTCGACGAGGAGGCCCTCGCCGCGCTGCGCGCTGCGCTCGAGGAGGCCGACGTCGAGATCGAGGAGGATGCGGCCGCCGAGCCGGAGCTGGACCTGACCCCCGGCGCCGGCGGGACGACCGATTCCCTCCAGCTCTTCCTGAACCAGATGGGCCGCTACCAGCTCCTGACCGCGGCCGACGAGGTTGCGCTCGCCAAGCAGATCGAGCGTGGCGACCGCGCGGCCAAGGAGCGGATGGTCAACTCGAACCTGCGGCTCGTCGTCTCGAACGCCAAGAAGTACCAGGGTCACGGCGTCTCCCTCGGCGACCTGATCCAGGAGGGGATCATCGGACTGAACCGCGCGGTTGAGAAGTTCGACTACCGCAAGGGCTTCAAGTTCTCGACCTACGCCACCTGGTGGATCCGCCAGGCCTGCCAGCGCGCGGTCGCGAACCAGTCCGCCACGATCCGCATCCCGGTTCACGTGCAGGAGCGCCGGATGAAGCTCCGGCGCGCCCGCCAGCGGCTCGAGGCCCAGCTCGGCCGCCAGCCGACGCTCGAGGAGCTCGCCGAGGCGGCCCAGCTGAAGCTGAGCCACGCCGAGGAGGCGCTCGAGGCGGTCGAGGCGTCCGTGTCGCTCAACCAGACGATCGGCGACGGCGACCAGGAGTTCGGCGAGATGTTCGCCGACAGCACGGCCGACGACCCGATCGAGCTGGCCGACATCTCGCTCGAGCGGGAGCGGCTGCGCGACGCGCTGGCCGAGCTCGACGAGCGCGAGCGGCGCGTCCTGGAGCTCCGCTTCGGTCTCGGCGAGACCGGCGAGGCCACGAGCCTCGAGGAGATCGGCCGGCAGCTCGGCTACACGCGCGAGCGGATCCGCCAGCTCGAGGCGAACGCCCTCCGGCGGCTCCACGAGCTGCTGCGGGACCGCATCGAAATCGCGGCTTAGCATGAGAGGCGGCGGGGTGACCCGCCGCCTCTTTTTTCGCGCTGCACGGCCCCAGCTAGGCCGAAGGGTGCACGAGCGGCACGGCTCCCTCCCAGCCCCGGCGAAGCACCTCGACCAGCGACGGCGGCGTGATTACGAGGCCGTGCGCGGGCCTCGACCCTCGTCCCGCGTAGCCGGCCGGCGTCCAGCGCCGGAGCGTGCTGCCGAGGACGAGCCACGGCTCGTCGTCCTCCAGCACGAACGAGCCGTCCGGCAGGTCGTCGAACGCCGCCTCGTGGAGCCGCTGTCCGCCCTCGGTGACCCGCTCCACGTGGAGCTGCTCGTCGATCGCGTCCGCGCCCGCGTGCCCCGGATGGAGCTCGTGCCAGAACTCGCCGAAGCGTACGTAATCCTCCCGGCGGCACAGCGCGCAGGGACGGTGGCCGGCCGCGAAGGCCGTCGCCTCGTCCAGGAAGAACAGCTCGGTGAACTTCCCCGGCTGCATGAGTGGCTCCCGGTGCCAGCCGCGGAACTCGAGGCGGCACGCGATCCAGCGCTTCACTGCCCAACGGCGCCGGATTCTCCGGTGATCGTCGTGCAGGCAGCCGCGGTTGCCGTAGACGAGGCCGCGCGCCGGGTCGGCGATCAGCTCGCTGCGCGGCGTGACTCGGTTCTGCAGCGCCACGTTCGGCGAAACGCCGTGACGGCGGCGGCCGTGAGACGCTAGTCCGGGAAATCGGCAGGCGCGACGTGTGCGCCCGGCTGAAGCTCGCTCGGGTCGACGTACTGCCCGGTCTCCGGATCCAGGACGAGGCCGGCCTCGGCCGCGGCCTTCTTGGCCTCCTTCTTCTCCTGCTTGCGCTCGCGCTTCTCCGCGCGCTCGCGCTCGCGCTGGAGCTTGCCGAACGTCTGGCGCTTGTTCCGGGCCATCTCCCGTACAGGTTAGTCCTTGGGAGGGGCTTGCAGTTCCTCCTCGGCCGGTTCGCCGCGCCGGAGCTCCCTGCTCCGCTCGGCCTCGGCGTTCACCTCGGCGCCGAAGAGGAGCGCCAGACCGCTGATCCAGAGCCAGGTCAGCATGATGATGACGGCCGCGAGCGACCCCCACGCCTTGTTGTACGAGGAGAACTGACCGACGTAGACCGCGAAGAGGCCGGAGGCGAGCAGCCAGACAACGACCGCGATGGCCGTCCCGACGGAGAGAAACTGCCAGCGCGGATGGTCGACGTTCGGCCCGAGATAGAGCACGGTCGCAAACGCGAGCAGCAGCCCGAGGATCAAGATCGGCCATTGAGCCGTCCACCAGAGCACTTTGACGAGCGCCTCGAGGCCAACCGCGTCACCGACCCAACCTGAAACGTGCGGGCCGAGCACGAGCAGGCCGAACGCAAGGATGAATGCAACGAACAGGAGGAAGACCATCGCGAGCGCGGTCAGGCGCCGCTTGATGAAGCCGCGCGTCTCCTCACGGTCGTAGGCCTGATTCAGCGCCCACATCAGCGTTTCCATCGCCCCGGTGACCGTCCAAAGCGCCAGGACCGATCCGACGACGACCATCGCGATCCCCGAGTTGGCCTGCGATTCGACGACCCGGTCCATGGTGTCTTTGAGGAGAGTCAGTGCCTCCTCGGGGGCAACCCCCTGGAGACGCTCGATGATCGTGTCGATCAGGTCGGCATCGGCGACCAGGCTGAAGATGCCGACGGCGACGAGCAGCATCGCCGGAATAGCGAGGAAGGCGTAGTAGGCGAGCGCGGCCGCCAGGTTGGTGATGTGATCCTCGAGCGAGCCCTTGGCCGCGCGCTTCAGGATCGCCAGGTGATCGCGCTTCGAGAGGTCGCCAGGCGTCGGCTCCGCGAGCTTGGGCTCTTCTCGCTCGGGCTGCGGCTGGGGCGCCTCAGCGTTCCTGTCATGCTCAGGGTCGCGCTGAGCACGTGTCTCGGCTTCGCTCATCAACCTTGGTCCTTCCCGAATCGCGGCCGTCTTAACGCTCGCCGATCGGAACGATCAAGAGTGCGAGCGGCGGGCCAGGCGCCCGCCGCCCCGACGGCTAGCTGACGCGGAAACTGCCCTTCATCACGCCCGAGTGCGGGTCGCAGACGTAGCGGTACGTCCCGCGCTTGAGCGTGAGCGTCACGGACTTCTTGCCGGTGAATCCAACGCCGGTGATGACCCGGTTCGTCCCCGGACCGCTGAGGTGGAAGTCGTGGATCGACGACCTGTCCGTGACCTCGAAGCGATACCGGACACCCGCCTTGAGCGACTTGACCTTCTTGCCGCCGCTCGTCAGTGAGATGGTGAAGCCCGGGCCTACGGTGCCCTTCACGACCTGCGGAGCCGCAGCGATCGGTCCGGTCACGACGAGGGCGACGGCGGCTGCAGCGGCCGCGAGGGCGATGAACGTGATGCGAAACATTGCTGCTCCTTCCGTGTGGCTTGTGTCTCGCCCTCCACTGTCGTCCCGCACCCCCGGCCCTCGCTTCGGGTGACTCCCTAGGAGGGCGCCTAGGTCCTCGCCGTCTCGTGACATCTAGGTCCAGGGGTTCCTCAGAAGCGTCCGGCGGCCGTCGCCTCCGATCATCGACGGCAGACGCGGGCAGACCGCCCGCACCACGAGCGAGGAGGAGACAGTGCAACCCGTCATCGCGTTTCTCACGAGCAGGTGGCACGAAGGCCACGGCCGACGCGGAGTGATCGCTCTGGTAGCGGTGCTCGTCGTCTTCGTCGTCACACTTGCGTTCTCGAGCTCGTCGTCCTACGGGGCGACACCCAAGCCGCCCACGAAGGCGGCGAAGAAGCCGAAGCAGAAGGTCAAGGCGAGCATTCGCCGCGGCCAGCTGAACGTGCAGGGCACGGCCGGAAACGACCGGATCGTGCTGCGCCTCAAGCCGCGAGACTCGTCACGGCTCCAGGTCGACGTCGGCGGGAACGGATCCGCCGAGTTCACGTTCAAGCGGTCGCGGTTCAACCGGATCGTCGTCCACGCGGGGTCCGGCAGCGACGCCCTCGCGGTGGACGAGAGCTACGGCGTCTTCGTCAACACGGAGGCGACGACGCTCTTCGGCGACGGGGGCAGCGACCTCGTCAGCGGGAAAGGCTCGAACGCCGCGGAGAGGTTCGACTTCTCCCGCGTCGGTTCTTCCTTCCGCTACGCGCGCAACGGCCACGCGTTCCGGGCCGCAGTCGAGCGGTTCGATCTCCGGCCCCTGCGCGGAGCGGACAACGTCGTCGTCAACGACCTCGCCGGTGCCGGCCTCGCCAGGCTGAACGCCGACCTGGCGAACGACGGCGCCGCCGACACGGTGAACGTGAAGGGCTCGTCGGCGGCAAACGACCTCCGGGTCGGCGGCGGGGTCGACATCAGCGGCATCGGCGCGGTGCTCAACATCTCTCGTGCGCAGGCCGCGAACGACAGGCTGAACGTCGACCCGGGCGCGGGCAGCGACCGCGTCACGATCGAGGGCTCGGCCGGCAACGACACGATCGGAGTCGCCCCCGCAGCGACCGCACCGCACATCGCGGTCTCCGGCGGGCCGGCGGGCTTGCCGATCGACGTCGTCAACGCCGAGGCGCTCTCGATCGAGGCCCTCGCGGGGAACGACACGTTGACCGGCGCCGTAGGCCTCGCCACGCTGACCCAGCTGACGCTGGACGGCGGGGCGGGCAACGACACGATCAATGGCGGCGACGGCAACGACTCGCTGCGCGGCGGCACCGAGAACGACACGGTCGACGGCAACCGCGGAGACGACACCGGCCTCCTCGGAGCCGGCGACGACACGTTCGTCTGGGATCCCGGCGACGGGAGCGACAAGGTCGAAGGCGACGCCGGGATCGACACGATGCTCTTCAACGGCGCCGGCGTGGCCGAGAACTTCGACTTCTCGGCGAACGGCAACCGCCTGAAGTTCTTCCGCAACGTCGCGAACATCACGATGGACGTCGACGACACCGAGCGGGTCGACCTCCGCGCCCTCGGCGGCGTGGACAACACGGTCGTGAACGACCTGTCCGCGACCGACGTCAAGAACATCGATCTCGACCTCGCGACTGACGGTGCGGTCGACACCACCACGGTCAACGGCTCGCCCGGGAACGACACGATCGCGATCGCTCCCAACGCGGCCGCCGTGGACGTGACTGGCCTGGCGGCGGCCCTGAAGATCCAGGGCTCCCAGGCGGCCGACGACGTCCTGAACGTCAACGGTCTCGGCGGCGACGACACGATCAGCGGCGCGATCGGCCTTGCGGCGCTGGTCAAGCTCGGAATCGACGGCGGCGCCGGGAACGACACGATCAACGGCGGCGACGGCGCCGAGGTGCTGAGCGGCGGCGACGGGAACGACGCGATCGACGGCAACCGCGGAAACGACACCGGTCTCCTCGGGGCCGACAACGACACGTTCATCTGGGATCCGGGCGACGGCAGCGACGTCGTTGAGGGCCAAGACGGCGACGAAGGCGCCGACACGCTCCTCTTCAACGGCGCCGGCGTGGCCGAGAGCTTCGACGTCTCGGCCAACGGCGAGCGGGTCAGGTTCTTCCGCGATGTGGCGAACATCACGATGGACTTGAACGACATCGAGCTCATCGACGTCCAAGCGCTCGGCGGGGCAGACAGCGCCGTCCTGAACGACGTCAGCGGGACCAGGCTCAAGTCCGTGGCGCTCGACCTCGAGGCCGCGATCGGCGGCGGCGCGGGCGACGGCGCGGCCGACTCGGTCACGGTCAACGGCACGAACGACCCCGACGAGATCCAGATCAGCGCGGACGGGAGCGCCGTGGACCTCTTCGGGACTCAGCCGAACCTTCGGATCGACCACTCGGAGGCCGCAAACGACAAGCTGACGGTCAACGGCCTCGGCGGCGCCGACACCATCACGGCCGGGCCCGGCCTCGCGGCGCTGATCCAGCTCGTCATCAACGGCGGGACCGAGGCCGACGTGCTCACCGGCGGCGACGGCAACGACCTGATCGCCGGCCAGCAGCAGAACGACACCATGGTCGGCGGCGACGGGAACGACACTCTCGTCTGGAACCCCGGCGACGCCAACGACCTCATCGAGGGCCAGGCGGGCAACGACACGATGGAGTTCAACGGCGCCGCCGGCAACGAGGCCTTCGAGGCCTCGGCCGTCGCCGGACGGCTCCGCTTCACCCGCAACCTCGGCAACATCGTCATGGACGTCGACGGCACGGAGACCGTCGATCTCAGGCCGCTCGGCGGCGTGGACACCACCGTCGTCAACGACCTGACCGGCACCGACGTCACGAAGGCGAACATCGACCTGGCCGGCGTGATCGGCGGCGGGGCCGGCGACGCGGCTGCCGACACGATCACCGTCAACGGCACCAACAACCCGGATAACGTCGCCGTGGCCGCAAACGCCGGCGTCGTCGACGTGACCGGCCTCTTCACAGCCGTGGGCATCAGCCACCCGGAGGTCGCGAACGACACGCTCGCGATCCACACCCTCGGCGGCGACGACAACGTCGCGATCGGCGCCGGCGTCGCCGCGCTGATTCAGACGCTCGTCGACCTCGGGACGGACGATTAGGTCCATCCTCTCACCACCGCGGCCGGGGCTCCTTCGGGAGCCCCGGCCGTCTCTATGCCGGGGTCCGCTCCGGGGCCGCCTCCCGCGCGAAGCGGCTGATCAGCTCGGAGCGGGAGTGCATGTCCAGCTTCCGGTAGACCCGGCCGAGATGGAACTCGATCGTCTTGTGCGAGAGGAAGAGGGCGGCGCCGACCTCCCGGTTCGTCATCCCCCGAGCGACGTGGAACGCGATCTGGAGCTCCTGCGGGGTGAGCTCCTCCACTTCCCACGACTTGCGGCGTCGGAGCGTCTCGCCGCTCGCACGGAGCTCGCCGCGCGTGCGCTCGGCCCATGCTCCGGCGCCCTGATCCTCGAAGAGCTCGAGCGCCGGGCGGAGCTGCTCGCGGGCGTCGACGCGCCGGTTTGCCCGGCGGAGCCGCTCGCCGTAGGCCAGTCGGGTGCGGGCCAGCGACCAGAGGTCGTCGGATTGCTCGTGGAGCGCCAAGGCCTTGTCGAAGGCGTCGTCGATGCCGTCGTCGGGCGCGAGGAGGCCCTTCGCCCGTGCGGCGGTCGCGCGACCGACCGGGCTCTGAGGCTCGGGCGAGTCCTCGTGGGCGGCGAGCGCCGTCGCAGCCTTCCTCGCGTCCCCTCCCCGGGCGTGCACTTCGGCGAGCTCCGCGCACGGGACCATGACGCGCGAGTGGATCCCGAAGCGCCCGAGGCCCTTCGCGACCGCCTCGAACTCGCGCACGGCGTCCTCGGTGCGGGAGAGGGCGACGGCCAGCAGGCCCTGCGAATACGCGAGCAGGACGCGGTAGCCCACGAGCCCGGTCTCCTCGAGCGGCCGCTTCACCTCGTCGACGTAGGCGGTGCACTCGGGCTCCGATCCACGTCGGGCCGTGATCGCCGCGAGCACGAGCAGTGACTGGAGCCGTGGAAGGCCGAGGTCGAGCTCGCGCGCGAGCCCAAGGCCCTCCGACGCGGCCGCGAACGCCTCACTCAGGAGCCCCGCACGTGTCGCGTGCCACGCCTGCTGGTAGAGGAGATAGGGCAGCAGCCCGACGGCGCCGTCCTCCCGCGCCCGGGCAACGTCCCGCTCCGCATACCGGTGCGCATCGCGCGAGCGGTCGAGCCACTCGAGGGCGCCGGAGATCCGCATCAGGCCGAGCGGGTCGAGCTCGGCACCCTCGGCGGCCGCAACGGCCTGCTCGAGGAGCGGCACGCCCTCCTCGGATCGGCCCACGTAGCAGAGCACCCACCCGCGCGTGAGGGTGACGAGATCGCGGAGCTGGCCGTTCGAGAGCCCCGAGGCGAGGGCCTCGGCGCGCTCGGCAGAGGCGAGCATGCCCTCGGCGTCGGCGACGCCGAGCCGAGCGCTGCAGGCCTCGGTGCAGATCTCGACGGCGAGCGCGCGGTCGATGTCCTCGAGGAGCCGGGACGCCTCCACGAGGACGGCCGCAGCCTCCTTGGGACGGCCTCCGAGGTATTCGATTCGACCCTGGAGCCGGAGCGCCGCCGCCCGGAGGCGCGGATCCTGGTGGGCAAGCGGCTCGGCGAGAAACCTCAGCGCGTCGTCCGGCCTGCCGGCGCTGAGCGCCGCGTCCGCGGCCGCATAGAGGCGGCGGGGCCGCGCGTCCTCGTCGGCCGTGAGCGCCGCGGCCCGTTCCATGGCCGCGGCGGCCGCCGCGTAGCTGGAGCGCTGCTGCGCCTGCTTCGCGGCGAGCTCGAGCGCCGTCGCCGCCTCCTCGTCGACTCCGATCGCGGCCCCTGCCAGGTGCCACGCGAAGCGCTCGGGGTCGTCCCTGTCGCGGAGCGCTTCGGCGAGTGCGCGGTGCGCCTCCCGGCGCTCGGACGGCGGCGCGCCGTGGAAGACGGCCGAGCGAACCAGCGGATGGCGGAAACGGATGTGCCCGTCGGCGAGCGACAGCAGGGCCGCATCCTCGGCCGGCTCGAGCGCGTCCCGCCCGATCCCGAGCGACTCCAGCGCCGCCACGATCGTCTCCGTCTCGTCCGAGAGCGACACGGCGGCGACGATCAGCGCGCGCTGCGAATCCTTCGGGAGCCGCTCGGCACGCCAGGCGAACGCACGCTCGAGCGTCCGCCCGGCCGGTACCGGATCCGGCAGCTCCTCCCGCCCGGCGAGTTGGTCGGCGGAAAGGAGGTCCCCGAGCTCGACGAGGGCGAGTGGGTTGCCCTCGGTGGCCGCGCAGAGGTGCTCGGCGACCTGCGGCACGACCGGCCGCTTCGCCTCGCCGGCGAGGAGGAGCGCGCACTGCTCCGGATCGAGGGTCGTAAGCCTGAGCTGGTCGAGCGCGGGCGCGCGAAACGTCCGCTCACCGCCCTCGCGGACGGCGAGCAGGATCGCGACCGAGTCGGCGACGAGCCTCTTGGCGGCGAAAAGCAGCGCGTCGTCGGTCGCGAGATCCAGCCAATGAGCGTCGTCGACGAGGATCAGGAGCGGGTTCGTCTCCGCGGCCGCGGCGATCAGGCTCAGCGTCGCCGCGCAGATCGTGAACCGCTCGTACGGCTTCGGCTCGCCCAGGCCCAGCGCGCTCCGAAGCGCCTCTGCCTGCTGCGGTGGGATCTCCGGCAGGTGCTCGAGCAGGGGCCGCATCAGCTCCAGCAGACCGGAGAACTGGAGCTCGAACTCGTACTCGACGCCGAGCGCCCGGACGACGGTCATTCCCTCCGCGTGCTCGGCGGCGTAGTCGAGGAGCGCGGTCTTGCCCATTCCGGCCTCACCGCGAAGCACGAGCGCGCCGCTACGCCCTCGGCGGGCGCGATCGAGCAATTCGTCGATCCGCACGCAGTCGGGCTCCCGACCGACGAGCACGGTTTCACGGTAGACCCTGGCGCCCTCCACGCCAAGGACCAGGGCTTGCCCGGAAGCGATGCCGACGACGCGAGCGACACGATCGCGACATGGGTCGGCTGCTCGCCTACGCGCTCGAGTTTCGCGGCGAAGCGTTGCCTGACGGCGACGGTCTGGTCTTCCGCGCCCGCGCTCCGTCCGGCACGATCGAGACGCGCGTGGCGCGCGACGGCGTCAGCTCACGACACATCGTCGACGATCTCGCCGAGGAGGCGATGCTCCAGGCGCGTCTTGCGTTTCGAACCGACGGCTCGTTCACCGCGAGAACGACGCTGGACTTCGGGCACGGCCACCGGCTCTTCATCGAGACGGCCGGCGTGGGACGTCTGGGCGATTCGGCCGACGAGCATCTCCGCCACGGCACAGCCGTCTTCCGTGTCGCCGGCGGGGTGGGTCAGTTCAGGGGAGCGACGGGTCAGGTGACGTCGAACTTCGTGCTCAGTGACACCGGAGACCTCACAGACCGTCAGGTCGGAATCGTGTTCCTCCGCCCCGGGTTCGCACACCCCTCGTAGATGCCAGGCATCCCGGCCGCACAGGCAGGGACCACGACTACTTGCGGTGGCCGCGGTCGTGCTTCTGCTTGCCGCCGCCGTTGACCCGATCGTCGTGCCGCCCGCCGTGAGCGTCGTCGCCGTCATCGTCGGGGTGGTCGTCAGGAGGGAGCGGCTGGGGCGGCTGGCCTTGCGGCGTGGGCGGA
>DASSUI010000060.1:0-11670 GCA_035707105.1 Gaiellaceae bacterium | reverse complement strand
GGAGTAGGTCCCAAGGGTTGGGCTGTTCGCCCATTAAAGCGGTACGCGAGCTGGGTTCAGAACGTCGTGAGACAGTTCGGTCCCTATCCACCATGGGCGCTGGAAGCTTGAGAGGAGTCGCTCCTAGTACGAGAGGACCGGAGCGAACAGACCTCTGGTGTATCAGTCGTCGTGCCAACGGCGCCGCTGATTAGCTACGTCTGGACGGGATAACCGCTGAAAGCATCTAAGCGGGAAGCCCACCTCGAGATGAGGCTTCCCATCCCCTCGAGGGAGTAAGGGCCGTGGGAGACCACCACGTTGATAGGCCGGCCGTGGAAGCGCAGCAATGCGTGAAGCGGACCGGTACTAATTGCCCGAGGTCTTGATTTTGAACACTTGCCGAAATCCACTATGGAGTTTTGAGGGTGCGCGCCACGCCTGCACGTACGGCGCCGTCCCTGACAAGTTTCGGCGGTCATAGCGACGGGGGTACACCTCTTCCCATTCCGAACAGAGAAGTTAAGTCCGTCAGCGCCGATGGTACTCGGAGGGCAACCTCCCGGGAGAGTAGGTCGCCGCCGAATTGATTTCGAGAAAGGGCTGCTCAGGCGGCCCTTTTTTCGTGGTCCGGATCGAGGGCGCGAAGCCGGGCGACCCGCTCTGCCGTCGGAGGGTGCGTCGAAAAGAGCGCGGCGAGTCCGCGATCCTCGAAGGGGTTGACGACGTAGAGCGGCTCCAACGCGGGGTTGCCGGCGAATGCCACGAGCTCGTTCGCCTGCTCGAGCCGCAGCAACGCGTCGGCGAGCCCATGGGGCGAGTCGCACAGCCGTGCCGCCACGAGGTCCGCCGTCACCTCTCGCCGGGGAGAGAGCAGGGCATGCTCGATCGCCGAGGCGAGCGGCCCGAGCACGAAGAGGAGACCGCGCTGGAACCAACCGCCCGCGCGGCTGATCTCCAGGAGGGTCGATCCCACGACGGTCGCGACCGTCTGGGTCAGGAGATCGCGGCGGGCCGAATGGGCGATCTCGTGGGCGATCAGGCCCTCGAGCTCGGCCGGCTGCGCGGCTGCAAGGAGCCCCGTCGTGAAGACCAGGGAGTGACCTTTCCCGCCGCGCCCGGCGGAGAGCACACGGGGATGACTGTCTCGGATGAGGTAGAGCCGCGGGCGTGGGGTGCGAGCTCGTGCGGCGATGCGCTCGGCGGATGTGAAGAGGAGCGGCGCTTCCGTCTCCAGCAGCTCACGGGCGCGAACGATTCCCAGAATCGCGCGGTCCGCGTACCAGTAGAGCGCGATGCCGCCCAGGAGGCCGGCGAAGAACGCGATCGAGAACAGTCGGTACCCGTTGATGAGCCAGCCGATGCCGCCGAGCGCCGCCGCCGCGCCGACGAGCAGCGACCAGGTCTTGAGGAGGTTGACCGCGGCGGCGAGCCGGCGGCTCACGGGTCAGGACGTCTCGTCGCGGTCGTCGTCGGTGAGGCCGCGCGGCGGCCAGTCCGGCTCGGGCGCATCGCACCGGCTCGTGCAGTGGAGCGACGCGATGTTCTGGAGCGGGATCAGGATGTGGCCGTTGAGCTCGATGTGCGGGACGTCGTCGACGGCGCAGTACGCGGTCAGCACGCCGTCCTGGTAGTCGCCTCCGAAGAGCGCGATCTCAACCTGCTCGCCCTTGTACTTGCTCGTGTAGTCCTCCACGCGCGGCTCAGTCTAGATCCGAGACCTCAGCCGGCCGGGGTCGGGGGTGCCGACGCGGCCTCCCTCCGCCGCCGCTGATCCTCGACCAGGAACTCGTCGAGATCCTCGGCGCGGCAGAGCTCCGTCAGGCGCCCGTCCTCCACACATACCGCCGAGAGCGTCGCGTTCGGCTCGACGCGTTGGATGCGCCGGTAGGTGTGGACGTCGACGCCGAGCGCTGACGCGTGGATGGCCCGGATCGAGCCTCCGTGCGCGACGACCAGCACGCAATCGCCGGGGTGTCCAGCGGCGATCGATCTGATCGCCCCGACAACCCTGTCCGTGAGCTGGTCGTAGGTCTCGCCGTCCTCCCAGCCCTCCCCGCCGGCGACCCAGCGGGCATACGCCTCGGGGAATCGCTCCTCGGCCTCGGCGCGCGTGAGTCCCGACCAGGCGCCGACGTCGACCTCGCGCAGCGTCGCCAGCCGGTGAACCCGCAGGCCGCGTGGCGCTGCGACGGCTTCGGCCGTCTCGAAGGCCCGCGTGAGGTCGCTCGAGTAGACGGCGTCCAGCTCGACGTCGGCGAGGCGGTCCGCGAGCGCCCGGGCCTGGGCCTGGCCGCGCTCCGTCAGCGGTCGGTCGGCGTGTCCCTGCCAGCGTCTCGCGCGGTTCCAGTCGCTCTCGCCGTGGCGGGCCAGGAGGATCGTGGTCACGGCGGTACGCTACTCGGCCATGGATCTCGGCCTTCGCGACCGTGTCTGTGTCGTGACCGGGTCCACCGGGGGCATCGGCCTGGAGACCGCCCGGCTCCTGGCCGACGAGGGCGCCGCCGTGGTCGTGACCGGACGGGATGCGGAGCGGGTCGAGGCTGCGAGGGCGGAAGCCGGCGCTCACGTCGGGGTTGCCGGCGACCTCGCCGACCCCGAGGCGGCGGACGTGCTGATTCGGGAGGCGCGTGCGGCGCTGGGTCCAGTCGACTGCCTCGTCAACAACGTCGGCATCGCTTACCAGGCGGGCTTCGAGGAGCTCACCGATCCGCAGTGGGACTCGATGTGGCAGCTGAACGTGATGAGCTTCGTGCGGGCCATCCGAGCGGTGGTTCCCGAAATGAAGGAGCGCGGACGCGGATCGATCGTCAACGTCTCGTCGACGTCGGGGAAGCGGCCTTCGACCTCGATGCCGAACTACAGCGTCACGAAGGCCGCCGTGCTCTCGCTCTCGAGGCTCGTGGCCGATCTCTATGCGGGCAGCGGGATCCGCTGCAACGCAGTCGCGCCGGGCCCGACCGCGACGGACGCGTGGCTCGGCGCGGGCGGTCTTGCGGAGCAGCAGGCGGAGCGGACCGGGAAGACGCGGGACGAGGTCCTGGATGCGGTCGGCGCGGGCCGGCCGCTCGGGCGGCTCGCCGAGCCCGCCGAGATCGCGAGCGTGATTGCGTTCCTCTGTTCCGATCGGGCGTCGTACGTCACCGGCGCGGCCTGGAGCGCCGACGGCGGCACCGTCCCGATCATTATCTGAGCTTGTGGACGAACCGTTGCTCTCTCGGTTCGAAGCGGCCACAGACGCGCGTGTCGGGACGGTGTAGCGTGACAATCCCGAGCGCAACCCCAGGGAGGGTGGGGGGTGGTGGGTGGGTCCCGCCGCGCCTTTCACGGCCGCCGGGAGAGGCACTAGCCTTGACCGCATGACCGAGCTCGCCGGACGGGTTGCCGACGCCTTCGAGGCCCGCGTGCGTGAGCACGAGGAACGCTGGCTCTCGCCACTCGCCGTCCGCTCGTACGAGACGCGTGGACGAGCGCGCGAGGAGGAGCCGTGCCGGCTGCGCACGCCCTTTCAGCGCGACCGAGACCGGATCGTCCACTCGAAGGCCTTCCGAAGGCTCCGGAACAAGACGCAGGTCTTCATCGACCCGGGCGGCGACCACTTCCGGACGCGGATTACGCACACGATCGAGACGACCGGCATCTCCCGCGGCGTCGCCCGCGCTCTGGGCCTCAACGAGGATCTCGTCGAGGCCATCGGCCTCGGGCATGACCTCGGCCACACGCCGTTCGGCCACACCGGCGAAGAGGCGCTCGACGAGCAGCTCCAGCATCGGTTCGGCCGGCGCTTCCGCCACAACGAGCACTCGCTCCGGATCGTCGACGTCCTCGAGAAGGACGGCCAGGGCCTAAACCTCACGGAAGAGGTCCGCGATGGCATCGTCAACCACACCGGCTCCGGCGAGCCCGCCACGCTCGAGGGCAGGATCGTCCGCATCGTCGACCGCGTCGCGTACATCAACCACGACATCGACGACGCGGTGCGCGCCGGTGTCCTCGCTCCCGACGAGCTGCCCCGCGCCGAGGTCGAGCTTCTCGGCGAGACGGGCTCACGGCGGATCGACGCCCTTGTCCACGACCTGGTCGAGACGTCGGAGCGGGAGGGCGACATCCGCCAGAGCGAGGAGGTCGGCACCGCCATGCTCGCGCTCCGTACGTTCATGTTCGAGCACGTCTACGTCGGACCGCACACCGAGGAGCAGCATGCGCAGGCGCGCGACGTCGTGGCCCGCGTGTTCGGCCACCTCGCCGAGCACCCGGAGCAGGTGCCGGCCGGGCACGGCGACCTCGGCCAGCGGATCGCCGATTACGTTGCCGGGATGACCGACCGCTTCGCCCTCGCCTACGCGGAACGGCTGTAGTGGCGCGGATCACCGAGGAGTCGAAGCAGCGGGTCGTCGCGGCCGCCGACATGGTGGATGTCGTCTCAGGCCGCACGCAGCTCCGCAAGGTCGGCTCGCGCTACACGGGCAGGTGCCCGTTCCACGAGGAGCGGACGCCGAGTTTTTCCGTGAACGCCGTCGACAAGCTCTACTACTGCTTCGGCTGCGGCGCCGGCGGCGACCTCATCAAGTTCGTACGCGAGACGGAGCAGCTGGATTTCGCAGGCGCGCTCGAGTGGCTCGCGGAGCGGTTCCGGGTGGAGCTCGAGTACGAGGAGAGCTCGCCGCAGGTTGAGGCCCAGCGGAAGCGGCGCGACCGCCTGCACGCCTTGCTCGACCAGGCCGCGTCGTTCTACGAGCGTCATCTGTGGGAGACCGACACCGGCGGCCCCGTTCGCGACTACCTCGAGTCGCGGGGCCTCGGCGAGGGTGTCTGCCGCGAGTTCCGGCTCGGCCTCTCACCCGGCACGGGCCTCGCGCGGAAGGCGGAGGAGAAGGGGTTCACGCGCGAAGAGCTCCGCGCCGCCGGCCTGACGAACGCCCGCGGCAACGACTACTTCCCTCGGCGGCTCATGTTCCCGCTCGCGGACGCGCGCGGCCGCATCGTCGGGTTCCAGGCGCGGAAGCTCCACGAGGACGACCCGCTTCGCGGCAAGTACGTCAACTCGCCGGAAGGCGAGCTGTTCCACAAGTCGCGGGTGCTCTACGGCCTCCACCTGGCGCGAAGTGCCATCGCGAAGGAGGAGCGCGCGATCGTCGTCGAGGGGAACACGGACGTGATCGCGCTGCGGCAGGCCGGTCTCCACCCGGTCGTCGCCTCGATGGGGACGGCCCTCACGGAGCAGCAGGTGAAGGAGCTCTCGCGGCTCACGCGGCGCCTCTACCTCTGCTTCGACGCGGACGCGGCGGGGGAAGCGGCGACGCTTCGCGGGATGGAGCTCGCCGTCGGGCAGGGCTTCGACGTCCGTGTTGTCACGCTCCCGCCCGCGCAGGACCCGGCCGACGCGCCGGGCGAGTTCGAGGCGCGCCTCGGCGGTGCCGAGAGCTACGTGCGGTACCGCGCGCGGATGGAGCGCGAGCGGGCGCCGGACCGCCAGACGAAGTACGAGCGCGTGAAGGCGTTCCTGGACGGGATCCCCGATTCGCCCGAGCGCCACGAGGCGTGGCGCGAGGCGAACGACGACCTCGGCATGACCATCCAGCTCCAGAGCGCCGTTTCCACGATGAAGGCCGCGCCCGTGTCCCGCCGGGTGATGGACGCGGGCGACCGCCTCGAGCGGGACGTCCTTGCCGCCTGCATCGCGTTCCCGGCGCTCGCGGATGCGCTGCGAAAGGTCCCGGAAGACCACTTCGACAGCGAGCTGCACCGCCGTCTTCGCGCGGTGATCCTCGACGGCGGCGCCGACGAGGAGACGGTTCCGGCGCTTGCCGAGCTGGATGCAGTTGCGGCGTCGGAGGCGATCGACGAGGCGACGGCGAAGGAGCTCCTTCTTCGCCTCCGTGAGCGCCACCTGCGGCGCAGGCTGGCCGGCGCGAGCCTCGAGGAGACGACCGAGCTGCAGCGGAAACTCCTGGAAATCCGCGAGGCGGTCGCCCACCTGGCCTAGGTCCTACAGCCGGTCCCTCGCTCGCTGGGGGCACGATCACGAGGGAAAGCCGCTTTGGAGCATCGCTATCATGCGGCGGCCGCTACCGCGTTCCCCGGTAGCTCAATTGGCAGAGCATCCGGCTGTTAACCGGAGGGTTGTTGGTTCGAGTCCAACCCGGGGAGCTTTACGACGGACGTAGTCTTCTCCGGGTGGACCAGGAAGAGACCGGCGGCCGCCCACCGCTGATCGAGCGCGTCCGCGCGCGGCAGGAACGGCACCGTGAGCGACACCGGGCCTACCGCGTTGCCTTTGCCGGCCTGGGTTTCCTCGTCCTGGCGGCGGGCCTCATCATGCTCGTCACGCCCGGGCCTGGCATCCCGGTGATCATCGTCGGGCTCGGGATGCTCGCGCTCGAGTTCGCCTGGGCCGAGCGGTGGCTCGAGCGAATCCTGGAGACGGCCGAGCAGGCCGTTGACCAGGTCACGCAGGGTAGCCCGCTCCGCCGTGCCCTCCTGCTGGGGGCCGGCATCCTCGCGGTGGTGCTGATCGGCGTCATGATCGTCGTCTGGGACATCCCGTACTTCCCGGGCTAGCGGTTCCTTCTCGCGCGCGAGGCTAAGATGGACCCGTGGGCTGGCTCTGGATGGCATTGCTCGCCTGCGCCGTCGCCGTCCTGGTCGCGGCGGAATGGCCGAGGCTCTCGCCACGGTTCGGGCTGGAAGGCCGCCGGCGGCGCGCCCGTCAGCGGCGGAAGTCGAACCTGCGCGTCCTCCGTCCCGAGGACGATGACTTCGCGGCGAGCGTGGAGCGCGACCTCGCCCAGCTGCCGACGACCAAAGAGCGCGACCGCAACACGTAGGCGCCTCTACCGAACCGTGATCGTGGTGGCGAGCACCCGCGTGTTCGGCAGGATGCGCAGCGCGTTCTCCATGTTCTTCGCCTCCTGGCGGTCCGAGACCTGGAGGACGACGCGGTGGCGTCCGGAGGGGAGCCGGCCGACCGGGACCGTGATTGTCATCCGGTTGCCGTTCGACGAGTAGGTCGGCGTCCGGCTGCTGCCGGCGACGCTGGCGAAGATCGTCCCCGGGTCGATGCCGGCACCGGCGTCCGAGGCGCGGAAGACGAGCGTCCCGCCCGAGCGGACGGACCGGCCCACGATGCGAACTTGCGGCGGCCTCCGGTCGTCGATCCAGAAGCGAAACGAGAACCGGCCCGCGCCGGCGCTGGTCGTGCTGTCGAAGACGACGTGGTAGGTCCCGGCCGTGGGCCGGAGAACCGACACCGTGGGCACCCGCTCGAAGAAGGTGGGAAGGTACGGGTTCGTGTTCAGCGGCAGCGCCGTCGGCCCGGCGAGCCGGTTCTCATCCTTGCCGACGACGATCCTGGGCTGCACGCGCGCGCTCCCGCGCCGCGAGAGGATCGTGACCCCGAAGTTCTCCGCTGGTCGGCGCAGGCGCACACGGAAGACTTGCTCGGGGCCGCGGAGGATCCGGTCGACGCCGCTTCCTGTCGGGTTCTCCGGATACCGGTAGGCCGTGACGAGGGCGCGCCGGCCCCGCGTGTTGCCGCGATACGTGCCGGTTCGGATCAGGCGCCTGGCCGGCTGTCGCGCGAGCCGCGGCGCCGTGAGCCGGCCCCAGAAGGGCACCCGACGGGTGTCGGCGCCCCGGCGCAGGACGAGGAAGCCGGAGAACTCGGCGCCCCGACCCGTCCTCGGCGTGGAGACGCGCACCTGCACGGCGCCAGGCACCGAGGCGCGCGACGCCACGTCGAGGCGGATGCCCGCCGGGCGGCCCTGGAGCGCCGCAGAGAGCGTCCATTCGCCCGCACCGCCGCCGGCGTCCGAGAGGGACACGCGTCGCACGACGGACCTGCCGAGCCGGACGAAGCCGAACGAGACGGCCGAGGGCGCCGTGAAGATCAGCGGCTGGTCGGCGCGGGGCAGGTCGACGGAGCCGCCGCCCTGACGGCTCGGGCTCGCCTCGTGGGAGCCGTCCGTCGCCGTGCGGCCGGTCGACACCAGCGCGGACTTCACCTGTGCCGGCGTCCACGTCGGGTGGCGCTCGAGGAGCAGCGCCGCCGCCCCCGCGACGTGCGGCGCCGCCATGCTCGTCCCGCTGAGCTCCTGCCAGAGGTTCTTCCGCGCCGGCGCGGCCGAGATGATGTTCACGCCCGGCGCGGAGACCTCGGGCTTGAGGCGGAGCGAGACCGGCGTCGGGCCTGCGGCGGAAAACCCGGCCATACGGCGGTCGATCGTCGTGGCGCCGACGGTGATCGCCGAAGAGGCGGAGCCCGGCGACGAGACGGAGCCGCGGCCGAACGCGTCGTGGTCGTTCCCGGCGGAGACGGCGGTGACGACGCCGGCCCTGGCCGCCCCCTCGATCGCGCGCACGACGAGGTCGCGGGACGGAGCGATCTCCGGCTCGCCGATCGAGAGGTTGATCACGTCCATCCCGTCCTGGACGGCCGCCTCGATCGCCGCCGCGATCTCAGGCGAGTTTCCGTCCAGCCCGACGTTGGCCGCGGTCGGGATCGTGAGGACGCGGTAGTTGCCGAGGTAGGCTCGCGGGGCCACGCCGGAGAGCCTCGCCTGGCCTCCTCCGATCTGGACGGGCGTGCCGTTGTTCCCGGCCGCGATGCCGGCGACGTGCGTGCCATGCTCGGACTCCGCGGGGTCCAGCGGCAGCTCCGCGAAGCGGGCGCGCGGCGAGGGCGGCGGGAAGGACCGGGCCGCGATCACCTTCCCGGTCGTGTACGCAGCCTGGCCCTTCGGGAACCCGGCCGGCATCGCGTAGCCGGTCGGGTCGAAGAACGGGTGCCGCTGGTCGATGCCGTCGTCGATGATCGCGATCTTCACCCCCTGACCGGCGGTGGACAGGCCGGGCCCCCAGAGGGTGGGAGCGCCGATCGCGGTCGGGCTGCGGTCGAGCTGCGCGCGGTAGCGCGAGCTCTCGTGGACGGCGGTCACGCCGTCGACCCGCTCGAGCCGCGGGACGGCTCGGGCCGGGAGCACGACTGCGAGGCCGTTGAGCACGATCCGGTAGCGCCACCGGATGCGGGCCTCGGGCAAGGCGTCGGCAATCCGGCCCGCGACCTGCTCCTGCTCGGCCCGGATGCGCGTCAGGCGGTGGAGAGCGGCGTGCGAGCCGAGATCGAGTCGGGCGTGCGAGCGGGGGAGACGCGACCGGGCGGCCGAGGGCGAGGCGAGCTCGACGACGACCTCGACCATCTGTCCCGGGGGCTGGGCCGCCTGCGGGCGCGCGGACGCAAGCGCGGGCAGCGCCGCCAGCAGCAAGACCCCCAGGAACGCCGCGCGTCTCAGACGCGGAATCGTACGCGCAAGCAGTAAAGGATCTGCGATCTACGCGTGCCCGCTCAGGCGCGCTCGATGCCCGTGAACAACGCTCGAAGGTCGAGCGAGGGGGCGTGCGTCTGCGCGGCGAGCGAGACGTACCGCCGGGCCAGGGCGTCCTTCCCGCACCCGAGGATCGTTCCGACGAGCCCGAGTGCCTCCGCGAGCTCGTTCGTCGGAAGGCCCTCGAGCACCCGGGCCCACGTGGCCTCCTCGAGCGCGTTGAACGCGACCTGCACTTCGGCGAGGTCGTAGCCCGCGTTGAAACGCTCTTCGGCGACCTGCTCTGCGTACTGGACCATCGGCGTCAGATCCCGGCGCGCCAGCCCGTCGAGCAGATGGTCGAACAGCGCCTCGAGCCGGCGGCGGACCTCTTCCCGGCCGGCCGACTCGTAGTGCTCCGCGTGCACCCGCCCGAGCGCGGTCTCGGCCGCGTCGATGATCACGCCCCGTTCGCCCTCGAGGAACTCGGCCGTGTCCATGGGGGAGAATGATAGGAAGGGGCCCGCACGCGATGGTTGGAGATGCCGCGAGCTGGATCGGACGGGTTCGTCCGCTACGCGCGCTGCCACGCGTCACGCAGTGGCTCGCGGTAGAACGCGAGGAGCAGGACACCCGCCGCGAGCAATGCCGCCTCATCCAACGGCCCAGGGATCGGCAGCAGGCCGAATGCGACGAGGCCTCTGAGCGGCCTCGGAATCCGCCCGTCGCGGGCGAGGAGCTTCACTGCGTGAACGAGGCGCCCTGCGGCCATAGTGGCGCGAGTCTAGAGGTGGCGTCACGGCGAGGCCGGCGGCCACCGTCTCGCGTAACGCGCTGGCCGGGGGCGGTCGGCACCGCAGCACCAACCGCCCACACACGACTTGCGCCATCGGTCACGTGACTGCGCCACCCGAATAGCCAGTCGAATCAGGCCGGATGGCTGGAGACGCGTCGCGTGGTCGCGATCCGAGACGACAAAGCGGTGTGCGGCGTTTCTCGGAGAGCAAGCCCCGTCCGGCTTCGCGTTCTTCGCGTCTGGACACGGCTCGGAGCGAGTGGGACACTCGTGGATACGGCCTGACTTTGCCTGGGGGCGGGCGCAGTCGGGAGTCTGCGGACAGGAAGGAGCCCCGGTGATAACGATCAAGCGTGTTGGTGCGATGGTGTTCGCGCTGTGCGCGTTCGCTGTGTCGGTTGCGCCGACGGCGTTCGCCGAGGCGGGCGGCGGCCCGGGAAGCAACGCCGGCTGTCCGGGTCATCAGCCGCCACCTCCTCCCGGCGGTGGAGGCTGCCATCACTAGCGGCGTCTGACGCAGGGATCCCCGCAGGCCGCATGTGGGGCTCCCTGCGTTCTTCGCCGGTTCGCCGGGGTGCCTCTCCCCCTAGAGGTTCGAGGGCGTCCCTGAACCCCCAGGGACGCCCGTCCCCGGTGGTCGCCACGGGCGACACGGCGCTGTGGGACTAATGGTGTGCGGCGTGCTAGCGGGGTCAGCTTCGTCCTCGAACTCCCGCTTAGCACAGGCAGGGCAGATCACGGCCACCTCCTCCGGCTCCCCACATCCATCGCGACGATCGACGCTCTTGACAGGTTGCGTTTGGAGCGGGGAGGGTGAGCGCTCCGCCACCAAAGGGGGAACACGTGAAGACCAACTATCGCCTCGTTCGTCTCGTCGTCGCCTGCGTCGCCGTCGTCGCCGTGTGCGGCCTGGTCGCGACGGCGGCCTGGGCGCGTCCGGCGCCGCAGACTGCGCCGGGCGATCCGCTGGACCCACGCACCTACAGCCCGGACACACGGCTCTTCCTGATCCTCCACGCCATCGGCATCCAGAAGTACACGTGCCAGGCGAACGGGACCTGGCTCTTCACCGACCCGGAGGCTACGCTCTACAAGACGACCGGCATCCTGCAGCCGATCGGCACCCACTATCTGAATTTCGTGACCGGGCGCCCGGTCTGGCAGCTCAACGACGATGGCAGCTCCGTCGAGGCCGCACGCATCGCGATGGCTTCCGCCGGCTCCGGCAACATCGCATGGCTGCTCCTGCAGGCCGTCGCGACCGCCGACGGACGCCTGGGCAGGACGACCTACGTCCAGCGGCTGAACACCTCCGGGGGCGTCGCTCCGGCGGGAACCTGCACGCCCGGCGCTACGATCGCCGTCCCGTACACGGCCGACTACTTCCTCTGGAGGGCGCACTAGTCACGAGGCCGGATCAGCCGGCGAAGTGGCCGGCGTCGTGAGACATCAGAAGGCCGTAGGCCCGTGGGTCGACGCGGGCCCTCAACGCGCCTTAACGAACGCGATACGGAGGCAACACCGGCCGCATACCATCGCGACTGTGAAGGAACGGCTAGAACGGCAAGCCCGCAACGAAGCACTGATGCGCTC
>DASSUI010000059.1:0-12336 GCA_035707105.1 Gaiellaceae bacterium | reverse complement strand
GAGGGAGGCGTGGACATCTACGTCGCGACGCAGTGGCTCCACGTCGACCGCGACCAGGTCGCCCCTTGCCTCGGTCTCCCGAAAGAGCAGGTGCGGATCCACCTCGCCGGCGTCGGGGGCGCGTTCGGCGGCCGCGAGGACCTGTCCATGCAGATCCACGGCGCGATGCTCGCGCTGCACACGAACCGGCCGGTGAAGATGGTCTACACCCGCGAGGAGTCGTTCTTCGGCCACGTGCACCGGCATCCCGCGCGGATCTGGGCCGAGCACCGCGCGAACCGGGACGGCAAGCTCGTCAACGTCCGGATGCGGGTCCTGCTCGACGGCGGCGCGTACGCCTCGAGCTCCACGGCCGTGACCTCCAACGCCGCCTCCTTCGCGGTCGGGCCGTACGCGATCGAGAACGCGCTGATCGAGTGCACGTGCGTGTACACGAACAATCCGCCGTGCGGCGCGATGCGCGGGTTCGGCGCGGTCCAGACGTGCTTCGCGGCCGAGGCGCAGATGGACAAGCTGGCCGCCGCCTTGGGGATGGATCCGGTCGAGCTCCGGCTGCGAAACGCGCTCGCGCCCGGAGACGAGCTGGCGACTGGGCAGAAGATCACCGGGTCGATGCCGGTCGCCGACGTGATCCGCAAGGCCGCCTCGATCCGCGTGCCGGAGGCGGAGGAGCTGCCGCGGGACCCGATCCGGCTTCCGGGCGGAGCGGGCAACACGACGCGGGGCGAGGGCGTCCGGCGCGGCGTCGGCTTCGCCGTCGGCTTCAAGAACATCGGCTACTCGGAAGGCTTCGACGACTACACCGCGGCTCGCGTGCGCGTCTTCCCCGACGCGGGCGGCGAGCTCGTCGCGGAGATCCACTGCGCGGCCGCCGAGGTCGGGCAGGGCGTGACGAACGTGATCCTCCAGACCGCGCGGACCGAGCTCGAGCTCGAGAACGTCCTGCTGGCGCCGGGGACGACCGCGGAGGTCGGCTCGGCCGGCTCAGCGTCCGCGTCGCGCATGACGTGGATGGCGGCCGGCGCCGTGCAGGCAGCCTGCCGCGCTGCCCGGGACGAGCTCGAGCGCCGCGACGGGACGCTCGGCAACGGCGAGGAGATCGACCTCGAGCGGATCTACCGCCACCCGCGCACGTTCCCGCTCGAGCCGGAGACGGGCCAGATCACCGGCGAACGCGCTCACGTCGCGCTCGCGTGCGCGGCGATGCGGGTCGTCGTCGAGGTGGACGTCGAGCTCGGGCTGACGCGCGTCGTCTGGATCGGGACTGCCCAGGACGTCGGCCGCGCGGTCAACCCGCAGGCGGTGTACGGGCAGATCGAGGGCGGCACCGCGCAGGGAATCGGCCTCGCCCTCATGGAGGAGATCCAGACGCGGGACGGCCTGATCACGAACGCGAGCTTCACGGACTACCTGATCCCGACGGCGCTCGACATGCCGCCGGTCGTCGCCGAGCTGGTGGAGGACCCCGAGCCCGAGGCGCCTTACGGGATCAAGGGGGTCGGCGAGCCGCCCACGGTCGTCTCGACCGCCGCGGTGATGTCGGCGATGCGCGACGCGACCGGCCGGGAGCTCACCCGCGTCCCCGTTCGCCCCGACGACATCTGCCTCTAGCGGCCGCGTCCTAGGGTCTGACCCCTGGGCGTGGCCGAATCGGCCGATCGGGGCGTAGCGACTGACCGCGCGTTCCCGCTGCTGGAGCGGCGCACCGTCCCTTCGGTACGGGTCCGGGGGTCTGACCCCAGGACAGGGCCCTAACGGTCGAGGGAGAGCGTCGCGCCGACCGCCAGAAGCACCAGGCCGACGAGGCGCGGCCAGGTGAGCGACGCCTGCTCCTGGCCGAGGAGGCCGTACTGGTCGATCAGCGCCCCCATGACGAGGTTCCCCGCAATGACGATCCCGATCGTGGCCGCCACGCCGATCCGCGGTGTCGCGACCGTGATCGCCAGGACGATGAAGACGCTCATGACGCCGCCCAGCCAGAGCCAGGCCGGCTGACCGGCGGCGTCCGCCAGCCCGCCGAAGCTCCGTTCCCACGCCACGAGGAGCGCGAGCGCGCAGGCGAGCGAGATAAGGACGGCGAACGCGAGGGCCGGCGCGATCCCGACCCGTTGGCCGAGCTCGCCCATCACGGCGGCCTGCACGGCGCCGGCGAGGCCGGCGACGACGGTCAGGGAGATCGCGACGGCCGTTCCGCTCGACATCGGAGGCGAAGCTATACGCTCCGGCCCGGTCGAGACGGAAGGAGAGCCGATGGTTCGCGTGTTCGTCCTGTACGAGGAGACGCCGGATCCCGACCGGTACGAGCAGCACGCCGAGCTGTGCCGGAAAGTGCCCGGCGGGACGTTCAGGCACGGCCGGGTCTTCGGCGCCCCGATGGGCGAGCCGAAGTTCCCCTACTACGCCGAGTGGGAGTTCTCGGACATGGACGCCTTCAGGGCCGCATCCCGAACGGACGAGTTCCTGGCGACTGGCAAGGACGCGATGGAGATGGGCGGCCGCTTCCACGTCCACTTCGCCGACGTGCATGAGTGAGCCGACGTACCCGCGGCCGCTCGCCCCCGACGAGCTCCGCTTCGAGAAGATCGTCTACGAGAAGGCGCCGCCGCGGGCGACGATCACGCTCAACCGCCCGGACGTCCTCAACGCCTTCGACTTCCAGATGCTGCGCGAGCTGACCCGGGCCTGCGAGGACGCCTCGTGGGACGACGAGATCCGGGTCGTCGTCCTCACAGGGGCCGGCCGGGCATTCTGCGTCGGCGCCGACCTGCGCAACTGGGCGGAGGAGTACGTCGGGAAGCCAACCGAGTACTGGAAATGGTTCGGCGCCTTCAAGGACGCCCACGACCGCCTGCGCGAGATCGGCAAGCCGACGCTCGCCCGGATCAACGGCATCGCCGTCGGCGGCGGCAACGAGCTTCAAATGGCATGCGACCTCGCCGTCATGGTGGACGACGCCTTCATCCGCCACGTGGGGCCCGAGCACGGCTCTGTGCCGGCGGGCGGCGCGACCCAGTGGCTCTCGATCATGGTCGGCGACCGCCGCGCCCGCGAGATCGTCCTCATGTGCGATGAGGTTCCCGCCCAGCAGGCCGAGGAGTGGGGGCTCGTCAACTGGGCCGTGCCGGCCGCCGAGCTCGATGCCAAGACCGACGAGGTCGTCGAGAACCTCGCGCGGAAGCTGCCCCAGACGACGCGCTACGCGAAGCAGCATCTGAACTTCTGGCGCGACCTCGCCTGGCACGAGACGATCAACCACGCGCGCGACTGGCTCGCACTCTCGATGGCGACCGACGAGCCGAAGGCCGCCATCGAGAAGTTCCTGAAGAAGTGAGCGAGCCCCTCGTCCTCGTCGATCGGGAGGGCGCGGTCGCCGTCGTCCTGCTCAACCGACCGCAGCAGCTGAACGCGCTGTCGGACAAGCTCATGGAGGAGCTGGTCGAGCGGTTGGCCGAGCTCGACCGGGACGAGGCGGTCCGCTCCATCGTGCTCGGCGGGTCGGAGCGCGCATTCGCGGCCGGCGCCGACATCGGCCAGCTCGCGGAGGCCTCCGCGGTCGAGCTCTACTACCAGCGGCGGGTCGAGCGCTGGGACGCAATCCGCGGCCTCTGGACGCCACTCGTGGCCGCCGTGTCGGGCTTCTGCCTCGGAGGGGGCTGCGAGCTCGCGATGTCGTGTGACGTGATCGTCGCCTCGGAGACCGCGCAGTTCGGCCAGCCCGAGACCGGCCTCGGGATCATCCCGGGCGCCGGGGGGACACAGCGGCTGACGCGAGCCGTCGGAAAGGCGACGGCGATGGACGTGATCCTGAGCGGCCGCTTCCTCTCGGCTCGCGAGGCGCTTGCCGCGGGCCTCGTCTCGCGGGTCGTCGCGAGGGAGGCGTGGCTCGAGGAGGCGAAGCGGGTCGCGCGCGACATCGCCCAGAAGGGCCCGGTGGCGACGAGGCTCGCGAAGGAGGCGGTCGACCGGGCGTTCGAGGCGCCGCTCTCGCTCGGACTGGACTACGAGCGTCGCTTGCTCTACCTCGCGTTCACGTCGCAAGATGCCAAGGAGGGCCTGAAGGCCTTCGTCGAGACGCGCCGGCCGGAGTTCAAAGGGAGGTAGCCATGCCGAACGTGGACGAGTTGCTCGAGGGAGCGCGCGACGCGATCACCGCGCGTCGGGTCTACGGGGAGCCGATCGAACAGGAGGGCGTCACGGTCGTCCCCGCCGCCGCGGTCGCCGGTGGGGGCGGCGGCGGAGGCGACGCCGAGGCGAACGGCGGCGGCTTCGGGCTGCGGGCGAAGCCCGCTGGCGCCTACGTGATCCGCGGCGGAGAGGTGACGTGGGTTCCCGCCGTCGACGTGAACCGCATCGTGCTCCTCAGCCTCAGCGCGCTCGTGCTGCTCGCGCTCGTGCTCCGGCGCAGGTAGGCGTCGTCAAACGTCGAGCTCGATCGGAACGAGCTCGGTGTCGAACGTCCGGCCTTGGCGGTGGACGGTTAGCCGGATCGTCCGGCCGATCACGTCCCCGACCATGAGCCGCTGGAGCGTGTTCACGTCGTCGACCGGTGTGCCGTCGACATCGAGAATCAGGTCCTCGGGACGGAGTCCGGCGGCCGCTGCCGGGCTTCCCTCGACCGTCTCGACGACCTCGACCGCGGAGGTGCGGGCGAGCTGCTGACCGAGCCGCGGCGGCAGCGGCCGCGGGCCGAGCGCGACGCCAAGGTACGCGCGCCGGAAGCGCCCCTCGCTCATGAGGGCGCCGATGATCTTCCGCGTGGCGGCGTTGATCGGGACGGCGAGGCCGAGGCCTACTCCGGCGACCGCCGTGTTGATCCCGACGACGGAGCCGCGGCCATCGACGAGCGCCCCGCCCGAGTTGCCGGGGTTCAGCGCCGCATCGGTCTGGATCACGTTGTCGACGAACCGCGCCGCGCGGCGGGAACGGACCGGCAGCGAGCGTCCAAGGGCGGAGACGACGCCTGCAGTGACCGAGCCTGCGAAGCCGTGCGGGTTCCCGATGGCGACGACGAGCTGGCCGACCCGCAGCAGCTCGGCGTCGCCCAGCTCGGCTGGCTCGACGCCGCCGTCGAGGCGGAGCACGGCGAGATCGGAGAGCGGGTCCGCTCCCACCACGTCGAACGCGAGCTCGCGTCCGTCGACGAACGATGCGACGCCGGTGCCATCCGTTCGTTCGACGACGTGCGCGGATGTGAGCGTGAACCCGTCGGGCGTGATCACGACGGCGCTGCCGGCACCGTCGAGGCGGCGGCCGCCGCGAACCCGGCGCGAGACGCGAAGGTTGGCGACGGAGGGTGCGAGCCGCTCGGCGACGGTCGTGACGACGCGCGAATAGGCGTCGAGCGCCTCCTCGTCCGTCGGGAGCCGCGTGGGAGTCGGTTGTTGATCCGCGTCGTGCTCCTCGGCGCGGACGAGCTTCAACCCGGCCATCGGGTCACGGTAGCTCGCGCGCGGAGGGCTACGTCGGCGCGGCGGACGAGCGAGCCGCGCCCCTCGCCGTAGACCCCACCCACCCGGGGAAGAGCGCCCACGGCGAACGCTAGCGTCCAAGGTCGCGCGGTTCGATCACGAGAATGCGCCAAGATGGCGCCGATGAACGAGGTCGAGAGCACCCGCGCCGGCGCTGTCCTCACGATCACCCTCAACCGCCCCGAGGTCCTCAACGCGTTCGACGCCGCCATGCACAAGGCGCTCGGCGCCGCGCTCAAGGATGCGCGCGACCCCGGCGTCCGCGCCGTCGTCCTCACGGGCGCGGGACGCGGCTTCTGTGTCGGCCAGGACCTGACCGAGTTCCGCGAGGCGCCCGGCGACATCGGCGAGCGGCTCCGCTCCAACTACCACCCGAACGTCCTCGCCATCCGTGCGCTCGAGAAGCCCGTGATCGCCGCAGTCAACGGCGCGGCGGCCGGCGCGGGGCTCTCGTTCGCCTGCGCGTGCGACCTCCGCATCGCCTCGGACGCCGCGACCTTCGTCCCAGCGTTCATCAACATCGGTCTCGTTCCCGACTCCGGCGGCACCTACTTCTTGGCGCGGCTGCTTGGGCCGGCGCGCGCTTTCGAGTGGATGACCTCCGGGAGGCGACTCTCGGCCGAGGACGCGCTCGAGTGGGGCCTGGTGTCGGAGGTCGTCCCCGCGGACGACCTCGAGTCGCACGTCGCCGACCTCGCCGCGCGGCTCGCCGCGATGCCCACCCGGGGGATCGGCATGACGAAGCGGCTCTTCGATCGCGCCGGCGAGTCGACACTGGAGGAGCAGCTCGAGTGGGAGGCGCAGCTCCAGTCGGCCGCGACGAAGACGGAGGACTTCCGGGAGGGCGTGGCGGCGTTCCTCGAGAAGCGCGACCCCTCGTTCGAAGGGCGCTAGCCCTCCGGCCGCGCGCAGGAGAAGAACCCGATCTCCGCGGCGATCCGCTGCGCCTCGTCGCCCGGGGCGGCCGACCGACTGAACGTCGCCTGTGCGGCCTGGTCGTTCCCGTTGTAGGCCTGCTCGCCCGCCTGCATCCACATGTCGAGCTGCTGGTCGAGGAGGCCGAGCATCCGCCGGAAGTCGGCGGCGTCGTCCTCCGGCGCCTGGATGCCGCGGAGCTTCCGGTTCTGCTCCCGGGCGATCGGCACGACACGACGCATGTAGACGGCGAAGTCGCGGAGGTAGGTCTGCGGCGGGGGTATGAGCGCGATGCGCCGCTCGTAGTCGGCGCAGATCGTGTCCGCCTCCTTGATGAAGTCGGCCTGGCCGCTGTCGTTGCCGAACTGGCAGCCGGCGAGCGCAGACACGACCAGAGCGAGGGCTACGGCTTGACGGCCCACAGATACGCGTGTCCCATCCGCCAGACGCCGCGGCCGGCCTCGACGGCAGGCCGCAGCACCGAGACGAGCTCGTCCCGCTCATCGCTCGTCAGCGCCTGCTCCATCGCCTCGGCGAAGGTCGGGATCTTCGGGTTGCCGGACATGCGGAGGAAGGTTTCCCACCGGCGCGCCTCGATCGGCTTGATCTGCGCGCGGTACTCGAGCGTGATCGGAAAGAAGCCGACATCCTCAACAAGCCTAAGCAGGTCGCGCTCGTCGAAGTCGAGCATCGGATCGGTCTCCGGCTGCGCCGCCTCGAAGACCGCGCTCACTTTCCCCATGAGCTCTTCCGCGCCCGCGGCGGCGTAGCCCCACGTGCAGCGCCGCTCCTCCATGCCAAACCGGTTGACCGGCTCGAAGAGCGAGACGCGGCCGCCCCGTCGGAGGACACGGTGGAACTCGGTGAGCGCACGTTCCTTCTCTTCGACGTAGATGAGCACCGATCGGGTGGTGACGACGTCGGCGGAACCGTCGTCGATCACTCCCAGATCCTGTGCCGGCGCCTTCACGAAGCGGCACCGCTCGAGTACGCCGGTCCGCTCGGCCACGGCCCGGCAATCGCCGAGCAGGTCGTCCGAGACGTCGCTGAAGACGACGTCGGCTCCTCGCGCGAGTGCGCCGAAGCCGATCAGGCCGTCGCCGCAGCCGACGTCCACCAGCGTCTCGCCCGAAACGAGTGCCGCGTTGTCCAGCACGCGATCGCGGACTTCCGCGAGCCCGGCCAGCATGGCCCGCTCGTAGACGGCGTCGCCGCCGGTCCTCCGGCTGCGAATCCACTCCGCCCAGATGTCGGTGGTCACCGAGACCGATTGTCGAGCGCCGACAGGAGATCGGGAAGGTTCAGCAGCGCCTCGACCGGGATGCGCCGGGCGAGTTCGCGGAGGAGGCCGGCAGCGGCCGGGTCGAGCGCGCCGGCTCCCGCCGCGTCGTCCACGGCGCGAACGAGCCCCGACCGGAGGATCCGCTCGAGCTCGGCGCTTCCGATCCCCTGCCGCCGGGCGAAGCGCCGAAGGGAGTTGCGGCTCTCGAAGGCGAGCACGAGCTGCTCCCGCGACACGCCGAGGTCACAGGCCGCGCCGTCGAGCGCCGACAGGACGATTTGCTGGGCGGCTTCCTGGAAGCCGCTCGGACTGCGCCAGTCGCGCGCAGCGCAGGGATCCGCGACCTTGGCCGGCGCGTAGGAAGCACCGCCGAGCGCGAGATAGGCGAGTACGAGGCCGGAGGAGGCGACGAGGGCGACGACGATCGCCCGCATCAGACGCTCACGTCGCGTCGGTCGAGCAGGATCGGGACGAGCCCCGCGAGCCCCAGCAGCGCAGCGGCGAGAAAGGAGCGCGAGAATGCGTTCGTCGCCGCGCGGTCGAGCTGGTCCTGCAGCGCCGAGGCAAGATCCTCGTGCGCCGGCCCATCGCCTCGTTCCTTCACGACGGCGCCGACGTCCGGCACGCGGGCCTCGGCCTCGGCCTCGTCGACGGCCGCGAGGATGTCGCGGGAGACGCCGATCTTCTGGATCGGCGGGATCCGGCTATCGAGCACGAACGCGGTCCCCGCCGCGAGCGCCTCGTCGCGCTTCGCGTCGAGATCCGCGGTGAAGATCGGCGTGAGGAGCAGCAGGCCGAGGACGACCCCGGCGTGGCGCGCCGCCAGCGTCCAGCCGCCGTGCACCGCCTGCGAAGAGCGGCCCGCAAGCGCGCGCTCGGTGAGCGCGGAGAGCGCGAGGCCGAGCCCGGCGCCGATCGCTACCTGCGGCGGGACGGTCCACGCCGCGCCGGCCTCGGGAAGCCAGCCGAGCGCGGCGAGGCCGCCGGAGACGAGGATCACGCCGGATGCCGCCCTGGCCCACAGCGGTGTGATGCCGCCGGCGAGTCGCGCGGCGACGATCGCTGCGAGCGGCATCACCGTCACGACGATGCCGGCGGCGAGAGGTGAGAGGCGCCAGCCGTTGATCAGGAGGATGACGAGGAGGAAGAGCGCGGCGACCAGCGCCCCCGAGACGAGCAGGAGCGCGGCGTTCGCCGCAAGGTGCGGTCGCTCGAGCGAGCGCGGCGCGGGCGTGGTCCTCACCTGGAGGAGCGCCGCGGCGGCCAGCAGCGCGAGCGGGACCTGGGCGACGAAGATCGCCTCCCAGCCGAGCAGCTGCGTCAGCACGCCGCCCACCGCCGGGCCGCACGCCGCGCCGGCGATCCCGGCGAGCGCCCAGATCCGCGCGGCCCGGGCGTCGGCGCCCGTGGCCTCCGCGAGCAGGCCGAGGGCCGAGGCGACGACGGCCGCGCCGGCGACACCCTGGAGGGTGCGGCCCGCGACGAGGACGGCGAACGAGGGCGCGAGTGCGCAGGCGAGCGACGCGGACGCGAACACGACGGCGCCGACGGCGTACACGGGGCCGGCCCACCGGCGCGCGAGGAAGGCGGCCGGGAGCGCCGCGAGCGCGAGGGCGAGGTTGAAGGAGGTCAGCGCCCAGGCGAGGGTCTCGACGTCCACGTCGTACCGGCCGAGGATCTCCGGCAGCGCGATCGTGACGACCGACGAGTCGGCGAGCACGATCGCGACGGCGAGACCGAGCAGCGCGATGGGGAGCCGCGGCGGCACGGGACGAGAGTAGAGTCGCGCCGTGGTGTGGGCGGTCGTGACCCTCGTCGTCATCGCAGCGGCGGCGCTCGCGCTGGTGCTGCTCTACAACCGATTCGTTCGGCTGCGCAACCGCGTCGACAACGCCTGGGCGCAGATCGAGGTCCAGTTGAAGCGCCGCTGGGACCTCATCCCGAACCTTGTCGAGACCGTCAAGGGCTACGCCGCGCACGAGCGCGAGACGTTCGAGAACGTCACTCAGGCGCGCGCCGCCGCGCAGCAGGCGCAGACGCCGGCGGAGTCGTCCCAGGCGGAGGGGCTTCTCGGCCAGGCGCTCGGACGCCTCTTCGCCGTGGCCGAGGCGTACCCGGAGCTGCAGGCCGACGAGAACTTCCGTCAGCTGCAGACCGAGCTGGCAGAGACGGAGAATCGCATCGCCGTCTCGCGGCAGGTCTACAACGACACGGTGCTGACGTTCAACAACGCGATCCAGACGGTCCCCGGCGTCTTCTTTGCCGGCTTCTTCGGTTTCTCGCAGCGGGAGTTCTTCGACCTGGAGGACGACGCGCAGCGGGAGCCGCCCCAGGTCGGCTTCACGCCCGGCTCGCCCGCGGGCTGACCGGTGCTGCGCGGGCTCTCCGCGGCCGGGGCCACTCTCGGTGTGGCACTCGCGCTTGCCGGGCCGGCCGACGCTCGATCGTTCGAGCTCGTCGCGAGCGACGTGCGCGTGGACGTCGGAACCGCCGGTGCCGTCCGGGTGGAGGAGCGCATCACGGTCGCTTTCTCGGGCGCGTACACGTTCGGCTTCCGCGACATCCCGCTGCGGGAGGGCGAGACGATCGACGGGATCGCCGTGCTCGAGAACGGCCGCGCGTATCGTCCGGGCGCGCCGAGGAAGCTCGAGCCCGGGGGTCCGCCCGGCACGTTCGGGACCGAACGGCGCGGAGACGGCGTCCGGATCGTCTGGCGCTTCCAGGCCGCCGACGACACCCGCACCTTCTTGCTGCGGTACGCGCTGCGCGGGCTCGCCGTCGCGTACGACGACGTCGTCGACGTCAACCTGAAGGTCTGGGGAGACGAGTGGGAGCAGCCGCTCGGCCGGTTCAGGGCGACGACGACCGGCCCTGCGAACGTGGTCCGGGCCTGGGGTCACCCGGTCTGGGTTCGCGGTGACGTCACGCTCGCCGGTCGGCGAGCGCTCCTCCGTGCGGTCGCCGTTCCGGCGCGTCAGTTCGTGGAGCTCCGGACGCTCTATCCCCGGACCGCGTTCACGTCGACGGCTGGAATGCGCGTGGCCGGTGGGGACGGCCTGGCGAAGATCGCCGCCGAGGAGCAGGCCGACGCCGACGCGTACGAGCGCGACCACGAGCGGATCCAGGACGCGCTCCGTCATCCGTGGCGCACCGGTCTCGCGCTGCTCGCCCTCGGGACGGTGCCGGCGTTCCTCCTGGCCGGCATCGTCTTCTGGCGCTTCGGGCGCGAGGCGCGGACCGGGTACGACCGCGAGTACGAGCAGGAGCCGCCGACGGAGACGGAGCCGGCCCTCGTGCCGACCCTGCTCCGGCAGGGCGGCGGCCCCGGGTCGTTCGAGTTCACCGCTACGCTCTTCGACCTCGTACGCCGCGGGGTCTACCGCTCCAGCCCCGTCACGACGGAGCGCTCCGTCTGGGGCGGGCTGCGAACGGAGCTCGTCAACGACCTCGAGCTCAGCGCTGGCGAGAGGGCCTCGCTCCGCGGGTGGGAGCGCGATGTGGCGAACGTCGTGGACGCCGTGCTGGACGGCGGCTCGGAGCGGCTCTCCCGCTTCCGCGAGGAGATCGAGGACGAGCGCGAGTCGATGTCGAAACGCTTCACGGCGTTCAAGGCGAACGTCGGCGAGGAGGCGCGGCGCCGGCGGTGGTTCGTGTCCGTCGGCGCGATCCCGCTCGGCGTCGGGCTGCTCGGGTTCGCCGGGCTCGGCGCGCTGCTCGCCTACCTGGCGATCGACGGCTGGCGATCCGTGTACCCGCGCTGGGCCGACGCGGTGCTCCTCGCACTCGCGATCTGCGCGTTCCTGAACGCCGCGATGCTGGCGGGGGCGCTGACCCAGCGGAAGCTCTGGCGCCGCCGCACGTTGAAGGCCGAGACCGAAGCCGAGCGCTGGGACGCCTTCCGCAGGTACCTGACCGACTTCCCGCGCCTCGGTGAGGCGCCGCCTGCGTCGCTCGCGCTGTGGGAGCGCTTCCTCGTCTACGGCATCGCCTTCGGGATCGCCGACCGCGTGCTCCAGGCCGCGCACCTCTACATGCCCGAAGAGCTTGCCGAGGCCAGCTCGATCTACTGGATCTCGCCGAACGGCGACCTCGGCTCGGGCGCGAGCTCGATGTCGATCGGCGACCTCTCGTCGGGGTTCGGCTCGGCGCTCGCGCCGCCGTCGTCGGGCTCGGGCGGCGGGGGTGGCGGCTTCTCGGGCGGCGGAGGCGGCGGCGGCGGAGGCGGAGGCGGCGGCTTCGGCTAGGGGCGACCACCGCGTAGACGGCCAACTCTTCGCCCTCGCTGAGCTCTGTTTCGGCTAGATCGTCTTGAACTGCTCGAACGGCTGGCGGCAGCTGCGGCAGTACCTGAGCGAGCGGCACGGCGTCGGGCCGAAGATGTTGTCGAGGGCCGTGTCCGTGGAGCCGCAGTACGGACAGCGGAAGGACCCGGTCTGGAGCTGGACGAGCTGCGGGCCTCCCGCCTGACGCGGGGCCGGGGGCGCGAAGCCGGCCGCGCGCAGCTTCTCGCGGCCCTCGGGCGTGATCCGGTCGGTCGACCACGAGTCGTCGTAGATCACCGCGACCTCCGGCTCGGCGCCGAGCTCGCGCACCTTGTCGGCCATCTGGTCCCGCATCACCTCCAGGGCCGGGCAGCCGAGGAACGTCGGCGTGAACTCCACCCGCACGCGG
>DASSUI010000058.1:0-10263 GCA_035707105.1 Gaiellaceae bacterium | reverse complement strand
CCAGAACGACCTGACGGTCAATGCCGGCACGTACGACGTGACCGAGCCGGCGGTCGCCGGGTACACGACGACGTACAACAACTGCACGAACGTCGTTGTGGCCAACGGCGGGAGCGCGACCTGCACGGTCACCAACGACGACCTGGCGCCGAGCCTGACGCTGGTCAAGGTCGTCACCAACGACAACGGCGGCACAGCGGTCGCCGGCGACTTCATCCTCAGCGCGGACGGCCCGACGCCGATCAGCGGGGCGGGTGGAGCCTCCAGCGGCGCGAGCTTCGACCAAGGCACCTACACCCTGGCGGAGACGAGCATGCCCGGCTATACCGCGGGCAACTGGAGCTGCATCGGCGGCACCCAGAACGGCAGCAGCATCACCGTCGGACTGGGCGGAGCCGCCACCTGCACGATCACCAACGACGACAAGGCGCCGTCTCTGACGCTGCTCAAGACCGTCATCAGCGACAACGGCGGTACCGCGCTTCCGGAGGCGTTCACGTTGGCCGCAGACGGCCCGACCCCGATCTCGGGCGCGGGCTTCGCGACCAGCGACGCCGGCTTCCAGCAGGGCACGTATGGCCTCTCGGAGACGACGCTGCCGGGCTACACCGCCGGTGGCTGGACGTGTGACGGGGGCACTCAGAACGGCAGTGAGATCACCGTCGGGCTGGGCGAAAGTGCAACCTGCACGATCACGAACGACGACCAGGCGCCGTCACTGACGCTGGTCAAGCAGGTGATCAACGACAACGCCGGCACCGCGACGGCCGGCGACTTCATCCTCTCCGCGAGCGGCCCGACGCCGATCAGCGGCGCGGGTGGAGCAAGCAGCGACCCGAGCTTCGACCAGGGGACCTATGCCCTCTCGGAGACGACACTGCCGGGCTACGCGGCCGGCAAGTGGAGCTGCGTCGGCGGCACCCAGAACGGCAGCGAGATCACCGTCGGGCTGGGCGGCACCGCCACGTGCACGATCACCAACGACGACCAGGCGCCGTCACTGACGCTGGTCAAGCAGGTGATCAACGACAACGGCGGCACCGCGACGGCCGGCGACTTCATCCTCTCCGCGAGCGGCCCGACACCGATCTCGGGTGCGGGCTTCGCGACCAGCGACCCCGGCTTCCAGCAGGGCACGTATGGCCTCTCGGAGACGACGTTGCCGGGCTACACCGCCGGTGACTGGACGTGCGACGGCGGCATCCAGAACGGCAGCGAGATCACGGTAGGGCTGGGCGAAGCCGCGACCTGCACGGTGACGAACGACGACCAGCCGGGCACGTTGACCGTGAAGAAGGTCGTGGTCAACGACAACGGCGGCAAGCTGACGTTCGAGGACTTCAGCTTCGAGGTCAACGGCGGCAGCGCGGTTGCGTTCGAGGGCGACGGTCAGAACGACCTGACGGTCGACGCCGGCACCTACAGCGTGGTCGAGCCTGCAGTCGCGGGGTACAGCACGACGTACGGCAACTGCACGGACGTCGTGATCCCGAACGGCGGCACGGCTACCTGCACGGTCACGAACGATGATCAGCCGGGAACGCTGATCGTCAAGAAGGTCGTCGTCAACGACAACGGCGGCACGCTCACGTTCGAGGACTTCAGCTTCGAGGTCAACGGCGGCAGCGCGATCGCGTTCGAGGGCGACGGTCAGAACGACCTGACGGTGAACGCCGGCACGTACGACGTGACCGAGCCGGCGGTGCCCGGGTACACGACGACCTACGACAACTGCACGGACGTCGTGATCCCGAACGGCGGCACGGCAACGTGCACCGTCACCAACGACGACGTCGCACCGCAGCTGGTGGTGATCAAGCACGTCGACAACGACAACGGCGGCACGGCAGACGCCGGCGACTTCACGCTCGACTCCGGCGGCACGAACGATACGCCGGACGACTTCGCTGGCGCGGAGGCACCCGGAATCACCGTGACGCTCGACGCAGGCTCGTACAACGTGACGGAGACGGGACCGGCGGGTTACGCGGCCAGCTTCTCGGCCGACTGCGCCGGCTCGATCGCCGTCGGCGAGACGAAGACCTGCACGGTCACGAACGACGACATCCAGCCGTCGCTGGTCGTGGTCAAGCACGTGGTCAACGACAACGGCGGCACGGCAGCCGCGGGCGACTTCGCGATGATGGTGTTCGGCAACCCTGCGGACCACGTCTTCGCGGGCGACGAATCCGGAACGCTCGTCTCGATCGACGCCGGCAGCTACTCCGTCGGCGAGACGGGACCGTCCGGGTACGCGGCCAGCTACTCGGCCGACTGCTCGGGCTCGATCGCCGTCGGCGAGACGAAGACGTGCACGGTCACCAACGACGACATCGCTCCGAAGCTGACGCTGACGAAGGTGATCGTCGGCGGCGACGGCACGGCGGCCGAATCGTTCGACGTCCTGGACGACGGGACGACGAAGATCGACGACGCCGCGGCCCCGTCGACGAGCGAAGGCCCGTACGACACCACGATCGGAACACACACGATCACCGAAACCCTCGGTGACGGGTCGGCCGTCCCCTCGTCGAACTGGGACGTCGTCTACAGCGGCGACTGCACGACAGGCGGCGAGGTGACGCTCGACATCGGCCAGTCGAAGTCCTGCACGATCACGAACTCGCGCAGGCCGGAGATCGAGGTGGTCAAGAACCTGGTTCCGGAGACCGATCCGGGCAGGTTCGACCTCAAGATCGGGAACACCACCTACGACAACGGCGGCTCGGGCTACGGCGACGCCGGCACGACCGGCTTCCAGCCGGTGGCGACCGGCAATCACACCGTCTCCGAGCTCGGACACGGAACGACGAGCCTCGCGAAATACACCTCCACCGTCGACTGCGGGACGTTCGGCTCGAGCAACGGGACGTCGCACCAAGTGACGGTCGGCTACGGCGACAAGGTGACCTGCACGATCACCAACACTCGAAACAAGGGCAAGCTGACCGTGCAGAAGGACCTCGTCCCGTCCACCGACGCCGGGCGCTTCGACCTGAAGATCGGCTCGACGGTCGTCAAGACGAACGCCGGCGACGAGCAGTCCGGGTCGCAGATGCTCGATCCGGGCACCTACGCCGTCAGCGAGGCCGCGGGGACCACAACGCCGGCCACCGACCTCGCGAACTACGACCGCTCGGTCGAGTGCAAGACAGCCGGCGGTGGCACCGTCGTCAGCAAGACAACGCTGACGACCGGCTCACCGTCCGTCGACGTCGCGATCGACTCCGGCGACGACATCACCTGCACGATCACGAACGGCAGGCTGCCGACGCTGAAGGTGATCAAGCACGTCGTCGGCGGCAGCAAGACGGCCGCCGCGTGGAGCATCCACGTGAAGACCGGCGACCCGGCGACGGACGTCACCGGCAGCCCGCAGGCGGGCTCCGAGACGGGCACCACGTACACCCTCTCGCCCGGCACGTACGCGGCGAGCGAGTCGGGTGTCGTCAACGGGTACCTCTTCAAGGGCTTCTCCGGCGACTGCAACGCCACCGACGGCACGGTCACGCTCGACTACGGCCAGAACAAGACGTGCACGCTGACGAACGAGACGACGGCGACGAGCGCCGTCACCGACAGCGCACTATGCACGTTCGACTACGACAGCGGGACAGCGGGAGACCAGTTCCGGCTCCTGTACACGCCGAGCCCGCAGAGCGCCGGGTACAAGCTGAACGCCAGCAACCCGGGGCAGTTCTACTACAACGTGTTCTACGCCGGGACGGGCGGAGACAGCGTGACGCTCACGTTGCCGTATCCGTTCGTCACGCAAGGCGCCGTGGCGGTCCACGTCTACAGCAGCGTGGACACGGTCACGACGCCGGGCGGTCAGACCTGCTACGTGCCGGGCGACGAGATCGGGCACTACTCACCGTCGATCACGCTGGGGGACTACGCGACTGCGTACGACTTCACGCAGACGGTGAACGTCCCGGTCAGCCCGGTAGCGGACTTCGCGTACATCAACATCCACCTGGACTACGGTCTCAAGGGGACGGCGCCGTACGCGAAGGACGGCAGCAACAACGCCGTCGACCCGGCCGATGTCACGAAGGTGCTGATCCCCGACCTGCAGGAGTACGGCTTCACGAACTCCGTTGGGCCGGGCGATTCGGTCATGAGCCGCAACGTGTTCAAGAAGAATCCGGGCATCGCCGGGCTCGTGCTGAAGAGCAGCACGACCGACCCGGTGGGCAACGCCAAGGCCCAGATCTACCAGGGCACGAAGCTGATGACCACCCAGTACGCGGACGAGGACGGCTGGTTCATGTGGCAGTACAAGTACACCGGGAAGGCGACCACCTTCACGGTCAAGCTCCCGGCGTACGGCCTGTCGAAGGCGGTGACACTGAAGGCGAACGGCTTCGTCGCCGTCGACTTCCTGACACCGTAGGAACACGAATCTGCGGCCGAGAGGGCCCGGCGCCAGCCGGGCCCTCTCGTTGCCGGGATCATTCTCCTGGCGGAACGATGCGGTAGCCGACGCCGCGGACGTGCTGCAGGCGCTCGGGGTGCGAAGGATCCTTCTCGATCTTCCGGCGGAGCCGCCCGACGTGGGCGTCGGCGATGCGCGTCTTCCCTACATGGTCCGAGTCCCACAGCCGCGCGACGATCTCGTGGCGGGTGTAGGCGCGTCCCGGTTCCTCCGTCAGCAGCTCGAGAAGCCGAAACTCGGACGGTGTGAGATGGACCGGCACTCCGGCGACGGTCGCGTCGTGGCGAACGAGGTCGATTCGCAGATCACCCAACTCACGGGTGGTGCCGTTTGGCTCGGGTTGGCCGTCGAGGGCCCCGACGGCCGTACGGATCTGCTGGAGGACGTCCTCGTGGCTCCGCAGCAGCACGTTCTCGACCGCGATGCCGGCGTGGAGGCAGAGCAGGTCGACGAACGCCTCCTCTTCCGGGGTGAATCGCGCGCGCGTCGTCGTGACTCGCAGCGTCGCGTACGGCCGGTCGGCAACGCGGACCTCGCGCTCCAGCGCGACGGTGCCGCCCAGCCCGCGGCGTCCCGCCCACACCAGGCGGCCGCTCGAGCCCGGTTCGATGCGGCGCAGCGTCGCTCCGTCGGCACCTGCGAGCGACCGCGCACCGCGGACGACGAGCTTCAGAACCTGATCCGTGGTCTCGGCAGACGACAGCCCGGTTGCCACCGAGAAGAATCGCGCAACCCGTTCGCGATCGCCGAACAGCGCAGTCAACGCCTCGGGAAACGGAGGCATAAGTGGACGCACCGCAGAAGCCATCGGCAATCAATCTGCTCGGTCCGGCGCCCGGAATCATCGGTAGAAATCCGCCGATCGGGCACGGGATTCACCCCGTAGCGCGCCAGAGCGTGGACGGCGGTGCCGACCGAGGCGTTGGATCCCGGAGGAGTCTCCCGGCGTGGATTTCGTTACGCGCGCGTTTCGCGAGCGGCGGCGCGGGTAGAGCCTCGGAGTACCGGTCCGAGTCAAGGGAGGCTCCCATGCCGAGATTGAGACTCAGGGCTGCGGCAGTTCTGTTCGTTCTCGCGTTGGGTGCGCTTGCTGCCGGCGGCGTCGTCGCCGCGACACAGTCGAGCGACGAGCAGGCGCTCCAGCCCACGCGAGGCCCCGCGGATCGCAGGATCGAAACGCGGGTGGACCACCTTCTTTCCAAGATGACGCTCGAAGAGAAGCTCTGGCAGATCCAGCTCTTGCCGGACTTCCTCGTGACCGAGGACGGCGTCCGCAAAGGGCTCGGCTCCGTCCTCAGCGTGACGGATCCGGCGCGGATCCGGCAGCTCCAGCAGATCGCCGTCGAGCAGTCGCGGCTGCACATCCCGCTGCTGTTCGCGTTCGACACGATCCACGGCTTCCGAACGGTCTTCCCGATCCCGCTCGGGGCCGGCGCGAGCTTCGACCCGCAGGTCGCCTACGACGACCACCTCTACGGGGCTCGTGAGTCGGCCGCCGTCGGGCTCAAGCAGACGTACGCGCCGATGGTGGACGTCTCGCACGAGCCGCGCTGGGGCCGGATCGCGGAGGCCGCGGGCGAGGATCCGTACCTGAACTCGGTTCTCGCGGCCGCGCGCGTGAAGGCGATCCAGGGCGACGACTACAGCGCGCCGGACAAGCTCGTGGCGAGCCCGAAGCACTTCGCCGCCTACGGGCAGCCGGAGGCTGGGCGGGACTACAACACGACCGACATGTCCATCCAGCGGCTGTGGAACTTCTACTTGCCGCCGTTCAAGGCCGCGATCGACGCCGGAGCGGATACGGCCATGTGCTCGTTCAACGCGATCAACGGCGTCCCGGGGTGCGGCAACGACTATCTGATGAACGAGATCCTCAAGGGCCGCTGGGACTTCGACGGGTTCGTCGAAGGCGACTGGACGGCCGTCGCCGAGCTGCGGGCCTGCCCGCCGCGGAATCCGGACACCGGAGAGTGCGGCCACGGCGTCGCCGAAGACGGCCCCGCAGCCGCGGAGCTCGCGCTCGAGTCGGGCGTCGACTCCGAGATGACGAGCACGCTGATCCGAGACTTCGGCCAGCAGCTGCTGCGTGAGCGGCGGATCTCGATGAAGCGGATCGACGACGCGGTCCGCCGGATCCTGCGCATCAAGTTCCGCGCGGGCCTGTTCGAGAACCCGTACGCGCCGTACACGCCGGCGCAGGCCGAGGCGCAGATGCTGAAGCCCGACGCCGTCGCGGCGGCACGCAAGGCCGGGGGCCGCTCGATGGTGCTGCTCCAGAACAAGGGCGGGATCCTCCCGCTCGACCCGGCGAAGAAGACGGCGGTCATCGGCCCGCTTGCGAAGAACCAGCACGACATGCTGGGACCGTGGTGGGGCGCGGGGCGCGACATCGACGCGGTCACGGTCTTCGACGGAATCGCGGACCAGAGCCCGGGCGCCACGTACGCCGAGGGCTGCAAGCTGTCGAACACCGAGCCGCCGCACACCGATCCCGAGGGCTGCGGCTCCGAGGACGGCTTCGCCGAGGCCGTCGCCGTGGCGAACGCCGCCCAACAGGTCGTCCTCGCCCTCGGCGAGACCCGTGAGATGAGCGGCGAGGCCGCGGCACGCTCGACGCTCGATCTTCCTGGGAAGCAGGAAAACCTGATCCGGGCGATCAAGGCGACCGGGAAGCCGTACGTCGTCGTGCTCTTCAACGGCCGCCCGCTGGCGCTCGAGGACGTCGTGGACGATATGCCCGCGCTGCTCGAGGCCTGGTTCCCGGGTGTGCAGGCGGGGAACGCGGTCGCCGACGTCGTGTTCGGCAAGGTGAACCCCGGCGGCAAGTTGCCGGTCTCGTTCCCGCGCCGGCTCGGCCAGGTGCCGATCTACTACAACCACGAGCGGACCGGCCGGCCGTGCAACCCGGACTCGAAGTGGAACTCGCGGCACCGTGACATCCCGTTCTGCTCGCCGCTCTTCGAGTTCGGCTATGGGCTCAGCTACACGACGTTCGAGGTCTCGAACCTGGAGCTGAGCGCCACGAGCGTGTCGAGGTACGGCAGGCTCAAGGCCTCGGTGACCGTGACGAACACGGGCAGCCGAGCCGGCGACGAGGTCGTGCAGCTCTACATCCACGACCCGGTCGCGCGGATCTCGCAGCCGGTCCGCCGGCTGCGCGGGTTCGAGCGCGTGACGCTCGCCCCCGGCCAGTCGCGGACGGTGACGTTCACCCTCGACCGGAGCGACTTCGGCTTCTACGACGACCGCGGCAAGCTCGTCGTGGAGCCGGGGCGGATCGACGTCTACGCCGGCTCCAGCTCGGCGGCGACGCTCACCAAGTCGTTCACGGTTCGGTAGGGCTCGATCGGAGGGCCCGCGCCCGCGGGCCCTCCGATGCTCGTTCAGCCGAGGCCGCGTTCGCGCAGCAGCGAGCGCGCGTTGCGCGGCGCCGCCGGCGGCGGGGTGGAGCCGAGGCCGCTGTACTGCACCGAATACGTCCACATTCCCCAGGTGACGGTGATCTCGCGGATTACGCCGTTCGCGACCGTCACCGCCGTATCGAGGGACGCAGTCGGGTCGGCCGCGGCGCCGTGGGCGACGTAGCCGAACGGCAGCACGCGGATCGCCTGACCCTCCTTGAAGCCCTCCTCTCGCGCGATCAGCCCAGCCGCGACGGTGCCGCGGTAGGCGGAGGAGCCGTCGGCTTCCCGTTCCGACGTCAGCCCGGTCATGCCGCCGGTGATCCGACGTAACGTAGAGCCGCCGACGTCCTCGCGTACGGCGGCGAGGTACTCGGCTGGTGTCGTGCCGCTGCCCGGATCGATGCTCGCGGGGCTTCCGAGCTCGAGCCAGCCGCCGCGGGGATCCGGCTCGTAGAGCGTCCCGTCGACCACGCGGAGCTCGCGCCGGCCACGCGCAGAGCTCGCGTCTTCCGCGACCGCGATGTCGTCGCCGCTCCAGCGAATCGTCTTCCCGGCCCACGGCTCGCCGTCGTGCGTGATGCGGACGACGGCGGTCCCGGAACGCCGGGCGGACGCCGTGGTGAGCGTCGCCGCCTCCCTGACCGCCGCGGCTGCGCTCTCGACGCCCGACGGGCCGCCGGACGGTCCCACGGCGGAGAAGGCGGCGACTGCGGCCGCAGCGGCGATCGCGGCGGCCGCGGACAGCCGCAGCACGCGGGGCCGGAGCGAGGGACGCCGGATGCGAGCCGGGCGCGCCGCCAGTGAAGGCTGGATCCGCGCCCGCACGGCGCCGACGGCAACGTCGACCTCCTGCGCGAACTCGGCGTCCGCACGCGGGTTGGCCCGTCGCAGGGCCTCGAGGCTCTTGGACATCGTCACGATCCTCCTTGTCGTGGCAGGGGCTCGACCTGGCGGACGCCTGTCGACCGGCCGCTCGCAGGTCCGAGGCGCAGCTCGTCGAAGACGGACCGGAAGCGCCGCCGCGCGCGATGGAGCCGCCCGCGCGCGGTCACGGTCAGGCACCCGAGCACGGCCGCGATCTCCGCGGGGGAGAGGCCCTCCCATTCGGCGAGCAGGAGCACCTCCCGATCCCGGGCGGAAGACGCCGGAGGGCGTCGCCGACGAGGGAGCCGTCGGACTCCGGCGGGGCCGCCTCCGGAGGACGTGTGGCCGCATCGAGAACGAGCCGCTCGCGCAGGGCCGCACGACGGCGCTTCGAGCGCCGCTGGTTTGCGAGCATCCGCCGGGCGGTCGCGTACAGCCAGATCCTGGCCGCATCGCCCTCGGGCACCTCGTCGAGGCGACGCCACGCCGTCAGGAAGACCTCGGCGGCCGCGTCCTGTGCGTCGCTCGCGGACCCGGACCGCCAGCCGCAGTACGCGAGGATGTCCGGGCTGTACGACGCGAAGAGGGCGTCGAACCGCCGCCGTCGCTCAGCTTCGTCTTCGGGAATCGCCGAACCTCCTGCCGAACGGATCATCACCCCCTTCGTGTCCGGGAGGGGCGGGATCGTTCGAGGGGGTCGGCGCTACCGGAGCGTCTGGAAGGCGCGGAAGGCGGGCTTCCGCTGGCCGCGCGCCGAGAGGACGCCGGACTGCCAGCCGGAGAGCCGGTGCTCGTCACGGATCAGGAACCAGAGGAGCATGTCGATCCTCCGTGTCCGCTGGGCGATCGCGACCGCCTGGTGGACGTACTTCGCCTGCGTCGCGTACCGGACGCCGAAGAAGCGGTCGGGCGGCCTGGTCTGGTAGCCGTACTCGGTGATCCACAGCCGCTTCTTGCGACCGTAGAGGCGGTTCAGCTGCCGGATCAGGACCTCGATGTTCCCGAGAGTGACCGCCTTCTTGGATCGAGGCACGGTCGAGGGCCGCTCGAACCGGCTCATCGAGTACGGGTGGTGGGCGTAGACGTCGAACCGCTTGAGCCCGGCGCGGCGGAGCCACGTGAGGAACACGAGCGGGGAGGTCGACGGTCGCGAGCTGCGGGGTGCGTCGTTGCCGCGCGGGCCCGTGGCGCCGCAGGCGACCTTCTCGCCTCGCAGGCGGGTGCCATGGACGCCCGCCCACACGGCTGAGCAGATCTTCGCGTAGTCGAAGGCGCTCTGGGGCCGCCAGCCGCTCGGGAATCGCTTCCACTGCGGCTTCAGGAAGACGGGGTTGTTCGGCTCGTTCCAGGCCAGCCAGTGGCGGACGGCGGGCAGAGCGCGCTCGGGCTCGTTCTCGCTCGCCTTGACGCGGTATGTGCCGCTGTAGCGCTTGGCAGCGGCGAAGGCGAAGAGGCGCAAGTCGACCGGGCGGAGCGGCCGTCGGTTGACGGCCCGGCCGGCCCAGCGCGGCGTTCCGTAGATCGTTGCGAGCACGCGGACCTTCTTCGCGGCCGCCG
>DASSUI010000057.1:0-9018 GCA_035707105.1 Gaiellaceae bacterium | reverse complement strand
AAATCAGAACGAACGACGGACGACCGGACCCGCTTCCAAGCGACGCCCGCCGGTTCCACCGGCGTCCGTGCCCGCAGCTCCGTTGGGGCTAGGTTCTGGGGAGAGGTTCAGGGCTTTTCGGGGAGGTCCCAGCGCGATTTTTCTGCAATTCGGGTGGGTTCGCCGGTTGCAGCAACCCTTCCGCGAAGGACCCTAACGAAGCGCGTTTCTCAGATCACGTAGCAGCAGGACGAACCTCCATGGGAAGGAGGGGGTCTCCGGTTCGAGTCCGGAAGAGGGCTTAGATTGAAGGCAAATACCTGCAAAGCAGGTATTTTTGTTGTCTGGATTGAGCCGATCGAGCACCTCCTTGCCACTACGCTGCGCAGCGCGAGCCAGCTCCGCGGCTGAGAAATCCCTGCAAATCGAGCTGTGCGCTCTCCGAGTTGAGCACCTCCCTACCACGGAGGGACTCGACTGTGGCCTTGAGTGTGGAGCACCAAAACTCGCTGGAATAGAAGACATTCGCGATCGCCCTATTGGGCGCGTGAATCTTGGGGACATGTGCTTGGGCACAGGCCCTTCCGGCTCGACACAGCGCCCGTAAAGGGTCTTCGTCGCCCGAGCGGGGTTCGCGAATGAGATGCGCCTGTCGTCATGACATCGAGATGGATCCCGCGAGGGGGCCGCGCTGCGGCCCCCTCGCATCGTCACGAATCACTCGAGCGGCAGGAAATAGTGTTTCTGCAGGTAGTGCGCGACCTTCTTGCCGAGAACGGCACCCTGCATGTCTGCCGTCCGGAAGTGGATGCCGCCCCAGACGCGGGCGTCGATGATCTCCTTGATCGCGTCGGAGAGTCGATTGAAGCTCCTGGTCGTTCGCGAGTTGGCGCTGAAGGCGCTGAAGGCGACCTTGTCGGTGCCGAAGAAGTTCTGCAGCGTGTGCACGAGCGCCCCGCTCATGCACCCATGCGCAGATGGATGATCGGGGAATGGCGGGGTCGCGATGAGCGGCGTCCAGTCCGGATCCGGATCCGTCGCGGGATTCCCGTCGTTCGCGGCCTCGCGAATCGCCGTCACGGGACGCCAGAAGCGCCAGTGGTACTTGTCCTCCCAGCAGGCGAGCGCGCCGTCAGCCATTGCCATGTTCGCCATCGCGAAGAGACGTGCGCGGTCGGCGGTGGTGAGCTCCCGCTGAGGATCAGCGGCGAGCGTGTTCATGACGCCGTTGAAGAGGCCCGGCCCGTTCGTCTGCCAGAACCGCGCGGCATCTGTCTGATCGGCAGTGCGGATCGTGCTCGTAGCAGACCCGACTCGCTTGACCTCGTCGAAGTCCTCGGCGTACGCGGCACTCGTGAGCGCGTTCGGACCGTCCGAGCGGAACATGTCCGCGCGCGGGAGGAGGAACGGGCGCACGATGCGCAGCCACGGTGCGGGATCGAGCAGGAAGGCTGGCGGCGTCGGCCTCCATTCGCCGGGCTCGGAGCCGATCGGCACCGAGACGGGGTCGCCGCGGCCGTCGCCAGTGCGCGCGGCAATCATCGCCGCGGCCGCCTCGGCGCCCGCCGCGATGCCCCCCTCCTTTGCAGCACCGTCGGGGATCGCCGCGAGCGAGGCGTCGTAGAGCGGCTGCAGCGTGGGTAGCTGATTGGGGAAGAGGGCCACGAGCACGCGGAAGGCCGCGGTCGCGGCGGCGGCGTCCTGGGAGTCCCACGGGGTGGCCGCCGGCAGCACGAGATACGGCTGGTATCGACGGTCGATGGGTTCGATCGCGTTCACCGCGTCGTAGACGGCTCCCTGCACCATTGCGTAGTGCAACGGCGACACCTGCGGCAGCTGCCGTTCGTTCGTCACGATCACGGTCGTCGCGTAACCGTTCCAGGCGGTCACGGCGTCGGCCCGTGCGACCGCAGCCGACGCAAGAACCAGCGTGACCGCGACCGCGAGGGCTGCGATTGCTTTCACGTACATCCTTTTCACCCTCCTAGTTGGATCAGTCGAAGCTGAGATCGAAGCTAGGAGGTCGCGGCGACGGCGACTACGGTGGCGGCAGGTGAACGCGCCGGGAGGCTGCCATCCCGTCACACGGGATGCTGGGCCACTTGACGGCTGGGCGCGATGACGAACAACTTTCCGGACGAACCAGTCAGGAGGTCGATCACCCTGGACGCTCGAGAGGTTGAGGCACTGCAGGAAACGCTCGATCGGTTCCGCCTGGAAGTGGAGGAGCTGCGTGCGTCTCGAGGACGGCTGGTCCTGGCCGCCGATGCGGACCGCCGCAGGATCGAGCGCGACCTGCACGCCGGCGTGCAGCAGCAGCTCGTGGCGCTCGCGGTCAACCTCCAGCAAGCGGGGGCGTTGGCGGGCGCCGATCCTGCGGGCGCGACGCGGCTCCTTGCCGAGTTGGAGCGCGACGTCCAGCAGCTCCTCGACGAGGCGGCGCAGCTCGCGCAGCGGATCTACCCGCCGCTACTCGAGGCGGGCCTCGCCGCGACGCTGCGGTTGGCAGCAGTGAGCGCCGGCATCGCGGTCACGGTCGACGTCGAGGCGGGCGCGAGCTATCCGCCCGAGGTTGCAGAGACGGTCTACCTCTGCTGGGTCGAGGTCCTCGAGTGCGCCGGAGCGGGGTCGCGGCCCGCCGTCTCGGTGCGCGCCGAGAACGGCTGGGTCTCTTTCGAGGTCGTATCGCCCGGCGCCAGGTTCGAAGCGGGTCTCGAGCCGCTGCTCGATCGGGCCGAGGCGCTCGGCGGCCGACTCACGATCCAGACGGAGGCCGATGGCCTGACGCGCGTGTCGGGGTCGCTCCCGGTCGCGAGATGACGCTAGGTGCTCTCCGCGAGGTAGAGGATCACCGCCTTGACGCGCTTGTGGATCGCGCTCTCCCACGTGAGCCCGAGCTTGAGGAAGATCGAGTGGATCACCTTCTCGACGGATCTCTCCGTCAGGGAGAGGGCCTCGGCGATCGCCGCGTTGTTCTTCCCCTCGGCCATCTCGCGCAGCACGTCGCGCTCACGCGGCGTCAACTCGTTCAGCGGCGAATCCTCGCTGCGAGCGTTCTGGGCGACGAGCGCCTCGACGACCTTCGGATCGATCACCGAGCCGCCTTCTGCGACGGCGCGGATCGCGGCGACGAGCTGACCGACGTCCTTGACGCGCTCCTTCAGGACGTAGGCGCGTCGCGCGCTCCCGTGCTGCAGGAGCGCGAGCGCGTAGGTCGGGTTCGCGTACTGGCTCAGCACGACGACGCCGACCTCCGGGTTCGTCTCGTGCAGCCGCTCGGCGGCCTGGATCCCCTCGTCGGCGTCGCCGGGCGGCATGCGGATGTCGGTGACCACGACGTCCGGCCGCTCCACGTCGACGGCGGCGAGGAGCGAATCGAGGTCGCCGCACGCTGCTACCACCTCGAGCCCCGGCTGCGTCTCGAGCAGCCGCCTGACGCCCTCGCGGACGAGGTAGTGGTCCTCCGCGAGCACGAGGCGGATCGGCATGGAAAGAGGATACGGCCGTGACGACGTCGTCTCCAGGCGCCCGCGGGCCGGCCGATGTGCAGCCTCCGCTCGTGCTGATCGTCGACGACAACCTGAAGAATCTGAAGCTCGCCCGCGACGTCTTGCGTGCGGGTGGGTTCCGCACAGTGGAGGCGGCAACCGGCGCCGAGGGGATCGCGCTCGCCGCCGAGCACCTGCCGGACGTGATCCTGATGGACCTCCGGCTCCCCGACATGGACGGCAGCGATGCCGCGCGTTCGCTCGGCCACGCGGCCCGGACAGCGGCGATCCCGGTCGTCGCGCTGACCTCGTTGCGCCTCGACGAGGGCGACTTGCTCGCCGCCTCGGCGTTCGCCGGGTATCTCGAGAAGCCGTTCCGCGTTCGCGAGCTTGCCGACCAGGTGCGTCGCTACTGCGGCGAGACCTGAGCGCCCGAGCGCTTCCGCTGTGCCGGCGGCGCCCTCCCGGAGCGGATGCCTGCACCCCATCGAACCGCCAGCGAGCACGGTAGCTGCGCACCTGTTCTCGTCCTATCGTCGGCTACGTAGGCACTAGACGGAGCCGCATCGGCATGTGACCATCGTCACGTCAGGTCGGCCGGAAGAAAGAGGAGGTCTCGGCAATGCGAAGGCTCTTGATCGGATGGCTACTGGGAGCACTCGTTGTCTCGCTCTCGGCCTGCGGCGGCTCGGGCGGCGACTCGGCCTCGGAGCAGACCCTGCAGCGTAAGGCGGACTTCTGGGAGATCGACCAAATCGAGAGGAAATTCCACGAGGCCACGACGAAGAAGGACATTGATCTGATGATGAGGCTCTTTTCGCCGAACGCGACCTTGACTGTCGGTGGCGGGCGGACCGCCGCGGGGAAGCAGCAGATCCGGCAGTACTTCCTGACGAAGTCCAAGTTCTTCAAACCCACGAACCATTGGATCTCGGACCACCCTGCGTACAAGCTCCGAATCACCGTCAACGGCGATCGCGGGACCTTGCACTTCGAATGCCACTACGTCGACGCCAAGAAGAAGAAGGTCGTAGTCGTCGTAGCCGCCGATCAGGAGGTCGCCCGGATCGACGGAAGGTGGCTGATCACCGACATGGTCGGGGGGTCGACCACGCTGCGCGCCTGAGTCCGTGTCGGATGCCGAGGAAGCGAAGCCCCTGAAGGCGACCGTCAACGAGCGCCGGCCGCTGAGCCGGGGCGACAACCCACTCGTCCGCGCCGTCGGCGGCCTGCCGGCCAACGTCCACACCAAGCTCCTCATAGCGTTCGTGGGCACCGCGCTGCTTCTGGTTGCCGTCGGGGTCTTAGGACTCCGTGTCCTCGCACAGTCGAACGACAGGATCGGGACGCTCGGAGCGTTGCAGGAGCGGACATTTGCGTACGGCAAGCTCCAGAGCGACACGACGAACGTTCGTCTGCTGCTCGCGGAGAACGTCGACCGGACGTTCTTCAAGCTCTGGCCGGAGAGACGTCGAGGAACGACTGCTATCGACGTTGACCTCGCCGCGCTGAATGCGGTCGCGCGGATCGGGCCGTCGACGCGCCCGGACAGGCTCGGATTCCTGCCTCCGGCCGCGGACAGAGCCGTCCTTCGCAGGATCCGGGACACGAGCCGCCGGCTCTTGAGGATCGTGCGTCAAATCGTCGACTCTCAGCCCGCTGCCGGTCAGGGCTTCTTGCGAAACAGGGCCGAGCGGCTCGCGGTCGACCTCAACCTCCTCGCCACGGTTCTCGCCAATGACACGACCGCGAAGACCAACAACCTGATTGCCCGGAATGCGAGCGCATACGCGAGTTCGCGGAACCTGTTCATCGGCGCCGCGGCGGGGGCCATCGTGCTCGCGCTGCTGCTGGGATTCGTCCTCTCGTGGTCGGTGATCGGACCGATCCAACGGATCGACGCCAGGCTTGCCGCGATCGCGTCCGGCGACTTCTCCGGCCATGTCGACGTTCCGAACCGCGACGAGCTGGGGGCGCTCTCCGCGAACGTCAATCGCATGAACGACGAGCTGCGACGGCTCTACCGCGAGCTCGAGACCGCGAGCCTGCACAAGAGCGAGTTCCTGGCGAACATGTCGCACGAGCTGCGGACGCCGCTGAACGCGATCATCGGGTTCTCACAGGTCCTGCGCGAGCGCATGTTCGGCGAGCTGAACGAGAAGCAGGAGGAGTACCTCGACGACATCCTCTCCTCGGGAAACCACCTGCTCTCGCTCATCGACGACGTGTTGGATCTCTCGAAGGTTGAGGCCGGGCAGGTTGAGCTCGAGGTGTCGCCTTTCTCCCTTCAGGAGGCGCTCGAGCGCGGTGTCGTCATGGTGCGCGAGCGGGCGACGACGAACGGGATCGCGATCGAGCTCGAGGCGGGCCCGAACGTCGACATCGTGACGGGCGACGAACGCCGGATCAGACAGGTGATCTTCAACCTGCTCTCGAACGCAGTGAAGTTCACGCCTGCCGGCGGCGCTGTCGACGTCCGGGCCGCGCGGGTCGACGGCGAGGTGCGCGTCGCGGTAGCCGACACCGGCCCGGGCATCGCCCGCGACGACCAGGAGCGGATCTTCCAGGAGTTCCAGCAGGCCGAGGCCGGGATCGAGCAGCGCGACGGGACGGGCCTCGGGCTTGCGCTGTCGAAGCGGCTCGTCGAGCTCCACGGCGGCCGGATCTGGGTCGAGAGCGAGTTCGGGAAGGGAAGCACATTCACGTTCACGCTGCCCGCGGAGTCGTCCTAGCAATGGCCGGAGCGCGCGTCCTCGTGGTCGAAGACAACGAGAAGAACATGAAGCTGTTCCGCGACGTCCTGACGGCGACGGGATTTGAGACTCTCGAGGCGACGACCGGCGGGCGGGCGGTCGAGCTGGCGGCCGAGCACGCGCCGGACGTCGTCCTCATGGACATCCAGCTTCCGGACATCGACGGCGTCGAGGCGCTGAGCCGACTGCGCGCGGACGCGCGGACAACGGCCATCCCCGTGCTCGCGCTCACCGCGCAGGCGATGCACGGAGACCGCGAGCGCTTCCTCGCGGCCGGCTTCGTCGGCTACCTCTCGAAGCCGGTGAACGTCGTCGAGCTCGTCGGCGCCGTGAGGGAAGTCTGCAACGGAGGCGGCCAATGAGCGGCGACGGCAATGCAACGATCCTCGTCGTTGACGACATCCCGGAGAACGTGCGGTTGCTGGATGCTGTGCTTGCGCCGCGCGGATACGACGTGCTGACCCCGCGTCGGGCAAAGAGGCGGCTCGACCGCGTTGCAACCGCGCAGCCGGATCTGATCCTCCTCGATGTCGTCATGCCCGGGATCGACGGCTACACCGTTTGCCAAGCGCTGCGAGCCGACGAAGAGACTGCGGTGCTACCCGTGATCATGGTCACCAGCGGCGTCGGTGCCGAGAAGACAAAAGCGATCGAGTCGGGCGCAGACGACTTCATCACCAAGCCCTTCAACCACACCGAGCTCCTCGCCCGCGTTAGGTCACTGCTTCGCATCAAGCGCCACCACGCAAGACGCAGGCCGTCGAGCTTCGCGAGCTGAACCGAACGCTCGAAGAACGCGTGCGCAGACAGGTCGAGCAGCTCGAGCGGCTGCGACGGCTGCAACGGTTCCTCTCGCCCAGCTCGCCGACGCGATCGTCTCGTCAGGCGACGAGTCGATCCTGTCCAGCCACCCTCACGACCGCGGTGCGCACATGCCGGTCGCGCTTCCACGCCCGCGCGATCGAGCGCACGCTTGGCGCCGTCCGATCCGTCGTAGCCGACGAGGATGCGCGACACGGGCGCATCATCGCGCCAGCGCTCATCGCGCCGGACGCGGCCGTTGGTCTTCAGGCCTCGCCGCCCGGCCGCGCGACCGCCGCGACGAGGAGGAACAGCGCCGCTGCGGCTGCGGCGCCGAGGAGCCCGGCGGCGAGGCCGTGTCGGGCGGGAACAGCGGCCGCCAAGAGGGCCACGGTCGCGCCCGCGAACGCGAGCAGCGCAGCGACGAGCAGGCGCCCCACCAGGACGGCGGTGACAGCCGGTCGCTCGACCGCCGCTTCCGGCGCCGGGCCGCGGGACAGAGAGATGAGCTCGTACAGGATGAGGACGGCGGCGGCGACGAGCGGAATGCTCCAAACGGGCGCGTCTTCGCCGTAGAGGGCCGCGAGCGCACCGAGAACGGCGCCGAGACCGAGCGCCGCAGCTGCAGCGGCGCGCCGAAATCGTCTCCCCCTCATCGTGCGGCAGCGAGGGCTTCGACCGGAGCGGCGATCGGCTCGTCCGGTCCCCACGACGCGAGCGCGATCCCCGCGCCGGCGAGCCGCGTTCGGACGGCGTCCCGCTCGAGCAACCAGGTTCGCCAGGCGATCGGCCCGGCGGCGGCCTCGGCGTCGGCGAGGTACGGGAGCGGATCGACCTCGACGATCGAGACCTGGTAGCCGCGGCGGCGGAGATTGAGGAGCGCGCGCGTGACGCGCCAGTCGAGCCGCGGCGTCAGCGCGACGATCAGCGACTGGGGCGGGAGGATCCGGCGCGGGATGAGGCTCGTGTCGCGCCAGCGGTACGTTCGCCCGACCTCGCTCTCGAGCAAGGCGTCCACGATCCGATACTGCTGGCGCAGGCCCGAGCCGGGGATGATCCACTCGACGTCGCCGCCGAAGCGGAGGAGCCCGACGCGGTCGCGCTGGCGGAGATAGGCCTCGCTCAGCGAGGCGGCCGCGCGCACGGCGTGGTCGAGCGTGCTCGCCGCGCTCGTCGCGGCGGCTCCGAGCGCGTCGAGGAAGATGACGACGTCGGAGCTCCGCTCGGGCAGCCGATCGTTGACGAGCAGCCGGCCGCGGGCGGCGGTCGCACGCCAGTTGATCCTCCGGGCGCGCTCGCCGGGGGCGAGGAACCGGAGCTCCGCGAACTCGATGCCTTCGCCGGCGACCGCAGCCGGACGGCTGCCGGTTACCGGGCGTGTCGCCCGCGGCCCGGCGAGCCGTCGCAGCCTCTCGACCGACGGGTAGACCCGCAGCGTCGTGGTCGGCTCGAGGACGAGCTCGGCGCGACGAAGGTGAAGCTGATCGCACGCCGAGAGCCGGATCGAGACGATGCGGAAGGCGCCCCAGCGAGGGCAGTCGATCGAGTACTCGAGCGTCCGCGTCTCGCCCGCATCGAGGGCAAGCACGCGCCATGTGGGCGCTCCGTCCGGATCGAGGCGTTCCGGCAGCCGCACCTCGACGTCGAGCCAGGGGCATGCGTCCGACGCGGCAAGCGTCAGCTCGAGCTCGACCCGCGCGCCCTCGATCACGCGCTCGGCCGAGACCCGGACGGTCGCTTCGGGCAGCCGAGGCGGCCGCGCCGCGAGCCCGAGGAGCAGCGGAACCAGGAAACCGGCCCCGACCGCGACCAGCGCCGGCTGCGCGGTCGCGAGGCCGGCGAGGAGCCCAACCGAAGCGACGACGAACCAGACGACGGCGCGCTGCTCGAACGTCACCACGATTCGTCCAGGACCGGCACCGGAACCGACGCGACGGCCGCCCGCACCGCTTCGGCCGGATCGATCCGCTGCACCCAGAGCTCCGGCGCCAGCGTGA
>DASSUI010000056.1:0-94868 GCA_035707105.1 Gaiellaceae bacterium | reverse complement strand
GCGCCGATCGCGACCGTCTCGAGCTCCCGGGTCGCGCGCACGAGGTCGATGATCCATCGCTGCAGGAGCTCGTCGACGTAGACCTCCTCGCTCGCGTGGTGGAGCTCCTCGACCTCCTCCAGCGACACGACGGACTGCAGGCCGCCGAGCGGGTGCCCGTGGCGCTGGTCGCGCACGATCTGCAGCTCCTGGTCCCCCTCGGGGTAGCCGAGCGCGGTCTTCAGGAAGAAGCGGTCGAGCTGCGCCTCGGGGAGCGGGAACGTCCCCTCGAGCTCGATGGGGTTCTGCGTCGCGAGGACGAGGAACGGTTGCGGGAGCTCTCGCGTCACGCCGTCGACCGTCACCTGCGTCTCCGCCATCGCCTCGAGCAGCGAGGACTGGGTCTTCGGCATCGCGCGGTTGATCTCGTCGACGAGGACGACGTTGGCGAAGATCGGCCCGGGGCGGAACTCGAAGTCGCGCTCGCGCTGGTTGTAGACCGAGAGCCCGGTGACATCCGTCGGCTGCAGGTCAGGCGTGCACTGGATCCGCGACGGCGCCGCGCCCTCGATGCTCTGCGCGAGTGCCCTCGCAAGCACCGTCTTCGCCGTCCCGGGAACGTCCTCGAGCAGGACATGGCCCCGGCAGGCGAGCGCGGCGAGGACGAGCTTGATCTCGCCCTCCTTCCCGCGGACGACGCGGTCGACGTTCTCGAGCAGCTTGGTCGCGACTCCGACGGCTCGCTGCAAGCGTTCGTCGTCCCGCTGCCGCTCGGGCTCGAAGCTGCTCATCAGCGCCCCAATATAGGTTCAGCATTCATTGACGTTCGGTTAAGCGGGGGTCACACGGTTAGACGTTGAAGCGGATGTTCAGGACGTCGCCGTCCGCGACAACGTACCCCTTTCCTTCGAGCCGTTGTAGCCCCCTGCGGGCCGCTTCGGCGTGCGAGCCGGCCTCGACGAGGTCGTCCCAGCGGATCACCTCGCAGCGGATGAAGCCGCGCGCCATGTCCGTGTGGACCGACTCGGCCGCGTCGAGCGCCGTCTCGCCCCGGCGGAGCGTCCAGGCACGGGCCTCGTTGTCCCCCGCCGTGAAGAAGGTGACGAGGTCGAGGGCCGACGCGAGGCGCCGGACGACGTCGTCCAGCGCCGACGAGCCGCCGTTGCGGAACTGCGCGGCCTCCTCGGGCGGCAGCTCGCGCAGCTCGGCCTCCAACGTGAGATCGGCGCCGCCGGGGCCGTTCACGATCGGGATCAACGGCTTCGCCGTCAGGGGCTCGAGCTCAGGCGGCAGCTCGCCGGGCCAGTCACGGAGGGGACGCTCGTCGTCGACGTGGGCGACGAGGCGCTCGAGCAGCTCGACCTGCTCCTTCAGCTTCGGGTCGCCCGACTTCGCCTCCTTCCGCACGCGCTCGAGCCGGCGCTCCACGTGATCCCGGTCGGCGACGAGCAGCTCGAGCTCGAGGGACGGCAGGTCGTCGGGGTCGCGGACCACGGCGAGCAGCGCATCGGCGCGGCGGACGCCGCCCAGCTGCGCCGCCGCGGTACCTGGGACGTCGACGAGCCGGATCGTCGCCGGCGTCTGCTTCGCCGAGCCGACCACCTCGGCGATCCGTCCCAGGCGGTCGTCCGCGATCGGCGCCATGCCGACGTGCGGCGTGCCGTAGCCCTCTGGGCGCACGCCGGTCAGCGCCGTGAACAGCGTCGTCTTCCCCGAGCCCGGCGGCCCGACGATGCCCACGTCGAGGGCCATGCCGCCTTTCTAGCGGCTGACGTGCTTCTGCAGCGAGCTGAGCGCCCGGTGCTGGAGCGACTTCACCGCGCCGTGCGTCTTCCCGAGGATGGAGGCGACCTCGCCGTTCGAGAACCGGAAGACGAACTTCAGCGTCAGCACCTGGCGCTGCTCGGGAGACAGGCGGGCGATCAGCTCCATGAGGCTCGCGTCGCCGATCGAGGCGAGCGCCTGCTCCTCGGCGGAGGTCTCCTCGACACCGCTCGGCTCCGGAACCTCCTCCTCCGGATGCCACCGCCGTCGGGAGCGGAAGTGGTCCATCGCGAGGTTGTGGGCGATCCGGAAGAGCCATGCGGAGAACGGCACCGACCGCCAGCGGAAGCTACCGATCGACTCCAGCATCCGCACGAACGTCTGGGTCGTGAGGTCCTCGGCGTCGGGTCTGCTCCCGACGCTCAGGTGGAGGTAGCTGTAGATCCGGTCGAAATGGATCAGGTACAGCTCTTCGAGGGCTGCGCGATCGCCTCCCTGGGCCCGCTCGACAAGGCCGCGTATACGACCGTTCTCGTTCGCCGCGCGCCTCCCGATAGTCCCGGTGACGACCTGGTCGCCCACCCCCGGTGTTGAGATGCCCCGGGTGTCTGTGCGGCTAAACGTTCCCGAAGCCGACCCGGCCCTCGCGGGCGAACCGCTTGAGGTAGACGACTCGCGCGAGCGGAACCGTGTAGCGCCCGTCCTCCGCGTCGAGGACGACCGAGCCGCCGTTGCCGTTTTTCAACGCGGCCTCCAGCTCGTCAGCCGTCTCCGGCGTGACGAGGGCGCTCATGATCTGCGTGCCGTCGAAGCCGATCTCGATTCGGATGTGTTCTTCCGTACTCATTCCGACACCAATTCTGCGAGGACGCCGTGGACGGCGTCGGGGTGGACGAAGGCGACCTGAAGTCCGAAGAGGCCCGAGCGGGGCTGCTCGTCGATGAGCTCTGCGCCCTGGTCGGAGAGGTCTCGGAGCGCCGCCGGGAGGTCCTCGACCTCGTAGGCGACGTGGTGCATGCCCGGGCCGCGCTTGGCGAGGAACTTCCCGACCGGAGTCTCCTCGCCGAGTGAGCCCATCAGCTCGACCCGGCTCTCCCCGACGCGCATCGACACCGCCTCGACGCCCTGGCCCTCGAGGGTGCCGCGGTGCTCGACGCGCCCGCCGAACAGCCGCTCGTAGGTCCCGACCGCCTCGTCGAGATCCTCGACCGCCATGCCGACGTGATGCATCCGTAGGGGGCGCACGCCCCGATGCTACTTACGCGTGTTCTGTCTGCGGCAGGACTCGGATCGTGCCGACAGTCTCGCTCGCGTGAGACTCCGCCTGGGTGTCGTGCAGCAGCGCCTCGAGCTGCTCGCGGTTGAGCGTCTCCTTGTCGAGCAGGGCGCCGGCGACGCGGTCGAGCGCGGCGCGGTGCTTCTCGAGCAGGCGGATCGCCTCCTCGTAGGCGCCGTCCGTGAGTCGCGCCTGCTCGCTGTCGCGCAGCCGCTTCGTCTCCTCGGAGAGCGCGTAGTTGTCCGCCCTCATCGTCCTGGAGACGACGCCCTCGGACATGCCGTACTCGAAGACCATCGCGCGTGCGAGGGACGTGACCTTCTCGAGGTCGTTCGCGGCGCCGTTGGTGACTCGGCCGAAGACGACCTGCTCGGCGGCGCGGCCCGCGAGGCCGATCTTCATCCAGTCGATCAGCTCCTCACGCGTGTGGAGGTAGCGCTCCTCGTCCGGGAGGTGGAACGTGTAGCCGAGCGCGTCGCCGCGGGCGACGATCGTCGCCTTCTGGACGGGGTCGCCCATCAGGTACGCCATCACGGCGTGGCCCGCCTCGTGGTACGCCAGGATCCGCCGCTCCTTCTCGGTGACGACGCGGCGCTGCTGGAGCCCGGCGACGACGCGCTCCATCGCGGCCTCGAAGTTCGCCTGCGAGATGTCGTTCCGGTCCTCGCGCGCGGCGAAGATCGCGGCCTCGTTTGCCACGTTGGCCAGGTCCGCTCCGGTCAGCCCGGCGGTCTGGCGCGCGATGAGCTGCAGGTCGACGTCCGGCGAGAGCGGCTTGCCGCGGGTGTGGACGCCGAGGATCTCCTGCCGGCCCGCGAGGTCGGGGGACGAGACGAGGATCTGGCGGTCGAAGCGGCCAGGGCGCAGGAGCGCAGGGTCGAGATCCTCGAGCCGGTTCGAGGCGCCCATGACGATCACCTGGCCGCCCTCGCTCTCGTTGAACCCGTCCAGCTCGACGAGGAGCTGGTTCAGTGTCTGGTCCTGCTCGCGGTTGAGCCCGCCGCCCATCCGCTTCATGCCGACGGCGTCCAGCTCGTCGATGAAGATGATTGCCGACGCCTCGTTCCGCGCCTGCTCGAAGAGCTTGCGGATGCGCGCGGCGCCGAGGCCGGCGAACATCTCGACGAAGGCCGAGGCGCTCTGCGAGTAGAAGCTCGCGCCCGACTCGTGCGCGACAGCCTTCGCAAGCAGCGTCTTGCCGGTCCCGGGCGGGCCGTACAGGAGGATCCCCTTGGGGACGCGCGCGCCGAGCCGGGAGAACCGCTTCGGGTGGCGCAGGAACTCGACCACCTCGCGGAGCTCCTTCTTCGCCTCGTCCAGGCCGGCGACCTCGTCCCACGTGACGGCGCTGCGCGAGCTCGGTTTCACGTGCGTCGTCTTCACCCGCGGCATCAGCGCGAGGCTGCGCCAGAGCAGGTAGATGATCAGCGCGAACATGATGATCGGGAGCCACACGAAGGCGATGTCCCCGATCGCGCGCAGCAGCTCCCCCACGTCGAACGGCATGGACCGCCTATCGGCAGCGACCGGCGCCGGCTGTAGGGCAGACTGACGCCGTGGCCGAGCTGCCGATCCCGCCGCATTTCGACCCCGGACGCACGGGCGAGGTCTGGCGGGTCCCGTACGGAGACCGTGCGGCCGAGGCACAGGTCTGGGAAGAGGAGCACGGCCTCCGCCCAGCGCTCGAGGACGGCTTCCGGATCTGCCTTGTCGCCGTCGACGTCCAGAACACGTTCTGCGTTCCGGGGTTCGAGCTCTATGTCCAGGGCGCGGAGCGCGACAGCGTCCGCCTCTGCGAATTCGTATACCGGAACCTCGGCGCGATCACGGCGATCATCCCGACGCTCGACACCCACCGGGCGACCCAGATCTTCCACCCCCTCTGGCTCGTGGACGAGGAGGGCAGGCACCCGGAGCCGTACACGCTCGTCTCGCCGGAGGACGTCGAGTCCGGCCGCTGGCGCATCAACCCGCACGCCGTGGAGAGCGCGGACGTCGAGCCGGAGTACGCGCAGCGCCAGCTGCTCGACTACACGCGCAAGCTCGCCGCGAGCGGCAAGTACAACCTGACGATCTGGCCTTACCACGCCATGCTCGGCGGGATCGGCCACGCCCTCGTCTCCTCCGTCGAAGAGGCGATCTTCTTCCACACCGTCGCCCGCTCCAGCCAGCCGTCGTTCCAGGTCAAGGGCGACAACCCGCTGACGGAGCACTACTCCATGCTCGGCCCGGAGATCACCGAGGGGCCGGACGGAACGGCGATCGCCGGGAAGAACGACCTGCTGATCGAGCAGCTGCTGCTCTACGACGCCATCGTCGTGGCCGGCCAGGCGAAGAGCCACTGCGTCGCCTGGACGATCGACGATCTCCTCGAGGACGACGACGAGCGGGAGCGGGCACTCGCGCCGCGCACATACCTCCTCGAGGACTGCACGTCGCCGGTGGTCGTCCCGGGCCTGGACTACACGGAGCAGGCGAACGCCGCGTTCGAGCGCTTCGCCGCGGCGGGCATGCACGTCGTGCGCTCGACCGAGCCGATCGAGACCTGGCCCGGAATCCCCGCCGGCGTCAGGTGACGAGCTCGAGCCGCGGGTTCGGCCGGTACCAACGACCCACCTTCGCGGCCGGGCGCCCGTCCGTGAGCACCACGTCCGCCGTGAAGTCGTTCTCGCCGCGGATCAGCGCCGAGCCGACGCCGTAGGAGTCGACCGGCACGCCCTTCTCCTCGAACTCGCGGATCCGGTCCGCGTTCATCCCGCCCGAGACGACGATCTTCACGCGCTCGAAGCCGTCACGGTCGAGCGCCTCGCGAACCTTGCGCACCAGCCGGTCGTTCACCCCGCGCGGATCGAAATCGCCCATCTCGTTCCAGAGCGACTTGTCCACGAGCGTGCGGGACGTGTCCAGCCGGACGCCCCAGAGTCGGTGGCGAAGCGCCCGGGCCACGTCCAGCGACGTGCGCACCGAGTCGTTCTCGAAGTCGACGAGCACGACGATGTTCATGTCGGGCGGCATGTGCTCCGCGAACTTCGTCGCCGCGAGCACCGTGTTGCCGCCGTACGACGAGATCAGCGAGTGCGGCACGGTCCCGATCGCGGTGCCGCCCCACCAGGACGTGTTCGCGCCGGTGGTCATGCCGATCGGCGCCCCGATCGTCGCGCCCGCGACGTAGGCGGCGTAGCCGTCGCCGGTCTGGACACGGTGGTGGTCATACCGAGCCGGCATGAAGATGATCGGCTTCCCGTTCGCCGCCTCAACGACGCGCTTCACGTTCGTCGCGATCATCGTGCGGCGGGCGAGCACGCCCAGGTAGACCGTCTCGAGGTGCGCGAAGGACGTGTAGTCCCCCTCGATCGTCATCACGGTCTCCCAGGGGGAGATCTCGTCGCCCTCGTAGAGCGCGTGGACGGTGAGGCCCTCCCACTCGTCGGAGCAGAGCTTGAGGACGGCGATCGCCTCGTCGATCCCGCCGAGGATCGCCTCCTTCTTCTGGAACACCTGCATGACGACCCGTGGGTGCCGGCCATCCTCGCGCAGCACCTGCTGCGTGCGGTTGAAGTACTCGTCGGTGTAGAGCCCTTCGCGGATCTTCTCGACCGGAAGGTCGAAGATCTCCGGAGGGAGGCGCTTACCTCTGGTCTCGACCGCCATTCGCCGCCTCCTCGAGCTCGAGGCAGGCCGTCAGCGCTGCTTCGGCGACCTCGAGCTGCTCGGACGTCGGCTCTGCCGTGGCGAGCCGGTGCTGCAGCTCATGGCCCGGCCGTGCGAGCAGCTTCGAGAGCCGCCGCTCCGGGTTCCGCGACATCCAGTTGAAGATCTCCGTGGACGCCGCCAGCGCGCCGACGGACGCCGCGGCCCTGGCGGTCGGACGAACGTGGTCGGGTGCCTTCGCCGCGAGCGCGTTCCCCGCGGCCATCGTGACGAGCAGCGGGCCTACGAGGTGCGATCCGCACCGCTCGTGCTCCTTCGCGCGCGGCTCGCCGTGCTCGTACGTCCCGATCGAGATGTGCTCGGCCCCGTGGTATGCGGCGAGCGTCGAACCGCGCAGCGCGATCGCGGCCGGCGCGAGAGAGGCGATGCCCGCGACGAGCTCCCGCGTGGCGGGCCCCAGGCGGCCCGAGTTGCGGACGACGTGCGTGAAGACGGCGCCGCCGGCCATCGCCGCGAGGACCGCGGGCCGCTCGAACGGGAGCCGCGCCTCGGGAACGCGCCGCCGCACCTCGGGCAGCAGCGCAAAGATCTCGAGCACGCGGGCCGGCCCGCGCAGGAACGGGCGCTCGACGTTCGCCGCCCGGAACCGCTTCACGTCCGCCTCGACCCTGAGCGTCCCGTCGGGCCGCCGCACCGCGCACGCCCAGGCGTTCGGCCCGTGGACGAGTACGCCATTGGCAAGCGCCATCCCGCCGAGCTTCACCTTCTCGCTCACGAGCCCGAGCGTAGCGACCCGACCTCGGTCGCCGCGTGCCGCAGGAACCGGACACCGAGCTCGAGGTCCTCGACCTCGATCCGCTCGTCCGCGGAGTGGATCAGCCGCGCGGCCACCTCGGCTTCCATCTTCCGCATCGGGAAGAACCCGTAGGCGACGGTTCCGAACGCCTCGCGCAGCCAGTGGCTGTCGGTGAAACCCGAGAGCAGCATCGGGACGACGTGCGCCCCCGGCTCCAGCTCCGACACGAAGGTCTCGATCACGTCCCAGAGCGGCGTGTCGAGCGGCGAGCGCGTGCCGCCCTGGCCCTCGATCCACTCGAACTCGAAGTCCGCATCGCCGAGGTACTCGCGGAGCTGCGCCTCGACCTCGGCCTGGGTGTGCTCGGGAAGGATCCGGCAGTCGACGGTCACCTCGCACCGCGCCGGTATCACGTTGCGCTTCTGCGAGGCGACGATCTTCGTCGGCGCCACGGTCGTGCCGAGCAGCGGCTCGACGATGTCTCCGGCGAGCGGGTGGATCTCGCGGGCTGCCTCGACCGCGCGCTCGGGGCTCGGGGTGTTGCCCGTCACCGCCCGGAGGAAGGCCTCGACCTCCGGCCCGAGCTGGGGCCGGTCCCGGAAATACCCGAGACGCTCGACGAGCGGCGCGGCCTTCACGAGCGCGTTGTCCGCGATCCCCGGCCGCGAGGCGTGGCCGCTCCGCCCGTTTACACGCAGCATGAACGGCGAGCTCATCTTCTCGGCCGTCGAGCAGGCGTAGAAGACACGGCCGCCGAGGACGAGCCGGTCGCCCGCGCCCTCGTTGACGCAGTACTCGGCGCGGACCGCCTCCGGGTGCGCGTGGCAAAGCCACTGGAGTCCGAAACCGACGCCGACCTCCTCGTCGGCGCACGCCGCGAAGATCAGGTCACCGCCCGGCTCGAATCCCTCCCGGGCCAGCGACGCGATCGTCACCGCGCTCGCGGCGGCCTGGCCCTTCATGTCGAGCGCGCCGCGGCCCCAGACCTGGCCGTCGCGAAGCTCGCCCGACCACGGGTCGAACTCCCATTCGGCAGGGTCGGCCAGGACGGTGTCCGTGTGCGACAGGAGCACCAGCCGCGGTCCGTCGCCCCCGCCGGGAATTCGGGCGACCAGGTTCGCCCGCTCGGGCACCTTCGCGAAGAGCTCCGACGCGACGCCGTGGTCGCCGAGATACTCCCGCAGCAACTCCGCGGCCGCCGCCTCGTTGCCCGGCGGGTTGACGGTGTCGACCCGGATCAGCTCCTGAAGGAGCTCGGTGGCCTCCTGCCGCAGCGACACGGTCGGCGCGCTCAAGGAGGCGAGCATACTTTCCCTGCAATGGGCGACCTGTTCTCAGACGCAGCGCGGGAGCGCCTCCCGGAGGTCGCTCCGCTCGCGATGAGACTCAGGCCGCAGCGACTGGAGGACTTCGTCGGCCAGGACCAGGTCCTCGCCGAGCGGTCGGCCCTCCGGCTCGCCATTGAGCAGGACCGCGTCGGATCCATGATCCTCTACGGCCCGCCCGGGACGGGCAAGACGACCCTCGCGCGGATCGTCGCCCAGCAGACGGGCTCGGTCTTCCGCGAGCTCTCCGCCGTCTCGGCGACCGTCGCCCAGGTGCGCGAGGTGATCGCAGCAGCGCGGGAGGAGCTCGGCGCGCAGGGTCGGCGGACGATCCTCTTCCTCGACGAGATTCACCGCTTCAACAAGGCGCAGCAGGACGCACTGCTGCCCGCGGTCGAGGAGGGCGTCCTGACCTTGATCGGCGCGACGACGGAGAACCCCTACTTCGAGGTGAACTCGGCGCTTCTCTCACGGACGCAGATCTACGAGCTCGAGCCGCTCTCGGAGGACGAGTTGCAGGTCGTGGTGCAGCGGGGGGCCGCGGAGCTGGGCGCGGAGGTGCCGGAGGACCTCGTCGGCCTGGTCGCCCTACGAGCAGGTGGCGACGCGCGCAACGCGCTCAACATCCTCGAGCTCGCCGTGCAGACGGCGGTGGCGGAAGGCGGGCCGATCTCGGCCGACCACGTGGAGGACGCGGCACGGAAGCGCCCCCTCGTCTACGACAAGGGCGGCGACGCGCACTACGACTTCATCTCCGCGTTCATCAAGTCGATGCGGGGGTCGGATCCCGACGCGTCCGTCTACTACCTCGCGGCGATGCTCGAGGGCGGCGAGGACCCACGGTTCATCGCGCGCCGGATGATCGTCCTCGCGTCCGAGGACGTCGGCCTCGCCGACCCGCAGGCGCTCGTGGTCGCCGTCGCGGCGGCGCATGCGGTCGAGCACGTCGGTCTCCCGGAGGCGCAGCTGAACCTCGCCGAGGCGGCGATCTACCTCGCGCTCGCGCCGAAGTCGAACGACGTCATCGTCGCGCTGCGCGACGCGCAGAAGGACGTCCGGGACCACGGCCATCTCCGCCCGCCTGACGCGCTGAGGGACACGCACTACTACGGCGCGAGGAAGCTCGGGCGCGGCAAGGGGTACATCTACCCGCACTCTGATCCACGCGGCTTCGAGGTCGACAACCTGCCCGACGAGCTGAAGGGCCGCCGGTACTATCGGCCGTCGGAAGCAGGCCGGGAAAAGGAGGACGGGGATGCCGGTTGAACGCACCGCGAAGGCCGAGTGGCAGGGGGATCTCATGGACGGCTCCGGGACGGTCTCGACCGAGAGCGGTGCCGTGGACAGCGCAACGGTGAAGTGGAGCTCGCGTGCGGAGCAGGCCGACGAGAACACGAGCCCGGAGGAGCTCATCGCCGCCGCGCACGCCACCTGCGTCTCGATGGCGCTGGCGCATGCCCTCGCCCAGGCCGGGACGCCGGCGCAGCGACTCGAGAGCGAGGCGACGGCCACGTTCGACAAGGCCGGAGAGGGGTTCCGCATGACGACGATGCGGCTCCGCATCCAGGGGCAGGTCGACGGGCTGGACGAGGAGGGCTTCCGCGAGGCCGCCGAGGGTGCGAAGGACAACTGCCCGGTTTCCCAGGCGCTCAAAGGAAACGTCGACATGTCCGTGGAGGCGACGCTCGCCTAGGAGGGTTTGGCGGAAAAGCGCTCGTTGCCAGGGCACGATGGTCGTCCCAGGCAAGAACGCAGACCTGGGGACGAGCAGCGTGGCGTGGCGGCTCAGCCGTGTTGCGCCAAACCCCTCTAGTCCGAGCCGCGGCGGATCCGGCCCGCGAAGAACTCCGCGGCCTCGCCGCCCATCGCTTCGTAGGCGGCGGCGGCGCGCTCGACGTCGTACGCCGTCCGCCGGAACTGGAAGTCCCCGTCGCGCGTCATCCAGGCGGCGCGCACGTCGCCGTCCAGCGGCATCCCGACGCTGCCGGGGTTGACGAGGTCGGTGCGGTCGGGGCCGGGCCGGCGGAACTGCTGGTGGCTGTGTCCGAAGACGATCGTCCGGTCGCGGACACCCGCGAGCAGTCGCTCCTCGCCGTCCTGTGGCTGCGGAGCGAAGCTCTCGACGTCGGACAACGGCGAGCCGTGCACGAACAGGACGCCATCCAACTCGGCCTCCGGCGGTAGCCCGTAGAGCGCGTCGACCTCCTCGTCGGACAGCTCGCCTCCGAACAGGTCGTAGACCTCCATCACCTCGGGCCGGTCGAGCGGCGGCTCCCGGAGCCACCGTTCGCCGTTCCCCCGGATCCAAGTAGCGTCCGGCAGCTCACGGAGGCGGGCAAGGGTCTCCGCCGGCCACGGGCTGGGCGTTCCGTAGTCGCCTCCGAGGACGTACCGGTCCGCTCCCAGGCGCTCGGCGTCGGCCAGCACGGCCTCGAGAGCGGGCAGGTTGCCGTGGATGTCGTAAAGAACGACTAACACGCCCTCGGTCCCCCCTCGAGATGGGATACTTTGCGCGCGCTGAGATGCCGGACAGGGGCGTCATCACGGTCGTCCTCGCGGACGACGACGAGCGGTATCTCGAATCCCTGCGCGCGCTCGTGGATCAGCAGCCGGGTCTGCGCGTCGTTGCGGCCGCCCTGGACGGCGTCGAGGCGGTCGAGTGCGTCGAGGCGATGGATCCGGACGCCGTCGTGATCGACCTGCACATGCCCCGGATGGACGGCATCGCCGCCGTCGGCCGGCTGCGGCGCGAGCGGCCGAGCCTCTGCCTGATCGCGCTGACCGGCGACGCCGACCCGAAGCTCCACAGCACCGCCGTCGACGCGGGCGCCGACGCCGTCCTCCTCAAGGGCGAGATGCTCGAGGGCCTGAGCGAACGAATCGCGGCGATCCGGCAGGCCCGCAGCGCGGCGGCCGTCGGCTAGCTGCGCAGAGGTGGCGAGGGCCGGAATCGAACCGGCGACACCACGGTTTTCAGCCGTGTGCTCTACCAACTGAGCTACCTCGCCGCAGCGACCCAGTCTAGCCGGACAAAAAGAGACGTCCGGGCCGGTGCGACCGCGCCGCGAACGTCTCAGTAACCCCGACGTTAAACCGCTGCGCCCCGGCGGGCAAGGATCGCAGTGCCGCGTCCGGCAGAAATGTCCGCAAAGTCCGTGAAGCCGCGGCGCTCGAGCTCCCGCCGCAAACGCCCTGACGGCACGTAGATCGGCGTGCCGGAGCCGTTGGAGAACGCGTACAGCGTCCAGCCGCCCGGGCGCAACACGCGGACCGTCTCGTCGAGGAACGGGATCATGTTCGCGTGGGCGACGAGATCGAACTCCCAGTCGCCGAACGGCAGGCGGGACGCGTCGCCCTCCATGAACCGGATCCCCGGCGCGAGCCTGCGGGCTTGCTCGAGCATCGGCTCGGAGACGTCGACGCCCACGACCTCGGCTTCTGGAAACCGCTCCGCGATCTTCGCGGCGCCCGCGCCCGTCCCGGTTCCCACGTCGAGCGCGCGCAGAACGCGATCGTCGATCCGGCCGAGAGCGGCCTCGTACGGCGCGAACGAGTCAGGCATGCGCATGTCGGCCCACGCGGGGGCGAGCCGGTCGAACTGCCGGCGGACGAGCGGCCGAAACAGCGGCCAGAACGACGGCCAACGGACGACGAGGTTCGTCACGAGCCTGACGAACTTCTGGCCCGCGACTACGCCGAGTCGGCTCGTAGCCGCACCTCCGTCCCGGCCCGCACGCCGAACGTCTCGGCCGCGTTGCCGCGCGAGATCGCGATCGCGATGTTCCGGTACGCGTCCTCGTACAGGATGATGTCGCCGGCACGGGCATCGGCGAACGTGCGGGCCGCGACCGCGTAGAAGCGGTCGACGGGAAGCTCCACCTCCACGCGCCGGCCGGGGACGATGCCTAGCGGCTCGACGTCTTGCGCGTTCAGGTTGAGCTGGATGTTCCCGAACCGGTCGACGTAGAGGCACCTCGCGCGAATCCGCCGGGTCCCGATCTCCGGCTCCGGATAGGCCAGCCGGACGAGCGAATCCGGTTCGACCGGGTCGCCAAGCTCCTGCGGGTCGAGGCCTAGCGCGAGGTGGGCGGCGGCCGGCGAGAAGATGTCCCGGCCGTGAAACGTGGCCGAGATCGGCTCGAGCGCGTACTTCCGATTCGTGATCTCGTTCGCCGCAGCGACGCCGCCGAGCGCCTCCGCCGCCGGGACCAGCAACCCGTTGTCCGGGCCCACGAGGAGCCGCTCGTCCTCGGTCCGCACGACCAGCGCGCGGCGCGGGGTGCCCACGTCCGGGTCCACGATCGCGAGGTGCACGCCGACCGGCATGTAGGGGAGCGTGTTCGCCAGGACGACCGACCCCTGCAGGATGCTCGTCGGCTGGATCCCGTGCGTGATGTGGATGACGTCCACCTCCGGCGCCAGCCGCTTGATCACGCCGTGGCAGGTGCCCGCGAAGTCGTCCTCGACCCCGAAGTCAGACAGGAACGTGATGACCACGGCCCGGGACGCTAACGCGTCCCCGCGCCCACGGCGGCGACGAGGCCCTCGACGTCCTGCGACGCGGCCTCCCGCGCGACCGCGATCGCGGCCGACTCGGCCGCCTTCGTCGTCTCCGGGCCGATCGTGACCGCGGGCGCCCGGCCGCCCAGCGCCGCGTACGCCCGGGCGGCCGACGGTGATGCGAGGACGGCGAGGTCCGCCTCCGGAAGCTCCGGGGCGAGCTCGCGCGTGCGGTAGAGCGGCACGAAGTCGGCGCCGAGCTCGTCCACCAGCAGGCGCCTGGCCGCCTCCGCACCTGCGAACAGCACGCGGCCGGCGGGACGCGGCAGCTCGGCGAGCAGGCCTTCCTGGGTGGAGACGCGCGGGACGAGGTCGGCGCCGCCGAGCGCAGCCGCGGTCGCCGGCCCGATGGCGGCGAAGCGCTTCGGGCGACCGCGACCGCGCCGCCGCAGCTCCCGCGCTCCGGTCGCGCTGGTGACGAGCACCCAGTCGTAGCCGTCGAGGTCGACCGGATCGTCGCCGAGCGGCTCGAGAGCGATCAGCGGGACGCATGCCACGTCGTGGCCCGCAGCGCGCAGGGCGTCCGCGAGCTCCTCGTTCCGGCCCTCCGGCCGCGTCAGCAGGACTCTCATGCGGACGCGAGCGCGCGCAGCTCCTCGCCGATCCGAACGGGATCGTCGCCGGTGCGGCGCTCGACCCAGCTGCCGTCCTCGGCGGCGACGAGCGCCGTGAGCGTGGAGCCGTCGTGGTGCGCGGCAACCGGCGCCAGGCACCCTCCGCCCACAGCCGCGACGCACACGCGCTCGGCCTCGACCCGCCGCCGGGTCTCCTCGTGGTCGGCATGGGCGACGAGATGCTCGTCCGCGGCTCGGACCTGGAGCGCGAGCGCGCCCTGGCCCGCCTCGGGCAGGATCTCGCCGGGGTCGAACCGGTGTCCGATCTCGGCCCCGAGCCCGAGCCGGTCGAGCCCGCATGCGGCGAGGACGACGGCGTCGAGGCCGCGCTCGTGGCGCTTGCGCAGCCGCGTGTCGACGTTCCCGCGCAACGGCTCCACGACGACGGACGGCTCGAGCGCGAGGAGTTCGGCGCGGCGCCGAACCGACGCCGTGCCGATCCGCATGCCGGGCCGGATGGCATCGGCGCCGCAGAGCGCGTCGCGAGGATCCTCGCGCTCGAGGTAGGCGCCGACGGCGAGGCCCTCGGCGTCGGTCGAGGTCATGTCCTTCGCGGAGTGCACGGCCACGTCGATCCGCCCGTCGAGGAGCGCCTCCTCGAGCTCCTTCACGAAGACGCCGCGCGACCCGATCTCGCCGAACGGCTTCGAACGGTCGCGGTCGCCGGCCGTCGTCACCGGGACCAGGGCGAACTCCAGGCCCGGCCGCCGCAGCCGCTCGACGGCGCGCTCGGCCTGTGTGAGCGCGAGGCGGCTACCCCTCGAGCCGACCCTGAGGAGCACGGCCGTCGTCCTCCTCGCCAAACCCGGCCTCCTTGAGGCGCATGATCGGCTGGTGCAGGAGCTTGTTCACGATCTGGTTCGTCAGCGACTCGACCGCGTGGCGTTCCCGGTCGGACAGCCCCGCGAGCCGGGGGCCCATCTTCGCGAGCTCGCCGCGGCGGATCGTCTCGGCGCGCTCTCGCAGCGACGCGATCGCCGGGACCGAGTCGAGCGACGCGAGCCACGCGCGGAACCGCTCGCCCTCCGCCGCCACGATCGCCTCAGCGCGGATCGCCTCCCCGCGCCGCCCGGTCAGCGTCTCCTCCACGACGGACTGGAGGTCGTCGATGTCGTAGAGGAAGCAGCCGCCGAGATTCCGCACGGCCGGATCGACGTCTCGCGGGACCGCCAGGTCGACGAGCAGCAGCGGACGCCCCTTCCTGGCGGGAAGCGCGCCCGCCACCTGCTCGCGCGAGAGGATCGGGTCGCGGGCCGACGTCGATGAGACGACGATGTCGGCCCGGGCCAGCTCCCCGTCGACCGCGTCGAGCGGGAGCGCCTCGCCGCCGAACCGCTCTGCGAGCGACGACGCGCGGTCGAGCGACCGGTTCGCCACGAACGAGAGCTCTGCGCCGCGGCTGACCAGGTTCCGGGCGGCCAGCTCGCCGACCTTGCCCGCGCCGACGACGACGATCCGCCTGCCCGTGAGGTCCCCGAAGACCTGCGCCGCGAGCGCCGCCGCGGCCGAGGCGACCGACGCGGGGCTCTCGCCGATCGCTGTCTCCGTACGGACGCGCTTCCCCGTGTGGAGCGCCTGCCGGAAGAGCCGGTCGAGGAGCGGACCGACCGCGCCGCGCTCGTAGGCGGAGCGCACCTGTCCCTGGATCTCGCCCTCACCCGGAACGAGCGAGTCGAGACCGGCGGCGACGCGGAAGAGGTGGGTCGCCGCCGCTTCCTGCTCGAGGCGGTAGAGGTAGGGCTCGAGCTCCGCCCGGGGCACGCCGCCGAGATCGGCGAGCGCCTCGGTCGCGCGCTCGCCGGCGGCGCCGGTGTCGTCCGCCGCGAGGTAGAGCTCTGTGCGGTTGCAGGTCGAGAGGCAGACGGCCTCGCCGCTCGCGCCCAGGCGCAGGGCGAGCGCGGCCTCGCCCTCCGGGCCGAGCGCGACTCGCTCGCGCACCTCGAGCGGGGCGAGCCGGTGCGACGTTCCGACGAGCAGCAGCCTCATCCGAGGTGGGCGAACAGGAGCCCGAGTTGGAGGACGATGACAGCGCCCACGCCGCCGAGCGCGAGTACCGCGGCCAGTTCCCGGCGGCCGACGCGAACGCGGAGGTAGAGCACCGAGGCGCCGAGCGCCCAGAGGACGACCGTGCCGGCGATGAGCACGTCGAGCCCGCGATCCGGCAGGCGGGCCAGGCCCGGCACGATCCCGGCGGTCAGCGCGGCCAGCGAGACGGCGACCGTCGTGACCGTCAGCTGGTCGAGGACGACGAGCGACGGCGCCCGCATGCGAAGCAGTCCGGCCGGGTGGCTCTTCAGCACGCGCTCCTGCCAGAGCTCGAGCGCCGCCAGCCCGCCGGCCACCGTGAAGCCCGCGAACGACACGAGGACGAGCGCGATGTGCGAGACGAGGACGACGTCGCCCCAGGCGGCGCCGGATCCGGCCTCCGTCCCGCCCGCCGCGAACGAGACCGCGAGGAGGGCGGCCGCGAGCGGCATGACGCCGAGCCCGAGGAGCCGGTAGCGCGGGCTGCAGCCCCAGATGAGGTAGGCGCCGACGACGAGCCAGACGAAGAGGTTGAGCGAGCCCGCCCACGTGCTCCACGGAAAGCCGTCCGCGCGAACGCCCTGGACGACCAGGACGCCGGTCTGCGCGAGCCAGCCGATCCGGACGCCCCACGTGGCCGGACGCCCGAACGCCGCCGGGTTCCTCGCGTTCCCGGCATACGCCACGGCTGCCTCGCCGTACGCGAGGAGCGCCGGCCAGACGAGCAGCTCAGCCACTCCGGCCCTCCCGCTCGCGGGCGAGCTCGACCAGCGACGTGATCTCCCGCTCCAGCCTCCCGACCTTCAGCGAGATCAGCACGACGTAGAGCAGCACGGCGCCGAAGAGCACGAGATACGCCGCCCAGAGGTATTTCTCTCCGGTGCTCACGCGAGACGCTCCCGCAAGGAGCGGAGGCTCGCGTCGGCCCGCTTGCCCGACAGCTCCACGAGGTAGAGCGCGCCGGCGAGCGCCAGCATCCCCGAGAAGCAGACGCAGAACGTGAGGAACATCGACCCCTCCATCGCCGGCCCGTCACGCTTGAACACGACCGGGTGGATCAGGCCCTCGGCGAGGCGGATCGCGAGGAAGCTGACCGGGATCAGCACCACGCCGAAGAGGGCGTAGACGGCCGATGTGCGCGCGCGACGAGGGCCAGGATCGGTCGAGTACCGGAGCATGAAGTACGCGGAGTAGAACAGGAACAGGATCAGAAAGAGGGTCAACTGGCGCTCGCTCCACACCCACCACTGGCCCCAGGAGACCTTCGCCCAGATCGAGCCGGTGACGAGCGTGAGCACGCCGAAGATCACGCCCATGTGTACGGCCGTGTAGCTCTCGAGGTCGTACCGCTCGCCGCCTCTCCAGAGCAGGCGTAGCGCCTTCCATGCGGCCCAGAAGAAGCACGCGTAGGCGGTCAGCGCGACCGGGACGTGTACGTAGAAGATCTTCTGGCTGATCCCCTGGTCGGCGTCTTCGGGCGCCCAGAAGATCGCGAGCGAGAGGCCAGCGACCAGGAGAGCCGCCGCTGAGAGCGAGAGGAGGGCGGCGCCGTTATTCCGTAACGACGTACTCAAAACTTGCCCACGAGAGGATCGCAAAGATCAGGTCGTAGAGCCCGAGGAAGGCCAGGTACCGGCCGGGATCCTCGGCGACCGTGGCTCCGACGCCGCCCACGACGAGCGGAATCGCGAGCGGTAGGAACAGGAGCGGCAGGAGCAGCTCGCGCGCCCGGGCTGCCGCGGCCATGGCTCCGAGCAGCGTTCCGACGGTGGCGATCCCGACGTTCGCGAGCGCGAGCCCGGCGACGAGCTCCCAGGTGACGTCCTCGTAGAAGAGCGCGAAGGCCGGCAGCGCGACGGCCTCGGCGAAGAGCAGGAACGCCAGGACGCTCAGCGTCTTGCCGACCCAGATGGCACTCCGGTCGCACGGAGCGAGGATGAGCCCGTCGAGCGTTCCCTGGTCGCGCTCGCCGACGAAGGCGCGAACCAGCGCGAGCAGCGCCGTGAAGAGGAGTGCGATCCAGAGCATCCCGCTCGCCGCCAGACGGGAGCTCTCGGCGGGCAGCGCGAAGTGGAACACGACCAGGGCGGCGACGACGAAGAGGAGCATCGCCGGCACGGTGTCCCGCGTCCGGAGCTCGACGAGCAGGTCCTTCCGCGCGAGCGCGGCGGCGTCGGCGATGTACCCGCTCATGCGAGGGCCAGGCGCGCGCTGGCGAGCGGGGCGATCCGCTCCGGCTGGTGGCTTGCGACGACGAGCGTTCGTGGGCCCGCGTCGGCGAGCTCAGCGTGGAGAAGCTCCGCGCCCTCGGCGTCGAGGCCGCTGAACGGCTCGTCCAGGAGCAGGAGGTCCGGGTCGTGGAGGAGCGCCCGGCACAGCGCAAGTCGCTGCACCATCCCGCGCGAGTAGGTCGAGACCTGCTCGGCTCGGGCGTCCCAGAGCCCGAAGCGCTCGAGCAGCATCCCGGTCCGCTCCCGTCGCTCGCGGACGCGGTAGAGACGGCCGTACAGGTCGAGGTTCTCGAGGGCCGTCAGCTCGCGGTAGAGAAGCGGCTCGTGGCCGAGGAACCCGATCCGGCCCCGGTCGGCGGCCACCTCGAGCGTGCCGGCGGTCGGCGCCAGCAGGCCCGCGACCAGGCGGAGCAGCGTCGTCTTCCCGGACCCGTTCGGCCCGGTCACGAGCAGGAAGTCGCCCCGCTCGACGTCGACGTCGACGTCGGAGAGAACGAGCCGCTCCCCAAAGCGGCGGCCCACGCCGCGACCGCTGATCAAGCGGCGCGAGCCTTCGCGGTCTCCGTGCGGCGCAGGTACCCCTAACCTCCTCCCCGAGGCGATCGTATCCGTGCCGGGCGCACCCATGGGTGACGGAAGTGCGCCGGAAGCGTGCCGAACGCGGGGCGGGTCGCCCGGCTCATCACACGAGGACGTCGACGAGGACGAACCCGCAGAACACCACGCTGATCACGCCGTTGACGGTGAAGAACGCGGCGTCGAGGCGCCTGAGGTCTCCAGGTCGCACGATGGCGTGCTCGTATGCGAGCAGCGCGCCGACCGCGACCACGCCGGCCCAGTAGAACGCGCCGACCTCCAGCCCCAGACCGACGGCGCCGAGCAAGACGACGGTCGCCAGGTGGAGCGCCCGTGCTCCGGCGAAGACGCCGCGCTCGCCGAACCGCGTCGCCCACGAGTGGAGGCCCTCGCGACGGTCGAATTCGACATCGAGCAGCGAGTAGAACAGGTCGAAGCCGGCCACCCAGCACGCAACCGCGCCGCCGAGGGCCCATGCCTCCCAGGGCAGCTCCCCGGTCAGGGCCACCCAGCCGCCGACCGGCGCGAGGCCGTCCACGGCACCAAGCCACAGGTGGGAGAGCCACGTCCAGCGCTTCAGATACGGGTAGACGACGAAGCCCACGACGGGGATCGGCCAGAGCCACCGCACGAGCGGATCGAGCTGCCACACCGCGACGAGGAAGAGTCCCAGCGACGCGACGCAAAAGGCGAGCACCTGCCACGGCAGCAGCGCTCCCGTCGGCAGTTCGCGTTGCGCCGTCCGCGGGTTCCTCGCGTCGATCCCGGCGTCCACGAGCCGGTTCACGCCCATCGCGAGCGAGCGAGCGCCCACCATCGCGAGCGTCACCCACAGCAGGTCGGAAGCGGACGGCACGCCATCGACGGCGAGCAGCGAGCCCACGTAGGCAAAAGGGAGCGCGAAGACGGTGTGCTCGATCTTGACCAGCGAGGCAAAGCGGCTGGGATATCCGGCGGCGGCGGTGCTCATGTCTGGCGATGCCCGCCTTGCTCGCCGGCGAGCAGGCGGACGGCGTGCGGCAGCGCCTCACGGACGACGGCGTACCCGTCCCGGCACCCACCCGGCGAGCCGGGCAGGTTGACGACGACGGCGGCCCGCCGAACGCCCGCGACGCCGCGCGACAGCATCCCGTGCGGTGTACGGCCGATCGCGTCGGAGCGAATCGCCTCCGCGATCCCCGGCACCTGGCGCTCTACGACGGACGCGGTGGCCTCCGGCGTGACGTCCCGCGGCGCAACGCCCGTCCCGCCTGTGGTGACGACGAGCTCGCAGGCCTCGGTGAGCTCCTCGATCGCCTCGGCGATCTCACGCGCTTCGTCGGGAACAACGCGGCGGGTGACGTCGTGCCCGTCGGCTTGCAGCAGCTGCTCGAGAACCTCGCCGCTCTCGTCGGCCCGGTCGCCGCGGGCGACGCCGTCGGAGACGGTCAGGACGCCCGCCTTCACAGCGGCTCCTTCGTCTTCTCGAGCAGGCGGACGTCGCCCACGACCATCGAGTCGTCGACCGCCTTCGCCATGTCGTACACCGTGAGCGCCGCCACGCTGGCCGCGACCAGGGCCTCCATCTCGACCCCAGTCTGCGCCGTTGTCTCGACGGTGGACGTCACGTCGGCTCCGTTCTCTACGATGGCAACATCAACGTCGACCGCCGAGAGAGGAAGCGGGTGACAGAGCGGGATCAGCTCGCTCGTCCGCTTCGCCGCCATGACGCCGGCGAGCTGCGCCGCGGTCAGGGCATCGCCCTTCGGGAGCCGAGCCAGCCGGGCCGCAGTCTCGGGTTTCATCCCGATGTGCGCTCGGGCGCGCGCGCGCCGCCGCGAAAGCGGCTTCGCCCCGACATCCACCATCCGTACGCCCCCGGTCTCGTCGATGTGGGAGAAGTCGGTCACCGGGACGTGCCGGCGGGGGCGACTGCCGCATCCAGGGCCGCAAGCTGACCCTCGACCCACGCGGCCAGGTCGTGCTCCCGGATGTGGGCCCGCATCGAGTCGACCCGCGCGGCCCGCTCGTCCGCGGACATCTGCAGGGCCGCGAAGATCGCGTCCGCCTGCCCCGCGATGTCGAACGGGTTGATCGTGAGAGCCCACTCGCTGAGCTCCTCGTGGGCACCCGCATTCTCGGACAGGACGAGGACCCCGTTCCGGTCGTTCACGAGCGGCGCCTCTTTCGCGACGAGGTTCAGGCCGTCGAAGATCGCGTTCACGAGCAGCACGTCGTACTGCTTGTAGGCGGCGACCGACGCGGGGAAGTCGTCCGCGATCCGGAGGTCGATCGGCGTCCACGCTTCCCGCTGGAAGCGGTCGTTCACGACGCGCGCGGTTCGCTGGATCGCACCGAGGTACTCAGCGTACTCCGGGATGTCCTGCCGGCTCGGGTCGAGCAGCGCGAGCATCTGGATCCGGCCGTGATACTCGGGATGGTCGGCGAGGAAACGCTCGAACGCGCGAAAGCCACGCACGACGTTCTTCGACGGATCCGTCCGGTCGACTCGGAGCACCAGGTACTCGGGGCGGGACGCGACGAGCTCCGCTTCTCGTCCGAGCACCTCCTCGCTGGCGGCGAGCTCGTCGAACTCCGCGGGGTCCACGGAGATCGGGTCACCGATCGCGACCACACGCCGGCCGTCGTACTCGGCCGTGCCGTCGAGGAAGTTCGCGTCCGCTCCGACGATGTCCACGCACGAGCGGAGAAAGTTGCGCTGCCAGTGGGCGGTGTGGAAGCCGACGACGTCGTTCGCGAGCAGACCGTCGTGCAACGAGCGGCGGATCGACTCCGGCAACACGCGCCAGTAGTCGGGCTCCGGCCACGGGATGTGGACGAAGTGCGAGAGCGCGGCGTCGGGCACCCGTGTCCGCACGAAGCGGGGGGCCAGGTACAGGTGGTAGTCGTGGAACAAGACGGGCGAGCCGGGCTCCGCCTCGAGCTCCGCGGTCACCGCCTCGGCGAACGCGGCGTTGACCGCCACGTATCCCTCTTCCCAGGCCAGATGGAGCCCCCGGTCGATGTTCGGGGCCTGCGCGAGGTTCCAGAGGTAGTGCTGGAGGAACCACAGCGTCGGGTTCGAGACGACGTTGTAGAACCAGTCGTACGCCGTGGGGTCGTGCTCGACGAGCCTGACCCGGTACGGCGAGCCGTCGCGTGCAGTCTCCTGGATCGCCTGCCCGTCCGCCTCGGCCGCAACCGCGCGGTCCTCGTCCGTCATCGCGCTCGCGATCCACGTCACGTCGTGCATCGCCACGAGGCTTCGCAGCGCCGTCACGAGCCCGCCGCCGCCGCGTCTCGCCACGCGCGCCCCGCCTGTGTCGCGGTCGAAGGTGACCGGTCCGCGATTCGAGACGACGATCAGCTTCCTGCGCGTCCCCACAGCCGGGACCCTACCCAAGCCCAATTCCGCTGCAGGAGGCGGGCTCAGGCAGCGCCGGCTGACACCGTCACGAGCTGCGTCTCGCCCGTGTCGTTGCCGTCGAGCCGGTTGAAGAGCGCCAGCCAGTCCCGCAGCAGCCGCGGCGTCAGGAAATGCTGGCGCACGTATTCCTTCCCGCGCACTCCGCGCCGTCGTGCCTCTTCCGGGCCGGCGAGGATCTCGAGGCACGCAGCGGCCGCTTCCTCGACGGAATCGACGAGCCAGCCGGTCTCCCCGTTTTGGATCTGCGCCGGAATGCCGCCCACGCGGCCCGCGACTGTGGGCCGCGCCTTCCAGAGCCCCTCCGTGACGGTGAGCCCGAATCCCTCTCGGATCGACTTCTGGAGAACGGCCGAGGAGTACACCTGGAACGCATTGACCTCGACGGAGCCGATGTTGTTGAGGTTCGAGAGGATGAAGATGTCGGGGTCGCCGGCGGCGTACTCGACGGTCTGGTTGTAGTAGTCCCAACCCTCGGGATCGTCGTGCGCCATCGAGCCTACGAGGCCCAGCTGGAGACCCGCATGCGTCTCGCGTACGCGCCTGAAGGCGTCGATCACGCCGAGCGGGTCCTTCCACGGGTCGAACCGCGACACCTGGGTGAGAAGCGGGCGCTGAACGTCGATCCCGAACTGATCGACGATGTAAGCCGCGTCCTCTGCCGACAGGGCGATGTTCTTGGGCGCCAGTGGGTCGATCGCGGGCGGCCAGATGAACGCCTCGGGGATCTCGCCGGAACGCGGAACGTACTGCGGCATGTGGAAGATCGCCGCGTCGTACTTCGCGACCGACGGGAGCAGGAAGTTGAGGACGTCCTCGTTCGGCGTCGAGAGGTCGATGTGGCAGCGCCAGATCCACTGGGCGTTCGAGCCGGGGAAGTGCTCGACCATCGCGACCGGCTGCGGGTCGTGCACGATCACGAAGTCGTACTCCGTGTCGTCGAACTCGGCCGCGTTCGCCGCGTTGTACTTCCCGAAGATCCGCTCATCCTCCTCGGTCAGCCCATGCGGGTTGCCCTGGAGGGCGTTGTGGATCTTCTTCGTGACGTTGAAGAATTCGTCCTCGCCCTTGATGATCCGCCAGTCGGTCTCGATGCCGGCGCTCTTCATGAGCGGGATGAGCGTGTAGTTGATCTCGGCCACGCCGCCGCCGAAGGCGGTCGCGGAGAGGTGGCAGACGCGCTTGCCCTCGAGCGGGCCGGCCAGCCGCTGGATCTCGGCCATCAGGCCTCGGCCGCTGATGGTCGCGTAGTCCGCGAGCGGCTTCGTACCCACGTTGACGATCGGGAGCATCTGTCAGGCGTCCGTGCTATGGCCGAGCGTGGTCGAACTCGGTGTCGGCCTAGGCCTGGATGAACTTTACGAGCCGGAGGCGAGATCCCTGCCCGTCACCCTTCCGGCCGAGCTCGAGCTCATCCGCGAGCTCGCGGATGATCGCGATGCCGAGCCCGCCCTCGTTGAGCGCGGAGACGTCCACCGGCGGCGGCTCGGCCTCCGAAAAGCCCGCGCCGTCGTCCGAGACCTCGACGACGAGCCGGTCGGGATGCAGCTCGTAGACGACCTCGACCGATCCCTCCCGGCCTTCGCCGTAGGCGTGCCGAACGGAGTTCGAGCAGGCTTCGGTCACGGCGAGCTTGAGGTCGCCGAGCGTCTCGTCGGGCAGCTCCCGCGTCTGCGAGAGGCCGCTCAGGGCGAGCCGGACGAGCGAGATGTACTCCGGCTTGGCGGGGATCGTCAGCCGGACGGTCGGCGCGTCGCCGTTCGCCCTGGGGATCGAGAACGAGGGGTTCGCCATGAATTCCGGATGTCCTAGCAGGTTTGTCGGAAACGACGCCGGTCCATTCCCGTATTCCAGACGGGTTCGAGAACTAAACCCGTCGCGCTACGGCTCGACGCGCGGCCGGCGGGGCCGCTCGCCGAGACGGACGGGTACGACGAGACGCCTGCCGTCCCGCACGATCGCGAACCGGACGACCTGCCCAGGCGCCAGCTGCTCGCTGACGATGCGTACGAGGTCGTCGGCGCTCCGCACCTCCTGGCCGCCGATCCGGACGACGACGTCCCCGCCGAGCCGGAACTCGACGCCGTTCAGCCGCCGCTGCTCGCTGCCTCCCCGAAGGCCCGCCTGCTCCGCCGGGCTGTTCGGGACGACGGTCGCGATCACCGCGCCGCGTTCAACCACATAGTCGAAACGCTCCGCGATCGTCGGCGTGAGGTCCTCGGCGTTGATCCCGACGTAGGCGTAGGCGACGCGGCCGTTGCGGACGAGCTGCCGGAACGACCGCTTGGCGGCGTTGATCGGGATCGCGAAGCCCACGCCCTCGGACTGGCCCGACTCGCTGCGGATCTGGGCATTGATCCCGATCACCCGGCCGCGCGCGTCGAACAGCGGGCCGCCGGAGTTGCCGTGGGTGATCGGGGCGTCGGTCTGGATCGCGTCGGCGACGTCGTAGCCCGACGTCAGAGAGTCGATCGACCGGTGCGTCGCGGAAACGACGCCGACGGAGAGCGAGCTCTCGTTGCCGAATGGGCTGCCGAGGGCGGCGACGGGCTCGCCGACCACGACGCGTCCCGAATCCCCGAGCGGCACGGGATCGAGCGCGTGCGCAGCCGGGTCGGCCTTCAGAACGGCGGTGTCGTCGAAAACGTCCCAGCCGATCACGGTCGCCTCCACGCGATCGCCGTCCCGGAACCCGACGTAGACCCTGTCTGCCGCCTTCGGCTCCGCTTGGACCTCACCCGCGGTCGTGACGACGTGGGCGCTCGTGAGGATGTATCCCTCCTGCGAGATGACGAAGCCGGAGCCCTGCGCGGCGTGCTGCGCCGCCGGCCGGCCGTCGAAGAACGCGAAGATCGTGACGACCCCGCCGCTCCGCGACTGGTAGATCGTCGCTGGGTCGAAGCTGTTCCCCGCCAGCGGCTTCGCCGTGCCGTCTGGGTTCTCGATCTCGCGCTCGACGGGCAGCGAAGTCTCGGAACCACCCACGAAGACGGTCTCGGTGCCGCCGCCGAGCAGGCCGCTCCGATCGGCTGCCACGACGGCCGCGAGGCCGCCGACCACGGCGGCGACGAGAGCGACGAGTGCGAGAGCGGACGGACGCACGAGGGTTCACTGTAGCCATGCCGTTTTCGCCCGCCGGGGCGTTTGCACGTGAAAACGCTAATGTGCGAGTGCGTGCTCCGGCCTGTCGACCGGTGCGACGCTCGGCGGCAGTTTCAACGTGAAAACGGTGCGACCCGCGCGCGATTCGAGCACGATCTCGCCACCCATCACGCCCGCGAGCTCGCGCGCGATCGCGAGGCCGAGGCCGGAGCCGGACGTGATCGCCCCGTCCGCCCGGTAGAACCGCTCGAAGACGTGCTGCTGGTGCTCGGTCGGGACGCCCGGGCCCGTGTCCTCCACGTGCAACTCGGCCCCGGCGGGCGTGACGGCGGTGGTCAGCCGAACGTTCGTGCCCGGTGGCGTATGCAAGATCGCGTTCTCGACGAGGATCCGACCGATCTGATGGACGCGCTCCTCGTCCGCGAGCGCGACGGCGCTCGGCCCGTCGTCCGCCTCGAGCCGGTGGTCGCGCCCCCGTCCGATGCCGCCGAACTCGGCCACGAGCGACGACGCGACCTCTCCGAGGTCGACCGGCGCCAATTCCACGTGCAAACGGCCCGCGTCGAGGCGCGAGAGGTCCAGGAGGTCGGTCGCCAGCTTCGTCAGCCGCTCGACCTGGAGCCGCATCTCGGCCAGGAACTCGCTCCGGGTCTCCTCGTCCATGTCCTCGTCGATCAGGAGCTCGACGTGGCCCCCGAGGGCGAAGATCGGCGTCCGCAGCTCGTGGGACGCGTTCGCGATGAACTCGCGACGCGCCCGCTCGAGCGTGGCCAGTTGCTCGCGCATGCGGTCGAACGCCCGCGCGAGCTCGCCGAGCTCGTCGGCGCTCTGATCGACGACGGGCTCGTCGAAACGGCCGCCCGCAATGCGGTTCGCCGCCCGCTCGAGGCGGTGGATTCGCCGTGCGAACACCCGCGAGAGGAGATAGCCGACGGCAGCCGCCATCAGGAGTGCGAGTAGACCGGCGAGGATGAGACGCTCTCGCACGAGCGAGACGTTCGCGAGCGTCTCGTCGATGGGAGTCGAAACCAGGAGCACGTAGGCGTCCTCGAACGGCACCGCGACCTCCGCGAACTCCGTGTCTCCCCGGCGAACGACCCCGGATTCGGTACGACGGTGCTCCGCCGAGCGCTGCGCGACGGAATCGCCCTCGGTCTGGCCGAGCCGCCGGGAATCCGCCAGTGCCTGGAGAAAGACAGGGGGCGTATCGCTGTACGCGAAGATGGTGACGCGCACTCCGCGGCGCTGGCTCTCGCTGCTGACGAAGTCGTCCCCGAGCACTTCGCCCCTCGACGCCTGGTCGATGTAGTCGGCCACGATGCTGTCCGCGGCGCGCTGGAGCTGCTCGATTCGGCCGTCCACGAGCCGGTTCTCCAGTGTCGGCACGACGGCGACGTAGACGATCGCGAGCGCGCCGGCGACGAGCGCGACAAGCGCGAGGCTGAGCTTGAGCCCGACCGTGCGGAGCCGCATCAAGCGTCCCGGAAGCGGTAGCCGGCGCCGCGCACGGTGAGGATGAACTCCGGCTCGCTCGCGTCCGCCTCAAGCTTCTCGCGGAGGTGGCGCACGTGGACGTCGATTGTCCGTGGCTCGCGGTAGGCGGAGTCGCCCCACAAGGCCTCGAGCAGCTGCCGGCGGCTGAACACGCGGCCTGGATTCGATGCCAACGTGCGGAGCAGCTCGAACTCGACGTACGTCAGCTGCACGGCGTTGCCCCGCACCTCGACCAGCCGGCGGGCCGGGTCGACCACGAGACCCTCCGCCTGGATCACCTCGCCGTCGCGCCGGTCCTGCTGCGAAGGCAGGGACGCCCGCCGGAGAAGCGCCCGGACGCGGCTGCGGAACTCGCGGATCGAGAACGGCTTCGTGATGTAGTCGTCCGCGCCGAGCTCGAGCCCGAGGACCTTGTCGAGCTCGTCGTCGCGGGCCGTGAGCATGATGATCGGGACGGTGCTCTGGGCGCGAAGGCGCTTGCAGACCTCGAGGCCGTCGAGCTTCGGGAGCATCAGGTCGAGGACGACGAGGTCGACCGGCTCCGACGAGAACTTTGCGAGGGCCTCCTCGCCGTCCTTTGCGACGAGGACGCGAAAGCCGTCCCGCTCCAACGGGTACGAGAGGAGCTTCTGAACGGAGTCCTCGTCGTCTACGAGGAGGATTGTCGAGGAGTCGGGCACGGGCGCATCACCGCCGGGCGCGCGGAGCCGGGGCCCTCCCTACTATAGCCCCGGGATGCCGCCTTTCCGGCCACCAGCCTCGCGGAGGCGGCCGCGGCCCGGCTCGCTCGAGCGGCCCGTCAACGCGCGCGCATACCGCGGAACCGCACTGCTCGTCGCCATCCCCCTGCTGATCTCGGCCTTCACGATCACACGGCCGGAGAGCCTCCCGCCGCCGACGTTTCCACCGGCGTTCGACGAGGTCGGCGCAACACAGTCCGCGCGCGAGCTCGCGATGCAGTTCCCGAACCGCACACCCGGCTCACCGACCGCCGCAGAAGCGGCCGACTGGGTTGCGCAGCGGCTCGCCTCGTTCGGCTTCCGCGTACAGCGCGACCGCTTCCGCGCGCAGATTCCGGAGGAGGGCACGGTGGGCCTCGAGAACGTCGTCGCGGTCTCGCCGGGACGATCACCGGACGTCCTCGTCGTCGTCGCGCATCGCGACAACCTCGGCGCCACCGGCCAGGGCGCGAACGACAACGCCTCGGGAACCGGCGTGCTGCTCGAGCTGGCGCGCGGCTACGGCCTCCGCGCCGCACCGGCGCCCGGACAGCAGCGCGCGCCTGCGAGCCCCACGCACACGATCGTCTTTCTATCCTCCGACGGCGGCGCCTACGGCGGCCTCGGCGCGGCGCGTTTCCTCCAGACATCGCCGTACCGAAGCCGCATCTCCGCGACCGTCAACCTCGTCGCGATCGGCGGCCACGACTCGCTTCGGATCGAGATCGCGCCGGACCGGCCGCGTTCGCCCGACGCCACGCTCGTCGAGACCGCTGCGGCGCGCATCCTCCAGCGAGCCGGCACGGAACCGCGGCGCACGAGCGCGGCCGGGCAGCTGATCGACCTCGCGTTCCCGTTCAGCCTCTACGAGCAGGCGCCGTTTATCGGATCCGGGATCCCGGCGCTGAGCCTGACCACGGCCGGACCGCGGCCGCCGACCCCAGCGACGGACACGCTCGACTCCCTCGACGACCGCCGGATCGGACAGGCGGGGCGCTCCGCTGAGGGCCTGTTGGGTTCGCTCGACGAGGGGGTCGCGCTCGCACGCGACACATCGACGTATGTCTACCTCGGCGCCAGGATCGTCCAGGGCTGGGCGGTCCAGCTCGTCCTGATCACGGCGCTGCTGCCCTTCCTGCTGGCCGTCGTCGACCTGTTCGCGCGCTGCCGCCGGCGGCGCATCCCCCTGACGCCGGCGCTCCGGAGCTACCGCACGCGGCTCGCGTTCTGGCTCTGGATGGGGCTCGTGTTCGGGTTCCTCACGCTCGTCGGCGCCTGGCCCGACGTCGAGCGCCCGCCGCCGCCGGGCACGACGATCGCCGGCGATTGGCCGATCGTCACCCTCATCGTCTTCGCCGTCTTCGGGTTCGCGAGTTGGCTCGTCGGCCGCGAACGGCTCCTCCCCCGACGCCCGGCCTCGGCCGAGGAGGAGCTCGGCGGGCAGACGGCCGCCCTGCTCGTCCTCGCCGTGCTGGCCCTGCTCACCGTGGCGATGAACGCCTTCGCGCTGATCTTCATCCTGCCCTCGCTGCACGCGTGGCTCTGGCTGCCCCAGGTCCGTGACGGCGCGATCTGGCTCCGGGCGGGCGTTCTGGCCGCGGGCCTCCTCGGCCCCGCGATCCTCATCGGCTCGTTCGCGTGGCGCTACGAGCTCGGCGTCGACGCGCCGTGGTACGTCGTCGAGCTCGTCGCCATCGGCTACGTCCCGGTGCCCGCGATCGTCGTCGCACTCGCCTGGCTCGCGGCCGGCGCGCAGCTCACTGCGATCGCCGCCGGGCGCTACGCCCCCTATCCCGACGCGCGCGAACGGCCGCCGCGCGGCCCGGTCCGGCAGCTCGTCGGAAGACTGCTCGGGCTCGCGCTGGGACGCCGGATGGCCGGCGAGCTCAGGCGAGCCGCAGGTAGCTGACGGCCGCGCCGGCCGGCAGCTCGTCCGTTCCAGGCGGAATGAGGACGAGAGCATCGGCCTCGGCGGCCGCCGCGATCATGTGGGACTCCTGCCCGCGCAGGACGTCCAGCCGGACGACCGAGTCGACAACGAACGATCTCGCCCGGGCAAGCTCGGCGCGTGCCGGGTTGGGTCGGACGGGTGCAGCGAGACGGCCCGGCTCGAGGCGCGGCAGCGGATCCCGAGCGCCCTGCAGCGCGAGGACGGCCGGCCGCACGAAGAGCTCGAACGAGACGAGCGACGAGACCGGGTTTCCCGGAAGACCGAAGACGAGCGTCGGCCCCCGCACGCCGAACCACACTGGTTTGCCCGGCTTCACGGCGACGCCCCAGAAGACCTCCTCGATCCCGACCTCGGCGCCGATGGACCGGACGAGGTCGTGAGGCCCGACCGAGACCCCGCCGGACGTCACCAGTAAGTCGGCGCTCAACCCCGTTTCGAGAGCGGCCCGGTGCTCGTCGGGATCGTCCGCGACCGCCTCGAGCCTTTCGACGTCGGCGCCGGCCGAGCGCAGCTGGGCCGAGAGGAGCGTGGTGTTCGCCTCGTAGACCTGGCCGGGCTCGAGCTTCTCGCCGGGACGCCGAAGCTCCGTTCCCGTGGCGAGCACCGCCGCCCGCGGCCGCCGCGAGCACAGGATGTCGGCGACGCCTGCGGCCGCGAGCGCGCCGATCTGCGCCGGGCCGAGCCGCACGCCGGCATCGACGACGGTGTCGCCACGGCGCACGTCGCCGCCCTGGGGCCGCACGTGCGTCCCGCGCTCGACCGCCGCAGCGATCTCGATCGCGTTGTCGCGATCGACAACATCCTCGAGCGGGACAACGGCGTCGGCGCCGGACGGCACGGCGCCTCCGGTCGCGATGCCCATCGCCTCAGCCGGTTCGAGCGCTCGTGACGCGGGGTGCCCGGCGGCGATCCGTTCCCGCACCGGCAGCCGCCCGGGCGTGTCGGAGGATCGCACCGCGAACCCGTCCATCGCCGAGCTGTCGAACGGCGGCAGGTCGACCCGGGCGGTCGCGGGCTCCGCAAGCACCCTTCGTGCCGCGTCGTCGAGCGCGACCCGCTCGGACTCCAGGGCGGTGACCCGCCCGAGTACGAGGCGCTGCGCCTCTTCCAGGGTGAGGAGCGCTCCCACCTCGCGAATAAGCTACCCCGGTGATCTCGGTCGTCGTCCCCGTCCACGACGAGGATCGGAGCGTCGAGCTGCTCTACGACGAGCTCGCGAGCGCGCTCGCGCCGCTCGGAATGCCGTGGGAGGCGGTCTACGTGGACGACGGCTCGACCGACGGATCCTTCGCCGCGCTCACCCGCCTGAACGACCGCGCGCCCAACGTCCGTGTCGTTCGGCTCCGCCGCAACTTCGGGAAGTCGGCCGCGCTTTCCGCCGGCTTCCGTCACGCGCAGGGCGACGTGGTCGTCACAATCGACGCCGATCTCCAGGACGACCCCGCCGAGATCCCGCGTCTGCTCGCGAAGCTCGACGAGGGGTTCGACCTGGTCTCGGGCTGGAAGACGAGGCGACGGGACCCCTGGCGGCGGCGCCTCGTGTCGCGGGTCTTCAACTGGGTCGTCGGCCGCTCATCGGGGCTGAAACTCCACGACATGAACTGCGGCTTGAAGGCGTACCGGGCCGATGTCGTCCGCTCGCTTCGCATCTACGGCGAGCTCCATCGCTTCCTGCCCGTGCTCGCGCACGACCGCGGCTTCCGGGTGGCCGAGCTGCCGGTCAACCACCGCCCGCGCGAGCACGGCCGGTCGCGCTACGGCGTGGAGCGGTACATGCGGGGCTCTCTGGACTTCATGACCGTCTCGTTCATGGGCCGCTACCGGCACCGGCCGCTCCATCTCTTCGGCGGCGTCGGGCTGGTCTCCGCGCTGATCGGCAGCGCGGTGCTGGTCTACCTGACCGTCCTCAAGCTGACCGGGTCGGCGATCGGCCACCGGCCGCTGCTGACCCTCGGCGTCCTTCTCGTGGTCGTCGGGTTCCAGTTCTTCTCGCTCGGACTGCTGTCGGAGCTGATCACGAGCCACCACGAGGAGCGGACCGGGACGGCCGACGAGCTGCACGTCGACGAGGTCCTCGAGCCCAGGGCGCACGACCAGGTTTCCGGCTAGCGCCTCGTGCGCATCCTCTACTTCGGCACCTACGAGCGCCGCTACCCGCGGAACGCCCAGGTCGTGTCCTGCCTACGCCGGGCGGGAGTCGAGGTCGTGGAGCGCCACGAGCCGGTCTGGGAAGGACGCGAGGAGAAGTGGTCGCTCGGTCCCGGCGCGGTCGCGCGCCTCGCCCTCGCGGAAGCGCGGCTGCTCGCGCGCCGGCCTCCCCGCGCGGATGCCGTCGTCGTCGGCTATCCCGGTCACCTCGACCTCCCCGCCGCGCGACGCGTGGCGCGCGGACGGCCCGTGGTCTTCAACCCCCTCGTCTCTCTCGCCGACACGCTCGTCGCCGACCGGGGCAGGTTCCGCCCCGGCTCGCTCCCCGCGAAGGCCCTCCGCCTGATCGACCGCCGCGCGTTCCGCGCGGCCGACCTCGTCGTCGCCGACACCGAGACCCATGCCGACTTCCTGGCGGACTTCACGGGCGTGCCGCGCGACCGCTTCGCCGTCTGCTTCGTCGGCGCGGAGGAGCGCCTCTTCCGGCCCGCCTGGAAGCCCGAGGAGCCGTTCACGGCACTGTTCGTCGGGAAGCTGATCCCCCTCCACGGGCTCGAGACCATCCTCGAGGCAGCCCGGCTCGCGCCTGACCTTCGGCTCCGGATCGCCGGAAGCGGCCAGCTCGCGAATCTGCTCGCCGATCCACCTGCACCTGCGAACGTCGAGTGGATCCCCTGGATCGAGTACGAGCGCCTACCCGAGGCGCTCGAAGCCGCCGGCTGCGCCCTCGGGATCTTCGGGCGGTCGGAGAAGGCGCAGCGCGTGATCCCCAACAAGGCGTTCCAGGCGCTCGCCTGCGGCGTCCCGCTTGTGACAGGGGACACACCCGCCGCGCGCGAGCTCCTCTCCGACGGGACGAACGCGGTGCTGGTGCCGCCCGGGGATCCGCACGCGCTCGCGGAAGCGCTCGAACGTGTCGCGGCCGACCCTGAGACGGCGCAGCGGATCGCCGAGGCCGGCCACGCCGTCTACCGCCAGCGCGCGAGCGAGGATGTCCTCGGCGCGCGCTGGCGTGACATTCTCGAGGGGGTCGCGTGACGGCACACGAGTGGGGGACGGCGCCCGAGTTCGTCGGTCCTCGGCACGAGCTCCGTGAGCGCCTGCTCCTCGACCTGTTCCTCTCGGCGGCTCCCGGGCAGCGCGTTCTCGACGCGGGCGCCGGCCAGGGCTCGATGTCGGCGCGGCTCGACCGTCTCGGCTTCGAGGTGACGAGCGCCGACGCGTCCGAAGCGGCGGTGGATGTCCTCCGCAGCCGACTGCGCGGCGACGTCGTACGGGCAAGCGTGACCGACCTCCCATTCCCGGATGCGAGCTTCGACGCGGCCGTCCTGGGGGAGGTGCTCGAGCACGTCGAGGACGATCGCGCGGCGCTCGACGAGGTGGCGCGGGTCGTCCGGCCGGGCGGCGCGATTGTGCTCTCCGTCCCGGCCGATCCGGAGTTGTTCGGGCCGAGCGACGAGTGGGCGGGCCACTTCCGCCGCTACAGTCGCGATGCGCTCCTCGACGTCTGCGCCGCGGCCGGGCTCGTCGTCGAGCGTTGCTCGGCCTGGGGGTTTCCGCTCTCGCGCCTCTACCATCGCCACGTCTATGAGCGGTACCTCGACCGGCACGGGCCCAGCCGGCCCGGCGGCCGGCACCGGCCCCTCGTCGGTCTCCTCGGAGCCCTCCTCCAGATCGACCGCCTCTTCGTCGGCGTCGAGCGCGGAGCGCTGGGCTACCTCCTTCTGGCGACGCGTCCGTAGGCCCCGGGTCGTCCTCTGGGCGGCAATCGCGGTCTATGCCGGAGGCTTCGGCGCGCTCGCCTGGGCCGAGCACCGAGCGTTCGAGACCGGCCGCTTCGACCTTGGGAACATGACTCAGGCGGTCTGGTCGACCGCCCACGGACGCCCGCTGGACGTCACCGAGCTTGGCGGTGACCAGATCTCGCGGCTTGGGGCCCACGTCGACCCGATCCTCGTGCTATTCACGCCTCTCTGGTGGGTGTGGCCCAGCCCGGCAATCCTCCTCGTCGTCCAGGCAGCGATCGTCGCGCTCGGCGCGCTGCCGTTCTCCTGGCTCGGCCGGAAGCACCTCGGCTCGGAGTGGGCCGGCACGTTCTGCGGCCTCGCCTACCTCGTCTACCCCGCCGTGCAGTGGCTCGCGCTCGACGAGTTCCACCCGGTGGCGCTGGCCTGCCCGCTCCTGGCGTACGCGGTGTGGTACCTCGACGAAGAGCGGCTCTGGGCGTTCGCTCCGTTCGCGCTGCTCGCGGCGTTGACGAAGGAGGAGATCCCGCTCGTGCTCGGCGCGCTCGGAATCTGGTACGCGCTCGGCAAAGGTCACCGCCTTGCGGGCGCTGCCATCGCGCTCGCCGGGGTCACGGCCACGGCCCTTTCGCTCGAAATCGTGATGCCGCACTTCCGCGAGGGCGCGAACTCGGCGTTCTACGGGCGGTACGAGACGGTCGGCGGCTCGCCGGCGGGGATCGTGAAGACCGCGTTCACCGACCCCCTCGCCGTTCTGGCCGCTGTCGCGGATCGACACGATCTCGCCTACGTCGCCGAGCTCGTCCTGCCGCTCGCCGGCCTCGTCGTCCTCGCGCCGCTCGTGCTCCTCGCCGCGGTGCCTGAGCTGCTTGCGAACGTCCTCTCATCCGTTTCGAACCAGACGTCGATCCGGTTCCACTACACGGCGCCCATCGCGCCGTTCCTGCTCGCCGCGGCCGTCATGGGGATTGCGCGACTCGAACGCTCCACGAGGGCCGCCGCCGTCCTGCTGGCCGCCTCGGCGCTCGGCGCGCTCGTCGTCGGCCCCTTACGCACGGGAGAGCTCGCGCCCGACCGCGTCTCGAATCACGACCGGATCGCGGCCCGCGCTCTGGCCCTGATCCCGTCGAGCGCCGCCGTCAGTAGCACGAACGGGCTCGGCGCCCATCTGTCCGAGCGACGGCGGATCCACACCTTCCCGGTCGTCCTGGACTCGGAGTGGGTCGCGGTCGATCTCAAGCGTGCGTCCTACCTCGACCTGCGGTCGGACGCCTCCACGACCGCGGTTCCTCTTGGAAGGCTGCTCGCCAGCCCCTGGTGGCGGACCGTCTTCGAGGAGGACGGGATCATCGTCCTGAGGAGGACGGCTGCTCGGGCGCGCTAGCGGTCGCCCCCGCGTGGCGGATGGCCGGGAGGTGTCGAGACCGGTCCCTTCTCGGCCGGAGGAGGTGCGGGCGGCGGCGGATCGGCGGGCGGCGGCGGGGGCGGAGGCGGCGGAGGCGCCGGCTCGGAAGGCACGTAGTAGCCGTCGTCGTCGTTCGAGTCGTAGTAGCCCCCGTTCGCATACTGGCCGCGCGAGAACGGCACCCACGTCGGCTCGGAGCGTGGCTCGGGGAAGTCGACCTCGGCCGTGTTGCCGATCGCCGAGCGCATGAAGAGGTTCCAGATGATCGCGGGAAAGGTGCCGCCGGCGACGGAGATCCCGTGCACGTTCTCCATGGGAACCTGCCCCTGCGGATAGCCGACCCAGACGGTCGTGCTCAGCGTCGGCGTGTAGCCGCAGAACCAGGCGTCCGTATGGTCGTCCGTCGTCCCGGTCTTGCCCGCCGCGGGGCGGCTGAAGAAGACACCTGCGTTCGTACCGGTACCGCTGTCGATGTTCTCCTCGAGGATCTTCGTCACCTCGTTCGCCACCCAGTCCGCGACGACGCGGCGGCGCTGCGGCTTGCCCCAGCCCGCATCCTTGTCCTCGTTGCCGCCCGGCAGGACGACCTTGCGGATCGCCATCGGCTCGGAGTACATGCCTCCCGCCGCCAGCGTCGCGTAGGCGGAGGCCATGTCCAGGGGCGAGATGGCTGCGGAGCCGAGGCCGAGCGAGGGCACGTACACGCCCTCCTTCGTCTTCAGGTTCGACCGCACGCCGAGCCGATGCGCCATCGCGGCGACCTTCTCCGGGCCGAGGTCGAGGGTCAACTGGGCATAGACGGTGTTGTCCGAGCTGAGCGTCGCGTTCGAGATCGACGTCGACCCGAGATACTCGTGGCTGTACGTCGAGACCTCCCACGGCTCGCTGAGAGGATCGGTCTGATAGCGGAACGGCGCCGACGTGTAGTAGGTCGAGTCGGGGTTGACGCCCTCGGCAATCGCAGCCGCGAGCACGAAGGTCTTGAATGTCGAGCCGGCCTGGCGACGCCCCTGAGACGCGAGGTTGAACTGGTTCTTGCGGCGACCGGGCGTCACCGCGGTCATCGCGCGGATCGCGCCGTTCCCCGGGTTGATCGAGACGATCGCGGCGGCGGGGTCGTCCCGGTACGGGAGGGTCCGCAGGACCGCGTTGCGGGCGTCCTGCTGGAACTTCCGGTCGACCGTCGTGTAGACGCGAAGCCCGCCCGACCGGACGGTGTTCGCCCCGTACTGGGCGATCAGCAGCGGCCGGACGTAGCTGAAGAAGTACGGCTCGCGGATCCGGGAGTAGAGCTTGCCCGGCCGCAGCTGAAGCTCCCGCACCGCGATCGCGTCCTGATACTGGCGCCGCGTGATCTTCCCCTGATCGAACATGGCCCGCAGAACCTGGTCCCTACGCGCGAGCGCCGACCGCGGGTTCGTGAACGGGTCGTAGACGGACGGCGCCTGCGTGAGGCCTGCGAGCAGCGCGGACTCGCCGAGCCCGAGCCTCCACGCCGGCCTGTTGAAGTACGTCTGCGCCGCCGCGTGCACCCCGTACGCGCGGCTGCCGTAGAACACCGTGTTCAGGTAGCTCGCGAGGATCCAGTCCTTCGAGCGGCGCCGGTTCAGCCGGACGGCGAGACACGCCTCGATCGCCTTGCGCTCGAAGGTCACCTCGTTGCCCACGTAGAGGTTGCGGACGAGCTGCTGCGTCAGCGTCGAGCCGCCCTCCACCACCTTGCCGGCGCGGACGTCGGCCGCGAGCGCCCGGGCGATGCCCTCGAGGTCGATGCCGCTGTGCTCGTAGAAGCGCCGGTCCTCGATCGCGATCGTGGCCAGCCGCATCCACTTGCTGATCCGGTTCAGCGGGACGGGCTGGCGGTTCTTCTCGGCCGGGATCGAGCCGAGGAGGGAGCCGTCAGCCGCGTAGACGAACGAGTTCTGGCCGATCTCGACCGGGCGAAGACGATCGAGGTCGCAGCGCGGGCCGATCGAGGCCGCGCCGGTGATGCCCGCGGCGCCGATCCCCGCGACGACGAGGACCACGACCGCAGCGACGAAGGCGAGCTTCCGGCGATGCCGGTTCCTCGCCCGCCGCCGGTGGCGCCGGGTCCGGCGACGGTAGGCGTCCTCCTCGAGGCCCCGCCGGGCCTGACGGCGCCCGCGGCTGCGCTCGTACGGGCTCACGCGTAGATGCCGGCCTCGACCAGGCGCGAGTGCGCGCGCAGGCGAAGATCGCTCTCGAGCCGGCGTGCCGCGTCCTCGTCCGCGGCCCAGGCCCTGAGCGTGACGACCGAGTCGGCGTCGAGCGCGGTCACCAGGAGGTCGGTCGGAGTCGTCGCTTCGTTCAGGAGGTCCATCACTGCCCGGAGATCCTTGTCGCGCGGCACGGGGACGGTGACCTCGGCCAGCGTTTCCCGGCTCGCAATGGTGGAGTTCTTGATCGTATCGGCAGCCAGGCGCTCGTTCGGGATCACGAGGCGCGTCCGGTCGTCCTGCCGGATCCGGGTGTAGACGAGCCCGATCTCCTCGACGATCCCCTCACCTTCGGCCACCGCGACCCGGTCGCCGAGCCGGATCGGCTGGGCGAGCCCGATCATCACTCCGGCGACGAAGTTCGACAGCGTGCGCTGCGATGCGAGGCCGATGACGAGGCCGAGGATCGCCGAGGACGCGAGTAGGCCGCCGGCGACTGCGCGCACCTGGGGGATCACGAGCAGCGCCGTGAGGACGCCGACGAAGATGATCGCGCCCATGATGCTGCGCCGCAGGACGCGGTATCGCGTGACGGAGCCGGGCGCGAGCTCGCGCTTCGCCATCCGCATGTCGACGAGCTTCGCGAGCGCAGCGGCGACCGCGATCACGACGCAGACGGTGATGAGGCGCTGCCAGTCCACGGCCCGCTAGTTCGACACGCTAGAGCGGTTTCCGGCCCGCGAACCCCTCGTCCGGCCCGTGCCAGAACCCGATCTCGTTCTCGCCGAGCCGCCAGCACAGCAGGATCTCTTCGTCGTCCCGGACGGACGGGAAGTCGAGCAGTCCCTCGTCGAGGTCCTTGACCTGCGCGCCCGCCGACTGGATCCGCTCGATGCAGACGGCGAGGCCGGTCGCCTCGTGCTCGAGCTCCTCCTCGGCCTCGGCGAAGTCGGTCGGCGTCAGGTCGCCGCCGTTCGAGCCGGCCTGTGTCGTCAGGGCGGCGCGCTTCTCCTGCGCGGCGAGGAACCGCTGCCGGTGCTCCACCATCTGCTCGACCACGGGGCGCAGCTCGCGCATGGCGCGGTTCGCCTCGTCGAGCGTGAAGTAGCGTGACGGCATCGGCCGTATTCTCGACGTCTTCCTGTGGAGCCGGGCGGCGATCTGGGCGGCCGTTGTCTTCGCGTACCTCACCTTCGAGCCGAACAGCCATCCCAACGTCGCCCGCTGGGACCGGCCCGAGCTCACGCGGGACACCGGGTTCCTCGTCGACGTCTGGGCACGCTGGGACAGCGTCTGGTTCCTCCGGATCGCGGAGAACGGCTACGGGGCGACCGAGCATGCCGCGGCCGCGTTCTACCCGCTGTACCCATTGCTGGTCGGGGTCGTCGGGCGGATCCTCCTCGGGCACTACGTCCTCGCCGGCGTGCTCGTCTCGCTCGCAGCCTGCCTCGGAGCGTTCACGCTGCTCTACCGACTCACGCTGCCATGGCTCGGCGACGCAGGCGCGCGGCGGGCCGTCCTCTACCTTGCGATCTCTCCGTTCGCGCTCTTCCTCGGCGCGGTCTACAGCGAGTCGGTGTTCCTCCTCACAGCCGTCGCGAGCTTCTACCTCGCCGAGCGCCGCCGCTTCCTCGGCGCGGGGCTCGCCGCGGGGCTGGCGTCTCTCACGCGACCTGTGGGGATCGCTCTCCTGCCGGCGCTCGCGCTGATCGCCTGGCGCGAGCCGAGGCGAGGCCCCGCACTTCTGCGCCTGGCGGCCGCACCGGCGCTCTTCGCGCTCTACCCGTTCTACCTCTGGTGGAAGGTCGACGACCCGCTCGCGTTCATGCACGCCCAGGAGGTCTGGAGCCGGCACACCTCGCCGGCAGGGCCGCTCGGCGGGATCTGGGATGGCCTGCGCGCAGGTTGGGCGGGGGTCCGGCAACTCGCGTCCGGCTCGGACGCGACGCGGTACTGGAGCGCCGTCCAGGACACGGATCCCGACCGCGTCGCCGCCCTCAATCTCGCCCAGCTCGCTTTCCTCGTCCTCTACGTCGCGCTCGCCGTGGTCGCCTGGCGGCAGTTCGGCGCCCCGTACGGGCTCTTCGCCGCGCTCGGGCTCGCGATTCCGCTGAGTGCCCCCTCCGAGCGGTGGCCGCTCCTGTCGATCGGCCGGTTCGGCCTCGTCCTCTTTCCGCTCTTCATGGCGCTTGCCGCGCTCGGCTCGCGTCCGCGCACGAACACTGCCGTCGTCGTCACGAGCGCGGTGCTCCTCGGAGTGGTTTCGGCACAGTGGGCCGTGTGGCAATGGGTGGCATGAACGGCGAGGAGCGCGGGCGGGCCGCGCATCCCGCGCTCGGCGGGAAGCTGGTCGCGTGGTGGGTGCTCGTCGGCACCCTGATTCTGATCGGGTTCCTCTCGGCGACCGCGGCGGAGAACGACGCCGACCGCGCCGACGCCGTCTACCAGTACCAGTTCGGCATCGGCGGGATCCTCGTCTACGCGCTGCTTATCGGGATCGTGTTGCTGATCGCCCGCGGGCTCGACTGGCGCGAGACCTTCGCCTTCAAGAGGCCGAGCTCGTGGGCCCGGGCAGGGGCGCTGGCGCTGGGCCTTCTCGTCGCCGTCTTCATCGTCGGCGCCATCCTCGAGGCGATCTTCCACGCGGGCGAGGAGCAGGGGCTCGACCCGGCCGGCTGGCAGCCCGACCGCGCGGGCGCCCTCGTCCTCAGCTTCCTCGCGATCGCCGTCGCGGCGCCGCTGGCGGAAGAGATGACGTTCCGCGGTCTCGGCTACTACCTGCTGAGCCAGTTCGGCCCGTGGGGCGCGATCGCGGTCACGGGCATCGCATTCGCCCTCGCCCACGGCCTGATCGTCGGCATCCCCGTCTTCTTCGTGATCGGCGCCGGGCTCGCGTTCCTGCGCTTCCGAACGGACAGCCTGCTGCCGCCGATCCTCGTCCACATGGCCTTCAACGGTATGCAGCTCGTGATCGGCGTCTTCGGCTAGCCGCCGGCGAGCGGCGGCTAGTTGTCGTCTTCGCCGACGGCGAACTGATCCGGGGAGACGTCGTCGAGGAACTTCTTGAACTCGTCGACGATCTCTTCCTCGTTCACGTCCTCGCCCTCGAACTCGATCGCCGACTCCTCGATCACGCGCTCGGCGGCGAAGATCGGGGCGTCCGACCGGACGGCGATCGCGATCGCGTCGGACGGGCGAGAGTCGATCTCGAGCTCGGAGCCGTTCTGCTGCACCGTGATGCTCGCGTAGAACGTGTTCTCGCGGAGCTCGGTCACCGTGATCCGGACGACCTCGGCGTCCAGCTGCTCGAGCACGTCGGCGAGCAGGTCATGAGTCATCGGCCTCGGGGTCGAGGCGCCCTGGAGCTTCATGAGGATCGCCGCCGCCTCGGAGTGGCCGATCCAGATCGGGAGGAACTTGTTTCCGTCCGCCGTCTTGAGGAGGACGATCGGCTGCTTGCCGACCAAGTCGAAGCTGACGCCGTAGATGACCATCTCGTGCATGCGCGACCCGGACTGATGTTAGCGCCGGGCTCCTCCGCGAAACCTGGTTCAGGGCGTGCGCTACCATCGCCGTCTCGCGGGCGATTAGCTCAGTTGGTTAGAGCGCCGCTCTGATAAGGCGGAGGTCCGTGGTTCGAATCCACGATCGCCCATCGCGTATGCGATGCCCGCGAAGCGGGCGGTGGAAGGGGTCTGGGGAAACCGGGAGGTTGCCCCAGCTCGAAGCAGGCGGCGTCCTGCTAGTGGAGCGCGGCGGTCTCGCGCAGGTAGTCCGCGACCGCGAGGAGGAACGCGGTCTCGCCGGCGAGCTCGGCGACCGTGCCCTTCGTGTGGTCGTCCAGCTCGTCGTCGCGCTCGAGCTCGGTCAGGAACGGCTCCAGCCGACCGGCCTGCGAGAGCGCGGCCATACGGAGGAAGAGGGCGCGGGCGTCCTCGTCCTGCGAGATCGCCTCGAGCCACTCAAGGTCCTGCTGCCAGAGTCCGAGCATCAAAAGGACAACGGGCACCCCCCGCCGCTGGTTACGGCCTAGCTGATTTCGCCGACCGCGGTCTCGAGCGTCTCTACGATCTCGGCCAGCTCGGCGTCGTCGGCGAACTCGATCTCGAGGCGGCCGTTCCGAACTCTGGCCTGCCGCCCCGTCAGGCGCTCGGCGGCGACGCGCGCACGGTCCGCGAGCACCGGGTCGGCCGGCGCGCGGCTCGAACGCCGCGGCCTACGGCGGGCACCCGCCCAGCGGGCCGCGCGCTCGGCCTCGCGCACCGAGAGGCCTCGCCGAACGATCTCACGGGCGAGCCTGCGCCGGTCCTCGTGGTCCGGCACCGCCAGCACCGCGCGGGCGTGCCCCTCGCTGAGCTCGTTCCGCTCGAGCATCGCCAGGACGTCCTCCGGGAGGTCCAGGAGCCGCATCCTGTTGGAGACGGACGGCTTCGAGCGTCCGACCTGGTCGGCGATCTCGCCGAGGCCGAGCTCGAACTCGTCCACCAGGAGGGCGTAGGCTCGCGCCTCCTCCACCGGCGACAACTGCTCGCGCGCGACGTTCTCCACGAGCCCGAGGAGCAGCGCCTCGCGGTCCCCGCTCTCCCGGACGACGGCGGGGATCGTCGTCAGGCCCGCCTCACGCGCCGCGCGCCAGCGCCGCTCGCCGGCGATCAGCTCGTAGCCGCCCTCCCGCCGTGAGCGGACGACGACAGGCTGGACGACGCCCTGTGCACGGATCGAGTCGGCGAGCCCGGCGGTCGCCTCGTGGTCGAAGCGGCGGCGCGGCTGGCGAGGATTCGGGTGGACGAGGTCGACAGGGAGCGTCGCCAGCTCGGCCGAGGGCTGCCCGCCCATCAGCACCTCGAGCCCGCGGCCGAGGCCGCGCCGGGGGCTAGCTGCGCTCGACAAGCTCCATCGCCGCCTTCCAGTAGGCGTCCGCGCCGGTCGACCGGCGGTCGTAGGCGATCACCGGCAGCCCGTGGCTCGGCGCCTCGGCGATCCGGACCGACCGCGGGACACGGGTCCGGAAGAGCAGCGGCCCGAAGTGCCGCTCGAGCTCCGAGCCGACGTCGGCCGCGAGGTTCGTGCGGCCGTCGACCATGGTGAGGAGCAGCCCGGCGATCGTCAGCTTCGGGTTGAGCCGGGCGCGGACCGCCTCGATCGAGCCGAGGAGCTGCGCCACGCCTTCGAGCGCGTAGTACTCGGCCTGCACCGGGACGAGCACGCGGTCGGCCGCGGCCAGCGCATTTACCGTCAGCGGCCCCAGCGACGGCGGACAGTCGACGAAGACGAATCGGTAGCGGTCGGAGACGCCCTGGAGGGACTCCGCGAGGAAGCGCTCCCCGTTCCCGCAATGGACGAGCTCCGCCGCCGCGCCGGCGAGGTCGCTCCGCGCCGGAATCAGCTCCAGGTTCGCGAAGCGCGTCCGGGAGGCGAGCTCGAAGGCGCTCGCGCCGTCCAGCAGGTCGAAGCTCGAGTGGCCGTTCGCCTGCTCGCCCAGCCCCGAGGTCGCGTTCGCCTGAGGGTCCAGGTCGATCAGGAGCGTCGGCTCCCCCGCCTCGGCGAGACAGGCGGCGAGGTTGACCGCCGTCGTCGTCTTCCCGACGCCGCCTTTCTGATTCGCAAGCGCGTAGATGGCCACAGCACCAGCCACGGTACTCAGGCCAACGGACGTTTCCTGGCCGTCCCCGGACGGCGCGGGAAGCCCTCCGGCGTAGGCCCGAGCTTCCGGATCACGACCAGGCCGTTCCGGTCCTCCGGCTCGGCGCCGCCGAGCAACGAGGCCACCCGAGCCACGGCGTCGAGATCGGCGCTCGGGCCGGTCCACAGGACGGCAGAGCCCCCGGGCCTAACGAGCGGCAACAGCCACTCGGCAGCCACGGGCGGCTGCGCGAGCGCCTTCGCCACCGCGACGCCGTACTGATCGGTCTCCTGCTCTTCGGCTCGGCCCCGGACGACGCGGAGGTTCGGCAGCCGCTCGCACCAGCCCTCCAGGAAGTCGGCCTTGCGCCGTTCCGCCTCGAGCAGGGTGACCTCGCGATCGGGCAGCGCCGCGGCCAGCGGAATCCCCGGCGCGCCGCCGCCCGAACCGACGTCGACGATCGGCCCGTCCAGCTCTTCCAGGACCTCCACCCCGCGAACGCTGTCCTCGAGCAGCATTCGCCGCGCCTCGGCGGGGTCGCGAATCGACGTCAGGCCGGGCGTCGCGAGAACGGCGCCGAGCCAGTCGTCAAGGAGCCGGGAAGACGACGACGAAGCGATTCGGCTCGGTCCCCTCGCTCGTCGTCTCGACACCGTCCATGTCCTTGAGCTCGAGGTGGATGATCTTCCGCTCGACCGCGGTCATCGGCTCGAGCGAGACTCGGTCGTCGCGGCTGAGCGCCTCCTCGGCCGCGCGGCGCGCCATGGCGCTCAACGAGGCCTCCCGCCTCGCCCGATAGCCGGCGGCGTCGACGATCGCCGGAGTGCCCGGGAGCCGGCGTGCCAGGATCGCGTTCACGAGGTACTGCACCGCGTCGATCGTCTGGCCGTGGCGCCCGATCAGGAGCCCCAGGTCGCGACCGGAGCACGTAGCGACCACGGCATCCTGGCGCTCGTGCACGTCGACGCGGCACTGGATACCTATGCCGCTCGTGATCCGGGTGACGAGCTCGCGGACGAGCGCGGCGAGCTCGCTCTCGTCGGAGGGCGGCTCCGTCTCCTCTTCGAGCGGCGCGCCGCCGTCGGCTTCGACGCTGGCGACCACGCGCGCCGGCGTGTATCCGACGCCGAGGAGCCCGCGCTCACCCTCGGAGACCACCTGGAACCGCACGGCGCTCTTGTCGAGTCCAGGATTCAGCCGCTCGAGCTCCCGGAGCGCGGCCCACTTCGCCTCGCCCACCGTCTCGCCCGTCGCCTCGACGGTGAGCTCGTCGGTCACCGGCGAGCGCCCCGCTTGCGCTTGCGCTTGACGCGCCGCGGCTGGCCCGTCGGCTTCGCCTCCTCCTCCTCCGCCTCGGCGGGAGTCCCGCCGTCGGCCCGCTCCTCCTTCGGGGGCGTCCGCGACGACCGCTTCGGCGGCGGCGGCATCGTCTGCTGTCGCAACCCGCGGGTGACGATTCCCTGTCCGACCGTCCAGAGGTTCGTCGTCATCCAGTAGATGAGCAGGCCGACGGGGAAGGTCGTCCCGCCGGGAGGGTTGAGGATGAAGAGCATGAAGACGAAGGGAAGGACCAGGAAGATCACGCGCTGACCCTTGCTCTGTGTCGGCATGAACCACGTGGAGGCCACCTGGCTCGCCACGTACACGCCGAGCAGCACGTAGCCCGACCAGTGGTCGGTGATGTTGGCCGTGATGTTCGGGACGAAGTCGAGCCAGCCGAGCTCGGACTTCGGGTACTTCGGGAAGATCTCCTCGTCGAAGTCGCGGAGCACGAAGTAGAGGGCGAAGAAGATGGGAATCTGCGGGATCACCGGGAGACACGAGGACGCCGGGTTGATCTCGTTCTCCCGGTAGAACTTCATCAGCTCCTCGTTCTGCTTGCGCCGGTCGTGCTTGTAGCGCTTCTGGATCGCCTTCATCTCCGGCAGGTGCTCCTGCATCCGCTGCATGGAATGGATCTGCTTGACCGTCAGCGGGACGAGCAGCATCCGGACGGAGATCGTCAGCGCGACGATCGACCAGGCCCAGGTGAAGCCGAGGGTCGTGTGCAGCCACTCGAGCGCCCACGTGAGGACGTCCTCGATCGGCGTCAGGATCGACAGGAACCCGATCATCGGAACAGTCGCTGGTCCTCGATCTTGTCGACACCGCCGTGGCTCCACGGATTGCAGCGGAGAAGCCGCCAGCCGGCGAGGACCGTGCCTCGCACGAGCCCGTACCGCCGCAGCGCGTCGATCGCGTACTGCGAGCAGGACGGGTGGTACTTGCAGGTCGCCGGGAAGATGGCCCCGAGCGTGTAGCGATAGGCATAGACGCCCGCGATCGCGACGTACCTCACGCGCGGGCCTTTCCGAGGACCTCTTCGAGCCGCTCCCGAATCCAGTCTGCGCCGCGGCTCTCCTCGGCTTCCGCGAGCGGCGCGCGCACGAGGAGCACGTAGTCCGTCCCGGATGCGACCTCTGGAAGCAGCTCGCGCCAACTCTCCCGCAGCCGTCGCTTGATCCGGTTCCGCGTCACGGCAGTCCCGATCTTCTTCGGCACGGCGATGCCCAGCCGCACGTCGCCTCCCTGGTCGTCGTCGCGGTCGAATCGATAGAGAACGAGGTAGCGCGTGGACACCGACCGGCCGTGCCGGTAGACGGTGTCGAAGTCGCGCGAGCGGGAGAGGCGGTTGCGGCGTTGCACGGCGGCGGGGCGAGGCCCGCTAGGCGGAGAGGCGCTTCCGGCCGCGTGCACGGCGGCGCTTGAGGATCGCACGGCCCGCCTTGGAGGCCATCCGCTGCCGGAAGCCGTGGCGCCGCTTCCGTCTACGCACGTTGGGCTGGTAGGTCCGTTTCACGAGTCGAGTGGGGAGAAGAGGGGTGCGCCCCGAGTGGCGCGGCGCCAGTATAGAGAGCCGGCTGCATACGAGCTTGTCCACAGCCTGTGTGGACAACACGCGCCGCGAAAACGTCCTGCGAGTTGGGTGTTTTCTCCGGTGAATACACGCCGGGCCGGGCCACTTTCCACACCTGTGGAGCGTCCTGGGGACGGGAGGAAAATGCCTGCAAATTCGCTCCTTTTTCGGCGTCTGGACGTGTCCGACGAAGGCTTTGAACGCGCTCTCGGACGCTGCTATGCTCGCCCTCTTTCCGGCAGCGCGAGGGAGGATCGACAGCCAGCGTGGAGCGACAGCAGTTGCTCACTGCAGAGGATCTGTGGACCGAGGTTTCGGAGCGGCTGCGAGCGGCGCTCAACGACAAGACCTACCGCACCTGGTTCTCGGAGGCGGAGGGGATCGACCTGTCGGACGAGTCGTTCGTGCTGGCCGTCCCGAACGACTTCACCCGCGAGTGGATCGAGAGCCACTTCCTCGGCCTGATCGACGCGGCGGTCCGTGACTCGACCGGGGAGCAGCGACGGATCGACCTCTCGGTCCGACAGGCCGAGGCCCACGGCGACGGGCCGGAGCCGCAGCTCGAGGTCACCGAGCCGCCGCGGATCGAGGGACTGAACGAGAAGTACACGTTCGACTCGTTCGTCATCGGTTCGTCGAACCGTTTCGCCCACGCCGCCGCGCTCGCTGTCGCCGAGGCGCCGGCCCAGGCGTACAACCCGCTCTTCATCTACGGGGGCACCGGACTCGGGAAGACGCACCTGCTCCAGGCGATCGGCCACTACATCGGCGAACACTCGCACGACTTCTCAGTCTGTTACGTGACGAGCGAGCGCTTCATGAACGACTTCATCAACTCGCTCCGCGACAAGCGGATCGAGGGGTTCAAGCAGCGCTACCGCACCTTCGGCGTGCTCCTCATCGACGACATCCAGTTCCTCGAGCACAAGGAGCGCATCCAGGAGGAGTTCTTCCACACCTTCAACACGCTCTACGAGGCGGGGAAGCAGATCGTCATCTCCTCGGACCGCCCGCCGCGCCAGATCGCGACGCTCGAGCAGCGCCTGCGCTCCCGGTTCGAGTGGGGACTGATGACCGACATCCAGCCGCCCGACCTCGAGACGCGGATCGCAATCCTCCAGAAGAAGGCGCGCACGGACGGCATCGACGTCCAGGACTCGCAGCTCCTGACCTTCATCGCCGGACGTGTCTCGACGAACATCCGGGAGCTCGAGGGGGCGCTCACGCGGGTCGTAGCCTTCTCGTCGCTCACCGGTCGTTCGATGACGGTCGACCTCGCCCAGGACGTTCTGCGCGACGTGTTCCCACAAGGCGAGGCGCCGCAGGTGTCGATCGAGCGGATCCAGGACGAGGTCTCCGAGCGCTTCGGTCTCTCCAAGGAGGAACTGATCGGCGACCGCCGCTCGCAGAACATCGTCTATCCCCGCCAGGTCGCGATGTACCTCTCGCGCGAGCTCACCGACTCCTCTCTCCCGCGCATCGGTAGGCACTTCGGCGGCCGCGACCACACGACCGTCATCCACGCCACCTCGAAGATCGCGCGTCTGATTCGGGAGGATCGCTCTGTGTACAACCTCGTGCAAGAGTTGACCGCGCGCATCAAGCAGGTCGGGTAGAACTGTGGACACCGTGACGCCGGCCGTGAGACCCTGTTCAAACCGGGCAGTTCCCCCCAACGGCCATCCCCAGCCGAATCCCGCTTGCAGCGCGGGATCGCGCCGTCTTCCCCGGGATTCACACTCCCTACTGCTACTACAACCTTTTCTTTCTTAAATGCTTGAAGCAGAGACTGTGGTCACCGGCACCTCGCTGAAGATCTCGGTTCCCCGCGAGGAGCTGACGCGGCAGCTCGGCGTCGTCTCGCGTGCGGCGTCAACGAGGACGACCGTGCAGGTGCTTGCCGGCGTGCTCCTTCGGGCCGAGGCGGGACGCCTCGAACTCGCGGCGACCGATATGGAGATCTCGCTTCGCTCGTCGCTCGAGGCCCAGGTCGAGTCCGAAGGCGCGATCGTTGTGCCGAGCAAGCTGCTGGCTGACCTCGTGCGGCTACTGCCGGCCGATGACGTCTCGATCGAGCATCGCTCCGGAGAGGGGCTCGTCGAGGTCGTGAGCGGCACCGCGACCTATCGGCTGCACACCTACAACGCCGAGGACTTCCCGCGCCTGCCCGAGACAGCCTCCGTGGAGCTCATGTCGATCGACGCGGACGCGGTGCTCGAGACGGCCGGTCGCGTGAGCAGAGCGGCCTCGAGGGACGAGTCGCGCCCCGTTCTGACCGGCATCCTCGTGCGGTTCGAGGGCGAGAAGCTCGTGATGGCCGCGACGGACTCGTACCGGCTCGCCGTGAAGGAGACCGCGATGGGCTCGGGCGGTCCCGAGCTCGATGCGATCGTGCCCGCCCGTGCGCTTGGGGAGCTGACCCGGATCGCCCAGGGCGCCGGAGATCTCGAGATCGGCGTGCTCGAGAACCAGGTCGTCTTCGCCACCGACGGCGTGCTGCTGACGACGCGCCGCATCGAGGGGCAGTTCCCGAACTACCGCCAGCTGCTGCCGGAGACGTTCGAGCACGAACTGGCGCTTCCGCGCGACGAGCTGCTCGAGGTCGTCCGCCGCGTGTCCGTGATGGCGCAGCGGAACGCGCCGATCCGGATGCGCTTCGCGGAGGGCGAGCTTGCCGTCTCCGCCCAAACCCAGGACGTCGGCGAGGCGCGCGAGGCGATGCCGGCGCCGTATGCGGCGGAGCCGCTCGAGATCGGGTTCAACCCCGACTTCCTCCGCGACGGAATCGAGTCGGTGGAGGGCGACGAGATCCGCCTGAAGTTGATCAGCTCGCTTCGTCCCGCGGTCATCCAGGGCGAAGGCGACGACTTCTCCTACCTGATCATGCCGATCCGCCTCGCCGGCTAGCCCGGGCTGATCGTCGACACGCTCTCGCTCCGCGACTACCGCTCGTACGCCCGTCTGGAGCTCGGTCTGCAGCCTGGGCTCGTTCTCGCAGTGGGTCCGAACGGGGCCGGGAAGACCAACCTGCTCGAGAGCCTGCACGTCGCCACCCAAGGGTTCTCGCCGCGGACGCGCTCGGATGCGGACCTGATCCGGTTCGGCGAGCGGGCGGCGCGCGTCGCGGTCGCGGGCGAGCACGGGTCGAGCCCGGTCGAGACCGAGATCGCTCTGCGCGTGGGGGAAGCGAAGCGCGCACGGCTGAATGGCGCTGCGCTGCGCGCGGCCGAGGAGCTTCGCTCGCGCTTGCCGACGCTTGTGTTCACTCCGGACCGTCTGGCGATCGTCAAGGCTGCCCCCGCTGTGAGACGTGCGTACTTCGACCGGACGCTCGGCCGCCTGTTCCCGAGCCGCGCTCCCGTGTCGGCCGACTACGCAGCCGCGCTCGCCCAGCGGAACGGCGCCATCCGTCGCGTCGCGGCGGGCTTCTCCTCGCGGGAGGCGCTGGAGCCGTGGACGCGACGCGTCACCGAACTCGGGCACGCGCTCGTCGCCGCCCGCCGCGACCTCGTCTCGCTGCTCTCGCCCGCGTTTCGCGCCTGCGCGGAGGAGCTTCGCCTCGACGACGCCGAGCTCCGGTACGAAGGAGAACCCGTCACGGCGGAGCAGCTGGATGCGCGCCTCGAGCAGGACCTGGCACGCGGCTTCACCGGCGCGGGACCGCACCTGCACGATGTCGCCGTGGTCGCCGGCGATCGCGATCTGCGGAGCTTCGGCTCCCAGGGAGAGCAGCGCCTCGCCGTCCTGTCGCTGCTGCTAGCCGAGGCCGACCTGCTCAGCGACCGCGGCCCGGCGCCGTTGCTCCTTCTCGACGACGTCCTTTCCGAGCTCGATCCGGAGCGGCGGGCGATCCTCGCCGCCCGGCTCCGGCGACCGGGCTCGCAGGCCTTCTTGACTGCGACCTCGCCGGCGGCGCTCCCGGGCGATCCCGACGTGCTGGTACAGGTGAGGCCGGGGGCGGCGGCGGCCGCGTGAAGCCGGAGCGCATCGAGCGGGATGTCCGGCGCGAGCTCGAGCGGTTCGGTACCCCGGGCGCGATTGCCGACGTGGTCGCCGCCTGGCCGGACGCGGTCGGGGAATCGATCTCGCGTAACGCCTGGCCGGCTCGGATCGCGCGGGACGGGACGCTACACGTCTCGACGAGCTCGTCCGCGTGGGCGTTCGAGCTGGGCCTGCTCGAGGCGCGGCTCCTCGACCGGCTGGTCGCTGCCGTCGGGGAGCGGGCGCCGAAAAAGCTTCGTTTCGCTCCCGGGCACCTTCCCGAGCCGGCCGCTCCCGAGGAGGCGACTGCCGTGCGGCGCCCGCCGCGCGTGACCGAGCAGCACCTCCAGGCGGGTGACGAGCTGGCCGCGACGATCTCGGACGAAAACCTGCGCAAACTTGTCGCGAAGGCCGCCGCGACGAGCCTCGCCCGGCCGCCGGACGACCGCTCCGTCTGATACACTAGTGCGGCCCCTAAAAGCGGCAAAATGCAGGGGTTTTTCTTTTGGCTGAGACAGCGTACACCGCCAAAGACATCACGGTCCTCGAGGGGCTCGAGCCGGTCCGGCTCCGACCTGGTATGTACATCGGGTCGACCGGGTCCAGAGGCCTGCATCACCTCGTTTACGAAGTGGTCGCCAATTCGGTCGACGAAGCGCTCGCGGGCCGCGCCGACCGGATCGAGGTCACGCTTCACCCGGACAACTCCGTCACCGTCTCGGACAACGGCTCCGGGATCCCGGTCGACATCATGGCCGAGCAGGGGCTTCCGGCCGTCACCGTCGTCCTGACGAAGCTGCACGCCGGCGGCAAGTTCGGCGGAGAGGGCTACAAGGTGTCCGGCGGCCTGCACGGCGTGGGCGTCTCGGTCGTCAACGCGCTGTCCGAGTGGCTGAAGGCGGAGGTCCGCCGCGACGGGACGATTTTCCGGCAGGAGTTCGCTCGCGGCGAGCCGACGACGGACCTGACGACGGCCGGCAAGATCGCGAAGAAGGACACGGGCACGACGATCACGTTCCTGCCCGACCTCGAGATCTTCGACGAGGACGAGTTCGAGTGGTCGACGGAGACGCTCGTCCAGCGGCTTCGCGAAACCGCGTTCCTGACCCGCGGCCTACGCATAGTCCTCACCGACGAGCGGGAGGGCGAGGTCCGCCACGAGTTCCATTACGAGGGCGGGATCAGGGACTTCGTCGCCCACGTGAACGGCGCGAAGGAGCCGATCCACAAGCGGATCGTCTACCTGGAGGGCGAGATGGAGAACGGCAACGTCGAGGTCGCCATGCAGTGGAACGGCTCGTACGTGGAGTCGGTCTTCTCGTTCGCCAACAACATCAACACGACCGAGGGCGGCGCGCACCTGTCCGGCTTCAAGGCAGCCCTGACCGGGACGGTCAACAAGTACGCCCGCGAGAAGGGGCTGATCAAGGAGAAGGAGGAGAACCTCGAGGGCGAGGACGTTCGTGAGGGTCTCGCCGCGGTGATCTCCGTCAAGCTCCGGGATCCGCAGTTCGAGGGCCAGACGAAGACGAAGCTCGGCAATCCGTGGGTTCGCGGCCTCGTCGAGCAGACCGTCAACCAGCGGCTTGCCGAGTTCCTCGAGGAGAACCCCTCCGACGCGAAGCAGATCGTGACGAAGGCGGTGACCGCTCGGAACGCTCGCCAGGCTGCGCGGAAGGCGCGCCAGCTGAGTCGGAAGAGCGCGCTCGAGAGCTCCTCGCTGCCCGGGAAGCTCGCCGACTGCCAGACGAACGATCCGGAGGACGCAGAGCTCTTCCTCGTCGAGGGCAACTCGGCCGGCGGATCGGCGGTCGAGGCGCGGAACCGCGTGAACCAGGCGATCCTGCCCCTGCGCGGGAAGGTCATCAACTCGGAGAAGAACCGGATCAACAAGGTGCTCTCAAACCAGGAGATCCAGTCGATGATCACGGCGATCGGAACCGGCATCGGCGACGAGTTCGACATCGAGAAACTGCGGTACCACCGTGTGATCGTGATGACGGACGCCGACGTCGACGGTGCCCACATCCGGACGCTGATCCTCACGTTCCTTTTCCGCCAGATGCAGGCGCTCGTCCAGGAGGGGCACGTGTACATCGCTGCCGCGCCGCTCTACCGCGTGAAGATCGGAAACCAGGAGATCTACGTCGAGAAGGAGTCCCAGTTCGAGGATCTCCTCGTCCGCGAGCGCGTGAAGGACATCGAGGTGACCGATCGCAACGGCTCGAGGTTCAAGCTCACGGAGACCCGTTACAAGCGCTTCACGACGGCGCTGACGGAGTTCGAGGGCTGGGCGTCGCGGCTCCGCGCCGACTACGGCCCGCCGACGGTGAACTTTCTGATCGAGCACCGCCTGATCGAGAACTCGGAGGCCGGTTCCGACCTGGCACGGGCGCTGGAGGGTCTCGGCGTGGACGGATACGAGCTCGACCTGGTCGAGAAGTCCGCCGAGTCGTTCCGGGTCAAGATCATCGAGAAGGAGACGAGCGCGGCGAGCCACGCCATCGTGCCGGTCGAACTGCTGACCTCGCCGCACTACGCGAGCCTCGCGCGCTCCTACGGCCGGCTCGTCGACCTGGTCGGCTCGCCACCGTTCGCGATCTCGCTCGGCAAGAAGTCGCGCACCGCGGGCACCTTCGAGGGGCTCCGGCACGAGGTGCTCGACCTCGCGAAGGACGGCATCGAGATCGGCCGCTTCAAGGGACTCGGCGAGATGGATGCCGAGGACCTCTGGGAGACGACGATGAACCCCGCCAACCGGATGCTGATCCGCGTGGAGGTGGAGGATGCAGCGGCCGCTGACGACGCATTCGCGAAGCTGATGGGCGACCAGGTCGAGCCGAGGCGGCTCTTCATCGAGCAGAACGCGCGCGACGTGAGGTTCCTCGATGTCTAGCGTCGAGCCTCTCGGCGCGGGCCGCATCGAGTCGCGCGACCTCGAGCAGGAACTCCGCTCGAGCTTCCTCGACTACGCGATGAGCGTCATCGTCTCGCGCGCTCTGCCAGACGTGCGGGACGGGCTCAAGCCGGTTCACCGGCGCGTCCTCTACGGGATGCACGAGGCCGGCATGCAACCGAACCGGCCATTCAAGAAGTCGGCGCGCATCGTCGGCGACGTCATGGGCTCGTACCACCCGCACGGCGACTCGGCGATCTATGACACCCTCGTCCGTCTCGCACAGCCGTTCTCGATGCGCTACCCGCTCGTCGACGGCCAGGGGAACTTCGGGAACATCGACGACTACCCGGCGGCGGCGATGCGGTACACCGAGTCGCGGCTCTCGCGAATCGCGACCGAGCTGCTCCGGGACATCGACGCGGACACGGTCGACTTCCAGCCGAACTACGACGAGTCGCGCCGCGAGCCGTCCGTCCTGCCGTCGCGCCTCCCGAACCTGCTCGTCAACGGCTCCGCCGGCATCGCCGTCGGCATGGCGACGAACATCGCACCGCACAACCTCGGCGAGGTGATCGACGCGGTCGTCGCCCTGATCGACGACCCCGAGATCGACGTCGACCGCCTGACACGCCACGTCAAAGGCCCGGATTTCCCGACCGGGGGGATCATCCTCGGCCGCGAGGGGATCCGCGAGGCCTACCGTTCCGGCCGCGGCCGGATCGTGATGCGGGCGCGCGCGCACATCGAGGAGCTCCGCGGCGGCAAGTCGGCGATCATCGTCACCGAGCTTCCGTACGGCGTGAAGAAGGGCGGCGACGCCGGCGTGATCAAGAAGATCGCCGACCTCGTCAACGACAAGGTGCTGACGGAGGTCTCCGACCTCGCCGACCACTCCGACCGGTCGGGGATGAGGATTCAGATCGAGCTGAAGCGCGACGCGATCCCGCAGGTCGCGCTGAACAAGCTCTACAAGCACACGCCGCTGCAGACGACCTTCGGCTTCAACGCCGTCGCGCTCGTCGACGGCGTGCCGCGGACGCTCTCGCTGCGCGACATGCTCCAGCACTACCTCGACTTCCAGCGCGAGGTCATCACGCGGCGCTCGAAGTTCGAGCTGCGCAAGGCCGAGGCGCGGGCGCATGTCCTCCAGGGCTACCTCGTCGCGCTCGACAACCTCGACGCCGTCATCGCGCTGATCCGCGGGTCGGCCGACCCGGACGAGGCTCGGGAGGGCCTCCAGCGCGAGTTCGACCTCTCCGAGATCCAGGCGCAGGCGATCCTCGACCTCCGCCTCCAGCGCCTCACGGGGCTCGAGCGGAAGCGGATCGAGCAGGAGTTCGCCGACCTGCAGGAGCGGATCGCCGAGTTGCGCGCGATCCTCGGCGAGGAGGCCCGGGTGGACGCGCTCATCCGGGAAGAGCTGCTCGAGATCAAGTCGATCTACGCGAAGAACGACGACCGCCGGACGGAGATCGTCGCCGCGGAGGAGGAGCTCGAGCTCGAGGACCTGATCGCCGAGGAGGACATGGTCATCGCGATCACGCGATCCGGCTACATCAAGCGGCTTCCGGTCACCACGTACCGCGAGCAGCGGCGCGGCGGTATCGGCGTCATGGGGATGGAGCTCAAGGACGAGGACTACATCGAGCACCTCTTCGTGGCGTCGACGCACGACTACATCCTCTTCTTCACTTCCGTCGGCAAGGTCTACCGGCTCAAGGTGCACGAGCTGCCGCTCGGCACCCGGCAGTCCAAGGGACGGGCGATGGCGAACTTCCTTCCGTTCCGCCAGGAGGAGACGATCCGCGCCGTCATCGCGACTCGCGACTTCCAGGAGGCCGATTACCTCGTCCTCGCGACGAAGAACGGCGTCGTCAAGAAGAGCCGGTTCGAGGAGTACAACACCCCGCTGAAGGCCGACGGGATCATCGCTATCAACCTCCGCGACGGGGACGAGCTCGTCGGCGTCGTGCACACAGACGGGGACGACGACATCCTCATGGTCTCGTGCAAGGGGCAGGCCATCCGCTTCCACGAGAAGGAGGCACGCCCGATGGGCCGCGCCACCGGCGGCGTCCGCGGGATGAACCTTCGCAAGGGCGACTCGGTGATCGCGATCGCCCGCGCGGAGAACGACTCCGATCTCCTCGTCGTCACCGAGAACGGGTACGGCAAGCGGACCCGGGTCGACGAGTACCCCGTCAAGGGTCGTGGCGGCCTGGGCGTGAGGACCGTCCAGCTGACCGAGGCGAAGGGCCATCTGGCCGGCGCGCGCGTTGTGCGCGACGGGTACCAGGTGATGCTCATCTCGACGGGCGGCACCGTGATCCGGATGCCCGTCGAGGACGTGAAGCGGCTCGGTCGCTCGACGCAGGGCGTGATCGTGATGCGGCTGCGCGAGGGCGAGCAGGTCTCCGCGCTGGCCCCCGTGGTCGAGACCGAGGCGGGCGACGAGGTGGTCGAGGTGTCGCCGGTTGCGGAGCCCACCACCGAGTAGGTTTCTGCTCCAAACGGGTTACTTTCGCGGCGGTTTGCCCACATTACCCTAGGCAAGGGGAGCCGCGCGCGATACATTCCGGAGGGGTCGCAATCTGAATCGAACGAGGGTGCCGTATGCCTCCAACCACACAAGCTGACCTCCTGGAGCCGATCAATCTCGCCGAGCATCTCGAGAAGGTCGAGCTCTATCTCGGCCAGGTCTGCCAGATCGCCGGGATCTCCAAGATGCAGCTCGACTACTGGACGAACAAGGCGCAGATCCCGACCAAGGGCCGAAAGCAGCGCATCTACGACATGGATGCGGTCGAGACGGTCATGTTGATCAAGCAGGCGAAGGACAAGGGTCTCAACCTCGGGGCGGCGATCGAGGCTGCCCGCCGCTTCCGGGAGCGTCAGCAGCCGGAGCTGGTCGCTAGCCCCTGAGCCGCTCGGCCGCCTCCTCCGGCGGCAGGACGTTGACGTAGACCCCCGCGCCGAGCTCGACGCCGGCAAACGCGGTCAGCCGCGGGACGACGTGGAGGTGCCACGGCGGTCCGGTGTGGAGCCACGCGTTCCACGGGCGGACTCCCTCCGCCTCATGCAGCCGGCGGACGAGGTCCCGGAGCAGGGCCAGCGCGTCCTCGAGCGCGTCGCCTCGCGCGGGTCCGATCAGGCATTCGTACGGCCCGGCGCCGACCGGATGGACCGCGGCGACTACGCCGTTCCGCTCCAGGACGGCGTGCGGCTCGAGGAGCGCCGGCAGCTGGGTGAAGTCCTCGGCTGGAAGCTCGGTCCAGACGAGCTGCGAGTGGCTGTGCGGGAGGCTCGCGCCCGCGAGTCGGCCCTCGTTCACGAGCGCGAGCACCGAGCCGCCGACGTCGTGCATGCGCCGCCGCCACGCCTCGGCGACGAGCTCCACCTGGCTGTCCTCGAGATCGGCGAACGACCGGACGTGCTCCGGTGAGTGGATCACGACCTCCTGCCGCTCGAACGCCGGGTAGAGGTTCGGCACGACCCGGACGCGCCAGGGGTCGCCTAACAGGAGCGTCTCCGGCGGCGTGCGGTCCTCACGGCCGGCGTCGAACGGGCACCGGTCCAGCTCCTCGGCCGTCGGCGGCTCGAGCACCGGCAGCCACGCTCCCGGTCGCCCACCGCGCCCGGGCGCGACGACGACCCGGCGACCGGTCAGCGGGTCTACGCGGATGTCGGTCAGCTGCGGTTCTCGCCGGCCTGCATGAGCGGCTTGAAGAGCTCGATCGGCAGCGGCAGGATGATCGTGGACGACCGCTCGGAGCTGATCTCGAGCATCGTCTGCAGGAAGCGCAGCTGGAGCGACATCGGATTCTCCGCGAGCACCTGCGCAGCGTCCTTTAGGCGCTCGGACGCCTGGTACTCGCCCTCGGCGGCGATCACCTTCGCACGGCGCTCGCGCTCGGCCTCGGCCTGTCTGGCCATGGCGCGCTGCATGCCGCCCGGGATCTCGACGTCCTTCACCTCGACGATCGAGACCTTCACGCCCCAGGGCGAGGTGGCCTCGTCGATGATCCGCTGGAGGATCTCGTTGATCTTGTCCCGCTCGGACAGGAGCTCGTCGAGCATGTGCTGGCCCAGCACGCTTCGCAGCGTCGTCTGGGCGATCTGCGACGTGGCGACCATGAAGTTCTCCACCTGCACGATCGCCTTCTCGGGATCGATGATCCTGAAGTAGGCGACGGCGTTCACGCGGACCGGGACGTTGTCCTTCGTGATCACCTCCTGCGGGGGGACGTTCAACGTCACAGTGCGGAGGTCGACGCGAACCATCTTGTCGATGATCGGGATCAGCAGAAAGAGGCCAGGGCCCTTGGGCGGCGACTTCAGCCGACCGAGGCGGAAGATCACGCCCCGCTCGTACTCTCGCGCGACTCGGATCGAGGCCGAGAGCAGCAGGATGAGGAGGACGGCGACAACCGCGAGGACGATCAGTGCGGCCACGGCGGAATCCTACGCGGGGGCGACGGTCAGCGTCAGTGCGTCGTCCAACCCTTCGACGCGAACGTGGCGGCCGGGCGGGATCGGGTCGCCGTCGGTCCTCGCGCGCCAGAGCTCACCGTGGACGAAGACGAGCCCGACCGGGTCGAGGGACTGACGGACGATGCCGATCTCACCGACGAGCTCCTCCTGGCCGGTCACGACCTCCGCGCGGCGAACCTGCACGAGCTTTGCCACGACCAGTCCGACCATGAGCGCCATCGTCGCGGCGACCCCGAGCGCGACCGTGATGGAGACCTGGTACGCGTCCCCTGCGGGGTCGAAGAGCATGAGCGAGCCGATCACGAACGCGACTGCGCCGGCGAGCGTGAGCGCACCGTGGCTGACGACGAACATCTCGGCGACGAAAAAGCCGGCGGCGAGGAGCATGAGCAGCACCCCGGCCCAGCTCACCGGGAGGATCTGCAGGCCGAAGAGGCCGATGACGAGGGAGATGGCGCCCACCGTTCCCGGGAGGATGAGGCCGGGGCTCCACAGCTCGATCGTGATCCCGAGGACGCCGATCGACATCAGGATCACGATCAGGTTCGGGTCGATCAGCGTGTCGAGGATCTGCTTCCACAGCGACATCTCGACGTGGTCGACCTTCGCGTTCGCCGTCTGCAGGACGATGCCCTTCGGCACCGTTCTCCTCCCGTCGACCTGGTTCAGGAGCTTCGGCAGGTCGCGCGCAATCGTGTCGATCACGTTCATCTCGAGCGCCTCGCGGGCGTTCAGGTTTGCTCCACGGCGTACCGCGGCGTCGACCCAGCGGACGTTACGGCCGTGCTCACGGGCCAGGCCGCGAAGCGACGCCGCCGCGTCGTTCACGACCTTGTTGCGGAGGTCCTTCTGGATGTCCGCGCCGCCGACGCTCACCGGCGTCGAGGAGCCGATGTTCGTCTGGGGCGCCATCGCGAGGAGGTCGGCGGCCTGGCTGATCCACACGCCGGCGGACGCTGCGCGGGCTCCTTCCGGCGAGACGTAGACGATGACGGGCACCCTCGAGGCCAGCTCGGCCTCGTAGATGTCCTTCATCGCGTCGGCGAGCCCCCCGGGCGTGTCGAGGAGGATGACGACCGCGTCGTAGCGCTCGTCGTTCGCGCGTTCGATCTCATCGACGACGTAGTCCGCCGTGACCGGGTTCACGTCGTTGGCGAATTCCACGGCGAGGACACGCGGCTGCGACTCGGACGCCGGTGCAGTCGCAGGAACGAATGCCGCAACCGCCAATGCGGTGAGAATTCCCCGCAGAAAGCGGCTTTTCACGGTGTAAAGATGCTATCAAGAGCCCTTGTCACCCCAGCGGCCCGCTGCGACGCTGCAGTGGCGTCAATGAAGGTTCTCGCTGCCGCCCTCATCGCACTCGCCTTTCCGGCCACGGCCCGGGCGGAGGCGACGCTGGTGTCGCGGGACCTCCCGGTCGCGGGACAGCGGTCGCTTGCGGCGGCACACATCCCCGCGCGGTTCAACCTCGTCGGCGTCCACTGGAAGGGCCCGGGCCGCGTGTTCGTGCGCACGCGGCGCTCGTTCGGGTGGAGCGCGTGGCGGGAAGTCGACGCCGAGCCGCAGGAGCGCCCCGACGCGGCGAGCGTCGAATCCCGCCGGGTACGTGGCTGGCGCCTCGGCGCGCCGCTCTGGACGGGCGAGTCAACGCGGCTCGACGCCCGGGTCCGTGGTCGGGTGAGCCGGCTCCGGGCCTTCTACGTCTGGAGCCCGGAGGAGCCGGCGGGCCGGTCGCTCCAGATGGCGGGCAGCCCCGCGTTCGTCACGCGGCAGGCGTGGCGCGCCGACGAGCGGATCCGGCGGGACAACCCCGCGATCGCCCGTTCGCTCACGACCGCGATCGTCCACCACACCGCCGGGGCCGAGCCGGCGACGCCCGCGCAGTCCGCGGCGATCGTGCGCGGGATCTACCTCTACCACGTGCGTGGAAACGGCTGGGACGACATCGGCTACAACTTCCTCGTCGACCGCTTCGGCCAGGTCTTCGAGGGCCGCTACGGCGGGATCGAGCGCAACGTCGTCGGCGCGCATGCGGAGGGCTTCAACACCGGCTCGGTTGGCATCTCGCTCATCGGCAACTACGAGCGCCGCCTGCCGAGCGCCGCGGCGCGGTCGGCGCTGATCCGACTGCTCGCCTGGCGGCTCGACGTCGCCCACGTGGACCCGAAGGCGGCGGCGCCGGTCGTCTCGGGAGGGAACCCGAAGTACCGCAAGGGCGTGCCGCTCTTCCTCCGCTCGATCTCGGGGCACCGCGACACCGGCTACACGTCGTGTCCGGGGCGGTTCTACCGCGACCTGCCGGCGATCGCGTCGTCCGCGGCCGGTCTCGGACTGCCGAAGCTCTACACGCCCGAGGTCGAGGGCGCCCTGGGACAGTTCGTCAGCTTCTCGGGTCGCCTTTCGACCGCGCTGCCCTGGACGGTGACGATCACCGACTCCACCGGCAAGCAGGTCGCCGCGGGATCCGGTTTCGGCACGGTCGTGCAGTGGACGTGGGACGCACGCTTCGCCACCGCTGCGGGTTACCGCTGGCGGATCGTCGCCGGAGCGAACGTGCGCCCGGCCACCGGGACGCTCGGCCTTGCCGGCCGCCCGGCCGTGCTCGAGGACGTCGCCGCCGAGCCTGCGGGGTTCACCCCCAACGGCGACGGGAGGACCGACACGACCACGATCTCCTTCGAGCTCGGCGCCCGCTCGCCGGTGCGGATCGAGCTCCAGAGCGAGCAGGGCGTGCCGATTGCACTGCTTCAGAGCGGCTCGAGGCCTGCCGGCCGCAACACGTTCACGTGGAACGGTGCGGGCCACCCCGACGGCCGTTACCGGATCCTGGTCGCGGCCCGCGGCCCCAACGGGCGCGAGACCACCGCGGCGACCCAGGTCGTCCTCAGCCGGACGCTCTCGAACTTCGAGATCGTCCCCGCGGCGATCTCGCCGAACGCCGACGGCCGGTCAGATTCGCTCACCGCGTCTTTCAACGTTTCCGTTCCCGCTCTCGCCCGGCTCACGATCCGGCGCGGGACCGCCGAAATCGTGTCCGTACTGGACGCGATAGTGCCGGCCGGCCCACAGGCGGTGGTGTGGCCGGGAGGCGTGCGCGACGGCGTCTACTCGGCGGCGCTGACGGTCACCGACTCGACCGGGCCCGTGACGCAGGCCGTCCCGGTGCGCGTCGACCGCGTGACGCCGAAGCTGAAGCGGGTGAACAGGCGGCCGATCCGCATCTCCCTCTCTGAGCCGGCGCGGGTGACCTTCGTCGCCGACGGCGTCGCGAGCACGGTCTACCGGCGGAAGGCGGGAGTCTTTACGGTCGTGCTCGGCCGTCCGTTCAAACGGCTGGAGGCGTTCGCGGAGGACCAGGCCGGCAACGTAGGCCCGCGGCTGAGGCTTCGCTAGCCCGCGACCCAGGCGTCGTAGCGGCGCTCGAGCGCCCGGAGGATCGCGGCCAGGAGGACGGCGCGGTCGACCGGCGCCTCGAGCTCGGCGAGAAGCGACGTCGGCTCCCTGCCGACGTTCCTGGGCAGGTCGGCCGGGGCGACATTGGCGTTGACGCCAATCCCGATGACGACACGTTCCTCGCGGGCCTCGGCCAGGATCCCGGCGAGCTTGCGGCCGTCGACGAGGAGGTCATTCGGAAGCTTGATCTCAGGCAGGAGCCCGGTGACCTCGCGGATCGCCTCGGAGGTCGCAAGTCCTGCGACGATCGAGAGCTCAGGCAGCCGTGCGGTCGCGATGGGGGGCCGGAGGTTGACGGAGAAGAGGAGGCTCGTCCCCGGCGCGGCGAGCCACGTCCTTCCGAGGCGACCGCGTCCCGCCGTCTGCTCCTCCGTCGCCACGACGGCGCCCTCCGGCGCATCCGCGGGAAGCTCCCGCTGTGTCGACTCGCACCGCTCCAGATAGCGGTATGGACGTCCGAAACGTCCCTCCAAGAGCGGCTCCACGTGCTCCGGAAACAGGGAATCCCCACGAACCCTCGCATCACTAGACTCATCCCGCACGTGGCCTCCCTGAACAGGCAGCAAATCGAGGCGATCCTGCCTCACCGTGACCCCTTCCTGCTCCTCGATGAGGTCGTCGACCTGCAACCGGGCGAGAAGGTGGTCGCCCGAAAGCAGGTCAGGCCGGACGAGTGGTACCTCAGAGGGCACTTCCCGGGGCGGCCGATCATGCCCGGCGTCCTGATCGTCGAGGCCATGGCGCAGGCCGGCGCCGTCGCCGTGCTGTCGGAGGAGGAGAACCGCGGCAAGCTCGCCCTCTTCGCGGGGATCGACGGCGTGCGATTCAAGCGGGTCGTCGAGCCAGGCGACGAGCTCGAGCTGACCTGCGAGCTCGAGCGCGTGCGCGGCCCGATCGGCCGCGGCAAGGCGACCGCGACGGTGGACGGCGCGCTCGCGGCCCGCGGCACGCTCACGTTCGCGGTGGAGCAGTGATCGCCCAGACCAACGGCGCGCCGGTGTCCATCACGGGGCTGGGGACCTACGCGCCCGAGCGCGTGCTCACAAACGACGAGCTCGCAGAGCTCGTGGACACCTCGGACGAATGGATCACCGAGCGGACGGGGATCAAGGAGCGCCGGATCGCGGCCCCCGAGCAGGCGATGACCGACCTCGCTCTGCCGGCCGCTCGACAGGCGCTCGGTCGCGCCGGCGTGAAGGCCGAGGAGCTCGACCTGATCATCGTCGCCACGGTCACGCCGGACATGATGTTCCCGACGACGGGGTCGCTGCTCGGCGACCTCCTCCCGGCGCCCAAGGCGGCCGCGTACGACCTCCTTGCCGGCTGCACCGGGTTCGTCTACGCGCTTGCGCAGGCTCACTCGATGGTCTCGGCCGGCCTCGCGAACAAGGCGCTCGTGGTCGGCGGTGACGTCCTCTCGAAGATCCTCGATTGGACCGATCGCTCGACGATCGTGCTGTTCGGCGACGGCGCCGGTGCGGTCGTGATCGAGCGCGTGGAGGACGGCGGGTTCCTCGGCTTCGAGCTCGGCGCCGACGGCGGCGGTGGGCAGCATCTCTGGCTGCCGGGCAGCGGGTCGCGGACGTTCGAGAACCCGGACAAGCTGGTCAAGATGAACGGCCGTGAGGTGTTCAAGTTCGCGACGCGCGTGATGGTCTCGTCGGCCGAGGCGCTGCTCGATGAGGTCGGGCGCACGATCGACGACGTCGACGTCTACGTCCCGCACCAGGCGAACACGAGGATCATCGACTATGCCACGAAGAAGCTCGGGATTCCGCAGCATCGCGTGGTTGTGAACGTGGACAGATACGGGAATACGTCCTCTGGGTCGATCCCACTGGCGCTTGCCGATGCTGACGCGGACGGCCGGCTCCGGGACGGCGCCCTCGTCCTGATGACGGGAATGGGCGCTGGACTGACGTGGGGCTCCGCCCTGATCGAGTGGACGGCGAACGGGAGGACGGGATGACGAAGGTTGCGTTTTGTTTCCCCGGTCAGGGGTCGCTGGAGGAGGGGATGGGCCGCGAGATCGCGCTCGCGGTGCCGGAGGCGATGGAGGTGTACCGGGTCGGCAGCGAGGTCTCGGGCCTCGACCTGCAGAAGCTCTGCTTCGAGTCGCCGATCGACGAGCTCGTCAAGACCGAGGTCCAGCAGCCGGCGCTCGTCGCGACGAGTCTCGCGGTGCTCGCGGCGCTTCGTGCGCGCGGGATCGCGCCGGACTACGTCGTCGGACACTCCGTCGGCGAGTTCGCGGCGATCGCCGCCGCCAACTCGATCGACACCGCCGAGGCGATCGGGCTCGTCCGCGAGCGCGGTCTTGCGATGGCGGAGGCGGCGCGCGAGAGCGACGGCACGATGGCCGCCATCCTCGGGTTGGACGACGAGGTCGTCGAGCAGCTGTGCTCCGAGATCGAGGGCGTCTGGCCGGCGAACTACAACTGTCCCGGGCAGATCGTCGTCTCCGGCGAGGAGAATGCCGTCGAGAAGCTCATCCACAAGGCCACGTCGCTCGGTGCCCGCCGGGCGGTGAAGCTGAAGGTCTCCGGCGCCTTCCACAGCCCGCTCGTCGAGAAGGCGGCCGAGATGCTGAAGCCGGCCGTCGAGCGGGTGCGCTTCAGCGACCCGGTGGCGCCGTTCATGTCCACCGTCACCGCGAGGATCGAGCCGGCGCAGCGGATGGCGGGCCTGCTCGTCAGCCAGGTGACCGCGCCCGTGAAGTTCACCCAGGCCGCGCAGGGTCTCGTGAAGGAGGGCGTGAAGACGTTCGTCGAGGTCGGGCCCGGAAACGTCCTCTCCGGTTTACTGAAGAGGATCGACAAGACCGTGAAGGCCGTGTCCGTGAACACGCCGGCCGGGCTCAAGAAGGTCGAAGACTCCATCTAGGCCGTGGCCGGGTTCTGCTCCCTCGAAGGCCGGACGGCCCTCGTGACCGGCGGGTCGCGCGGGATCGGCAAGGCGATCGCCGCCGGGCTCGCCGAGGCCGGCGCAACCGTTGTCCTCGGGTACCGCTCGGGCGCGGAGGAGGCCGAGGCCGTTGCGTCCGAGATCGGCGGGCGGGCGGTGCAGGCCGACGTGTCGCAGCCGGAAGACGCGAAGCGCCTCGTCGAGGAGGCGGGTGACCTCGACATCCTCGTCAACAACGCGGGCGTCACGCGCGACGGGCTGATCGCGCGGATGCCGGACGAGGACTGGCAGGTCGTGCTCGAGACGAATCTCGGCGGGACCTTCAACACCTGCCGTGCGGCTGCTCGCGGGATGATGCGCCGCCGGGCCGGGGCGATCGTGAACGTCTCCAGCATCGTCGGGCTCCACGGGAACCCCGGGCAGACGAACTACTCCGCCTCGAAGGCGGGCATCATCGGCTTCACGAAGGCGCTCGCTCGGGAGCTGGGCAGTCGCGGGGTCAGGGCCAACGTCGTCGCGCCGGGCTACATCACCACGCGGCTGACGACGGAGCTGCCGGAGGAGCTGCAGAACGCGATGCTCGCGAACACGCCGCTGGGCCGCTTCGGCGACCCGGAGGACGTCGCGGGCGCGGTGCGCTTCCTCTGCTCCGACGAGGCAGCGTTCGTGACCGGCGAGGTGCTGCTGGTCGACGGAGGGCTGGGGATGTGAGCACGCTGAACAGTCGCAGACGGGTCGTGATCACGGGCATCGGCGCGGTCAGCCCGCTCGGGAACGACGCCGAGACGACGTGGCAGAACCTCGTCGCCGGCAAGTCGGGCGCGGCGGACATCCGGCAGTTCGACGCGAGCGAATACCCGGTCCACTTCGCCTGCGAGCTGAAGGACTTCGAGGCGTCTGACTGGATCGAGCGCAAGCAGGCCCGCCGCATGGATCGCTTCGCGCAGATGATCGTCGTCGCCGCGCTGCAGGCGCGGGACGACTCCGGCCTCGACATCGGCGAGGAGGCCGACCGCATCGGCGGCTCGATCGCGACCGGCATCGGCGGCCTGAAGGCGTTCCAAGACTGCTACGACACGCTCATCGAGCGCGGCCCCGACCGCGTGAACCCCTTCTCGATCCCGCAGATCATCCCGAACATGGGCGCCGGCTGGGTCTCGATGTACCTCGGCACCCGGGGCCCGCTCTCCTCGCAGTGCACGGCCTGCGCGGCGTCGAACATGGCGATCGGCGAGGCGGCCGACGCGATCCGGCTCGGCCGGGCGGACGCGATGCTCGCCGGCGGCACCGAGGCGGGGATCACGCGGGTCGGCATCGCCGGCTTCAGCGCGATGCGGGCGCTGTCGCGTCGAAACGAGGCGCCGGAGGAGGCAAGCCGCCCGTTCGACGCCGGGCGCGACGGGTTCGTCATGGGCGAGGCGGCCGGCGTCGTCGTCCTCGAGGAGCTCGAGCATGCGAAGGCGCGCGACGCGAAGATCTACGGCGAGCTGCTCGGCTACGGGCTCTCGTCGGACGCACGGCACGTGACCGAGCCGGACCCGACCGGTGACAACCCGGCGCGGGCGATGCGGATGGCCATGACGGACGCTGGCATCAACGCGGACGAGATCGACTACATCAACGCGCACGGGACGTCGACCCCGCTCGGGGACGCGAGCGAGACGCGGGTGATCAAGATCGCCCTCGGCGAGGAGAACGCCCGCAAGACGCCGGTGTCGTCCACCAAGGGCGCGACCGGCCACTGCCTCGGCGCGGCCGGCGCCGTCGAGGCGATCTTCGCGACGCTGGCCGTCGAGAGGAACACGCTGCCGCCGACGATCAACTACGACGAGCCCGACCCCGAGTGCGACCTCGACTACATCCCGAACGAGGCGCGCGAGGCGGAGGTCAAGACGGCCGTCTCGAACTCGTTCGGCTTCGGCGGGCACAACGCCTGCATCGTCATCCGCCAGTTCACGGGCTAGTTGAATCAGCGCCAGCCCGGTTGCACGATGACCGGGTGGAAACGCACTCCTCCCGGCTGCCGCGCGGCACCGTCACGTTCCTCTTCACGGACATCGAGGGGTCGACCGATCTCGTTCGCCGGTTGGGCGAGCGGTACGCGGAGGCGCGCAGCGAGCATCGTCGCCTTCTCCGCGAAGCGTTCGAGCGCTACGGCGGCTACGAGATCGACACCGCGGGCGACGGCTTCTTCGTGGTCTTCCAACGGGCGGGCGATGCGATCTCGGCTGCGGCTGCTGCGCAGCGCGCGCTGGCTGCATGGTCGGAGCGAGCCGAGGCACCTGTGCGGGTGCGTATGGGCCTGCACACGGCGGAGCCGTTCCTCGACGGAGAGGGCTACGTCGGCGTCGGCGTCCATCGAGCGGCGCGTATCTGCGCGGTCGGCCACGGCGGGCAGATCTTGCTCTCGAACGCCACGGCCGGCGTGGTCGAAGATCTCGGTCTCGATGGGGTCGAGCTGCAGGATCTCGGCGAACATTGGCTCAAGGACCTGGATCGGCCGCAGCGCCTGTTCCAGCTGAACCTGAAGGGCCTCGCGTCGGACTTCCCTCCGCCGGCGACTCGCAGCAGCGCGATCGTCACGCTCGTCGCCTGCGACCTCGTCGGCTGGAGCGCGTTCATGCGCGCGGTCGGGGACGACGAGGCGGTGGTAGCCGCGACGCGCTATCACGGCGTCGTCAGCCGCCGGGCCGAGGCAAACGGCGGCCGCCTGGTCGAGGCGATCTCCGACAGCGCAATCACGCTCTTCGAGCGGCCACGAGACGCAATCGTCGCTGCAATCGCGATCCGTGCTGCGCTTCGAGAGGAACCGTGGATCGCCGACGCGCATCGCTGTCCGGTCCGGTCGGCCGTCCATTCAGGACGGGTCGTGGGGGCGCAAGGGGGGCTTCTCGGATCCGCGGCGCTTCGCACCCTCGTGCTGTGCGAGGTCGCCGAGCCGGATCAGATCCTCGTCTCCCATTCCACGGAGGCGCTTCTCGAGGGTGACGTCGCCGCCTTTCGGTTGACCGATCTCGGGGAGCACACGGTCGCGGGTGTCGATCGGCCCGTCCGGCTCTTCAGCGTCGCCGACTAGGCTCCGGCCGGCATGGACCGGTGGGCGACCTTCGACTGCTACGGCACGCTGATCGACTGGAACGGCGGGATCCGCCGCGAGATCGGGCGTCTCTTTGGCGCGGACCGAGCCGATCGGCTCCTGCACCGGTATCACGAGCTCGAACCGGGACTCGAGGCGGACGGGAAGCTCACCTACCGCGAGGTGCTCACGGCGGCGCTCGAGCAGCTGGCGCGTGAGGAAGGTGTCGAGCCGACCGAGCCAGACGCGCTCGCCCGCTCGCTGCCCTCGTGGGAGCCGTTCCCGGAGGTGCGCGAGTCGCTCGAGGAGGCGCGCGGCCGCGGTTGGCGTCTCGCGATCCTGTCCAACACCGACCCGGACTTCATCGTCGCGTCGAAGGAACGGATCGGGGTCGATTTCGACGAGACGGTTGTCGCGTCGGAGATCGGCTCGTACAAGCCGGCGCACGGTCACTGGGAAGAGTTCTCCCGCCGGACCGGCGCGGACCCGGCACGACACGTCCACGTAGCGGCCAGCCTGTTCCACGACATCGCGCCGACGAGGGAGCTCGGGATCCCGAGCGTCTGGATCAACCGGCTGGGGGAGCAGCCGGTCCCGCAGCCGGACATCGAGCTGCCGAACCTCTCCAGTCTCGCCGACGCGCTCGACGAGCTGGTCCCGGAATGACCGTGGAGCTGCGGCCGCCGCGGCAGGACGAGGCCGCCGAGATCGCCGACCTCGCGAATCGCGTCGCGGACGAGCTGTTCGGCGAGCACGAGGAGACCGAGGCGACGGTCCGGCAGTGGCTGACGGCGCCCGAGCTCGATCTCGAGCACGACGTTCGTCTCGCCTTGCGGGAGGGACGGCTGGTCGGCTACGCGGACGTCGCGCCGCACCCGGAGCCGAAGTACTGGCTCGACGTGCGCGTCCCGATCTCCGAGCCGGACGAGGTGCGGGACGTATTGCTCGACTGGGGCGAGGGCCGGTCGCGGGAGCGAGCGGCGTCCCTGGTCCGCGCATTCACCTACGACCGCGACACGCCGGAAAAGGTGGCGCTCGAGCGGCGCGGGTACGAGCTGATCCGTCACTCCTACCGGATGCGAATCGACTTCGACCGCGATCCGCCCGGCCCGGCGTGGCCGCGCGGCGTCGTCGTCCGCTCGGCTACGGACGCCGACCTCGAACTCGCATACGCCACCTACACGGAGACGTTCACGGACACGTGGGAGTTCGGCGCCGACCCGTTCGACGAGTGGCGTCACTGGATGGTCGACGACGGCCTCGATCTGTCGCTCTGGTTCTTCGCCGAGGAGAACGGCGAGGTCGCCGGCGTGGCCCTCTGCAAGCCGTGGGAAGCAGAGGAGGGCCTCGGCTGGGTGCGCGTACTCGGAGTGCGTCGCCCGTGGCGGCGGCGCGGCGTCGGCCGGGCCCTGCTGCTGCACGCCTTCGACGTGTTCAGGTCCCGCGGCTTCCACGGCGTCGGCCTCGGCGTGGACGCCGAGAGCCTGACGGGCGCACACCACCTGTACGAGAGCGCCGGCATGCGCGTCTACCGCCGATCCGATATCTACGAGAAGACCCTCGCGTAGGTAGCGTCTCAGGGTCTTGTCGCGATTGCGCGCCAAGTGCCCCGAGTGCCGGGCGTACACGGCGGTCGCGCTCGGGTCGGAGTACGAGTGCCACGTCTGCGGACGGACGTTCGGTGCAGGCCTCGTGCGGGTTCCGCGCGCCTGGGGGCGGGACGGCGACCCGATGGCGGAGGCTGCCTCGCTGCCGCTTCCCTACCCGGAGGCCGCGGTCGTGGAGGAGGACTCGCTCGCGGAGCAGACACTGGTGCTCGCGCTCGAGCTGCCCGAGCGTCCGCTCGTGCTGGGCGGCTGCTGCTGCGCCCACATCGGGGCGGTGGAGGCGCTTGCGGCGCGCCACGGCCGCATCGCCGTCGTGTGGCTCGACGCGCACGGGGATCTGAACACCGTCGAGAGCTCGCCGTCGGGCAACGAGTGGGCGACGCCGCTTCGCATGCTGCTCGACTCGGGCGCGGTCGGCGCGGAGGACGTCGCGCTCGTGGGCGCGCGCAACCTCGATCCGCCGGAGGAGGACTTCATCGCCGCCAACGGCATCGCACTGGGCGCGGACGGCGTCGACCGCGCGCTGGCGGGGACAACCGGCGCGTACGTCGCCGTCGACTTCGACTCGTTCAGCGACGAGGAGGTCGCGCCGTTCATGCCCGAGCCGGGCGGCCTCACGCTGGCGGAGGCCGAGGAGCTCCTCGGCCGCGTACGCGAACGGAGCAGTGTGCTCGGGGCCGGCCTCACCGCGATGCTGCCCGACGAACGCAACCTCGAGCCCGCGGTGCGTCTGACCTCCGCGCTGGGCCTCTGAGCGGGGAGGACTAGACTCGGCTCGTGGCCGAGCGGATCGACATCTCGATCGAGCACCGGAACCTGCCGGAGCAGTCGGCGAACGAGAAGCCGCACCCGAACACGTGTCCAGACTGCGGGTCGCACTACCGTGACGACGAGCTGGCGGCGAAGCTCTGGGTCTGCCCCCACTGCAACCACCACTTTCGCGTCCGCGCCAAGGAGCGCATCCGGCAGCTCGCCGATGAGGGGACCTTCGTCGAGGAGGCAGCCGACCTCCGCTCCGAGGATCCGCTCGCCTTCTTCGACATGCGGCCCTACACCGAGCGGCTGGTCGAGGCCGAGCAGGAGACGGGCCAGGGTGACGCGATGGTCATCGGCGCCGCGGCAATCGAGCGAGTGCCGTGTGAGCTGGCGGTCATGGACTTCGCCTTCATGGGCGGCTCGATGGGCAGCGTCGTCGGCGAGAAGCTCGTGCGTGCCTGCGAGAGCGCTGCCGCGCGAGGCGTCCCGCTGGTGAGCGTCACGTCCTCGGGCGGCGCACGGATGCAGGAGGGGATCCTCTCGCTCATGCAGCTCCCGAAGACGGTCTGTGCGGTCGAGGACCTGAAGGACGCGGGAGGCGCGATGATCAGCGTCATGGCCCATCCGACAACCGCAGGCGTGCTCGCGAGCTTCGCGTCGCTCGGCGACGTCATCGTCGCGGAGCCGGGCGCGCTGCTGGCGTTCACAGGACCGCGGGTCGTGCAGCAGACGACGCGCGAGAAGCTGCCCGACGACTTCGGCCTCGCGGAGTCGAACGTCCGTTTCGGCCACCTCGACGCGATCGTCGGCCGCCGCGACCTCCGGCCCTACGTCGGCCGCGTCCTCCGACTCTTTAGTCGCAATGGCCCGGGAAACTGAAGTCCACCTACGCGGCCGGCTGAGCCGCCTGAAGAGCCTGAACCTGCTGCGCGGCGCCAGCATCTCAGGCGAGCTCTCGCGTCTCCAGCGCCAGCTCGAGCAGACCGCGGAGCCGACCGACGAGGAGATCTGGCAGCACGTCGAACTGGCGCGCCACGAGGACCGGCCGTACACCCTCGACTACGTCGAGCGGATGTTCGACGACTTCATCGAGCTGCACGGCGACCGGTCCCGCGCCGAGGACCCGGCGATGATCGCCGGCCTCGGACGGTTCAACGGCCGCACCGTCGCCCTCCTCGGGCAGCAGAAGGGCCGCGACACGAAGGAGCGGCTCCGACGCAACTACGGGATGACCTACCCGGAGGGCTACCGGAAGGCGATGCGGACGATGGACCTGGCCGAACGACACCGCTTCCCGATGGTCTCCCTCGTCGACACGCCGGGGGCATTCCCGGGGGTCGCCGCGGAGCAGCACGGCCAGGGCGGCGCGATCGCCCGGTCGCAGGCGCTCATGAGCCGCCTGACCGTCCCGATCGTGGCCTGCGTCATCGGTGAAGGCGGTTCCGGGGGTGCGATCGCGATCGCCCTGGCCGACAGGGTCCTGATGCAGGAGAACGCGATGTACTCCGTGATCTCGCCCGAAGGGTGCGCCGCGATCCTCTGGCGCGACGGCGGCGAGAAGGTCAAGGCCGCGGCGGCGTTGAAGCCCGACGCGATCCACACCCTCGAGCTGGGCGTGATCGACGCGATCGTCCCCGAGCCGGAGGGCGGCGCGCACACCGACTGGGACGAGGCGGCGCGGCTGCTCGGAGAGGCGCTCCAGAGCTCGCTCGAGGATCTGTCGCAGGTCCCGGGCGAGGAGCTCCGGCGGCGCCGGCGGGACCGGTTCCGGTCGCTCGGCGTCTACTCCTCCTCACCATCTTCCACAACATCCACAGGGTTGTCCACCGAGCCTGCCCCGGCTCGAAAGTAAGAAAGAAGCAGGTTTTCGCGACCCGTCGAGGCGGGTAGCACCCGACGTATGAGGGCGATCTGGAGCGGCACGATCTCGTTCGGTCTCGTCAGCGTCCCGGTGCGGATGTACACGGCTACGGAGTCGAAGGAGCTGCGTTTCCACTTCCTCGACCGGCGCGACATGAGCCCGATCGGGTACGAGAAGGTGAGCAAGGAGTCGGGCGAGACCGTTCCGCCGGACGAGGTCGTCCGCGCCTTCGAGATCGAGAAGGGCCGGTACGTCCCTCTGGAGGACGATGACCTCGACCGGCTCGATGTCGAGCTGACCCACTCGATCGACATCTGCGACTTCGTCGACCTGGAAGAGATCGACCCGATCTACTTTCGCAAGGCCTACTATCTGCTCCCGCAGGAGGGCGCGGAGAAGCCGTACCGGCTGCTCGTTCGCGCGCTCGATGAGACGGGCAAGGTCGGTGTCGCAAAGGTCGTGATCCGGAACAAGCAGCACCTCGCGGCGCTGCGGCCGTTCGACGGCCGCCTGGTCCTCGAGACCATGTATTACGCGGACGAGATCCGGCAACCCGAGGAGGTCGACGGCAAGGCGAGGCTCCAGAAGGCGGAGGTCGACATGGCGAAGTCCCTCGTCGAGAACCTGAGCGAGCCGTTCAAGCCGGACAAGTACGACGACACCTACCGCAAGGAGCTGCTCGACCTGATCCGGGCGAAGGCGAAAGGCAAGGACCTGCCGGAGCCGAAGGAGGAGGACGAGGGCGAGGTCGTCGACCTGATGGCGGCGCTGCGCGAGTCCGTCGAGCGGACGCAGAAGCAGCGGAAGACGACGAAGAGGGCCGCAAAGAAGGCAAGCTAGGGCCTTGGCCCTTCGCGAGTACCGTCGCAAGCGCGACCCGAAGAAGACGCCGGAGCCCTTCGGCGGCAAGAAGCGCGGCAAGGCGCCGATCTTCGTCGTCCAGCGCCACGATGCCCGCCGGCTTCACTACGACTTCCGCCTCGAGCGGAACGGGGCCCTCGCGAGCTGGGCCGTGCCGAAGGGCGTCCCCCTGGAGCCCGGCCAGCGCGCACTCGCCGTCCATGTCGAGGACCATCCGCTCGAGTACGCCGCCTTCGAGGGCGAGATCCCGAAGGGCGAGTACGGCGCCGGCCAGGTCGAGATCTGGGACAACGGCACGTACGAGCTCCTGGAGGAGAAGCGGGACGGCGGGCTCACCGTCCGCCTCCACGGCGACCGCCTCGAGGGCGTCTGGAGCCTCGTCCCCGCGAAGCTCGACGGCAATCCGAAGAACTGGCTGATTCTCCGCAAGCGCGAGGACGGCGCCGCTCCGGCTTCGCGGGAACGCCGGCGCTACAGGTCGATGCTCGCGACGCTCGCCGACGAGGTTCCGCCGGGCAAAGAGTGGGTTCACGAGGTCAAGTGGGACGGGTACCGCGCGATCGCGGACGTCCGGCAGTCCGAGACGACCCTGACGAGCCGCAACGACAACGACCTGACCGCGCGGTTCGAATCCGTTGCGAAGGAGATCGCGAAGGCCGTGAAGACGCCGGACTGCGTGCTCGACGGGGAGGTCTGCGCACTCGACGAGCAGGGCCGCGCCACCTTCTCCGCGATGCAGCAGGGGAAGACCGGCACGCGGTACGTCTACGTCGTCTTCGACCTCCTCGAGCTCGAGGGGGAGCCGCTGGTCGACCGTCCGCTCACCGAGCGCCGCGAGCGGTTGCAGGCGCTCCTCGACCGCCGCAACCAGTCCGTGCAGGTGTCGGAGTCGTTCGACGACGGTGGCGCGCTGTACCAGGCGGCGAAGGACCAGGCCTTCGAGGGGATCGTCTCGAAACGGCGCGACTCGAAGTACGAACCCGGCCGGCGGAGCCGGAACTGGCTGAAGATCAAGACGCACGGCCGGCAGGAGTTCGTCGTCGCCGGGTACACGAAGGGGCAAGGTCGCCGCTCCGGCCGGTTCGGCTCCCTGATCCTCGGCTACTGGCAGGGCGACGAGCTCGTCTACGCGGGGAATGTCGGGACCGGGTTCACCGACGAGGAGATCGACGGGCTCCTGAAGCGGCTCCGGCCGCTCGAGCGCAAGGACCCGCCGTTCACGACGGTGCCGAAGATGCCGAGGGTCCGGAAGGACGCGATCGTCTGGGTCGAGCCCGAGCTCGTGGCCGAGGTGGAGTTCGTGGAGTGGACGCACGACAAGCGACTGCGTGCCCCGTCCTACAAGGGCCTCCGCGAGGACAAGTCCACGGAGGAGGTGCGACGGGAGGAGCCGATGGAACTGGAGACGGCGATCCGCCAGGGGAAGCGCGTCCTCAAGCTCACGAACCTCGACAAGCCGTTCTGGCCCGACGAGGGGGTCACGAAGGGTGACCTGCTCGCGTACTACCAGGCGGTGGCCGGGGTGGTCGTGCCGCACCTGAAGGACCGGCCGTTCACCATGAAGCGCTATCCCGACGGGGCGTACGGCAAGTTCTTCTTCCAGAAGGACGCCCCGAAGCACATGCCCGACTGGATCAAGTCCGTCGAGATCATGGTCTCGACCCGCGAGACGCCGAGGCAGCGGCGGAAGATCCGGGCGCCGCTCGCGAACGACGAGCTCGCGCTCCTCTGGATGGTGAACATGGGCTGCATCGACCTGAACACGTGGTACTCACGCGTCGACAAGCCCGGCCGCCCGGATTTCGTGCTCTTCGACCTCGATCCGTCCGACGACGTGGGCTTTCCGGAGACGATCGAGGTGGCGCTGCTCGTGAAGCAGGCGCTCGACGCCGTGGGCCTCGAGAGTCATGCGAAGACCAGCGGCTCCGACGGGATCCACGTCCTCGTCCCGATCGCCCGGCGTCACACGTACGACGAGACGCGCGAGTTCGCGGAGATCATCGCGTCGGCGCTCGCGCGCACGCACCGGGGGCTCGTGACGACCGAATGGTCGAAGCGGAAGCGGCGCGGCGTCCTCATCGACTCCAATCAGAACGGCGAGGGAAAGACGATCGCGTCGGTCTACTCCGTGCGGCCGAAGCCGGGTGCGCCGGTGTCGACGCCGCTTCGCTGGGACGAGGTGAACAACTCGCTCGACCCGCAGGCCTTCACCATGGACGTCGTCCGCGAGCGGATCGAGCAGCACGGCGACCTCTTCGAGTCCGTCCTCCACGGCCGGCAGTCGCTCGCCGCGGCCCTCAAGACGGTCCGCGCGAGCCGAGGCGAAACCGGCCAGTAACGAGAGACCGCGAGCGAGCGGTCGCGGTCGTCCTCCATTCGAGGTAGGCGACTACGTTCCGGAGATGGCCGGCTGTTCGCCGCTTCGCCGCGGCACGCAGGTCACGTGCGTCCCGCCGAGGAGTGCGTAGCTGCGGATTCGGATGCGCGGGCCACCGGATCCCGGCGGGCCCTCGGCGCCCTCACCGACGACGTCGTTGCCGCCGATGAGAGCGAGGCCGCCGACCTCGACCTCAACGCCTGCCGGAACGATCGCCGTGAGAGCGCCGACGATCGAGACCGACGTGATCCTCACCTCCCCGGCGACCGATGCCTGTCGGAAGTCGAAGTCGGGTGCTCCGATCAGGCTGAACGCCAGGATCCGCCGTGGGGCCGCCCACCGGCCCCGGCGTTGAACAGAGCCGAAGAGCGTCACGAGCCAGGAGCGCGGCTTCGGAGCAGGCGCGTCGATCGGTCGATCCGGCAGCTCGCGGAGCGCCATGACGAGCTCGCGCTCACTGGTCGCCGCTAAGGCCTCGTCGAGCCTGGCGACGTACTCCTCCAGCGTCAGTCGTCCCTCGACCGTGTGCTCGCGGAGCACGCTCGCGACACGCTCGCGGTCGGCATCTCCGACCCGAACGTCCCCCACCCGAACCGGCAGCGGCCGGGGCGCACCCGGTTCGAGCCGGTAGAGGTGCTCGCCGCCGAAGCCCTTGAGCTCGACGGCGCCCCGCTCGACGAGGCCGATGCCGGCGGGTAGCGCATCCGCGGCGATCTCGCGGGTCGTCCCCGACACGAGCGTCTCGCCGCCCGCGGCGACAGCGCAGATGCGCGCGGCGCGGTGGACGGCGATGCCGACGAAGCGGCCGCCGACGGACGTTGCCTCGCCCGTGTGGATCCCGATTCGGACACGTAGGGGCATCGCTCCGAGCTCACGCTGTGCGGCGTCCGCGGCACGGACGGCCTCGCTCGGGCGGCCGAAGACGAAGAAGCTGCCGTCACCCTGACGATCGACGAGGCGACCGCCCCACTCCGAGGCGGCCCGCTCGAGCAACTTCACATACTGGTCGAGCAGCTCGGCGAACCGGCGCTCACCGACGTCCGCCAGGAGGCCGGTGGAGTCCTCGACGTCGCTGAACAGGAAGGTGAGGGGACCTTCCACGGAGTCGAGTGTAGGGGCGGGGGCCTCTTGCCGGCCGGTGCCTAGCCGGTCAGGAAGAACTTCGTCAGCCGGCCCACCGTGTCGAAGCCGAGCTTCCCGTAGAGCTCCTTGGGCCAGTCGTCCTCGTCAGCAACGAGGAAGACGAGATCGGTGCCGGAGCTCCGCGCCTCCTGCGCCGCCCGCAGCACGACGGCCGTCGCATACCCCTTGCCGCGGTGTTCCTCCCTGGTCGCGACGTCTTCCACCTGCCCGACGCCCTGGGCGAGGTAGAGGTCCGCCCAGCTGACGATCTCGCCGTCCACGCGCACGCCGAAGAACCGCGTCGTCGCACGCTCGCCGAGGAGGGCCTTCGCCTCCATCAGCTGCCGCGCCACCTCCTCGCTGCCCCAGGGATAACGGAGGATCTCCTCCGTTCGCCCCCGCCGGAGGTCCGCCTCGCGAACTTCTTGCACGACCGAGAGATCGGGCGCCTTCTCCGGCTCGCGCAGCTGCGCCATCCAGATGTGGCGGCGGACGTTCCAGCCGAGATCCCGGAACTGCGGCTCCAGCCGCTGCACCAGCTCGGCGTCGAACGTGAGCACGGCTCGGTGCGCGAGGCCGGCGCCGCCGAGGATCCGGTCGGCCTCGTCCGCGAGCTCTGCCGCTCCCGCGCCGAGCGGGACATGCTCGACGAGCAGGTAGTTCGAATCGTGGCGGAGCGGGAGCGACGGCTCCAGCACGCCGACGCCGAAGGGCGAGTCGACCGTCTGCGACCCGACCATCTCGATCTCCCGCTCGAAGCGCTGGATCCGCTCGAGGACGTCAGGCATCGCCCACCCGCTCCGGATGGCCGAGCGTACCCAGCTGGGCGATGTCCCGCCGGAAGAAGAGCGCGACCGTCCAGTCGACGACGACCCGCAGCTTCCGTGAAAGCAGCGGCAGCTGGTAGAGGTGGTACGTCCTCGTGACCCACCAGCCGGGGAAGCCGCGAAGCCGGATCCCGAGCACGTTGGCGATGCCCTTGTAACGGCCCAGCGTCGCGACCTCGCCGAGCATGCGGTACCGGTACGGCCGCGGCTCTCCCTGGAGGTTCTTCGCGAGGCGCCGAGCTTGGCGAAGCGCGTGCTGGCAGGTCGGCGGGTCGACACGCCCGGGTGTGGCGAGGTTCGGCACCGCCGCGCAGTCTCCCAGCGCCCAGACCGGGCTCGCCGGGTTCACCCGCAGCGTCTCGTCGACCGGCACACGTCCCTGCTCGTCGACGGGGAGGTCGAGCGCGGGGAGGAGCGGGTTTGCGCGGACGCCGGCCGTCCAGACCACCGTGTTCGTGAAGATCCGGTCGCCGTCCGACAGCCGCACGGCGTGCGGCTCGACCTCCTCGAGCGTCGTCTCCACGCGGATGTCGACGCCTCGCCGGGCGAGCAGCTCGGCCGCGTAGTCGCCGAGCCGGGTCGGGATCTCGGGGAGGATCTTCGGCGCCGCGTCGACGAGGACCCAGTGCTGCGGCTCGTCGCGCAGGTCGGGGTAGTGACGCAGCGCGTCGCGGACGAGGTCGGCGAGCTCCGCAAGCGCCTCGACGCCCGCGTACCCCGCGCCGACGAAGACGAACGTCAGCTCGCGCCGCCGGTGCGCGGGGTTGGCGTCGGCCGTCGCCGCCTCGAGCCGGCCGAGGACGTGGTTCCGCAGGTGGATCGCGTCGGCAAGCGTCTTGAAGCCGAGGGCGTGCTGCGCCAGGCCGGGGATCGGGAGGGATCGCACGACGGCGCCGAGCGCGACGACGAGGCTCGAGTAGCGGATCCAAAAGACCCGCTCGCCGGTTTCGACCTGGACGCGCCGTCCGGCGAGGTCGTGCTCCTGCACCCGCCCGAGGATCAGCTCCGCGTGCGGGCACATGAGTCGCAGCGGGACGACTACGTGCCGGGGTTCGAGCGTGCCCGACGCCGCCTCGGGGAGCATCGGCGTATAGAGCATGTAGTTCTCCGCGCTCACGATCGTGGCGCCGCGCTTGCCGAGGTAGCGCGCGACGTACGACCCGGCGAAACCACCGCCGAGGATCAGCGTTCCTCCGCGGGCCTCACGGTCCGGCACGAAACGAGGATACTGCCGCCGGATGGAGCCGGAGCCCGCCATCCGGATCGCCGATCTCGTCGTCGAGCGGGGCGGCCGAACGGTTCTCCCCGGGCTCTCGCTCGACGTTGCAAACCGGCGCGTGACCGGCCTCCTGGGCCCGAGCGGCTCCGGAAAGACGACGCTCATGCGCGCCATCGTCGGCGTGCAGGTCGTCCAGAGCGGAGCCGTCGAGGTGCTGGGCCTTCCCGTCGGCTCGCCCGAGCTCCGCTCACGCGTTGCATACGTGACGCAGGCGCCGTCCGTGTACCTCGACTTGACGGTCCGCGAGAACCTTCGTTACTTCGGCGCGCTGCTCGGAGTGCCGCCGGCGCGCGTGGATGCGGCCGTGGACGCCGTCGACCTGCGCGGCCACGAGGCCCAGGTCGTCCGCACGCTCTCGGGCGGCGAGCAGTCGCGCGTGAGCCTCGCGGCTGCGCTGCTGAACGAGCCGGAGGTGCTCGTCCTCGACGAGCCGACGGTCGGTCTGGATCCGGTGCTGCGCCGAGACCTCTGGACGCTGTTCCACGACCTCGCGGACGGCGGAAGGACGCTCCTCGTCTCCAGCCACGTGATGGACGAGGCGGAGCGGTGCGACGAGCTCCTCCTCCTCCGCGAGGGCCGGATCGTGGCAAGCGAGCCCCCGGGGCCGCTGCTCCAGAGGACGGGCGCGCGGAACCTCGACGAGGCGTTCCTCATGCTCGTGGCGGAGGACGAATGACGCTCCAGGCGACGATCTCGACCGCTCTGCGCGTCCTCGGGCAGCTGCGGCGCGACCCCCGCACACTGGCGCTCGTCTTCGGCGTGCCTGCGTTCCTGCTGATCCTCTTCCGCTACGTCTTCGACGGGCAAGAGGAGACCTTCGACCGGATCGGCGGTCCGCTCGTCGGGCTCTTTCCGTTCACCTCGATGTTCGTCGTCGCCTCGATCACGATGCTGCGGGAGCGCACGACGGGGACCCTCGAGCGGCTGATGACGTTGCCGCTCGCCAAGGGGGACATCCTGTTCGGATACGGGCTCGCTTTCGCGCTGGTCGCCGCCGTCCAGGGCTCGATCGCCGCCGCGGTCGCCTTCGGTCTCCTCGATCTCGACGTCGACGGCCCGATCTGGCTTGTCGTGGCGCTGGCGGTGGCGAATGCCGTGCTCGGCATGGCCCTCGGCCTCTTCGCGAGCGCCTTCGCTCAGACGGAGTTCCAGGCGGTCCAGTTCATGCCGGCCTTCGTCCTCCCCCAGATCCTCCTCTGTGGGCTGATCGTTCCCCGCGAGGCGATGGCTCCGGTGCTGGAGGCCGTCTCGGTCGTGTTGCCGCTCACCTGGGCCTACGAGGCGCTGTCGCTGGCGGTGGCCGGGGAGACGGGCTGGCAGGTGGCTCGGGACGCGGGGATCGTCGTCGGCTGCGCCGTCCTCGCGCTCGCCCTCGGGGCGGCAACTCTTCGGCGCCGGACGCCCTAGCCGACCTCGGCGAGGCGCCGCTCCAGGAACGCGCGCTCGACCGGGTTCGTCGTCAGGTCGAGCGCCCGCCGGTAGGCCGCGGAAGCCTCGTCGCGCCGGTCGAGGCGGCGGAACAGGTCCGCGCGGGCGGCGTGCAGCAGGTGGTAGTCGTCGAGCCCCTGGATCTCGTCGAGCAGGTCGAGGCCGTGCTCCTCGCCGTCCGCCATGGCGACCGCGACCGCGCGGTTGAGGTCGACGATCGGCGAGGGCGCGAGCTCCGCCAGCCTCGCATAGAGCGCCGCCACCGCCTGCCAGTCGGTCTCGCCCTCCGCGTGGACGGCGGCGATCGCCGCCTGGAGCTGGTACGGCCCGACCCGCCGCAGGCGCGCGGCCCGGTCCAGCATCCGGCGTCCCTCCTCGATCCGGCCGGCGTCCCAGAGCGAGCGGTCCTGTTCCTCGAGCAGCACGAGCTCTCCAGCGGCGCCCGTCCTCGCTTCGCGCCGGGAATCCTGGAACAGGAGCAGGGCGAGCAGGCCGAGCGCCTCGGGCTCGTCCGGCATCAGGACGGCGAGCAGCTTCGCGAGCCGGATCGCCTCGTCGCAGAGCTCCCTCCGCACGAGGTCGTCCCCGGAGGTCGCCTCGTACCCCTCGTTGAAGACGAGATAGAGGACGACGAGCACCGACTGGAACCGGTCGGGCAGGATCTCGTCGGGGGGCACGCGGAACGGGATGCCTGCCTCGCGGATCTTCCGTTTCGCACGGACGAGCCGCTGCGCCATCGTCGGCTCGGCCGTCAGGAACGCCCGCGCAATCTCGGCGGTCGTCAGGCCGCCGACCTCGCGGAGCGTCAGCGCGACGCGCGCCTCCGGCGCCAGCGCGGGGTGGCAGCAGGTGAAGATGAGCGCGAGCCGTTCGTCCGGGATCGTGCTCACGTCGTCCTCGGCCTCCGGCAGCTCGGCGAGGCGTCCGAGGAGCTCGGTCTTGCGCTCCAGCGTCCGGTCGCGGCGGATCCGGTCGACCGCGCGGTTCCGCGCGGTGGTGACGATCCAGGCGCCGGGGTTGCGCGGCAGGCCGTCGCCCGGCCAGCGCTCGAGCGCCGTTGCGAAGGCGTCCTGGACAGCGTCCTCGGCGAGGTCGAAGTCGCCGAGGACGCTGATGAGGATCGAGACCGCACGTCCCCACTCCTCGCGGAAGACGCGGCCTACGTCGATCAGGTCACTGCTCGACGACGGGGCGCACCTCGATCGAGCCGTACTCCGAGGCCGGGATCTTCGCGGCGACCGCGAGGGCCGTGTCGAGATCCGGCAGGTTCGTGTCGAAGAAACCGCCGAGCTGCTCCTTCGTCTCCGCGAAGGGGCCGTCCGTGATCAGCACCTCGCCGTCCCGGACGCGGACCGTCTTGGCGGTGCGGATGTCGTCGAGCTCCTTGCCCAGCGAGTTCGGGTCGGCCTCGTTCAGCTGCTCGAAGAACGCGTACCACTTCGGCAGCGATTCCTCGCTCTGCTTCGCCGCCTCCTCCTCGGAGAGATCGAACCACGGCTCCTGGTCGTTGTAGATCAGCATGGCGTAGCGCATCTCAGCTCTCTTCTCGGACGTAGACGGGGCGGACCTCGACGGCGCCGTGCTCTGCCGCCGGGATTTCGGCCGCGAGCCGACAGGCGTCGTCGATCGAGTCGGCCTCGAGGATGAAGAAGCCGCCGAGCGCTTCCTTCACCTCGGCGTACGGGCCGTCCGTGACCACCGAGTCGCCGTTCCGCACCCGGACGGTCGTCGCCGTGGTCGTCTCCTGCAGCTCGGCGCCGCCGACGACCTCGGGGCGCTCCGAGAACGCCGTGTACCGCTGGTAGACGGCCTGGCGCTCCTCGTCGCTCATCGCCGCCCAGCCGTTCTCGTCTCCGTGGATCAGGGCCAGGAATTCCATGCGTCTCCTTTCTAACGGGCTGCCAGCAGCCGGATCAACATCGCCTCGTGCGCGAACAGCAGCTCGGGCGGCCCGTACGGGTCGTGGTGGCGGAGCTCGGTGACCGCCCGCTGCCGTGCGGTCTCACGCTCGATCAGGTTTCTCGGAAGGCGCTTCACCGCCTCCTCCTTTCGTCGCTTGCACAGGGACGACGAACGGGAACGGCCTAGATCGACAGCATGCGCTGCAGGAGCTCGAGCGCGCCCGCCTTGTCGAGCGGCTCGTTCAGGTTTCCGCACTTCGGCGACTGGACGCAGGACGGGCAGCCGTGGTCGCACGGGCAACCCTCGAGCATCCGGGCGGTGTCCGCGGCCCAACCCTCAAAGACCTCGAAGCCGCGCTCGTTGATCCCCACGCCGCCGGCGTGGCCGTCGTAGACGAAGATGGTGGGTCGGCCGGTCTGGAAGTGCAGGTTGGTGGAGAGGCCGCCGATGTCCCAGCGGTCGCACATCGCCCACAGGGGCAGCAGTGCGATCAGGGCGTGCTCGGCCGCGTGGAGGGAGCCGAGCAGCTTCGGCATGTCGGTCAGCCCCTCGAGCATCCAGTCCTCCGGCACGAACCAGACGGCCTCGGTGTCGAACGTCGTCTCCGGGAGGTCGAGCGGGACCGTCTCGATCGTCTCGTTGTCGCCGATCCGCTTGCGCTGGTACGCGACGACCTGCTCGGTGACGGACACGCGGCCGAAGGAGAGGTCGAGCCCGAGGCGCCGCTCGGTCCGAAGCGGCTCGTCGATCGCGGTCATCGTGTCCTTCTTCGCCTGCGTGTACTCGTCGCCGACATAGGGCTCAACGAGGGCGGTGCGCTTCTCGAGGTCGAGCTCGGCGACGCGGTACGACTCCCCGAGGTGCAGGTAGACGGCGCCCTGGTGGACCGTCGAGTACGCGCGCTCCCGCTCGACGAGGCCGAGCAGCGAGCCCGTCGAGACGTCGACGACGGTGAAGGGGTCTGGCGTCGCGGAACGGAGCCCGAAGCGGCCGGCCGGGTAGTCCCGTCCCGCCCAGACGAAGCCGCCGTCCTTGCGGCGAAGGTCCGGGATCTCGGCCGCGCGTACGAGGGCCTCGGGCCCGAGCGTGGCGGCGTCGTCCTGGTCGAGCGGGGCCTCGAAAGCGGCGGTGCGGACATGTCCGTCGAGGACGCGTGGGTTCGCGTGGTCGAGGATCGCCGCCTCGACGCGGCGGTCGAGCAGCGCCTCTGGGTCGCGCATGAAGAACTGGTCGAGCGCGTCCTCGGTCGCGACGAGCGCGGCGAGGCCGTGGCCGCGGCGCCCCGCCCGCCCCCATTGCTGGCGCAGGCTCGCGACGGTCCCCGGGAAGCCCACGCAGATGACCGCGTCGAGCAGGCCGACGTCGATCCCCAGCTCGAGCGCGTTCGTCGCGCTGACGCCGAGGAGGTCGCCCTCGACGAGGCGGCGCTCGATCTCGCGCCGCTGCGCGGGCGTATAGCCGGCCCGGTAGGGCGAGAGGCGCGTGGCGTCCCCGAGGCGCTGGGCGGTGAAGCGGTGGACGAGCTCGGCCGACTTCCGGCTCTTCGCGAAGCAGAGCGTCCTGACGCCGCGCTCGACGAGCGAGGCCAGGAGGCGGGCGGCCTCCCCGAGCGCGCTGGCCCGGAGCCCGAGCTCCTCGTCGGTGAGCGGCGGGTTCCAGAGCAGGATCGTCCGCTCGGCCTTCGGCGCGCCGTCGTGCTCGATCACCGTCGCCTCGATGCCGAGGAGCCGGTGGACGAGCTCGCCGGGGTTTGCGATCGTGGCCGAGGCGAGCAGGAACTGCGGGTCCGCGCCGTAGATCCGGGCGAGCCGGCGGAGGCGGCGCAGGACGTTCCCGACGTGCGAGCCGAAGACGCCGCGGTAGACGTGCGCCTCGTCGATCACGATGTAGCGGAGGTTGTGGAGGACGTCGCCCCAGCGGTCGTGGTGTGGCAGGACGCCGACGTGGAGCATGTCCGGGTTGGTCAGGATGAGGTTCGACCACTTGCGGATCTGCCAGCGGCGGCTCGACTCGGTGTCACCGTCGTAGATCGCGGGCTTGACGCCGTGCGGCCGAAGCTCCGTGAGGGCGCGGATCTGGTCCTGTGCAAGCGCCTTCGTGGGGTAGAGATACAGCGCGCGGGTCTTCGGCTCGCGGGCCAGCGCGTCCAGGACCGGCAGGTTGAACGCGAGCGTCTTGCCCGACGCGGTTCCCGTCGAGACGACGAGGTGCTCGCCGCGGGCCGCCGCGTCCCAGGCGTCGGCCTGGTGGGTGAAGAGTCGCTCGATCCCGCGGTCGGCGAGGGCGTCCCGGACCTTCGGGTGGAGGTCGTCGGGGAGCGGCGCGAACCGGGGTGGCCGCGCCGGCTCGCCGCCGACGTACGCGACCTCCTCGCCTTCGAGCAGATCGGTCCACTGGACTGCCTCGACTGCCACGCGTCGATGCTAGCCCCGGCCCGGAACCTCACCACGCCGGCCGGTGTAGAGGAATCACTATGCGGATCCGGGCCGGGGCCATGGTCGTCGCCGCGCTTCTCCTTGCCGCGGCGGTCGGCTCGGCCGCGACGGCGAAGCGTCCGGAGGTCTCCCTGGCGTCGTCCCGCGCGGGAGCTGTCGCCGGCAGACCCTGGACGGCCGTACTTCACGTGCGCGGGAGCCGTCCGGCCGCCCTCGCCGTGACCGCGACGCTTGGGCGGCGCCGCGTCGCTGCGACCGCCCGGAGAGCGGCGGGAGACCGGTATCGGGCGCGGATCGTCTTTCCGGCTCCGGGTCGGTGGACGCTCACCGCCCGGCTGGGAGGGAAACGATTTCCGCTCGGCACGATCGTCGTTCGCGCGCCTGCTCCGATGCTTCTCGTCTATCCGACCGAGGCGGTCCTGGAGCCGAGCGGGTCGCTGCTCGTCGCCGAGAGCGGCCGGTCGAGGATCGTTCGCATCGATCTGGCGACCGGGCGGGACACATCGGTCGCGCGGATCGTCCAGCCCTACGGGATCGTCCTCACGTCCTCCGGCACCCTCTTCGCCACGTCGGAGAGTCGTGTCGTTCGAGTCGGGAGCGGCGGAGGCACGACGGCGATCGCCGACGCGCGTGAGGACGTCGGCCCGCTCGCGATCGACCCTGCCGGGAACCTGTACTTCTCCACCGTCGCGCGAATCTTCAGGATCGACGGCGGGACGGGAGCGGTCATCCCGTACGCCGGCACCGGCACGCGGGGCGGCGGAGGCGACGGCGGGCCGGCGCTGCAGGCGGAGGTCGATGCGCCGCATGGTCTCGCCGTCGGCCCGGACGGCGCGCTGTTCGTCGCCGATACCGGGAACGACCGCGTCCGCCGGATCGATCCGGCGACGCAGGTGATCACCGCCTACGCGGCTGCGACACGGCCTGCCGGCCTGGCCTTCGACGCGGACGGCGCCCTCTACGTCGCGGAGCGAGACGGCTACCGCGTATCCCGGGTCGATCGCGCCGGGACGAAGGCGGTCGTGGCCGGTACCGGCGTGCGGGGGAACAGCGGCGACGGCGGCCCGGCCACCGCTGCTCGCCTCGACGAGCCGTTCGACGTCGTGACGACGGCGAACGGGACTCTGCTCGTCCTCCAGAGCGGCGCGGCCGGCCGTCTTCGTCTGGTCGATCCTTCGGGGAAGATCCAGACGGTTCGCCGCCGCTAGACTCCGCTCACCGGGGTGCCGCGGGGGCGGCTGAGAACACACCCGTCGAACCTGATCCGGGTCATGCCGGCGAAGGGAGGCAGATGGTTCCTCGTTGCTTGACGATCGCGGGCTCCGATTCCGGGGGCGGCGCCGGGATCCAGGCCGATCTGAAGGCGTTCGCCGCAGCCGGGTGCCACGGGATGAGCGCGATCGTCGCGCTGACGGCGCAGAGCACGGTCGGCGTGACCGCCGTCCACGAGGCGCCGCCGGAGTTCGTGCGGGCGCAGCTCGAGGCCGTGTTCGACGACATCGGCGTGGACGCCGCGAAGACGGGGATGCTGTTCTCGCGCGAGCTGATCGGGACCGTCGCCGACTATCTCGCCGACCACCCGGTCCCGCTCGTCGTCGACCCCGTGATGGTTGCAAGCAGCGGCGCGAAGCTCCTGCAGGATGACGCGGTCGACGTGCTCGTGCGCGAGCTGTTTCCCCTCGCGACGGTCGTGACGCCGAATTGGCACGAAGCACAGGCCCTCGCGGGGCACGTCCGAGGGACAGTCCCTGGCGAGCGGCGCGCGCTGGCGGAGGCGATCGTCGAGGCAGGCGCCCCCGCCGTCGTCGTCACCGGCGGACACGGGCCCGAGGCGGTCGACCACCTCTTCGACGGCGAGCGCCATGTCGAGATCCCGGTCGAGCGCATCGACGTCGCCGCGACGCACGGCGCCGGCTGCACGCATTCCGCCACGCTCGCGGCGCTCCTTGCACACGGGCACACCATCGAGGAGGCAAGCCGCGGCGCGGCCGCAGCGGCTGCCTCCGCCGTTCGCAACGGGCTCGTCGAGATCGGCGCCGGCGAAGGCCCAGTGGACATCCTCGACGTCAAGGAGCGCGATGGCGATCTCGCCCGGGGCGACACTGCGCGAGCTGCGCGCGCGTAGGCCGCTCATCCACCAGATCACGAACTACGTCGTCATGAACGAGACGGCGAACGCGACCCTCTCCCTCGGCGCGCTTCCGGTGATGGCCCACGCGCCGCAGGAGGTGGAGGAGATGGCCGCCGTCGCCGGCGCGCTCGTCCTCAACATCGGCACGCTCTCCAACCACTGGGTCGACGCGATGCTCCTCGCCGGAAAGGCAACGGGGGCGCCGATCGTCCTCGATCCCGTCGGCGCCGGCGCGACCCGCTACCGCACCGACACCGCGCGGCGCTTGCTCGACGAGCTCGAGATCACCGTGGTCCGCGGAAATGCGGCGGAGGTCGCGACCCTCGCCGGCCGACAGGCCGAGATCCGCGGCGTCGAGTCGATCGACGCGGACGACTCGGCCGCCGACCTCGCGCGCGAGGCCGCCCGCGCCCTCGGCACCGTCGTCGCGGTCACCGGTCCGATCGACCACGTCTCGGACGGTGAGCGCGTCGTGGCGATCGCGAACGGCCACGAGCTGCTCGGCACCGTCTCAGGTACCGGCTGCATGTCCACGGCAGTCACCGGGTCCTTTCTCGCCGCCAAGCCCTCGGAGGCGGTCGAGGCGGCCGTGGAGGCGCTCGTCGCCTTCGGCGTCGCGGGCGAGGACGCAGCGCGCGGAGCGCGCGGCCCCGGGACGTTCCACGCGGCGCTCTACGACGCGCTCTACAACCTCGACCCCGGCTCGCTCGACGGACGGGCGAACGTCGCCGAATGAGGCTTCACGCGATCGTCGACGACCTGGAGACCGCCCGGATCGCGGCGGACGGCGGCGCCACCGTCATTCAGCTCCGCCTCAAGGGCCTGTCCACCGACGAACTCGTCGAGCGCGGCCGGCCGTTCCGCGACCTCTGCGACGACACCGGCCTGACGTTCGTCGTCAACGACGACGTCGACGCGGCGGTCGAGCTTCGCGCCGACGGCGTCCATCTCGGTCGCGACGACCCCGGCGTCGAGCTCGCGATCCAGACGCAGCTCCTCCTCGGCCGCTCGGCGGCGACGGTGGACGAAGCGCTCCAGGCGGCCAAGCACGGTGCGAGCTACATCGGCGCCGGCCCGGTCTGGGCCACGCCGAGCAAAGAAGACGCCGACCCGCCCATCGGGCTCGAGGGGCTGGCCGCGATCAGCGAAGCCGTCTCGATCCCGGTCGTCGCCATCGGCGGGATCGAAGCGACGAACGCCCGAGCCTGCATCGAGGCCGGCGCCACCGGCGTCGCGGTGATCCGGTCGGCCCGCGACGCGGCAAGGATCCGTGCTGCTCTCTGAGCTCGGGGAGCTCGGCTTCCTCGAGGAGCTGGAGCGGCGCGGCCTTGCGGAGGCGATCGAGCACGACGCCGCCCAGGTCGACGGCCTCGTGGTTACGCAGGACGCGCTCGTCGAAGGCGTGCACTTCGGCCTCTCCTGGATCTCGTTCCGGGACCTCGGCTACCGCGCGGGCGCCGTCAACCTGAGCGACCTCGCCGCATCGGGCGCCGAGCCCGTTGCCCTGGTCGTCTCGCTCGGTACCACGCCGGAAGCCCGGGTCGACGACCTCCTCGAGCTGTACGAGGGGATCGGCGAGCTCGGCGTACCGGTCGTGGGCGGCGACACCACGCGGGCGGAGAGCCTGATCCTCTCGGTGACCGCGCTGGGCCGGTCGGAGCGGGTTCCCGGCCGCACCGGTGCGCGGCCGGGCGACCTCCTCGTCGTGACCGGGCCGCTCGGTGCCGCCGGCGCCGCGTTCCGGCAGCAGCGTTATCTGCGCCCGCCGGTGAGGATCGAGGAGGGCCGCCGCCTCGCCGCCACGGCGCATGCGATGCTCGACATCTCCGACGGGATCGCCCGCGACGCCGGCCACATCGCCCACCGCTCAGGCGTGCAGTGCGTGATCGACCTCGACCGCATCCCGCTCGCGCCGGGTGCGACGATCGACGACCTCGGCTTCGGCGAGGACTTCGAGCTGCTCGCAGCCGTTCCCGAGCCGGACTTCCACGTCATCGGCCGCTGCGAGGAGGGTGAGGGCGTGCAGCTCCTCCGCGAGGGCCGCCCGTACGCACTGACCGGCTGGGATCACTTCAAGGCCGTCTGAAAAACCGCCTGGCGCCGCTCCCCGTACCGTGCTAACGGTTCCCCGTGGCCTCGTTCCTCCTGCGACGCGCCGCCTGGATGGTCGTGATGTTCCTCTCGGTCACGGTCGTCACCTTCATCATCTTCTTCGTCATCCCGTCCGAGGACGACCAGGCGAGCCTCGGACGCGGCGGCTCGGACGTCGACGTCCGCACGACCGTCCAGATCGACGGGCCGCTCTACGAGGAGTACGCCGAGTTCCTGCGCAAGATCCTGACCCAGGGGTCGCTCGGAGACTCCTGGGTGATGCGCGGCCAGGAGGTGAACGAGATCCTCGTCCGCGCGGCTCCGGTGACTCTCTCCCTGGTGATCGGCGGCGCGGTGCTGTGGCTGCTGATCGCCATTCCGACCGGCCTGCTCGCCGCGTTGCGGCCGCGCAGCGCGCTCAGCCGCCTCACGACCGTCTTCGTCCTCGTCGGCGTCTCCGCCCACCCGCTCTGGATGGGGCTGATGCTCTCGTACCTCATCGGGGCCAGGCTCGGGCTGACGCCGACCGGCGGCTACTGCGAGGTCTTCAGCCCGGCCTCGAACTGCGGCGGGCCCGCGCAGTGGGCGTACCACCTCCTGCTCCCGTGGTTCACGTTCGCGCTGATGTACGCGGCGATCTACACGCGCATGATCCGCGCGAGCACGCTGGAGACGCTCGACGAGGACTACGTCCGCACCGCCCGCGCGAAGGGGGCGCCCGAGTGGCTGGTGATTCGCTCGCACGTCCTGCGCAACGCCATGCTCCCCGTCGTAACCATGCTCGGGATGGACATCGCCCTCTCGCTCAGCTCGACGCTCTTCGTGGAGACGGCCTACGGGCTGCCCGGCCTCGGCCGGCTCTTCGCGACGAGCCTCGCGCGGCGCGATTTTCCCGTCCTGCTCGGGATCACGATCTACACGACGCTGGTCGTGATCGTCGTCAACTTCGTGATCGACGTCGTCTACGGGGTGATCGACCCACGCGCCCGCGCCGACCGAGAGACCGAGGCGGTGCCGACCGCCGCCGAGCGGGAACGCCCGGTTGGCGAGACCGCTACTCAGCCAGCCATCTAGCCCACGCCCGCTCGTAGTGGGCGGGTGCGCGTGCGCCGACGACGGTCTCCTGCGCAGCGCCCCCGGCGAAGAGGATCGCCGTGGGCAGCGCCAGCACGTCGTACTTCGAGGCCGTGAGGGGGTTCTGGTCGACGTTCAGCTTCGCGAACTCGACCCGGCCGCCGGCCTGGTCGGCCAGCCGCTCGAGCACCGGCTCGAGCGCGTGGCAGGGCCCGCACCACGGCGCCCAGAAGTCGACCACGACCGGTCGCCCGGCCTGGAGAACGTCCTCCTCGAAGCTGGCGTCGGTGACCTCACGCACGGGCCCGAAGCCTACTCAGGCGGAGCATCGGCACCTTCCAGATCGCCTCGAGCACGATCGACCGGCTCATCTTCGAGCCGCCAACCTCGCGGTCGGCGAAGACGATCGGCACTTCGACGACCCGGAATCCGGCCCGGCGTGCCCGGTAGGTGGTCTCGATCTGGAACGCGTAGCCCTTGGAGTGGATCCCGTCGAGGTCGATTGTCTCCAGCACGGCCCGCCGGTACACCTTGAAGCCGCCGGTCAGGTCACGGATGCCGAGCCCCAGCAGAACCTGGGCGTAGAGCGAGCCGCCGCGCGAGATCAGCCGCCGCAGGAGCCCCCAGTTCCGGGTGCCCCCGCCTTGGACGTAGCGTGAGCCGAGCACCACGTCCGCCTCCCCGGCCGCAGCGACGAGCCGGGGGAGATCGGCGGGATCGTGGGAGAAGTCGCAGTCCATCTCCGCGACGAGGTCGGCGCCGAGCTCGAGCGCCCGCCGGAACCCGTCCAGGTACGCAGGTCCGAGGCCCTCCTTGCGCGGCCGGTGGAGCGTCTCCACGAAGTCGAGCTCTCCGCCCAGCCGGTCGGCGATCGCCCCGGTCCCGTCAGGGGAGTTGTCGTCGATGACGAGGATCCGGCCCCCCTCCGGCAGGACCTTGCCGAGTGCCGAGACCATCGCCTCGAGGTTCTCGCGCTCGTTGTAGGTCGGCAGGCAGACCACCAGCACGTCCCTATGATCGTGGCGTGGCGACGACGCTGCCCCGGAACGCGCAGGTGGCCGAGCAGTTCGACCTCCTCGCCGACCTGCTCGAGCTCGAGGGCGAGCAGCAGTTCCGGGTGCTGGCGTACCGGCGCGCCGCGGACCAGATCCGGTCGGCCGCCGGCCCGATCGCGGAACTCGCGCTCGAGGGGCAGGCGAAGGACCTGCCCGGGATCGGCAAGACGATCGAGTCGAAGATCGTCCAGATCGTCGAGACCGGCGAGATCGAGGCGCTGACGAAGCGCAAGGCGCGGATCCCGGCCGGCGTCGCCGAGTTCCTGCGCTTGCCGGCGCTCGGGCCGAAGACCGCCCGGCGGATCTGGCAGGAGCTCGGGATCACGACGATGGCGGACCTGCGGAAGGCGGCCGAGGCGGAGCAGCTGCGCTCGCTGCCCGGCCTCGGCGCGAAGACGGAGGAGCGGATCCTCCGGGCCCTCGCCGAGAAGCCGCGCGAGCGCCGGACGCTCCTCGCCAAGGCACTGCCCGCCGTGCAGGCGGTCGTGGAGGTCCTCCGCGAGCACGCGGCCAGCAACGACGTCTCCGAGGCCGGCTCGGTCCGCCGCCGCACGGAGACGGTGAAGGACATCGACATCATCGCCACCGCCTCCGACCCGGCGGCGCTGACGGAGTACTTCACGAAGCTGCGCTGGGTCGCCGAGATCAAGGCGCACGGGAAGACGAAGGCGACCGTCGTCTCGCACGACGGGCTCGTCTTCGACCTTCGCGTCGTGCCGCCGGACTCGTACGGAAACCTCCTCCAGCACTTCACCGGCTCGAAGCGCCACAACGTGGAGCTGCGCGAGGAGGCGGTGCGGCGCGGCCTGTCGGTCTCCGAGTACGGCGTCAAGGACGTGGAGAGCGGCGAGGTCTTCACCGCTCGGACCGAGCAAGAGCTCTACGAGCGGCTCGGCTACCGCTGGATCCCGCCAGAGCTGCGCGAGGGCGTCGGCGAGCTGGCCGCCGCGCGGAACGGCGCGCTGCCGGAGCTGGTCGAGCTCTCCGACCTCCGCGGCGACCTGCACATGCACACGACCTGGTCGAACGACGGCAAGAACACGCTCGAGGAGATGGTCGACGCGGCCCGAGGACGCGGCTACGCCTACGTCGCCGTGACCGACCATGCGCACTACCTCCGGGACGGCCGGCTGCACGCCCAGTGGGAGGACATCGCGACGCTGAACGGCCGGCTCGACCGTTTCCGTGTCCTGCGCGGCGTCGAGGTGAGCATCCGCGCCGACGGCTCCGTCGACCTCCCGGACGAGGAGCTCGCCGAGTGCGACTGGGTCGTCGCGTCGCTCCACTCCGCGTTCGACAAGCAACCGACCGAGCGCCTGCTGGCCGCGATGGAGAACCCGCACGTCGACTGCATCGGCCACATGACGGCGCGGAAGCTGAACCGGCGGGACGGCGCGGACATCGCCCTGGACAAGGTGTTCGAGAAGGCCGTCGCGACCGGGACGTTCGTCGAGGTCAACGGCCAGCCGGATCGGCTCGACCTCCGCGACGTCCACGCACGGGCGGCCGCCGAAGCGGGCGTCCGCCTAGTCGTGAACACCGACAGCCACGAGGTCGGCGCGCTCGCGTACGCGGAGCTCGGGATCGCCCAAGCGCGCCGTGCGTGGCTGACGAAGGAACAGGTCCTCAACACCCGGCCGTGGCGCGAGATCGAGAAGCTCCTTCGTCGGTGAGCTTCCGGTCGGACGGCGCGGCGGCGCTCGACTGGGCAGCCGGCTACCTCGAGCGGCTCCGCGACTTCCCCGTGCTCGCGCGGGTCGAGCCCGGGGAGATCCGGTCGCACCTGCCGGACGCGCCCCCGGAGCAGGGCGAGGCGTTCTCCGCGGTCCTGCGGGACCTCGACGACGTCCTCATGCCGGGCGTGACGCACTGGCAGAGCCCGCGGTACTTCGCGTACTTCGCGAACACCGGCGCCGAGCCGGGGATCCTGGCCGAGCTCCTGATCGCGACACTGAACCAGGTCGGCATCCTCTGGCGCGCCTCGCCGGTGCTGCAGGAGCTCGAGGAGTTGACGCTGGACTGGCTGCGGCAGCTGCTCGGGCTGCCCAAGGGATTCCACGGACACATCGAGGACACTGCGTCCGTGGGCACGCTGACCGCGCTCGCCGCCGCGAGGTCGGCGGCGCCCGGCAGGCGCGTCGTGCTCGCATCCGAGCACGTGCACTCGTCCGTGGACAAGGCGTGCCGGATCCTCGAGCTCGAGCTGCGGAAGGTTCCGGTCGACGCGAAGTACCGGCTGCGCCCCGAGCTCCTCGAGCTGGACAACGCCTGCGCGGTCGTCGCGACCGTCGGCACGACGTCGACCGCGTCCGTCGACCCGGTCCCCGAGGTTGCCGCGGCCTGCGAGTCCGCCGGGGGGTGGCTTCACGTCGACGCCGCCTACGCGGGCGCCGCGGCCGTCTGCCCGGAGCTGCGGCCGCTGCTCGCCGGGTGGGAGCGGGCCGACTCGGTCGTCGTCAACCCGCATAAGTGGCTCGCCACGCCGATGGACTGTTCCGCGCTCTGGACCCGGCGCGTCGAGGACTTCCGCCGCGCCTTCAGCCTCGTCCCCGAGTACCTGCGGGTCTCCGAGGACGTCGTCAGCCTCAACGAGGTCTCCGTGCCTCTCGGGCGCCGGTTCCGGGCGCTCAAGCTCTGGGCCGTCCTGCGCACCTTCGGACGCGAGGGGCTCCAGGCGATGATCCGCGAGCACGTGCGCCTGGCCGAGGCGTTCCAACGATGGGTCGAGGACGAGCCGGGCTGGGAGGTGTGTGCGCCGCGCCACTTCTCGCTCGTCTGCTTTCGGCGCGAGGGGAGCGACGAAGAGAACGAGGCGATCCTCGAGCGGGTCAACGGGTCGGGCGAGATCTTCATCTCGCACACGCGGCTGGACGGCCGCTACGTGCTGCGCCTCGCGATCGGGAACGCCCGGACGACCGAGGACGACGTCCGGCTGGCGTGGGACGTACTCCGCCGCGAGGCCGCGTAGTGCGGTACCGCGCCGTCATCTTCGATCTCTGGCAGACGCTCGTCCCGTGGCCGGTCGAAGGCGCGAAGCGGATGTACGACGACCTGGCCGCGCATTTCGGCTCAGAGCCGGACCGCTTCCGGGAGCTCTGGCTGCGCGGCCGGCGCGACCGCGAGGTCGGCCCGATGGAGCCCCATCTCCGCTCGCTCGCCGAGGAGCTCGGCTCCGAAGGCGACGTCGCGGCGGCGGTGGTGATCCGGCGCGAGTGGACGCTCGAGCACCTGGTGCCGCGACCCGAGGCGATCCCGACCCTCGCAGAGCTCCGCCGGCGCGGCCACCTGCTCGGGATGATCAGCGCATGTACCGCGGAGGTGCCGGAGGTCTGGGAGCAGACGCCGTTCGGCGGGCTCTTCGACTCGGCCGTCTTCTCCTGCTCGGTCGGTGTCAGCAAGCCGCACCGGCGGATCTACGAGGTCGCCTGCGAGGAGCTGGGCGTGACTGCTGGCGACTGCCTCTTCGTCGGCGACGGCGCGAACGACGAGCTGCCGGGCGCCGAGCGGGCGGGGATGACTGCGCTGCAGCTCCGTGTTCCCGGCGAGCCGCTCACCGAGGAGGGCGAGCGCTGGGACGGTGCCTACGTCGAGCGCCTGTCAGACGTGCTCGACCAAGCGTGACTGGCTGCCGCGCTGGTCGAAGCTGAACAGCGAGAGGAAGCGCTCGGCGTCCGTGCGGCTCCCGGACACCCTGATCGCCTTCGACTCGATCGCCTTGCGGATCGGCACCTCGCCCGAGGCGATCTGGAAGAGCGTGGCCGGGTCGGTCTCGATCGACACGTCGGCGTCGGGCGAGGAGGCGGCCTCCACGAGGAGCTCGTCGTCCTCGAACCGGGCGGTGACCGCGTGGTCGTCGACCCGGATCTCGAAGACCTTGTCCGGAATGCACCCGCCCGTGCACGTGGCGCGGACGGCGTTCACGAGCCAGCCGGGAGCCAGGTGGTCCTCCGTCGTCGGCGGGCCGAGCGATCTCGCGCCCCAGCGGCCGAGCGCGTACAGCGGCTCGCGTAGCTCCTCCCCGTACAGCGTCAGCTCGTAGACGCTGGCCGCCGCGGGCGGCGGAAGTCTCCGCTTCTGGATCACGCCGGCTCCCTCGAGGTCGCGGAGCCGGTTCGCCAGGATGTTCGTCCCGATCCCGGGGAGGGCCGCCGCGAGGTCGGTGTACCTCTTTGGCCCGTGCAGGAGCTCGCGCACCACCAACAGCGCCCATCGCTCGCCCACCAGCTCCAGCGCGTGGGCGACCGGGCAGTACTGGCCGTAGTGCTTCGCCATGGCGGGAAGTATAGCGCCCTCGCTTGCGTTTCGGAAGAAAGCACTTGCGAAACGAAAGTTAATCCTGTAGTTTCGCAAGCTCAATGCAGGAAACGACGGAAGGGACCCCCATGGTCGCCAAGACTCAACGCAAATGGCTGGCACTCGCCCTGCTGGCCGCCGTGCAGTTCATGGTCGTGCTCGACATCGCGATCGTGAACGTGGCGCTGCCGTCGATCCAGACGGATCTCGGCTTCTCGCAGGAGAACCTCCAGTGGGTCATCAGCGCCTACGCGCTGCTGTTCGGAGGCCTGCTCCTTCTGGGCGGAAGGGCCGCTGACCTGCTCGGTCGCCGCCGGATGTTCATCGTCGGCACGGTCGTGTTCAGCGCGGCCTCGCTGCTCTCCGGGTTCGCGTGGAGCGACGACGCGCTGATCGTCGCCCGGGCGCTCCAGGGCCTCGGCGCCGCGATCATTACGCCGGCCGCGCTCTCGATCCTGACCACGACCTTCACGGAAGGCCGGGAGCGGAACGCCGCCCTCGGCGTTTGGGGCGCGGTCGGCGCGTTCGGCGCCGTCGCCGGCGTCCTGCTCGGCGGCGTGCTCACCGACCTCCTGAGCTGGGAGTGGATCTTCTATATCAACGTCCCCGTCGGGCTGACCGCGCTCGTGTTGGCGCCGTTCCTCCTCACGGAGAGCCGCGACGTGCACGTGAAGAGCTTCGACGCCGTCGGCGCCGTGCTCGTCACCGGCGGGCTGATCACGCTCGTTTACGCCATCACCCAGGCGAACGACCTCGGCTGGGGCTCGGCGGAGACGGTCGGACTGTTCTCGGCCGCGGGCGTCCTGCTGGCGGGCTTCGTCGGCTGGGAGCTGCGGGCGAAGGAGCCGCTGGTGCCGTTCTCGATCTTCCGCGTGAAGACGCTCACCGCCGCCAACATCGCCGGCCTGATCCTCGGGACGGTGACGTTCTCGATGTTCCTGATGCTGACGCTGTACATGCAGCAGGTGCTCGGCTACTCGCCGATGAAGACGGGCGTCGCCTACCTGGCCGTGGCGGGCACGGCGATCGTCTGGTCGGGCGTCGCGGCCCAACTGGTCAACCGCGTAGGCGTGAAGCCGGTGATCGCGCTCGGGATGACGTTCCTCACCACCGGCCTCCTGTACTTCACGCAGGTGTCCGTCGACGGGTCGTACCTCGGCGACCTGCTGCCCGGCTTCCTCGTGATCGCAGCGGGGCTCGGCTTCTCGTTCGTGCCGATCTCGATCGCGGCGCTGGCGGGCGTCCGCCACTCGGAGGCCGGCCTCGCGTCCGGGCTCTTCAATACGTCGCAGCAGATCGGCGGCGCTCTCGGCATCGCGGCGCTCTCGGCGATCGCGACCTCGAGGACGAGCGACGAGCTTGCCGCCGGCACGGCGGCGCCGAAGGCGCTGACCGACGGCTTCGAGGCGGCGTTCATCTGGGGCGGCGTCGTGGCGGCGATCGGCATCGTCGTCGCACTCGTCCTCGTGCGCCGCAGCGAGCTGGAGACGCCCGTGCAGGCG
>DASSUI010000055.1:0-62236 GCA_035707105.1 Gaiellaceae bacterium | reverse complement strand
AATCGCAGGCCGGAACCGTCGCGCACGGTTCGGGCTCGGGACGCGCCACGTTCGTCCGTTGATGCAAGAACCTGCCAGGCGGTAACGCGGACAAGCGTCCGCCGCGGCGCTGGATACCCGTCTGAGCTCCTTCGGCGAGCGACCTGGAGTTGCTAGCGGTCGGGCGGATCGAACGGCGGAGGAGGCGGCGGGCGCCACCCGCGCTCGTGCTGCTCCCCCTCGGGTTGAGCTTGATCGGGTTCGCGAGGCGGAGCGTCGGGCGGGCGCCATCCTTCGGTGCCGTCTGCGCGGTCGTCGTCCGGCTGATCCCGCGGGTCTTCCCTTTCATCGTTCACGGCTAGATGTTGAACGCTGCGAACCTGACAAGGCAAGCCACGCCCAAGATGAAGACCCCCGGGTGAGCTGATAAGACAGAAACCGGAAGGCAACTTCCGGCTTCTTTGGCTTTCGCTACGGGATGGGCGGTACTGGGCTCGAACCAGTGACCCCCAGCTTGTCGAGCTGGTGCTCTCCCAACTGAGCTAACCGCCCCGGCAGCCGCTCATTCTAGCCGCGGTCAGTAGCGGTTGTAGCCGGCGCTCGTGGTCGTGCCGCCGGTACCGCCGCCAGGCGTCTCGCCGCCGTCTCCGCCGCAGGCGGCGACGGCAAGCGCGAGACCGACCGCGAAGACGGCCAGCAGAAAGAGGAGCTTCACGACCGGTTCTACCGTGGCCGCACCGGTTCGGATTCAGCGACGGGCGACGACGACGCCGCCGAGGCAGAGGGCGCCGCCGAGGAAGGCGAGGCCCTCGGGCGCCTCACCGAGCATCGCCCACCCGATGGCGATCGCGATCGGCGGCACGAGGTACGTCGTCGCGCCCATCCGTCCGGCGGTTGTCCTCGAGAGTGCGTATGCCCACGTCATGAAGCCGATCGCCGTCGGGAAGGCGCCCAGGTAGACCATCCAGGCGATCGAGCTTCTGTCGGCCTGCCCGAGCTCGTCGACGAGGCTCGGGGCGAACGGCAGGCAGACGGCGAGCCCGATGGTCGCCGCGATCCAGGTGACGTGCAGCGCCGACGCGCGCGAGAGCAGCGGCTTCTGCGCGACGACGCCGGCTGCGTAGAACGCCGCCGCGGCCACGCAGAGGACGGCGCCCCAGCCCGCCGCGACGCCGCGCTCCGAGGTGGCGACCCCGATCACCACGGCACCCGTGAAGGCGATCGCGCAGCCGACGACGAGCATGCGCGGGAATCCCTCGCGGAGGACGACGCCGGCGAGGACCGCGATCAGCACGGGCCCGACGTTCACGAGCATCGAGGCGGTGCCTGCGTCGACCCGCCGCTCGGCCTCGTTCAGGGCCAGGTTGTAGAGCCCGAACCAGAGGACTCCGCAGAGGACGAGGAGCGGGAGCTCGCGCCGCCCGGGCAGCCGTTCGCGCTGCACCAGGACGAAGACGCCCAGCAGCGCGCTGCCGACCGCGAGGCGGCCGAGGCTGAGCGCGCCCGGCGAGAGATCCTCGCCCGCGGCCCGGATCCCGACGAATGCCGACGACCACAGAACGACCGTGACGAGCGCAGCGAGGAGGGCCACCGACGAGTACAACGTCGGCGGGGCCGGTTTTCGTCAGATCAGAAGATCTCGGGGCACCACGGGTAGCGATCCGCCCGGAAGAGCGAATCCGCCCGGTCGAGCGCGCCGGCCGCGAGCTCCTCCACACGGCCCGCTCGCGCCAGCTGCCCGAACGTGAACCCCCCGAGGTACGCGGAGCCGAGCGAGGCAACCGGGAGGACGAGCTCGGCCTCCGCGTCGGTCCGCTCGGCGCCTTCCGGCCCGACGCGCCAGCGGCCCGCGTTCCATGGGCAGAACTCGTCCTCGAGCTCGATGACGACCGGCTCCCCAGCCTTGTAGCTCCGTGCGTTCAGCGCGGCCTCGACGTCGACGAGCCGAACCCAGAGCCCGTCGCGGTGCTCCAAGCGGAGGCGGCGGGGCTCGCGGAGCAGCAGGAGCAGCTCGTGGTCCAGCGGCAGCAGCTGCGCGCGGACGCGGGCCATCCAGTCGATGTCGAGGAGGTACCGCCAGATCTCGCGCGTCGCCTCCGGCGAGTCGCCGAGCGCCTCGATCACGCTCGTGAAGCCGTTCGGTATCCCGCGCTCGGCCGAGAAGTGGAGGCGGTAGAGCGCATACGCCGCCGGGCGGCCGTCGAGCTCGAGAAGCGCCCGCACCATCTCGCCGCCGCCCTCCCGCCCCCACTCGGGATCCCCGAGGCGCCGGTGCCGCCACCAGTCCTCCGTGCGGACGAACATCCCGGGGTAGCGGGCCGCGGCGGCGCGCTGGATGACCGAGAACGGCTCGATCGCTTCGTCCTTCGTGAGGAATCGCACCCTGCCGGAGGGCTGGAAGTCCTCGTGGAAGGCGGTGCGGTCGCGGGGGATCTCGACGTTGCCGCTGAACGACGCGATCCCGTACCCGAACCGGCCGTAGAGCGCGTCCTCGGACGCCCAGAGGTACGCCATCGGCTCGCCGCGCTCCCGGATGTCGTCGATTTGCGCCCGCATGAGCTGGCGGAGGATCCCGCGGCGGCGGTGCGTCGGCAGCACGCCGACCAGCGTCACGCCGGCGGCGCGAATGAGACCGCCGGGAATCCCCGTCTCGAACGGGAAGACGCCGCCGCTACCGACCACCGCACCGTCTTCGTAGGCGGCGTGAATCCGTTCCGACGGGATGAGCGGTTCGAAGCGTTTGGTGAGGTCGGGCGGTGCCTCACCGCGCCCGAAGTAGTGGAGGATCGGCTTCACGACCTCCGGGAAGTCGCCCGGGCCCGCGACCCGGATCTCGATGCTCAAACGCGCTCCAGCGGCGCGTAGTCGAGCACCAGCCGCCGGTCGGCGTCCTCGCCCGCGAAGCGGACGCTCACGACCCCGCCCGGTTCCACGGCTGTCACGATCCCCTCGCCGAGCGTTCCGTGGCGGACCGCGTCCCCGGTCGAGAGCTCGGGCGTGTCCCCGCGCGGCTGGATCCGCGCAACGGGCGCGCCGTACCCCGACCAGGACGAGGGCCGGAGTCGCTCGCGGTGGATCTCGTCCTGCGGCAGCTCGTCGAGGAAGCGAGACGGCAGGTTGTAGTTCCGCGAGCCGTACAGCGACCGGCCCGCGGCGTGGGTTAGCGTCAGGCGCTCCCGAGCCCGCGTCATCCCCACGTAGGCGAGTCGCCGCTCCTCCTCGAGCGAGTTCTCCTCGAGCGACCGCGAGTGCGGGAAGATCCCCTCCTCCATCCCGATCATGAAGACGGCCCGGAACTCAAGGCCCTTTGCGTTGTGGAGCGTCATCAGGGTGACCAGGCTCTGCTGCTCGCGGAGGCTGTCCTGGTCCGAGAAGAGCGAGATCTCCTGCAGGAACGTGGACAGGCTTGGGCTCTCGGCGCCGGCCTGGTACTCCTGCGCGACGCCGATCAGCTCGTGGAGGTTCTCGATGCGGCCCTGTGCCTCGATCGTGCGCTCCGCTTCCAGCGACTCCAAGTACCCGCTCCGCTCGAGCGTCCGCTCGACCAGCTCGTCCACTGGCAGCTCGAGGGCGCCGGCCTGAAGCGAGAGGAGGAGGTTCCGGAGCCCTGCGACCGAACGCGCCTGCGCCGGCCCGAGGCCCGCCTCCTCCGGGAACTCGAGCGCCTCCCAGAGCGAGAGCCCGTGGCCGTCGGCGTACGTCTGGAGGCGGGCGAGCGAGGCGTCGCCGATCCCGCGCCGAGGCCGGTTCGCGATCCGCTGGAGGCTGACGGCGTCGTACGGGTTGTCGATCACCTGCAGGTAGGCGATCGCGTCCTTCACCTCGGCGCGCTCGTAGAAGCGCGGGCCGCCGATCACCTGGTACGGGATCTCGCTCCGGACGAGCACGTCCTCCAGGACACGCGATTGCGCGTTCGTCCGGTAGAAGACCGCGATCTCGTTCCCGTTGACGCCCTCGTCGACGAGCCCGGCGATCTCGGACGCGACCCAGCGCGCCTCCGCATGCTCGTCCTCGACCTCGAGCACGCGGACCGACTCGCCGTCCCCGAGGTCGGACCAGAGGTTCTTCGGCTTCCGCTCGGTGTTGTGGGAGATGACGTGGTTGGCGGCGCGAAGGATCGTGTTCGTCGAGCGGTAGTTCTGCTCCAGCGGCACGACGCGCGTCTCGCCGAAGTCGCGCTCGAACTCGAGGATGTTGCGGATGTCGGCGCCGCGGAAGGCGTAGATGGACTGGTCCGGATCCCCCACGACGGCGACGTTCCGGTGCTTCGCGGCGAGCAGCTGGAGCAACCGGTACTGGGCGTGGTTCGTGTCCTGGTACTCGTCGACGAGGACATAGCGGAAGGCCTTCTGCCAGCGTTCGAGCGCCTCCGGGAAGCGGTCGAGGACCTGCACGGTGAGCATCAGCAGGTCGTCGAAGTCGACGGCGTTGGCGGCGAAGAGCCGGCGCTGGTAGAGGTCGTACGCGTCGGCGACGGTCTGGTCGTAGAAGGACTGGACGCGGTCGCGGTACTCCGCCGGCGTCACGAGCTGGTTCTTGGCGGAGGAGATCTGCTCGTGGATGCCGCGTGGAACGAAGCGCTTCGGGTCGCGCTCCAGCTCCTCGAGCACCTGCTTGACGAGGCGCACCTGGTCGGCCTGGTCGTAGATCGTAAAGTTCGTCCGGTAGCCGAGCCTGGGCGCTTCGCGGCGAAGAATACGGCCGCAGGCCGCGTGGAACGTGAGGATCCAGATGCGGCGGGCGACGTCGGGGAGAAGCCCTTCCAGGCGCGAGCGCATCTCGCCGGCGGCCTTGTTGGTGAACGTGATCGCGAGGATCTCGTTCGGCTGCACGCCGACCGCGGAGATCAGGTGTGCGACGCGGTGCGTGAGGACACGGGTCTTCCCGGAACCGGCGCCGGCGACGACGAGCAGCGGTCCCTCGGTATGGAGCACGGCCTCGCGCTGGGCGGCGTTCAGGTCGGCGAGGTAGGTCTCCGGCGAGGCAACTGCCATTGCCGGTCGATGCTAGCGGCCTCGGTCCGGGTGGTTCCTTCGGCCGTGCCGCTCTCGGGGCCGGCCGCGAGCCTCCCTCCGGTCAGGACCGTAGTCCGCCCGGACGCACGCGTGTGTGACCCAACCGCGCCGGCTTTGCGCCGCGCGCCGGTGCTAGCGTCAGCGCCGTGGGCTACGCGCACACGACGGTCGACGAGCTCGGTAACGAGACCTTCCGAAAGGTCCGACGCGCGCTCGGGATCACGGCGTTCGGCGCGAACGTCCTCGTCCTCCAGCCGGGGATCGTCGGCCGGCCGCACTTCCACGAGGAGCAGGACGAGCTCTACTTCGTCCACAAGGGCCGCGCGATCTTCGACCTTCCCGACGACCGCGTCGAGCTCGGCCCCGGCGGCCTGATCCACGTCGAGTCGACGACGCCGCGCCGCGTCACCAACCCGGGGCCGGAGGAGCTCGTGATGCTCGTCGTGGGCGCCAAAGAAGGCTACGTCGGACGCGACGGCCAACCGGCCGCACCGAAGGCGTTCCTCCGGGACGTGGACGCCGACTGATGCCCTCGCTGGCGGAGCTCGAAGAGCGCCGCCGGTACGAGCTGCGGCTCACACCCGACCGCGCGCTCCAGACCCTCGAGGAGGCGGAGGAGTTCCTCCACGAGCGCGGCCTCCTCACCCGCACGTCGCAGTCGGCGCTTCCCAGTTTGTACGAGGCCTGCCACGAGGATCCGTACATGCCGTCGAGCGCGGGCTTCGGTCAGTGGCCCGCCACGAAGTGGCCGTGGTTCGGCGAGCTGGCCGACCGAGGCGGCGTCTACGCGCTCAAGATCCTCCGGGGAAAGCACCTCCTCGTCGACGAGAAGGTCGCGGCGCTCGTCGATCCGATCCTGCGCTCCGAGATCGAGCGGATGCGCGGCGCCGCGGACGACTGGGCGCTTCTCCTCGACCACCTCGACGTCGTCGGGCCGTCCGAGGTCGAGGATCTCGAGGAGGAGCTCGGCCTCTCCCGGAAGGCCCTGAAAGGGATCCGTTTGCCGCTCGAGCGCTGCGGGGCGATCGTGAGCCGCTCGCTGGCCGTCTCGGCGACCGCGCACGGGCGGCACCCGCACACGACCGAGCTCGCGCGCTGGGATCAGCTCCACCCGGGCCCGTCCGCCGGCGGGGGCCTGGAGGAGCTCACTGTCGCCGCCGTGCGCGCCGCAGTCGTCGCGCCCGAACGCCAGGTCGTTCGCTGGTTCAGCTGGAACTGGCTCTACCCCAAGGGCTTCGTCGACCGTCTCGTCGCCGACGGCCGGCTCTCCCGGCCCGAGCCCGGCTGGATCAGCGCAGCGGAAACGGCTTCCTGAAGAGCGCGGGCAGGACCTGGGCGGTCACCACCGCCGGCGTCACCGCATAGCGGCGGCTGTAGCGGTAGCTGCCGTCCGGCCGCCTGAGCGAGGCGAGGAAGCGGACGGTGGCCGCAGGCGGCCTCCGACCCGTCGCGTGGTACGCCTGGATCGCCCAGGCCGTGGACTGGGCGTCGGGCTCCCGGCCCGGCGCCAACCGCACGCCGCCACTGGTCGCGGTCAGCCGGCGGAGGTAACCGAGTCCCCGCCGGATCGGCACGCCGCGAACCCCGTTCCAGCGCAGCGCCTGGATGGCGGCCGCCGTGTCGTTGGAGTCCGGCGCCCCGTTCGGCGCCCACGACCAGCCGCCGTTCCTCCGCTGGCTGCGCAGCAGGTAGCGGACTGCCCGCTTCTCTCCTCGCGGCAGGGCGAGCACGCCCCAGATCGTCGAGTTGACGAGCGTGCCGATCCGTCCGTCTCTTCGCCGCTGGCGCTGCAGCCGCTCGAGGAACGGCTCCGGATTCTCGCCGAGCGCGTGCAGCGCCATCACGCGGAGCGCCAGGTCGGTCGTGTCGAGGACGGGCGCACCGCGCAGGTACGGGACGGACGCGGGCGCCGCCCTTCGTCCCGCCGCCCGCAGCCCGAGGACCGCCCAGGCCGTCAGGGCGGGATCCGAACGGCCGCCGGCCTCGGCGAAGCCGCCGTCCGGCTGCTGCCGCGAGGCGACGTAGTCCGACGACCCGGCCGCAACCGCGACCACCGATGCCGCCACGGCGAGGAGCTTCACGCCCACGCGACCTCCACCCGCAGACGGCGGCCGTAGCGCTCGAGCAGTCGGCGCAACTCCGGGCCGATGACGAGCGCGAAGATCACGTTGCCGACCGCGTGGGCGGCGCTGAACCAGACACCGCGCGCGTAGACGACGCTCAGCGCCTCCCACGTGTGCGGCCAGAAGCTGTACCAGTGCCAGAGGTCCATGGCACTGCTGAACGCAAACCCGAGCGCGAAGCAGAGCGCCGCGAACGCCCAGCGGTTCCGGATCAGCCGGGCGGCCAGCGCGCCTGCGACGCCGCACCCGCCCCAGGCGAGCATCTGCCACGGCGTCCAGATGCCCTGGCCGAGGTAGAAGTTGGACACGAGCGCGGCGACGGCGCCGACCGCGAAGCCAACGCGTGCGCCGAGCGCGGCGCCGGCGGCGACCGCGACGACGGTAACCGGCTGGACGCCGGGGATCGCGGCGAAGAGGACCCGGCCGGCCGCGGCGGCGCTGCCCAGCACGGCGACGAGCGCGACCTCCTTCGCCGAGCCCGTACCCGACTCGAGCCAGGCGAACCCGGCGGCGACGAGCGCACAGGCGACGAGGAGCAGCGAGAGCGCCGCATCCTGGGGCGAGAGCGCCGCCCAGGCGCCGCCGGCGAAGGCGAGCCCCGCGGCCGCGATGAGCGCCCGGCTAGGCAAGCACGGCCTCCTTCGCGGGCGCGGCGCTCTCGATCCGGTCGGCGACGTCCGCCGCGAACGTCAGGTCGTGGGTCACGACGAGCGTCGCCCGGCGGGGGGCTTCGCGGGCCAGGAGTGCGGCGAGCTCGAGCTTCCGCTCGGGGTCCATGCCGCGGGTCGGCTCGTCGAGGACGAGCACGTCCGGCTCGGTCACCAGCACGGAAGCGAGCGCGAGGCGCTCCCGCTCGCCGCTCGACAGGTCCCGGGGATGCCGGTCGTCGAAGCCGGCGAGCCCGACCCGCGCCAGCGCACACCGAGCGCGGTCCCGGTCGCCGCCGACGCCGAGCGCGACCTCGTCCAGGACCCGGTCTTCGACGACGTACCGGCCGGGATCCTGGCTGAGGTAGGCGGCGCGGCCGTTCCGTTCGACCCGCCCGCTCGCGGGCTCGAGCAGGCCGGCTGCGAGCTTGGCGAGCGTCGTCTTTCCGACGCCGTTGGGGCCGGTGAGGGCGATGACCTCCCCGCGGACGAGCTCGACGTCGGGGACGGGCACCACCCGGTCCCCGTACGCGTACGCGGCGCTCCCGACGCGCACGAGCGTGTCCCCTTCGAGATTCCGGCCGACGTGAGCCGGCTCGTGGGCGAGGAACGTCGGATGCTCGGCCGCGAGCCACGCCAGCGCCGCGTCGCGCGGCGCGTCGAGCTCGATCCGGCCGCCGTCCATGAAGACGACGCGGTCGCAGCGCTCGAGCGGCAGGGCGGGCCGCTGCTCGGAGATCACGACGGCGGACCCGAGCCGCGTCGCTCGCTCGAGGAGCGTCTCGGCAGCCTCGGGATCGAGCTGCGACGTCGGCTCGTCGAGCAGGAGCAGGCGTGGGCGGAGCGCGAGTGCCGCGGCGACGCAGACGCGCTGGAGCTCGCCGGCGGACAGCTCGTGCGTCCGCCTGCCGGCGAGGTGTCCGGCCCCCATCACGCCGAGCGCCTGAAGCGCCCTCGGGCCGATCTCGGCTGGTGCGACGCCCACGTTCTCCAGCCCGAACTCGACCTCGTTCCGGACCCCGGCGAACACGACCTGGTCCTCCGGGTCCTGGAAGACCGACGCCACCGCGCCGACGAGGTCGCTCGGGCGTGCTCGGCGTGTGTCGCGGCCGGCCACCTCGACGCGGCCGGCGAAAGCGCCGCCGTGGAAGTGCGGCACGAGCCCGGCGAGTGCGCGGAGCAGCGTCGACTTGCCCGAACCGGATGGGCCCAGCAGGCAGACGAGCTCGCCCGGATGCAGCTCGAGCGAGACGCCGGCGAGCGCCGGGCGGGCTGCCCCGGGGTACCGGTAGGTCAGAGAGTCGGCGCGGGCTAGAGCCACAGGACACCCGCCACGACGATCGCGACTGCGCCCACGACGGCGAGCCGGTCGAGCGTCTCCCACGCAGGTTGCGGCGCCCGCGTCCGGCCGGGTCGGCCGAAGCCGCGCGCCTCCATGGACTCCGCGAGGTTGAGGGACCGTTCAAGCGAGCCGGCGACGAGCGGCGACAGCAGCCTGGCGCGCCCGCGAAGCCCCTCGACCGTCACGCCGCGCCCCCGCAGCGCCTCCACGTACCCGCTGGCATCCCGCTCGAGGGTCGGGAGCAGACGCGTCGCCAGTGCGATCGCCAGCACGGAGCGCCGCAGCCGCCCGGCCGCGAGCAGCACGCGGTCCTGGTCGACGAGGAGCGCGTACGCCGCGAAGGCGAGCCCGACGGCCACGAGCCTGAGCGCCTGGTAGAGCGCCTCGGCGACCTCCTCGCTCGTGACGTCGAGGCGCCCGACGACGGGCACCTCGGGGCCGCTCCAGTAGACGACGCCGCCGTACCGCGCCGCGAGCGGGCTGAAGAGGAGCAGAAAGGCGCCGGACGCCAGCGTCCCGACGAGGTAGGGCCACCGACGCCGGCGCGGGGCCTGCAGGCAGGCGGCGAGGAGCACGGCGGCGATGAGCGCGACCGAGACCGTGCGCTCGGCGAGCAGGGCGGCCGCGGCGAGCCCGGCGAGCAGGACGACTGCGGGGACGGGGCTCACGGAACCTCGTACCGGTAGCGGACGGTCGAGGGCACCTCGAGGATCTCACGGGCGAGCTCCTCGCCCAGCTCGAAGACGACGGGGGCGCCGGGCCCACCCTTGACACGGCCGCGGAAGCCGGAGCCGGGGACGAGGACGAGCCGATTCGCTCCGGCTGCGGGCCCTTTCGCGCCCAGGAGCTCTACGAGGCCGTCCCGGACGTCCGAGGGCGGACCCTCGACCACCGCCGGTCGTCGCTCTCCACCCCACCCGTGGAGGAACGGCTCGGGGAACGCGCCCACGACGACCGGCTCTCGCAGGGCGTCGCTCCAGGACCGGTGGTCCCACCAGAGGACGTCGCCGTCCCGCAGCGTGTAGTCGGCCGCGCTCAGGTCGGCCTCGTAGCCGTTCACGAAGAAGAACCAGTCGTGCTGCCCGGAGAGGCTGCCCTCGAGGCCGTCGATCGACTGGACGTACCGGCCGCCGTACCGGGTCTCGACGTCCGCCATGCGGCGAAGCGCCTCCATGGCCGAGATCCCGGCCGGGACGTTCGTGTCGAGCAGCACCTCCGAGCCGCGGTCGCGGGTGATCCACAGCTGCGCCGAGCCCTGGCCGGCCGCCTCCTCCCCGCACCCCGCCAGCAGGCATGAAGCCGCGAGGAGGAGAACGGCGAGCCGGCGCATCTAGCGAAGCGCGTTCGAGCGGACGGCGCCGGCCATCGTCGCCCGGACGGAACCGAGGTGTCTTCCGACGCACGCGCGGCCGGTCCGGATGCGAATGCGGCGACCGTCCACGTGCAGGACCGCGCCGGCGGCGGGCCGGTCGGCTCCCTGGTCGTTCTCGGAGACGACGCGGTAGCAGTTGCCTGCCGCCCGCCTCAGGAGGAGCGTCGGAGGGCCGCCGGTCGGCCCGAACGTCGCCCAGTACCAGAGGACGCGGTCGCCGTCCTTCAGCGCGACCTTGTCGGCGCCGACCGGCGGCGAGACACCGTTCACCTTGAACGTCCAGCCGCTCGATCCGGAGGCCGGATGGCGGCCGATCTGGTCGACGTACTGCCCGAACGAGCTCTGGGAGACGTGGTAGTAGAACTCGCCGCGGAAACTGGCCGCGTCGAGGGCCTGGAGCGCGTCGGCGCCGGCCTCGAACCGGGTCTCGAGCGAGTTGAAGATCGAGAGCGTCCTGCCCTCGACCCGGACGGATACCCTGGCCGCGAGGGCGGCGGGGACGAGCAGCGCCGCGAGCGCCACGAGCGCCGCGACGCTGATGGGGAGCTTGCGCACGAATCCTCCTTCCGCGAGGGGTTCTGAGTGCTCGGCGAGCGGCAGGTCTTCTGACTCGGGGCGCCCTCCCGGACCGCCTTCCCGGCCCGCAGGCCAGTGGCACGTCGGCGCGGGAGCATCTCCCCTCACAGCGGCGGGACCGTCCCGGACTCGCACCGGGTTCCCTCTCCGCTCGCCTCTGGTTGTCGCGCCTAGTATGCCGCCTCGTGCAGGTGACCGTCCGGCGTTGGGGTCCCGCGGTCGCCTGGGCGGCGGTGATCTTCGCCCTCTCGTCGATTCCCGGCCTCGGAACGGGCCTCGGGACCTGGGACCTCGTCCTGCGAAAGATCGCCCATGCGACCGAGTTCGCGATCCTGGCCGCGTTGCTCGTCCACGCCGTCCGGGATCCGCGCTGGGCCGTTGCCATCGGCGTCGCCTACGCGGTCTCGGACGAGATCCACCAGTCGTTCGTCTCGGGCCGGCACGGCGCGCCCCTCGACGTGGTGATCGACTCCGTCGGCGTCGCCGTCGGCGCCCTGCTCGCGTCCAGGTGGTGGCGGTGAAGCCGGTCGCGATCGACCTCGACGTCCTCGGCGACACGCGCGGGCTCTGGGACGACTGGGTAGCCGACGCAGCGCGGCGCTTCCGGTCGATCGCCGAGCTCGATCCGGCATCCCTGCCCGCGGACCGCGGCGAGGCGGCAGCCGTCATCGACCGCTGGGCCGAGCGCGGGATCGGGGACTGGCGCGCCGCGCTGCGGCGCTTCGCCGAGGACCGAGCGCCCGTCTACCTGCGGCCCGAGGCGTCCGTCAGCGCGGCCCTGCGTGAGCTCGCCAACGCCGGCGCGCGACTCGGCGTCTTCACCGACGCGCCCGAGTCGCTCGCTCGCGTCGCGCTCGCGCACCTCGGCGCCGCGCGGCGCATCGAGTTGCTGGAGACGGGCCCGGGAGCCCTCGAGCGGCTCCTCGAAGGCCTCGGGCAGGACGCGATCGTCGTCCGTTCGAGGGACGGTCTATCCGGCCTGCATGGGTAGATTTCTGTCCGTGGAGGCACCGAAGGACGTCGGCGACCGGCAGCTCGACGCGCTGCTCGAACGTCTCGACCGGCTCACCGCGGAGGTGCACGCGCTGAACCGGCGGCTCGACAGCGGGGAGAACCTCGCGCCCGTCGTCCGGGAGCTCGCGATGCTCAACGAGTCGCTGCAGACACTCGCCTACGCCGCGTTGGGGCAGTCAGGCCCCCAGGTCCAGCGGAGACGAAGAGCAGGTTGATTCGGCGCGGAACGGGCTTTGCCCGTTCCGCCGGTGCGGCATCTCGAGAAGGAAGCGACACCGTGCTCCAGGGCCGCGCGCCGCGCAGCGGCGCCCGGCTTGAGAGGATGGCTGAAAGTCGTGAGACTTTCAGCCAGAGCGGAGCTGATAGACCCGTCCGCCGAGCGTGACGGCGTAGAGCTCGCCGGCGGCGTCCTCGCCGAACGACGAGAGCCCGCCGAGCGTGAACCTCTCCTTGCGCAGGCCGCGCGCGCGGCCGCGGGAGATGCGGAAGCTCCAGACCGCCCCCGAGCAGTTGTCCCCGAAGAAGTAGCGCCCGACGGCGGACGGGACCGCCTCACCCCGGTAGACGAACCCGCCTGTGACCGCGCACTCGTCGCCGTTCAGCGAGTAGACGGTGACCGGGAAGACGAGCCGGCCACGCGGGTTGGGAGGCTTGTCCTCGAAGCGCGCCCGCCCCTCGTAGACGTCCCAGCCGTAGTTCTCGAGGCCCGGGCTGCGGCGGGGCGTGAAGTCGACCTCCTCCCAGGAGTTCTGGCCGACATCGCCGATGTAGAGGTCGCCGGTCTTCCGGTCGAACGAGAAGCGCCACGGGTTCCTGAGCCCGTAGCCGACGATCTGCGGGCGGGCCCCGCGCCGGTCGACGTTGATCGCGAGCAGCTTCCCGAGCCGGCTCCCGAGGTTCTGCGCCCGGTTCTCGGGGTCGCCGCCGCCGCCGCCGTCCCCCATGCCGACATACAGCCGCCCGTCCGGCCCGAACGCGAGCTGCCCGCCGTTGTGGTTCGAGTAGGGCTGGTCGACGAAGAGAATCTGCCGGAGGCGCCGCGAGCCGCGGTACTCGACGACGCGCGTATCACCCCGCCGGTCGGTGAAGTCGACGTAGTACTTGCCGTTCTGCGCGTAGCGGGGGTGGAAGGCGACGGAAAGGAGTCCCTGCTCGCCGCAGCAGCCCACCTGCGAGCGGATGTCGAGCAGCGTGCCGGTGACCCGCCCGTTCCGGAGGATGCGGATCCGGCCCTCCTGCTCGACCACGTACAGCCGACCCGGCTGGCTGCGCGGCGCGGACGCGTGGACCGGCGACTCCACGCCCGTCGCAAACTGGACGAAGCGATATCCCGACGCGGCCGACGGTGCACCGCCGGTCGAATCGTCTCCGCCACACCCCGCGAGCGCGACCACGCCGAGGGCCAGCAGGATCGCCCGCCGCATCACCCCTTCTTCTTCCGGAGCAGCACCTCGCGCAGGTCATCTTCCTTGCCGGACTCGAGCACGGCGAGCACCTGGTCGCCCGCGCGAAGCTCGGTCTCGCCGTCGGCCATCTGCGCGTGGCCGTCCCGCATCACCGTGATCAGCCGCGAACCTGCAGGCAGCTCGATGCGCGAGACACGCTTGCCGACGGACGGCGAGTCGGCGTCGAGCTGCACCTCGACGATCTCGAGGTTCTCCTTGCGCCACTCGAGCAGGTGGATGAGGCCGTGCTCCGGGACCTCGTGCTCGATCATCGCGAGGATGATCGACGTCGCAGAGACGGTCGGGGAGATCCCGATCATGTCGAAGAGCGGCTGGTTGCGCGGGTCGTTGACGCGCGCGATCACCTTCTCGACGCCGTAGTGCTCGCGCGCCATCTGGCAGATGACGATGTTGTCCTCGTCGTCGCCGGTGACGGCCACCACGAGATCCGGCGGACGGGCGATACCACCGCGCTCGAGGACGAACAGCTCGGTCGCGTCGCCGAGCTGGACGCGGTGCTCGAACTGCTCCTCGAGGCGCTCGAAGCGGTCGCGCCGCTGCTCGATCAGCGTCACCTCGTGCCCGAGCTCGAGAACGCTCCTCGTCAGGTTGGCGCCGACCTTGCCCCCGCCGGCGATGAGGATGTACACGCGCTAGCTGGGGGCCTCCACCCGATCCTGGAACTCTGCGGACTTGCGGACCGCCTCGGTAAGGAACTCGATGGCCGTCGAGGTCGGCGAGATCGTGCGTAGCCCGAGCGACGCGTAGACCTTCGCCCGGTGCGGGTCGAGCACGCGGACGACCGTCGTGGCGATCTGGAACTGCTTCTGGGCGACCTGGCCGATCACGAGGTTCGTGTTGTCGCCGTTCGTCGCGACGACGACGGCGTCGGCGCCCTCGATCCCGGCCTCGCGCAGGACCTCGGTGTCCATCCCGTGGCCCACGACGAACCCGCCCGACCAGTGGTCGCCGAGGCGCTGGAGGGCGTCCTCGTTCTCGTCGATCGCGGTGACGTCCCACCCGGTCCGGTCGAGCTCCAGCGCGACCGCCGAGCCGACGCGGCCGCATCCCACGACGATCACCTTCACCAGGCGGAGGTTAGCGACTCAGGAGAGCGCTCCTGCCTCCTCCTCCGCCTCCAGCAGACCCTGGGGATAGGCGATGACCATGACCTCGGACGGGGCGTGGCGAAGCACGAAGTCGACGGTCGGACTGAAGAAGCGCGCCTGGCGGCGCCAGCGCGGTGCCGATCCCATCACGATCAGGTCGGACGCGTGCGCGGCCGCCTCGTCGACGATCGCCTCGCCGATCGAGCGGGACCGAACGACCTCGGCCTCGACGCTGACGCCGTGCTCTGCAGCGAGCAGCTTCGCCTCGGCGAGCGACGCCTCGGCCCGCTCCTCCGCCTCGTCCATGTCCGCGTCGATCGGCTTGTCGAGCGGCACCTGAATCACGTGGATCACGGTCAGGGCGCACCCACGCTCCTCAGCGAGCCTGATCGCCGTCGCGAGGACCTCCTCGCCGATCAGCCCGAGCTTCATCGGGACGAGGATCCGCTCGTACACGCCCTCCTCGGCCGGAACGAGGTCCGGCTCCGCCGGGAGCACGCGGCCGAAGATGCTCTGCTGGCGCGACAGGCGGGTGCCCACGTAGACCACGGCCCCGGCGAGGAGCCAAGCGGGGCCCGCGATGCGCGTGGCGTCGTGCGTCACCATCGCGATCACCCAGATCCCGAAGGTGAGCGGCAGCCCGACCAGCGTCGGCACCGGGACCGCCGTGCCGCGAATTCGGATGTTCAGCGGCACGCGGAAGGGCCGCTCGAGCTCCGGTTCGGAGAACCGCAGCTTGATGACCGCGAGCTGGGCGGCCGTGAACGCGAACAGGACGCCGAAGCTGAAGAGGCCGGCGAGGAACCGCACCGCCTCGGTCGGGATGTAGTGGCCGATCACGAGCAGGGCGGAGGCGATCAGCGCCGAGCCGACGATGGCGGCGGGCGAGATCAGCGTCCGGCGGTTCAGCGTGCCGAACGTGTGCGGCAGCATGTCGCGCTTGCCCATCGAGTAGGCGAGGCGGCCCGCACCCGAGATCGAGGTCGTGACGGCGACGAGCAGGACGAGCGCACCGGTGATGCCGATCGCGATGCGCATCGGGTCGGCGAAGGCGTCGGGGAGCTCCGTCTCGAGCTGCGCCGCGATCCCCATCAGCGGAGCGCGGAGCCACTCCGTCCCGAGGCCCGCCCCGCCGGGGAACGCCGAGATGCCGACGATCCCGATCGCGAACGAGACGGCGACCACGACGCCGATCCCGGCGAAGAGGCTTCGCGGCAGTGTCCGGCCGGGCTCCCGCGTCTCCGCCGCGAGGTTGGCGACGGTCTCGAGCCCCGTGTAGGCGAGCATCGCGAGCGGCAGGGCGAACGCGATGTCGCTCCACTCGGGCGTGGTGCCGAGGTCGACGCCTTCCGTGAGGGCGTCCGGCGAGAAGAGGAACGCGAGGCCGAAGACGACGAGGAACAGGTGCGACACGAGCGCGAGCCCGGCGATCAGGATCGCGGTGCGGTAGAGGCTCGTCCGGCGGACGAGACGAAGGGCGGCGACGCCGAGGATCACTACGACGCCGGCCACGGTGTCCCAGGGCTCGTCGGTCAGCTCCTCCCAGCCGACCGCGTGCCCGAGGTAGTGCGGGACGAACAGGCCGGCGAGCGCCATCACGATCAGGTAGTCGAGGATCAGGGCCCAGCCGGTCACGAAGCCCGCCGGGTCGTTGAACGCGCGCCGGACGAACGTCGCCGCGCCGCCGGGCTCGGGAATCGCGCTCGTCCCCTCTGCGTAGGAGAGGGCGACGACCAGGAAGAGCAGGCCGACCGCGAGCAGCACCCAGGGCGTGAAGCCCAGTGCGAACAGGGCCACGACGCCGAGCGCAAAGTAGAGCGAGGAGCCGATCTCCCCGTACGCGACCGCGGCGAGCGAGGGGACGTCGAGGACGCGCTGGAGGCCGGGGAGCTTCTTCGCCATCAGAGCCTGGTGCTGCGATGAAGGTACAGGCGTAGCCCTCCCGCGAGGATCAGGAGCGCACCGAGGAGGAGGCCGAGGCCCCCGCCGACGCCGGCCATGATCGTCCGGGCCACGACGACCACGCCGAGGACGATCAGCAGCCAGGCCAGTGCGGCGCTCACGCGGCCCGGCGGCCGGCCGCGACGAGCACGCGTGTCGGGCTGTGCTTCAGGACGTAGTCCACCGTCTTGCCGAAGATGCGCGCGCGCCGCGCGACCCGCGCCCTCGGCGCGCCGAGGACGACGAGCTCGGCGTTGCGTCGCTCGGCCTCCGCGACGATCTCGGGGCCGGCGCTGCGCGCGCGCAGGATCCGGACGACCGCGCGGACGCCGTAGCTCTCGACGAGCGCGGCCGAGTTGTCGAGCAGCTCGTCCGCCTCGTCCTCGGCCTGCGGGAGCCGTACGTCGAGCGGCAGGTCGAGCGGCACCTCGATCACGTGGACGATCGCGACCATCGAGCCCCGCTCGGCGGCCAGGCGCGCCGCAGCGACCAGCGCCTCCTCGGACTCGGCCGTGCGGACGACGGGGACGACGATCGTCCGGTACTCGACAGTGAGGGACGGCCCCAGGATCATCACCGGCGCGCGTGCCGTCCGCCGCAAGGGGATGCGGACGACGCGGAGGCGGTAGACGGCGTAGACGGCGAACCCGATTGCGAGCCAGGCGAGGCCCGCCCACCGCGTTCCCTCCTCCTGGACGACCACGACGACCCACGCCGTTGCCGTCGCAAGCCCGCCGACGATCGCGAAGAGCGGCCAGTCGACGCCCCCGACCGTGACGTTCGGCCCGGCCCGGAACACCGTCTCGCCCCCGCGCTCCCTGTAGCGCAGCCCGATCACCGCGGCGTGGGCGATCGTGAACGAGAGCATCGCCCCGAACGAGTACATCGTCCCGAGGAACGTGGTCTCGCCGGGCAGGAGCGTCAGGACGGAGATCAGACCGGCGAAGACGAGCAGCGAGAGCCACGGTGTCTTGAACCGCGGGTGCAGGCGGCGGAAGACCTCGGGAAGCTGCCGGTAGGTGGACATCGAGTACGTGATGCGCGAGGCGCCGATGACGCCCGCGTTCGTGGCGACGACGAGGATCGTCGCGGCGAGGATGCCGACGTAGATCTCGAGGGCGTCAAGGAGCGCCCCCTCGTCGAGGCCGAGGTTCTCGACCACGCCCAGGATCGGGTCGTTCTGGAAGCCGTTCTCCTCGGGCGGAAGGCCGAGCAACGTCTGGTACTCGCCTCCGACCTGCTCGACCGGCAGGGCCGACAGCGCCACGAGCGGCAACGTCAGGTAGATCGCGAAGACGGCGATCGCGACCCAGACGTACGCTCGGGGAACGTCCCGCGGAGGGTCCCGGGTCTCCTCGGCGAGGTTGGAGATCGTCTCGAGGCCGGTGTACGCGATCATCCCGATCGGAATCGCGACGAGGAACTGGCTCCACGTCGGCGCGACGCCGAAGTCGACGTTCTCGACGAGGATCTCGGGGCTGAGGATCAGGGCGAAGCCGAGCAGGACGAGCAGAACCTGCGTGGCGAAGTCGACGACCGCGAGCAAGATGTTCAGGCTCGCGGCCTCCCGCACGCCGACGATGTTGATCCCGACGAGGACGGCGATCACGACCGCGCCGCCGACGATGTCCCAGGGGTTCTCGCGCAGCGGCTCCCAGAAGACGGACAGGTAGTGCGGCACGAAGAACGCCGAGATGGCGATCGTGATGATGTAGTTGAGCATCTGAGCCCACGCGGCACCGAAGGAGACGAGCTCGTTGAACGCGTGGCGCGCGAAGCTCGACGAGCCGCCGGCCTCCGGGAAGCGCACGGTCCCTTCCGTGTACGTGAGCGAGGTCGCGACGAAGATCACGCCCGCGACCACGAACACGAGCGGCGTCAGCCCGAGCGCGAACGCGGCGGTGACGCCGAGCGCGTAGTAGATCGAGGAGCCGACGTTGCCGTAGGCGGTCGCGAAGAGTGCCGGCGTCCCGAGGACGCGCTCCAGTCCGTGCTGACGCCGCCTGCGCCTCGGCACGGCGGGACTCTAATCCTCGCGCATGCCGGCGTCGGACCAGGCGGCGGCCAAACGCCGCTCCGCATCAGCATGCGCCGGGGCGGGGAGGGACTGTCCCTCGCCCGGCGAGACGTTACGAAGTCGGCGCGAAGGACGCGGCCGCTCTGGCCGGCCTAGCCGTGGATGGAGACGAGGAGCGGGATGATCAGGATCGCGACGATGTTCGTGATCTTGATCATCGGGTTGATCGCCGGCCCGGCCGTGTCCTTATAGGGATCGCCGACGGTGTCGCCGGTGACCGCGGCGGCGTGCGCGTCGGAGCCCTTGCCGCCGAACTGGCCGTCTTCGATCAGCTTCTTCGCGTTGTCCCAGGCGCCGCCGCCGGACGTCATCGCGATCGCCAGGAAGATGCCGGTGACGATCGTCCCGATCAGGAGCCCGCCCAGCATCTCGACGCTGATGATCCCGACCATGATCGGGAAGAGGACGGGGATGAGGCTCGGCAGCATCATGCTCTTGATCGCCGAGCCGGTGACGATGTTGACCGCGCGCCCGTACTCCGGCAGCCCGGTCCCCTCGAGGATCCCGGGGATTTCGCGGAACTGCCGGCGCACCTCCTGCACGACCTGCCCGCCGACGCGGCCGACGGCCTGCATCGCGAGCGACGAGAAGAGGAAGGGCATCAGGCCGCCGAGGAAGAGCCCGGCGATCACCCAGGCGTCGTGGAGCTCGAAGCGGACGTTCGTCAGGCCCTCGTCCCCGAGCTCGGTCGTGAAGCCGTCGAAGAGGATCAGCGCCGCGAGGCCTGCCGAGCCGATCGCGTATCCCTTCGTGACGGCCTTGGTCGTGTTCCCGACGGCGTCGAGCGGATCGGTCACCGCCCGGACGGACTCGTCCAGCTCCGCCATCTCAGCGATCCCGCCGGCGTTGTCGGTCACCGGCCCGTACGCGTCGAGGGCGACGATCAGCCCCGTCATCGAGAGCTGCGCCATCACCGCGACGCCGATGTAGAACAGCCCCTCGGTCGCCCCGTCGCCGATCGAGAACGCGCCGACGATCCCCGCCGCGATCACGATCACCGGCAGCGCCGTGGCCTGCATCCCGATCGCGAGGCCCTCGATGATGTTCGTCGCGTGCCCGGTCAGCGAGGCGCGCGAGATCCCCTTGACCGGGCCCCAGCGGGTGCCCGTGTAGAACTCCGTGATCGCCACGAGCAGGAACGTGATCGCGAGACCGATCAGCGTGGCGCCGTAGAGCTCCCAGAAGGTGAACTCGTCGCTGTCGAACGCGGCCGTGACCGGGATGAAGAGGAGCGCCGAGATCACGGTCGAGACGATGACCGCCTTGTAGAGCGCGGCCATGATCGAGCCTCCGCGGCCGATCCGCGCAAAGAACGTCCCGATGACCGAGGCGATGATCGCCGCACCGCCGATCACGAGCGGGTAATGAATGATCTCGGTCGCCGGGTAGTTCACGGCGCCGAGGAACATGACCGCCACGAGCGTGACCGCGTAGGTCTCGAAGAGATCGGCCGCCATGCCGGCGCAGTCCCCGACGTTGTCGCCGACGTTGTCCGCGATGACCGCGGGGTTCCGCGGGTCGTCCTCCGGGATCCCTGCCTCGACCTTGCCGACGAGGTCGGCGCCGACGTCGGCGGCCTTCGTGTAGATGCCGCCGCCGAGACGGGCGAAGACGGAGATCAGCGAGCCGCCGAAGGCGAGCCCGACGAGGTGCTGTGTCGCGCCGTCCTGACCCTGGTCGAACCAGTCGATGAGAATCCCGTAGTAGGCGGCGACGCCGAGCAGGCCGAGGCCGACGACGAGGAGCCCCGTGACCGAGCCGGCGGAGAACGCCACGCGAAGCGCGGGGGCGACTCCCTGCTTCGCGGCCTCGGCGGTGCGGACGTTCGCCCGGACCGCCACGTTCATGCCGATGAAGCCGGCCGCCGCGGAGAAGACGGCGCCGATGAGGAATCCGAACGCCGTTCCCCAGCCGAGGTCGTTCCAGAAGCCGATGACGAGGAAGAGGACGACCGCGACCCCGGCGATCGTCGTGTACTGCCGCCGGAGGTAGGCGGACGCGCCCTCCTGGATCGCCTTCGCGATCGCCTGCATCCGCTCGCTGCCCGCCGGGAGGCGCAGGAGCCACAGCGTCTGGAGGACGCCGTACACGATCGCGATGCCCGCACAGACGAGCGCGATCAGGACGGGATGGTCGATGATGAAGTCGCTCATGGAGAACCTCGGGCGCGGATTTGGCGCCGCGACCGCGAGTTTCTACCACACGGACGCGACTACTAGCGTCGACCCCGGCTGAGAACGACCCGGACGCGGGCCCCGCGGGCGAGCCGCAGTCCCGGCGCGGGCCTCTGCGCCACGACGCGTCCGCGCCGGACACGCCTCGAGCGAACACGGGTGACGCGGCCCAGCGAGCACCCGCGCTTCGCGAGCAGGCGCTTCGCGCCGAGGAGCGTCAGCCCGCGGAGGCGCGGCACGGCGCAGGCCGTCGGGCCGCTGCGGATCGAGAACGGGCCGATGCTGACCGTGTCGCTCCAGTTCCCCGCGTTGTCCCGTGCGCGGATGTTGAACCACCAAGCGCCGACGGCGAGCTGCGTGCTCGTGGCGCGCGCGACCGTCTCCTCGACGTCCTTGGTGAGATCGGCCGCCGCGGCGCTCCCCTGCGTCCAGGAGATGGAGTAGCCGTCGAGACCGCTCTGCGGGTCCGAGCCGCCGCTCCACGCCACGTCCACCGTCCGGTCCGCCGACGCCACTCCCAGCTGGTGGCTCGGGCTCGACGCGACGGGCCTGACCGGCGCGAAGGTGTCGATTCGGATCGGGCCGACGTGGACGGCGTCGCCCCAGTTTCCCTCGCCATCGCGGGCGCGGATGTGGAACCAGTGTTCGCCGTCGGCGAGCGGCATCGTCAGCGTCGTCACGGCCGGGCCGGCGTCCTGCGTCTCGTCCGGGACGAACGTCGGCACCGGGGAGAAGGCGTACGAGTAGCCCCCGATGCCGCTCGCGTCCGTCGCGCCGCCCCAGACCACCTGCACCATCGGATTGTTGCTCCAGCCGCTCCCGTGGCTCGGGGTCGAGGCGGTCAGCCCGACCGGCGGCTGCACCTCCTGGCCGAGGGCCGTCGCCACGTTCAGGCGGCCGCCCGTCACGACGCGTCCCGCGAAGGCAGGCTTCGCGTCGACGCTCAGGAGGAGCGCGTTCTTCAGCTCCTGCGGCGTCAGGGTCGGACGGTTTGCGAGGACGAGCGCGGCCGCGCCGGCAACGTGAGGCGCCGCCATCGAGGTGCCCGAGGCGTACGCGTAGTCGTACGGCGCGATCGTCGTCGGGAAGGTCGAGGCGATGTCCTCCCCGGGCGCGGCCAGGTCGACGGTGGTCAGCCCGTAGTTCGAGAAATCGGCGAGCCCGTCGGACGCGTTGCTCGCCGCCACGCAGAGCACGTTCGGGGAACCGTCCTCGCACGGGTGGCTGTGGACGACGAACCTGTCGTTGTCGTCGCCGTCGTTGCCGGCGGCGAACACGAAGAGCGCCGACGGGCACGCCGCGATCGCATCGTGGATCGCCTGCGAGTACGGGCCGCCGAAGCTCCCGTTCACGACCTTCGCGCCCTTCGCGCACGCGTACACGAAGGCTTCCACGATGGCGGAGTCGCTCAGCGTCGCGTTGCCGACCCGGAGCGGGATCAGCTTCACGCGCCAGTTCACGCCCGTGACGCCGATCCCGTTGTTCCCGGTCGCCCCGATCGTTCCGGCGACGTGCGTGCCATGGCCCTGGAGGTCGAGCGGCGCATTGTCGTTGGAGTAGAAGTCCCACCCGCGAAGATCGTCGACGAGGCCGTTTCCGTCGTCGTCCGAGCCGTTCGCGACCTCGAGCGGATTCGCCCAGACGTTGTCGACGAGGTCGGGGTGGGTGTACTCGACGCCGGAGTCGACGACGGCCACGGTGACCGCGTGGCTGCCGGTCGTGACGTTCCAGGCCTCGGGTGCGTCGATGTCGAAATCGTTCGGCTGGTGCAGTCCCCACTCGTCTCCGAAGTAGGTGTCGTTCGGCGTGGCGAGGAGCTCGTATCGGTGGTTCGGCTCGGCATAGCGGACGCCGGCCCGCTGCTCGAGCGCGGCGTTGGCCTGCGCGACGGTCAGACGCCCGTCGAGCCGGATGCGGACGAGCCCACGAAGCCCGAGTCGCTCGACGACGGTGCCGCCGACGGACTCGACCGCAGGCTGCGCCGCCTGTCCCGGGTCGAAGCGGACGAGCAGCTCGCGCGGCTGCGGCGCCGGGGCGGGCGCCTCGCCCCCGGTCGAGGCGACGGCTGCCGACCCGCCGAGCGCGCAGGCAGACAGGAGGGCGACGGCGAAGGCCCGCATCCTTCGAGCGTATCGGCCTCTGCAACGCGGTTCTGAAGGGCTACTTGCCCGATTTTTCGACGGGGCCTTTTCTCAGATCCGGGCGCCCGAGAGCGCCGTCGAGCAGACATCCTCGGGCTGCGGGCCGATCCTGGGGATGACGGCGAAGAGCAGCTGCCGGAGGCGGTCGTTGTTCGCGTTGAACACCTCGATCACCTGCTCGTGAGAAACCGGCGCAGCTCCCTCCACCCCGACGTCGTGGTCCGTGACCATGGAGATGTTCGCGTAGCAGAGCTCGAGCTCGCGGGCGAGGTACCCCTCCGGATACGCCGTCATGTTGATCACGTCCCAGCCGGCGTCCTGGAACCATCTCGACTCGGCGCGAGTCGAGAACCGCGGCCCCTGGATGGTGACCACCGTCCCGCCGTCCCGCACGGAGATCCCGAGCTCGCCCGCCGTCTCGACCAGGAGGCGGCGAAGGTCCGGGCAGTATGGATCGGCGGCGGACACATGCGTCGTCTCGGGGCCGTCGTAGAACGTGTGCTCCCGGCCGCTCGTCCGGTCGACGAACTGGTCGCAGACGACGAACTCGCCGAGCTCGAGGTCTGCCTTCAGCGCGCCCGACGCGTTGGGGCCGATGATGCGCCGCACCCCGAGCTCGCGCATCGCCCAGACGTTCGCGCGGTACGGGATCCGGTGCGGCGGCAGCTCGTGCTCGAGCCCATGGCGCGGGAGGAAGGCGACGCGCTTGCCTTCGACCTCGCCGATCGTCACCGGCGCCGAGGGACGCCCGAACGGCGTCTCCACCTCGACCTGCTCGACGTCAGCGAGGAACGAGTAGAACCCCGAGCCGCCGAAGATCCCGATCTCCGCCGTCGCCACGGCGGGAGGCTATCGGCGGCGCCCGCGGCTGACGACGACGCTGACCCGCGTCCCGCGCGGATGGCGAGTGCCCGGCCGCCGGCTCTGGCTGATGATCCTGCCCTTCCTGACCCGGCGCGAGTACGCGCGAGAGACGCGGCCGAGCGCACACCGGGCGCGGGCGAGCGCCGTCCGCACGGCCGGAACGGTCTTTCCCTTTACGTTCGGCACCACGCAGCGGACCTGTGCGGGCGGGCGGGGCGGCGGCGGAGCAGGTGGAGGTGGAGGTGGAGGTGGAGGTGGAGGTGGAGGCGCCGGAGGCGGTGCGGGGGCAGGCGGAGGTGGCGGAGGCGGCGGTGGCGGCGGAGGCGTGCCCTGGATCGTGAAGACGCTGTCCGATTCGTCGAACGCGAGCCACGGGGCTAGGCCGAGTCGCTGGATCCGGATCCGGTAGCTCGCCCCGGGCGCATCCGGGACCGTCCACACCTGACTGGTCGCGTCGGGCGCCGTCGAGGCGGCGATCACCGACGGGACGGCGTTTTCGACGTTCGGAACGACGAGGTCGTCGATCCAGGCCCCATCGTTGGTCGGGCTCGCGACGAAGTCCTTTTCGTACACCCAGACGAGCTCGTGCGTGCCGCGCGGAAGGGTGAGCGGCAGATAGGACGGCGCCCCGAAGGTTCCGCTGACGCCGGACGACGCCCCGATCGCGATCCCGTCGACGTGGAACGAGAAGAAGTCGTAGCCGGGCTCGGTGTTCACCCGGCGCACGAACGACAGGTCACCGGCGCTCCGGACGTGGATAATCCGATGCATCTCCGTGCGGCCGTCGTTGCCGATCACACCGGAGCGGGCGGACCTGAGGCCGCCCGGAGCCGCCGTCGCAGTGGTGACGGTCCACGCCGGGCCGACGCTCGTGAACCCCGTCGGCAGAGCCGCGCCAGGCACCGATTCGAACCCCTCGCTGTAGGTCCCGGGCGCGCTAGTGAAGTAGAAGACGCCGACCGGACGGCCGGTGGCGACCGGCCCTCCGTCCCAGGTGACCGAAGCCGCATCTCCCGCGCCGAGCGTCTCGCCGCCGTTCGGCGAGACGACCGTCGGCCGCGCGGCGATGCCGACCGCCGCCTGCGACAGGCTGATCGCACTGGCCTTGTCCTCTTCGCCCGGGAACACGGTCTCGGCGGCCAGCAGGAGGCACTGGAGGTTCTCCAGGAAGTCCGCGAACGACGACAGGCACGGCATCGCCTCGTAATAGATCTCCGCGAGAGCCGGGCGGCCGATGCCGTATCCAGGATCGGTCGCCGCGAGGTAGGCCGCGTGATTTGGGATGCCGCTGTTCGTGTGGACGCCCTCGTTGTCGTACCAGGTGTTGACGTACTGGCTCATGTGCCCTGGCTGGCCCTCGGCCGGCGGATTCGCCATGTTCCTTAGCGCGTCGCCGGGTGTCCCGGGGGTCCAGGAGTCCTCGCCAACGAGCCATTCGCTGCCGTCGCCGTCGATGAAGGCTGCGAACACGTCCGAGTACGACTCGTTCAGCGCGCCGGACTGACCGACATACTCGAGCCCGTTCACGCTCTCCGTCACGGCGTGGGTGAGCTCGTGAGCGACGACGTCGATGTCCTGGCCGAGCGGCGAGAAGAGTCCGGTCGCCCCGTTCCAGCTTCCGTCGCCGTAGGTCATCTGGCCGCCCAGCGCGGAACCGAAGAAGGGGGCGCAGCTGTCGCCGCACCAGAACGCGTTGTCGTAGTCGTCGCCGAAGTGAACCGTCGAGCGCATGACGTGGCCGGCGCCGTCGTACGAGTCGCGGCCGAACGTGGTCGAGTAGTAGTCGTAGACCAGGCCGGTGTTGTCGTGCGTCTCCTGCACGATCGCGTCACCAACGGGCGAGTCGTCCTCGTCCCGGATCTGCGTACCCGGCAAGGTGCAGGCAGGGGCTTCCTGCGCGTTGCAGTCGGGATCGTTCGCGTTCGTGTGTGTGATCCGGTTCTTCGCCGTCCGGAGCTCGTTGTAGGCGCGAAGGACTTCGCCCGTGCGGGCGTCCACGAACACGCGCCAGACGCCGAGCGGCCGCGAGCTTCCGACGAGGACAAGCCACGCGAGCCGGGCCTGGTCGAGGCCGTTCACGTGAACAAGGAGCCTCGGCTTGCCGGCGAGCGACCGGCGGCCCCTGGCGGGAATCCCGCCGGTCGCCGCGAACGCCGCCCCCGTGTCCGAGACCGTCGGCTTGATCCCGACGTCGATCCCGTCCGCGAAGTGGCCGTTCGCGGCGATCACCGCGCCTTCGCGCATGTGGAGAAGCAGCTGGCGCCCGAAGACCTCGAGCCCCCGGTACCGCTGGTCGTAGCGGAGGTGCGTCACGCCGCGGCGGTCCGTTGTCCCGCTACGGAGCGCGAGGTCGGTTGCGGCGTCGGCGACGCCGAACAGCGCGCCGTAGGACTCCCAGAAGTCGGCACCGCGGACGGCCGCCGTTCTCCCGTTCGAGAAGCGGGAGAAGGGGATGCTGGCCCTCACGAAGTAGGGATGCCGCGTCGTCGGATTCCGGTAGACCGAGACCAGGCCCGTGCTCGCCGCCGCAAGCCGCTCAGTCGTCGAAGCGGCGCCGCTTTGTGCAGCCGCAGGCCCCGCTGCGAAAGCGGTCAACCCGATCGCCAATGCCGCAAGTCGTCTCAGGAGGCAACCAGCTTGCCACTCGGGCGCCGTCCTGCCAACCGGCCGATCGGCTAGTGCGCCTACCCCGTCGGGCCCGCCTCGGATCCGGCCGAATCCGTCTCCCCGCCCGCCTCGTCCGGTTCGGATCGCCCCTCGGAGGCCTGCACGTACGCGAGCTGCAGGTTGGCCACCACGTGGGTGAAATCGCGGTGCACCTCGGCGGGAACCGCGCCCTCCAGCGCTCCGAGGAGCGCCTTCATGCCCTCGATCGCGAGCCGGGCCTGCTCCAGGTCCCGGGTAGGCTCGTCGAGCTTCGCGAACCCGAGCTGTGCGAGCGTCGCGGCCGTCGAGAGGAGCAGGTCGGCGACCTTCATCTGCCGGACCGCCTCGAGGAGCTCCTCGGGCGACGGCTGGTCAGACAACGGGCTCCTTCGGCCTCACCTGCTCGGCGTAGATCTCCTCGAGCGTCGCGCCCTCCTCGTAGCGTGCGATCTGGCGCTTCGCGGCGTTCGCCGCCGGGAGGGCGAGGAACGGCGCCGCGCCGATCTCGTCTGCGACCGGGGTGACCCACTCGAGCAGCTGCTCGAGCCGCTCACGCGTGTTCACGGTCTCGAGCCGCTCCAGGTCGAGGAGCTCGGTCGTCAGCCCGTAGCGGGTCGCGCGCCAGAGGTTCTCCTCGATGAACCGGGGCGCCGGTAGCGGCACCGGCTCGCCCTCGTCCAGGGCCTGGGCGATCCGCACCGTCAGGGCGTAGACGAATGCGGCGAGCGAGCGGGCCTCGCCGAGGTCCGGCTGCGCGTCCGCGATCCGGATCTCGATCGTCGGGAAGGCGAGGTGAGGCCTGACGCTCCACCAGAGCTGCGTGTGCTCGGTGATCGAGCCGGTCCGGTACAGCGTGCGGACGTAGTGCTCGAACGTCTGCCAGTCGCCGTACGCGTCCGGGATCCCGCAGCGCGGGAAGAACTTCGTGAAGATCTCGGTGCGGGTCGAGTGCAGGTGCGTGAAGACGTTGTCGTGGAACGGCGAGCTGGCCGAGAGGGCAAGGATCTCCGGAAGCAGGTGCCGTAGCCAGTCGTTGACGCGGATCGCCCGGTCCGGGCCGTTGATCGCCACATGGACGTGGAGGCCGAAGCTGTTGTTGCGCCAGACGACGTAGCGGAGGATCTCGTCGTTGCGGCGGTAGTGCGGCGTGTCGATGATCCGCTGCTCCTGCCACGGGCTCCACGGGTGCGTCCCCGTTCCGCCGAGGACGACGCCCAGCTGGTCGGCGAGAGCGAGCAGCTGGTCGCGCCGCTCCCCCATCCGCGCGGCCGCCTCCGCGAAGCCTTCGCAGCGGCCCGTCCGGATCTCCACCTCCGACGCGATCAGCTCGCCGACGAGATGCTCCTCCAGCTCGGTTCCGGCCGCGGCGGCCTGCAGCTCCTCGAACCGGTTCGTGAGCGAGAGCGTCTCCGGATCGAGGATCGCGAACTCTTCCTCGACGGCGACGGTGAAGTCGGCCGTCTCCTCGAACGCCTCGCGGGCCAGCCGGATCTGCTCCTCGGGACTGAGCTTCTGCGCGTCTCCCATGGGGACGGAACGTTATGCGAAGGGGGTCAGCAGCCGGTCGGCGACGCTCCCCCAGGACCAGCGCTCCTCAGCCACGCGCCGCGCCCGCCCGGACAGCTCGGCGCGGTCGGACGGTGCACGCTCGAGCAGCCAGGACAGCTTCGCCGCGAGATCGTCGACGTCTCCGGACTCGAACCCGGCTGGGACGCCTGCCTCCTCGAGCGCGTTTGCGATCTCCGCGAGGCCCGAGTGCCGGGCGACGAGCGGCAGCGACCCTCCGGCCGCCGCCTCCGCGGCCACCATCCCGAACGCCTCGGGGAAGATCGACGGCACGACGGTCACGTCGGAGAGCGGGATCAGATGGACGAGATGCCGGTGGTCCAGCGGTCCGGTGAAGAGCGTGTCCGGTCCGGCCATGGCCTGGAGCTCCTCCCGGTAGTCGCCGAAGCCGACGATCACGGCGCGAGCGTCGACACGCTCGAGCGCCTCCAGCAGGAGGTGGACGCCCTTGTTGCGGATCAGCTTCCCGAAGTAGAGGACGGTCGAGCGGTCGCCCGCGAGGAACTCGGCGAACCGGGCGGCGTTCCCCTCGTCCGGCAGCCGCTCCTGCGCGTTCCCCGGGTTCGGCCGGTCCCGGCGCGCCTCCTCGACGAGGTGGGCCAGCGCCTCGGCGCGAGGCTGCGGCCGGAAGTCGTCCACGTCGACCCCTGGGGGGACCTCGTGCACGCGGTCGACGTGGCCGACCACGCTCTCGAGGACCGCGCGGATGTGTGCGGACCCGACGAAGACGGCGCGCGCGTCTCGCAGGGACTCGCGGCCCCAGCGCGAGAGCTCCTCGTTTCCCCGCATCGAGTACTCGAGCTCCGAGCCGTGCGCCTTGACGGCGAACGGCAGCCCGCTCGCCGCCCCGACGGGACCGCCGAGTAGGACGTGGTTCGCGAAGACGAAGTCGGCGGGTGCGAGCTCGCGCAGGACGGCGGCGTTCGCCTCGACGAACGCCGCGCGCTCACGCTTCGTCGTGTCCTGGAGAAGCTTCGCCTCGAGCCCTTCGTACCGATCGAGGACGAAGACGGGGAGCAGCCCGCCGATATCGGGCCGTACGGTCTCCGCCCCGGCGAGGTCGAACAGCTCCGGATTGCCCTCCTGAGAGACGACGACGACGTCGTGGCCGGCCCTGCTCCACTCGCGCGCGATCGACCGCGTGTACACGTTCGAGCCGGTGCCGCCGAGCAGGTAGCCGTGCCAGAGGAGGATGCGCACGAGCGGCGATTTCACCAGAACGGGTGAAGCGATCTCGCCGCAAGTGGGCGATATCTAGAGGGTCGAACGACGCCGCGAGCCGCCTGCGGCCTCAGCTCGAGGTGAAAACGATGCGATTCCCCAGATTGACCGCGCTCGAGGAAGAGCGCGTCACGGACGACGAGCCGGGCCAGGACGAGCTCGTCCGCGCCACCGACGAGCTCAACGGCTGTGAGGTGGTCGAGCGCCGCTAGCGCGTTCGGAGGATCTCCGCCTCACCGGCGGGGCTAGGGGTCGCGGGACGAGCCTCGATTGGTCGAGGCTCGTCCCGTTTTCGCGGGTCTTCGGCCGCCGCTGGACGGGCCTCGCCCGTTCAGCCGTCACGCAACTCGGGCGAGGAAGCAGCGCCGAGCGCGTGGGCCGCGCGGCGCGGAGCGCCGCCCGGCTTAAGAGGGTCGCTGAAAGTCGTGAGACTTTCAGCGAAAGAGCGGAGCTACGTCAGGTGGAAGTACAGCGCGTAGAGGAGCTCGACCGCCGGATTCGACGTGTGCACGGCGACGTCGGACGGCGTGTCCAAGAGCGCCTCTGAGTAGTTGAAGATGATCCGCACGCCGGCGTCGATCAGGTCGTCCGCGGCCGACTGGGCGTTGTCGGCGGGCACCGCGAGCACGCCGACGACGATGTTCTTGTCGCGGACGGCGTCGGGGAGCGTGTCGTACTGGCTCACGTCGACGTTCCCCACCCGGCGGCCGACCTTCTCGGGATCCTTGTCGAACACGGCGGCGATGTTGATCCCGTGCTCGGCGAAGATCGGCGAGCTCGCGATCGCCTCGCCGAGCCGGCCGGCGCCGACGAGCGCGATGTTGTGCTGGCCCTGCGTCCGCAGGATCCGCCGGATCTCGCCGAGGAGGCCGTCGACGCTGTAGCCGACCCCTCGCTTGCCGAACTTCCCGAAGGTCGAGAGGTCTCGGCGGATCTGGGTGGCGTTGATGTTGGTGTAGTCGGCGATCTCCTGCGAGGAGATCCGCTCCTTGCCCATCTTCCGCGCCTGCGTCAGGACCTGGAGGTAGCGGCTCAGCCGCGCCGCGACCCCGACGGTCAGACGCTCGGGGACGGCACCCGGCGGTGGAGCTTGTAACACCACACAAGGATTCTGCCAGTCGGGATCAGCAGCCGCGTCGGGAAGTCACAAAGTCCCGCCGGATCGCCGAGCTTGTGCGACCTTCCGGCGCAGCGCGTCCGGTTCCACGAAGTACGTGAACGCGCGCTCGCCGTCGATCTCGATGACCGGCAGCCACTCCCGGTGGCGGCGCTCGAGGTCCTCGTCGCCCCCGATGTCCACCTCCTCGAGCTCGAAGCCGAGCTCGTCCCGGGCCGCTCGGACCACGCGCATCGCGGCCGCGCAGAGGTGGCAGCCCTCGGCGTGGAAGAGGACGACCCGCGTCGCTACGGGTAGAGGCCGCGCGTCAGCGTGGCCTCGGAGACTCGCCGGACGGCGAGGCCGTATGCGGCTGTGCGCATGGTCGTGTTCCGGCTCTCGTAGGTGTCCCAGGTCTCGTGGAAGGCTCGGGAGGTGATCTCGTTCAGGCGCCGGTTGACCTCCTCCTCCTTCCAGAAGTATTCCTGCAGGCCTTGCACCCACTCGAAGTACGAGACGACGACGCCGCCGGCGTTCGCGAGCACGTCGGGGAGGACGAGGACGCCCCGCTCCTCCAGGATCTCGTCGGCGGTCGGCGTCGTCGGGCCGTTCGCGCCCTCGACGATCACCTTCGCCTTGATCTTGTCGGCGTTGTCGGCCGTGATCACCTGCTCGAGCGCGCAGGGGGCGAGCACGTCGCAGTCGACCGTGAGCAGCTCCTCGTTCGTGATCGAGTCGGCGTCCTTGAGACCCTCGAGCGAGCCGGTCTCCTGCTTGTGGGCGATCGCGAGCTCGACGTCGATGCCGTCGGGGTTGTAGACGCCGCCGCGCGAGTCCGACAATGCGACGACCGTCGCGCCGTCCTCCTGCACGAACCGCGCCAGATAGCTGCCGACGTTGCCGAAACCCTGCACCGCCACGCTCATGTCGCCCAGCGACCGGTCCTGCTTCTTCACGGCCTCGCGCAGGACGTAGAGCGCGCCGTGGGCGGTCGCCTCCAGCCGGCCGAGCGAGCCGCCGACGTTCAGCGGCTTGCCGGTGACGACGCCCAGCACCGAGTGGCCCTTGTTCATCGAGTAGGTGTCGAAGATCCAGGCCATGACGCTCGGGTCGGTGCCGACGTCGGGGGCGGGGATGTCCTTCTCCGGGCCGATCTCGTTGATGATCTCGCTCGTGTAGCGGCGGGTCATCTTCTGGAGCTCCCCACGGGACATCTTCTTCGGGTCGCACACGACGCCGCCCTTCGCGCCGCCGAACGGGATGCCCATCAGCGCGCACTTCCACGTCATCCACATCGCGAGCGCCTTGACCTCGTCGAGAGTGACGTCGGGGTGGTAGCGAATACCGCCCTTGGACGGGCCACGCGCGATGTTGTGGGTAACGCGGAAGCCCTCGAAGGCCCGGATCTGGCCGTCGTCCATCACGACCGGGATCGAGACGGCGACCGCCTTCTTGCACTGCTCGAGAACCCGGACGAGGTTCTCGTCGATCTGGAAGACGCCCGCGACATGGCGCAGCTGCTCCTGCGCGATCTCGAACGGGTTCTCTCGGAGGTGAGACGGAGCTTCGACGGTCGTCACGCCGCCGCGAGTATACGACGCCGCTAACTGATCGTGAACTGGACGAATTGCCTGCTCGGAGGGGCTTCTCCGGGCGGGTAGGCGATGAGTCGGAGCGTGTAGCGGCCGGGCGAGAGCCGCCTGCCCGCCGGGCCGCGGCCGGTCAATCCGAACGTGTACCGACCGGGCAGGAGGTTGCGGAGCCGCGCCAGCCTGCCGATCCGCTCGCGGCCGCGCCAGAGCTCGAGATCGAGGTGGGAGAGCGGCAGGACCTCCCGCAGACCCCGCTCGTCCACGAGCCGGCCGGCGCGCAGCTCGAGCAGCGCCGGCGCCGAGTCAGACGGCCGGAACCGGTTCGTGGAGAGCCGCACACCGCCCAGCAGGTTCCGCTCGTACGGACCGAGTGTCAGCGTCCACGGGACCCGTACCGGTGCCGCGCCGCCCGCCTGCAGCTCGAGCACCGCGGCGATGAGGCGTACGCGCGGAGGCATGTACGCCATGCGGGCGACCAGGAAGACCTTCCGTGCCGATCGCGGCGCGAGCGTGAACCGCCCGGGTGAGACGGCGAGCGCCGCTCCGCCGACTTCGCCGAGGCGCCCGGTCGAAACGGTGATCCCGAGCGGTCGCTCCGAGACGTTGCGCACCGTGAAGTGGGCCGCCCCCTGCCAACCGCGGCGGTTCGCGTGTCCAAGGGCGACGGTCGCGGGCGCCGCTACGACCTCGACCGCGGCTGCGGCGCCCAGGTCCATGCGCATGACGCCGTCGACCTCTCGCGCTGTCCCGACGAGCGCGCCGTGGAGCGCCTGCGCATCCAGATCCGGCCGCATCTGCGCGAGGCGGGCGGCTCCGCCTGCCACGACGGCCGCCGCCGCACTCGACCCGCTCACCGTCCCGAACGCCGGCCGGCCGTCGGCCTCGCGTCCCGGGTGCGACGTGAGGAGGGCGACGCCCGGCGCCACGAGCTCCGGCTTCGCGCCGCCGTCGAACGCGAGACCGTCGGACGAGAACGCCGCCGCCTGCCCCGCGTTCGGGTTCGCGCGCTCCCGCGGCGCTCCGATCTCGACCGTGGCGGGCTGCCCGGCACGTAGCAACCGCAGGGCCGCGCGCGCCGCCCCTGCCGGGACGCTCACGACCGGCACCCCGATGCGCTCGTCGGCGCCGAGCGACCCGGCCGGGATCCGTGCGTCGTGGAGCACCACCGCCGCTGCTCCCGCCCGCGCCGCACCGGCGGCGGCCGCGTCCGGCGCGTCCCCGGCCGGGGCGAGGGCCGCCTTGCCCGCGACGAGGCTGTAGCCGTTGCGGTCGAAGAAGTCCGCGACCGAGACCGCCGGCTCGCCGCGCCCGAGCACCTCGGGAAGGAGCCGGTCACGCGGCGCCGGGCCGGCGAGGTCGAGCGTGAGCGATCTCCCGGGCTCGCGTGCGCCTCCGAGCGGCACCTCGCCGTCGAAGACCAGCCGCAGACCGGTGCGGATCGTGACGCGGACGTGCTCCGTCGTCCGGCGGTCGTCGGCCGCGCCCACGGTGAGCGCCTCGCGCGAGCCGCCCGGGCCGGAAACGCTCCCGTACCGCGGTCCGGCCGGCCCGTCGTTCCCGGCGGGGGCGACGACGAGCGTGTCGAGGGAGACGGCTCCGGTGACAGCGCGCGCCGACGGGCTGTCCGCGAACGCGGCGAACGGCTCCGCGACGCCGATGACCGCGATGCGAGCGGCGTCGTGGGCGCTTCCGTCCCCGTTCGGGTCGACCGCGCGCTCGAGCCCGGCGATCAGCTGGTCGGTGCGCGAGTAGACCGCCCACCGGCCGGCCACGTCGCGCTGCCAGCCCGCCACGCGGATCGGGAGGATCGTCGCGTGCTCCGCCACGCCGGTCAGGCCGCCAGGCCCGCCGGACCCGACGATGAGACCGGCGAGCTGCGTCCCGTGACGCTCGACCTCGCCCGGCTCGTCGGGCCGCGGCTCCGCGGAGGCCAGATCGTCGTTCTCGAGGACGTCCACCCCTTCGAGCACGGCGCCGGCGAGGTAGTCGTGGCCGTGCTGGACGCCGGTGTCGAGGAGTGCGATTGTCACGCCCCGGCCTGTGTAGCCCGGCAGCGCGAGGCGGGCGCGGACGCCGGATCCCGGCGCCAGCCGCCTTCGCTCGACGAGCTCGCTCGTCGTCGAGGCGGGATACGCGATCCGGACCGGGTAGACGCCCTCGACCTCCGGGAACCGCTGGAGCAGCGCGACCGCGCGGGCGTCCAGCGGGGCCGAGAATCCGGAGATCACCCGGGAGTACGTGAACTCGGGGCGGAGCCGCAGGCCTTCGACGCTCAAGCGCGCGATCAGCTGCCGCTGAGCCGCCTCCGCTGCCGTGTGCCAGCGGCGCTCGTCGGCCTCGCTGGCGCGGCCCCCCGCCGCTGCCACGCGGGCGGCGAGCGACGGCGTGCGGAGCACGACGATCATCCGCTGCCCGACCGGGACCTCCGGCCGGGGCCCGCCCACGAGTCCGCGCCAGGACACTGGCTCGTCGCGGCCGCCCTGCGAATGCCCGCCGGTCGCTGCGGCGACGGAGATGGCCGCCGCTGCGAGCGCGACGATCGCGAGCAGCGCGAGCTGCGCGAGGCGTCTAGACGAAGGCGTCGAGCGCAAGGTAGCGAGGGTAGGCGATCGGCTCGACGAACCGCGCCGCCGAGGCGATCATCGCCGCGTTGTCCGTACAGAGCGCGAGGGGCGCGAGCGCGGCGTCCGGAAAGGCCGCGCGCAGCTCGGAGTTCGCCGCGACCCCGCCGACGACCGCGACCCGCTCGGCGCCCGACTGCTCGGCTGCCTCGAGCGTGCGCTCGACGAGCGCGCGCACGATCGCCCGCTGGTACGAGGCGGCGAGGTCGGCGCGCCGCCGTTCCGTCTCCTCGGGGCCGAGGTCGCGGACCCTGTACAGCAGCGCCGTCTTGAGGCCGGAGAAGGAGAAGTCGAGCCCGGGCACGCGGGCGACGGGGAACGAGAAGGCGTCCGGGTCTCCCTCGCGCGCGAGCCGGTCGATCTCCGCCCCGCCGGGATAGCCAAGGCCGAGCAGCCGGGCTCCCTTGTCGAACGCCTCGCCGGCGGCGTCGTCGAGCGTCGTCCCCAGCACCTCGAAGGTCGCGTGATCCCGCACGTCGAGCAGCAGCGTGTGTCCCCCGCTCGCGAGCAGGCAGAGAAACGGCGGCTCGGCGGGGTCTGACCCCTCGTCCACAGCCAGGAAGAGGGAGGCGACGTGCCCGTGCAGGTGGTTGACCGGAACCAGCGGCAGGCGGCGCGCCCAGGCCAGGGCCTTCGCGGCCGAGACCCCGACGAGCAGGGCGCCGACGAGGCCGGGCCCCTGCGTCACGGCGATGCGGTCGACGTCGTCCAGGTCGGCTCTCGCGTCCGCGAGCGCGCCGCGGACTGCCGGGAGCAGCAGCTCGAGATGGTGCCGGGAGGCCACCTCCGGCACGACGCCGCCGTACCGGGCGTGCAGCTCCGCCTGCGAGGAGACGACGTTCGCGAGCAGCCGCCCGTCGCCGGTGACGAGTGCTGCGGCCGTCTCGTCGCAGCTCGTCTCGATCCCGAGGATCACGCCGAGGCGCGTTCGGCGATCGGGTCCTTCCACATGATCAGGGCGTCTTCGCGGTTGTCGGTGTAGTAGCCGCGCCGGATCCCGCGCGCGACGAACCCAAGCCCCTCGTAGAGCTTGATCGCGTGCCCGTTCGACACCCGAACCTCGAGCGTGTAGCCGCGGCGGTCGTCGCTCGCCGTTAGCTCGAAGAGCCGGTTCAGCAGCTGCGTGGCGATGCCGCGGCGCCGGTAGTCGGAGTCGATGGCCACGTTCATGATGTGCCACGCGTCCGCGTAGCGGGAGATGATCAGGTAGCCGACGAGCCGGTCGCTGTGGTCGGTGTCCACGGCGCCGAGGCAGATCGAAGACTGCTTCGCGATCTCGCCCGCGAACATCGACCGCGACCACGGCGTGGGATACGCGCTGCGCTCGATCCGCTCGACGGCGCCGAGGTCGCTCAGGTTGAGGGGGCGGAGGTCGATCACGTCCGTGCCTTGTCCACGTCCGGGATACGAAGGTACATCGGCTCGACCAGGTCCGGTGCGCCGAAGCCGCTCGCGAGCTCGGCGTGGAAGCGGGCCCGCGGAAGGTGAACCTCGCTCTCGTCCGTCGGCACCTCTCCCCCGCGACGCTCGATCTCTTCGCGGTAGCGAACGGCCCCGTCGCCGACGTAGGCTCGCCCGGCCTCCACCGGCAGCTTCCCCGGCGGGAGCACGACCGGTTTGCCGTCGATGAGCGCGAAAACCTCCCGGCGACGGGCGTCGATCACCGGGACCGCGCCGGGCGCACCGGCGGCGAGGGCGTCGAGCGTCGAGACCCCCGCGAGACCGGCGCTCCACGCGAAGGCGAGCGTGCGCGCAGTGATCAGGCCCATGCGGAGGCCGGTGAAGCTGCCGGGGCCGATACCGACAGCGATGCCCTCGACCTGTGTGTCGCGGACGCCGCCCCGGCGGAGGAGCGCGTCGACGTCCTCCAGCACGGTGACGGGGCGCGACGTCAGCTCGCCGAGCACCTCGCCGTCCCAGACGAGGGCGCTCGTCGCCCGGCCGGTGGCCGTGTCGAAGGCGAGGATCAGCACTCGGTCACCGTGATCCGCCGCCGGTGGTCGCCGGCGTGGGCGATCGCGACCGCGAGGCGCGGCGGAGGCAGGACGCCTGCCCCGGCCTCCGGCCACTCGACGAAGCAGACGGCGTCGTCGAAGTAGGGCTCGAGGTCTCCCCATTCGGCCGCCGAGACCCCGGCGAAGCGGTACAGGTCGAGATGCGACACGTCCACCCGTCCCTTGTAGCGGTGGCCGATGGTGTACGTCGGGCTGGTCACGGGACCTGCGACGCCGAGCGCACGGCAGGCGCCGCGCACGAGCGTCGTCTTCCCGGTCCCGAGCTCGCCGGAGACGGTCACCACCGCGCCCGGCGCCAGCCCCTGGGCGAGGCGGGCGCCGATCGCCTCCGTCTCCTCGGGGGACGAGGACTCCATCTCCACGCCGTGAGCGTAAAGCTACGCCGGTGCGGCGCTTCGCCTGGGTCCCGTTCGCCGCGGCGCTCGCCGCGTTCGTCCTGCCGTTCGCAACCGTCTCCTGCGAGTCGTCGCGCGTCGAGCCGACGGGCGCCGACCTCGTCCTGCGGACGGCGCCGCAGACGAACGGCCCGGACGGGGCGCGGCTCGGGTCGGTTGTCCTCGCGGCCGGCGGCGGGCTCGCGACGGCGGCGTTCCTCGCCTTCGCGCTCGCCAGCATCGGCTCGCTGCGCGCCTGGAACGGCGGCTGGATCGTTCTCGCCGGCGCCGCAGGCGTTCTGGCGCTCGTGGTCCTGAGGACGCGTGGCGGCGGCGCGGGCGACGGCCTGGTGGACGTGGACGCGTCGGCAGGCGCGTTCGTGGCCGGCCTCGCCGCGTCCGCCGGCGCGCTCGCTGCGATCCCCGCGTGGCTCTCGACGCGGCCGGCTCGACCGTACGCGCCGGCCGCGGGGCTCGTGCTGATCGTCGCCGGCTACCTCCTCCCGGCGGAACGGACGGCCGTGCTGGACGTGTCGTACGCCGACTCCCTCGACGTCCGCGAGCCGTGGCGGGGGCTCTTCTGGCTCCTCCCGGTCGCCGCCGGCGTCGTCATCGTCGCGCGCCGCAGCAGCATCGCCGGCGACCTCGCGAGTGTCACGCTCGCAGTCCTTGCTCCGTGCGCGCTGATCACGTTCCACGAGGTCTGGAGGATCGCGCGGGACGACCGCACGGAGCTCGGAGCCGGGCCGATGCTCATGTTGCTCGGGATGGCGCTGTGCGGGACCTGGGCGGCTCTCGCCGCTAGAACAGCCCCAGCTGCACGGCCGGCGCCGGCGCTGCGAGCACCGGCTCGGGCTCGATCTCCGGGATCTCCTCCCGGCCCATCAGCTCCGGGATCCGGCGGAAGTCCTCCTGCAGCACCTTGAGCATCGCCGGCGTATAGAGCGCCGCGGCCGGGTGGTAGAGCGGATAGAGGAGGACGCGGTTGCCGCCCAGCGTGACCTCCTGCTCCTGACCGTGGACGCGGGTGATGCCCGTCGGCTTGCCCGAGAGGAGCTTCGTCGCGAAGTTGCCGAGCGTCGCGACCACCCGCGGCTGGATCAGCTCGATCTGGCGAAAGAGGTGGGGCTCGCACGACTCGATCTCGTCAGGCTGCGGATCGCGGTTCCCCGGCGGGCGGCATTTCAGGACATTTGCGATGTAGACCTCCGAGCGAACGAGTCCGATCCCCGCGAGCAGCTTGTCGAGCAGCTTCCCCGCCTGTCCGACGAACGGCACGCCCTGCTTGTCCTCGTGGAACCCGGGCGCCTCGCCGACGAACATCAGGTCCGCGGCCGGATTGCCCACGCCGAAGACGACCTGCGTGCGTCCCTGCGCCAGCCGGCAGCGGGTGCAGCCCGAGACCTGATCCCCGTAGGCCGCGAGGGCTTCCATGGGCGCCGAGTCTACGCCCGGCGACGGACGGTCAGCCGCAGCCGCAGGAGCCGCCGCAGCACCCGCCGCCGCCGCCGGAGCGCGGCGTCGGGTCGAGCGTGGACTGCGTCGAGCTCGCTGCGAACACGGAGAGCTGCTTGCGAACTTCGGCGCCGCCGCACTCCGGGCAGTCGGGCCGCTCGCCGTTGCGGACGAGCTCCTCGAAGTGCGACTCGCACGACATGCAGACGTACTCGTAGATCGGCATTGCCCGAAGTGTACGCATCGCCGGCGAACGACTCTCGGTCTTTCGGTGCCTAGACGAGGCTTGCGCTAAGCCGCGCGCCGGCCCGAGCACCCGGGCTGCTCGAGCTCGGCCTGGGCCCCTCCTACCTGAGCAGCCGGCGGTCGAGCAGCGCCGCCAGCGACGGCGCGACGCGGCCCGGCCCGACACCGGCAAGGACCTCCGCCCGCGGCTCGGCCGCAATGGCGACCACGGTCATCCCGGCGGCTCGCCCGGCGATGACGCCGTCGGGACTGTGGGTGAGCGTCGCCGTGTCGGCCGCCGTGACCCCGAGGCGCCGGCAGGCGGCGAGCAACACGTCGGGTGCCGGCCGCGCGGAGAGACCTTGGGCGAGGACGACCTCGGCGTCGATCCGGTCGTCGATGACGGAGGCGAGACCGCTGCGCGCGAGCATCCGCGCGATGTGCGCGCTCGACGAGATCACGCCGCGCTTCAGGCCCGCGCGCCCTGCCGCTTCGAGGTAGCGGCGCGCGCCGCGGAGCGGGGCGACGCCGCGCTCGCGCAGCGAGCCGTCGCATCGTCTGCTCGTCGGGATTGAGCCCTCGGCTGGCGAAGAAGGCCCGAACGCCGTCGAGACGCGGCCGCCCGTCGATGTACGCGGCGTACTCCTCGCGGTCGAATGGGAAGAAATGCATGCCCGTCTGCTCGCTCAACCGCAGCAAGTACTCGTCGAACACCTCACCCCAGGCGGCCGTATGGACGACGGCACTGTCGGTGATCACGCCGTCCAGGTCGAAGAGCGCCGCTCGCGTCGACCCCGGAAGCTCAATGAGCTCCGGCGTCACCGGCACCGGGGACAACCAGGGCGTCGGCCGGACGTGGAGCAGCCGAGCGAGACTGACCAGCGTCCCCTCCGCCGCCTCCTGCTCCGCTACGAGCGCCTGCCGTCGCTCCGCCGCCTCCCGCGCGGGGAGCGAGGCTCCGGCGGCGTCGAGCGCCCGCCGGCCGCCGTCGAGCGCGAGCTGCCATGTGCCGGCGAGCCGCTCGAACTCGAGAGACGTGTGGGGCGGCAGCCGCCCGCGCGCCCGACCTCGCGGCTGCGCACCCCTCGCCACGAGCGGGGCCGGCCGCCGTCCGCCGACATCTGCGCCCAAGCGCGCAGAGACCGCCACGAGCGAACGCTAGCCCTCTGCCCCCGTGTGCGACCGGTAATAAGCCGCGAGCCGGTCGCGGCCGTTCCCCCGACGAGCCGTGGCGCGATCTAAGGGATAGGTGGCGGGGGCCAGGCTGCGGCCGACCGGCCCCCGCCGTGTGGGCACCCTCTGCGGCTAGTGCCCGATCTCGATGACGGCGCTCTCCGACTTGAGGTACTCGAGCCGGAACAGGCCGCCGAGCTTGTGGCAATGCATCTTCACGCTCGTGCCGACCCCGAATGCCACGAGGGTCCGTACCCGCAGGAACCGAACACGTAACAGTGTGCCCGTCGCGCGGCTGGACCGCGAGCGACTCGGCCGTCGTCGCGTCGAGCGTGCCGTAGACGTAGACCACTCTTCGGGCCTGAGTTAGCCCGTCGGGGACAGGCCGACTACACTCGGGTCAGCCCGGTATCCGCACGGAACTGGAGCAAGAGTGATCGAAAGCGTCAATGTCATCGGCCGCGGCCGGGTCGGCTCGGCCGTCGCCGCCCGCCTCCGGGAGCGGGAGGTCGAACTTCGGGACGAGGGCGCCAAGCTTGTCCTGCTGTGCGTTCCGGACGGCGCCATCCCGGAGGCGGCCCAGGCGGCAGACGTCGCCGAGTGGATCGGTCACACGAGCGGCGCGACGCCGCTTTCGGCCCTGTCGCCGCACGAGCGCCGCTTCGGCCTCCATCCGCTTCAGACATTCGACCGCTCGGGTGACCCGCGGCAGCTCGACGGCGCCTACGCGGCCGTCACCGGCGAGACCGACGAGGCTCGTGCCGTCGGTCGAGATCTCGCCGGCGTGCTCGGTCTGACCCCGTTCGACCTCGCCGAGGCGGACAGGGCGCTTTACCACGCCGGCGCCGCGATGGCGTCGAACTACCTGGTGACGCTTCACCGCGCTGCGACCGAGGTCTTCGCCGAGGTCGGCGCGCCGTCCCCGGGGCTCGAGCCGCTGATGCGCCGCGTGATCGAGAACGGCTTCGAGCTCACGGGCCCGATCGCGCGCGGCGACTGGGACACGGTCGACCGTCACCTGGCGGCCCTCCGGGAGCGCAAGCCGCGCCTCGAGCCCCTGTACAGGGTTCTCGCCGAGGCGACCGCTCCGTGAAGACGGCGCGGACGATCGCGGAGCTGCGTTCGGCGCTTCCAGCGCAGGGCAGCGGCAATACGGTCGGCCTCGTACCGACCATGGGGTCGTTCCACGCGGGCCACCTGTCGCTCCTCGGCGCCGCGCGCGCCGAGAACGACGTCCTCGTCGCGAGCCTCTTCGTGAACCCGGCGCAGTTCGACGAGGAGAGCGACCTCGCCGCCTACCCGCGCGACGAGGAGCGTGACGCCGCGCAGGCGCAGGAGGCCGGCGTCGACGTCCTCTTTACGCCGGCCGCCGAGGAGCTCTACCCCGACGGCTTCGAGACGTGGGTGGACGTCGAGCGGCTCGGAGCGGTCCTCGAAGGGCGCGTCCGGCCTGGCCACTTCCGCGGCGTCGCCACCATCTGCCTCAAGCTCTTCAACCTCATCCGGCCGGACCGTGCCTACTTCGGCCAGAAGGATGCCCAGCAGGCCGCCGTCGTCCGCCGCATGGTGCGCGACCTCAACGTCCCCGTCGAGATCCGCGTCCTGCCCACCGTCCGAGACGCCGACGGCCTCGCGCTGTCGTCGCGAAACGCGCGGCTGTCGCCGGAGGAGCGTGCGCGCGCCGCCGCCCTTCCGCGGGCACTGGCCACGCGAGACCGTGCGCGTGCCCGCGAGCTGCTGGACGGTCTCGAGGTCGACTACGTGGAGATCGCCGACTTCGAGCCGAGAGTCCTCGCCGCCGCCGTACGCGTCGGCTCGACCCGCCTCATCGACAACGTCGTCCTGGAAGGAGACAGCGCATGACCTCGCACCCGACCGGTCCGGCCAAGAAGCTCGCGCTGCCCGAGCTCGCCGAGCGAAAGGCCCTGGGCGAGAAGCTCGTGATGGTGACCGCCTACGACCACCCAGGCGCGCGCCTCGCCGACGCCGCCGGCGTGGACATCATCCTGGTCGGCGACTCGGCAGCGGACAACGTCCTCGGCTACGAGACGACCGTCCCGGTCACGGTCGACGAGCTGCTCGTGCTCGTGCGGGCAGTCGCGAAGGGCGCCGAGCGCGCGCTGGTGGTGGCCGACATGCCGTTCGGCTCCTTCCAGGTGTCGGACGACGCGGCCGTCGCAAACGCCGTCCGGTTCGTCAAGGAGGCGGGCGCCGACGCCGTCAAGATCGAGGGGGCCGGCCCGTCGCTCTCGCGCGTCCAGGCGCTCGTCGGCGCAGGGATCCCCGTCATGGGCCACGTCGGGCTCACGCCGCAATCGGCGACGATGCTCGGCGGCTTCAAGGCGCAGGGACGGACGGCGGCGAAGGCGCGGCAGCTCCATGCCGACGCGCGAGCCCTCGAGGCGGCCGGGTGCTTCGCCGTCGTGCTGGAGGCCGTCCCGGCGGCGGTCGCCACCCGCGTCTCCGACAGCCTCCACGTCCCGACGATCGGGATTGGGGCGGGGCCGGGCTGCGACGGCCAGGTTCTCGTGTGGCACGACCTGCTCGGGCTGAACGACCGGAAGGCGGCCCGGTTCGTGAAGCAGTACGCGAACGTCGGCAGGCAGATCCAGAGGGCGCTCGAGGCGTACGCCGAGGACGTGCGATCCGGCCGCTTCCCGGCGGAGGAGCACACGTACGCGATCCCGGAGGAGGAGCTCGCGCTATTCGAAGCCGCGACCGAGGAGCGCGAGCACGCTCCAGGCGCCGACGGCTAGGGCAAAGAGCCAGACCACGGCGAGCGCGACGGCGGCGCCGGCCCGCGCGGCGCTCCACCGCTGCACGACGCCGAGCCCGAAGACGAGGAGCGCCAGGCTCCACGCGCCGAGCCCGACGAGGAGAGGCCTGAAGACGAGCCAGGCGAGGAGGGCGAAGACGAGCGGCGCGAGCGCGAAGGCGAGCACGTGGCGCGTCCGGCGCCGAGTCCCGGTGCCGCCGAGCCGAGGGACGACGAACGAGATCGCCCACCCGAGCACCCAATAGCCGACGAACCCGTACGCGAACCCGCTGACGAAGATCCAGATCAGCTTCTCGACGAGATCGAGGTCGTCCCACGCGCTGTGCCCGGCGGTCGCGAACGAGCCGGCGACGCCGCCGACGAACGCGAGCCCCACCACGACGTCCTGCCGTTCGCCGGCCGACTCGTCGGAGTCGTCCCGGAGGGCCTCGAAGACCTCCCGCGGCCGCCGCAGCACGAGCACGGCGCGGCGCAGCCAGGCGCTCACGGACGGCGCGCCACGACCGTGATCCCTTCCCTTAGGGTTGCCGGGAGCACGCTCCCGACGGCGCGGAACGCGCGGTTCTTGCGCGAGCCGTGGTCGAAGTAGTTCTCGGTCAGCCACCGCTCGACGCGCAGTCCGGCCTCCTCGAGCGCGTGGAGGAGCTCATGCAGCGTGAACTCGTGAAAATGGCCCGGATTCAACGGATTCTCGCGGATCGGGTCGTACGGATTGCGCCCCAGGAGCATGCGAAGCCGTTTCGGAAGTGACACCGCGTTCGGCGTCTGCAGGATCAACACGCCAGCCGAACGCAATCCGGACGCGAAGAACCGCAGGACGGGGACGGTTGCCACCCTCAGGTGCTCGAGCACCTCGGCGCAGACGACGACATCGTGTTGCTGAAGCTCCGGGTAGGTGTCGTCGTTGAGGTCGAACTGGACATGCTGGTCTCTGTCGCGGAGTGGAAACCGGTGGTCGAGCCAGCCGAGCGAGTTCACCGTCGCTTCCGGCAACGCCTCGCGCAGCAGCGCACTCTCGTAGCTCGGGCCGACAACAAGGATGCGAGCTGGCTGAAGCTCCTCGACGAGGCCGAGCAGGAGCTGGTACCGCCGCTCGTGGGTACGCAGGTAGATCTCGTCCTCGGCGGCCATGGGCCCCCGGGTGAGGTCAGGCAGCTGCTTTGGCAAACGCGGGAAGGACCTCGCGCAGGAACTGCCCCGTGTACGACGCCTCGACGGCCGCGACATCCTCCGGCGTGCCGGTCGCGATCACCTCGCCGCCCGCCTCGCCGCCCTCCGGGCCGAGGTCGACGATCCAGTCCGCCTGCTTGATCACGTCGAGGTTGTGCTCGATCACGAGCACGGTGTTGCCGGCGTCGACGAGCCGCTGCAAGACCTCGAGCAGCTTCTCGATGTCCGCGAAGTGCAGGCCGGTCGTCGGCTCGTCGAGGATGTAGAGCGTCCGCCCGGTCGCGACCTTCGAGAGCTCGGAGGCGAGCTTGACCCGCTGGGCCTCGCCTCCAGAGAGAGTCGTCGCCGGCTGGCCGAGCTTGATGTAGTCGAGGCCGACGTCGTGGAGCGTCTGCAGGCGGCGGCGCAGCTTCGGGATCTTGGCGAAGAATTGGAGCGCCTCCTCGACCGACATCTCGAGCACGTCCGCGATCGACTTGCCCTTGAAGCGCACCTCGAGCGTCTCGCGGTTGTACCGGCGGCCGTGGCAGGTCTCGCACGGGACGTACACGTCGGGCAGGAAATGCATCTCGATCTTGATCGTCCCGTCCCCCTTGCACGTCTCGCAGCGTCCGCCGCGGACGTTGAACGAGAAGCGTCCGGGCTTATACCCGCGCACCTTCGCCTCGGGCGTAAGCGAGTAGAGCTCGCGGATGTGGTCGAAGAGCTTCGTGTACGTCGCCGGGTTCGAGCGCGGCGTGCGGCCGATCGGGGACTGGTCGATGTCGATCACCTTGTCGAAGCACTCGATCCCCTCGCAAGCGGCGTGGTCGCCCGGCTTCACGCGCATGCGGTTGAGCCGGTTCGCGAGCGCCTTGAAGATGATCTCGTTCACGAGCGTGGACTTGCCCGACCCGGAGACGCCGGTGACGGTGACGAGCTTTCCAACTGGGAACTCGACGTCGATCCCCTTCAGGTTGTGCTGAGATGCGCCGAGGACCCAGAACGCGCCGCTGTCCTCGGTTCGGCGCTCGGGTACCGCGATCTCGCGGGTGCCGGACAGGAACTGGCCGGTGATCGACTCGACGGTCCGCTCGACCTTTCTCGCCGACCCTTCGGCGACGACGTGACCGCCGTGCTCGCCAGCGCCCGGGCCCATGTCCACGAGCCAGTCGGACGCACGCATCATCTGCTCGTCGTGCTCGACCACGAGGACGGTGTTCCCGAGATCGCGGAGCCGCTCGAGCGTCGAGATCAGCTTGCCGTTGTCGCGCTGGTGGAGGCCGATCGACGGCTCGTCGAGGATGTAGAGCACCCCTACCAGTTGGCTGCCGATCTGCGTCGCGAGCCGAAGCCGCTGCGCCTCTCCGCCCGAGAGCGTCGCGGCCGCGCGGTCGAGCTGGAGGTAGCCGACGCCGACGTTGTCCAGGAAGGTCAGGCGCTCGCGGATCTCCTTCACGATCCGCTCGCCGATCAGCTGCTCGGTCTCGGTCAGGTCGAGCTCCCCGAGGAACCCGAGTGCGCGCGTGACCGACATCTTCGTGAACTCGTGGATGTTCCTGCCGCCGACGGTGACCGCGAGCACCTCCGGCTTGAGGCGGGCGCCGTGGCACTCGGGGCACGGGCGGAAGCTCATGTACTCCTCGATCCGCTCTCGCATCGAGGACGAGTCCGTCTCGCGGTACCGGCGCTGGAGGTTCGTGACGAGCCCCTCGAACGCGAGCATGTAGGAGCGCTTCCGGCCCATCCTGTTCCGGTAGCTCACATAGATCCGCTCGCCCTTCGTGCCGTGGAGGAAGAGGTCCTGCTGCTCCTCGGTCAGGTCCTGCCAGGGCGTGTCGAGGTCGATCTCGTACCGGTCGGCGATCGCCTGGATCACGGCCTCGTACCAGTTGCCGTTGAGCGGGACGAGCGCCTCTGCCAGCGGGACGGTCGGGTCCGGCACGAGCAGGTCCGGGTCGATCTCTTGCTGCGCGCCGAGGCCGGTGCAGCGGGGACAGGCCCCGTGCGGCGAGTTGAACGAGAAGATTCGCGGCTGGAGCTCCGGCAGGGAGACGCCGTGCTCGGGACAGGCGAAGCGCTCGGAGAACGTCAGTTCCTTGGCCTCGTCGATCAGGTCGATCACGACGAGCCCCTCGGCGATGTTCACGGCGGTCTCCACAGATTGGAAGAGCCGGCTGCGGAGATCCGGCTTCATGCGGAGGCGGTCGACGACGACCTCGATCGTGTGCTTGAACTTCTTGTCGAGGACGATCTCCTCCTCGAGCAGGCGCTCCTCGCCGTCCACCTTCACGCGCGTGAAGCCGTCTCGGCGGAGCTCGTCCAGCAGGTCGCGGTACTCGCCCTTGCGGTCGCGGACGACCGGCGCGTTCACGGTGAAGCGTGTCCCCTCCGGGAGCCGGAGGATCTGGTCGGCGATCGCCTCGATCGACTGGCCGGCGATCGGACGGCCACAGATCGGGCAGTGCGGCCGGCCGACCCGCGCGTAGAGCAGGCGCAGGTAGTCGTAGATCTCGGTCACGGTTCCGACCGTCGACCTCGGGTTTCGGCTCGTCGTCTTCTGGTCGATCGAGATCGCCGGACTGAGGCCGTCGATCGAGTCGACGTCCGGCTTCTCCATCATCTGCAGGAACTGGCGCGCGTACGCGGAGAGCGATTCCACGTAGCGGCGCTGACCCTCGGCGTAGATCGTGTCGAACGCGAGGCTCGACTTCCCCGAGCCCGACAGGCCGGTCACGCAGATCAGCTTGTGCCGCGGAAGGCGGACGGTGATGTCCTTGAGGTTGTGCTCCCGGGCGCCGTGAACGACAAGCTCGTCCTGAGCCATAACGGGCCAGTTTAGCCGTGCGGTCATGGGGGAACAGATGTTCGCTTGCGGGTCGGACGGCAGTCCACGGCCAGTCGTCCGGGTGGCCGACGAGGCCGGCTCGGACCGGATTCGCCCGCACGTAGTGGAGTGCAGCGCGGTAGTGGTCCTCGTCCTCGATCACGTAGGACGAGAACCGGCCGCCGAAGAGGTGTCCCGTCCGCTTCCGGCGGCGGTTGGCGCGCTGGGCGTACACGCCGTTCAGCCACTGCATGCCCTCGGAGAGCCGCTCGCGCGTCGTCTCCAGGATCAGATGGTAGTGCGTTCCGAGCAGGCAGAAGGCGTAGCACCGCCAGCCGTACCTGTCGACAGCTTGGGACAGGAGGCCGAGAAAGTCCCGGCGGTCGCCGTCGTCCAAGAAGACGTGCTCCTTCGCCACGCCCCGGGTCGTGACGTGGAAGAAGCCGTCCGGCAGGATCGTGCGGAGAACGCGCGGCAATCGGCTGCGACAGTACGTCCCGCCGGGCATCCCCTCCCCGCCAGACGGCCAGAAGTTGCACTTTCGGCTCGAAGGCCATGGCCGTTGCGAAGGTTCGCGGGGGTCAGACCCTGGCAGTTCCGGTCGAGCCGGCTTTCAGCAGACGGGCTGGTCGGCGACGAGCACGAAGTTGTCGAACGCCAAGCGGACGGGCTTGTCCGCAAACCACTCGTTCGTCGTCATCGCCTGGATGGCCAGCATCGGTGCTGCATCTGTCTGGACGGCGCCGAGCGACAGCCACTGCCTCCCGCTGCGGTAGTGCGTGGAGATGATGTCGCCGACGCGCCGGATCCTGAGGGAGCCACGGGTGTCGACACTCGGCCGGCTGTTACCGGTCGGATCGGCCCAGGTCATGTACTCCTCGTCCCACGCCTGACTCTGCCGCCCGACAGAGATGCCGCCTCGACGAGCGAACCACGCGTTGAGCTGGACGACGACACCGTTCTGTGCGGGCCAGTCGAGGAGCTCGAAGTCGACCCGGGCGTCGAAGTCGCCGAGGAACCGGCACTGCGTTCCATAGTGAGCGCCAAGGACGTTGAACTCGCCGCCGGCGACGCCGTCCGCGGCGAACTCGACCTCGAGTCGTCCGTTGGTTTCCGCGAGCGTCACGCCGGTTCCCGTCGAGACCTGATGCCAGAACGCGCCATTCCGGAGGCCGTCGTTGAAGTTCTCGACGAAGCGCTCGGGAACCGCCTTGGGTTTCGGCGCTGGATTCGAAGGTGGCGGAGAAACGCTGCGCGGCTGCGTGCGAACCGCGACCCGCCTCCGCGAAACCGAGGGCGGAGGAGGCGGCGCCGGCCTCTGTTCCACCCGCGCGCTCGCCGGCGATCTCGTCAGCGACCCGCGCTCGTGCTGCGACCGCTGCCGGACGTAGACGATCCGAGTGGTCAGCATCCGCGAGCGAATCGGCCTCGGCCCATCGCCCCGAGTGGTCGAGGCCCCGATCGGCCGTGCGGCGGCTGCCCGTCCGTCGTCCCCACCGCGCTCGACGAGTGCGATCGCGCCGAGGGCGCCTGCGAAGGCGAGGACGGCCGCAGCCACGACCGTGAGCGTACCGCGGCGCCGGGTGCCCACCGGGATCAGCGTCACAGTGCGGCTGGGCGCGTCGAGCTCGGGATCCTGCCTGAGCACGGCTTGCTCGAGCTCACGGAGCGCCGGGCTCGGCTCGAGGCCGAGCTCCTCCACGAGCATGATTCTCGCGTCCCGATACGCCTCGAGCGCCTCCGCCTGCCGGCCGCATCGATACAGCGCCAGGATCAGCTGCCGTCTCAGCTCCTCGCAGAGTGGATGCTCGCGGACGAGCGCGCGCAGCTCGCCGACGACGTCGGCGTGGCGTCCGGCCCGGAGATCGGCATCGATGCGCTCCTCGAGGGCGGCGAGACGTAGCTCCTCAAGCCGCTGGATCTCCATGGACGCCCACGGCTCGTAGGTGAAGTCCGCGAGTGGCGGCCCACGCCAGAGATTGAGCGCATCCCGTGTGCGCCCCTCCGACCGAAGCGCCTCGAAGCGCGAGAGATCCAGCTCGTCGTCGGCGACCCGGATGAGGTAGCCACCTCCGTCGCGAACGACCCGGCCGCCGTCGAGCGCCTTGCGCAGCCGCGAGACGAGCACGTGCAGGTTGTCGGCCGCCTTCCTCGTGGCCGCATCGCCCCAGAGCGCCTCGATGAGGACGTCCTCGGGCACCGCTCGGTTCGGCCGCAAGAGGAGCAGGGCGAGCAGCGCCTTTGCTTTCGCACCGCCGATCGGTAGCTCGTGGCCACCGTCGACCGCCTGCACGCTCCCGAGGATTCGGAACTCCACAAACCGGTCGTACTACTCTGCGCGGCTGCTTGCAACGGATGTCGCATGCATCCGAACAGGACGCTGACAGATTCCTTACGGCTGCAATCCGGCTGCAACCGGACGGAAATGCGGTTCGGCGACAAGAGACGCATGACTCGTCCATCGACAAAGGAGAAACCATGCTTCGGCTTCGACTTCTCTTCGCGCTCGCCGGCGCGGCACACTGGCCGGACGGGTGACGTGCATGGACGTCGAGGGCACCCGAGCGTCCATCGGCGGATTCTTCACGCAGGTCGCGACCCAACCTGGGTTCGGCGTCGGCGATCCATTCGTCTTCTACATTGAGGACAACGGCGCGCTCGGCAGCGCCACGCCGGATCGCGTCAGCGCACTGGCGGCCCTCCCGGAGAACGATCCGGATCGTCCGCTGATGCCCGCGGGCTTTCCGTACGTCTGCCCGTCGGCCGACTCGCTCTACGGCTACGCGCCGCTGAACAGCGGCGACATCACGGTGACCGACGGTACGCTCGGCGTCGGCGACGGCCAGGCGAATACGCGTTAGGCCGCGAGGCGGTCGACGAGGCGGTAGACGCTCTTCGGCTTCGGGACGTGGTCGAGAGCCAGCGGCCCGACCACGACCGTCCCGTAGCCGAGGAGCCGGCCCGCGAGGCTCTGCTCGAGCTCGACGGCCTCGACGGCCGCCAGGCGAACCGCGTGCGCGCGCCGACGCCACGTCCCGCTCGCGAGGAAGACCTTGTCGGTGGTCACGACGACCCGCGTCCGCTCCCACTTCCAGACCGCTCTGAGCGCCACCAGCGCCCCGAGTGCGATCACGACGGCCCCTGCCGCGGAGAAGGGCGGCGGAAGCGTCGATCCGACCCCTCCGAGGCCCGCCAGGACGATCGCCGCGGCAAGCGGGCGGGCGAGCACGATCCCGTGCCGGCGCGCCTCGAGGTAGACCTCCTCGTCCCTGTCGACGATCACGTCGGCGGCTTCGCGCAGTCGTCCGCGTTTCCTGCACCACGAACCCCGGGAAGACCTTCACCGTGACGGAAACCGCGCACCGCGCATTCGTCGGGGCGATCGTCGTCCTCGGCGTCGTCGCGGGCGCGCTCGCCCTCTGGATGCTGAAGATCCTGCTGGCCCTGCTGTTCCTGGCGTTCACGGTCGCGGCCGCGATGCGACCGAGCGTCGAGTGGCTGCGCCGCCGGCGCATCCCGCGCGGCGCCGGCATCCTCCTCCACTATGCCGCGCTCGTCGGGCTCCTCGGCGTCCTCCTCTGGGCCGTCGTCCCGCGGGCCGTGCACCAGGTGCAGGACGCGATCGGCGACTCGGAGGACGAGACGGGCCTGAAGGGCGACATCCTCGGCTGGCTCGACACCCGGCTCGAGCAACTCCCCCGCCCCGAGAACCTCGTGGACCCTGCGCTCGAACTGACGCTCCTCGGCATCGAGATCGCCGTCGGGATCCTCTTCGTCTTCGCGGCCGCCGCCTACTGGATCTTCGAGCGGGACGACGCAGTCCGCTTCGTGACCTCGCTCCTGCCGCGGAAGCGCCGGAAGCTCGTCCGGGACACGTGGGACCTGATCGACCTCAAGCTCGGCGCGTACGTCCGGGGCCAGGCGTTGCTGATCGTGCTCGTCGCGACCGTTCTCTCGGCCGCGTTCTGGGCGATCGGGCTGCCGTTCTGGCTGCTGATCGGGGTGTTCGCCGGGATCGTCGAGATCGTGCCGGTGATCGGCCCCCTCACGGCCGGGGCGCTCGCGGTCGGCGTCGGCCTGACGGAGTCGATCAGCGTCGGGATCGCCGCCGGCGTGGTCGTGCTCGTCGTCCGCCTGCTCGAGGACTACCTCGTGATCCCGCGGGTGCTCGGGGACGCCGTCGGGCTCTCGCCCCTCGTGGTCCTGACGTCGGTCGCCGCGGCGGCCCTGCTCTTCGGCGAGGTCGCCGTACTGCTCGCGATCCCGCTCGCAGCGGTCGCCGCCACGCTGTTCGACGTGATCGTCCGCAACAAGGACCCGGCCGAGGAGGACGTGCCTACCGTGCTCTTCCCTGCGCAGGACGCGGAGTCCCGCTGACCCTTAGGTCGTGCCTGGGGCGCCGCTGAGTGTGCGCGGCCGGAGGGGACAGTGTTGCCAACACGGCCCCGGAGAGCCGCGCGCGCTCAGCGGCGTCAGCTGCGGCGCAGCCGGGCTTCGCCCGGCGGAAGCTGCACCGTCCAGGCGCGAGCTAGGCCCGGCGCCACTTGCCGAAGATGAGCCCGCCGATCGTGAACCCGAGCCCGAAGGTGCCGAGCGTGAACGCTCCAAGGGTCACGGCCTTGCGGACCTTCGAGAGTCGCTGCCAGCGGCCGAGCGCCTCCTGTTCGTCGGTCGTGAGCGGCTCTCCGCGCCGTTTCTTGCGCAGCGCGCCGCCCGCTCTCAGCCCGAGATAGAGGTCGTCGAAGATCTCGGTGGGCTCATCGACCACGAATCTGAGTGTATAGCCTGCCCCGGCCGTGGCCCCGGAGCGGATACGACTTCTGCACCTGTCCGATCTGCATTTCGGAAGCAACGACGACCCTCGTCTCGAACCGGGTCTCGACGCGCTCGTCGAACGCGTCGACCCCGAGCTGATCGTCGCGAGCGGCGACCTCACGCACCGCGGCCGGGCCGACCAGCACGACCGTGCGGCCGCCTTCCTCCGCGGTCTCGGCCGGCCGGTCTTCACGGTCCCCGGCAACCACGACATCCCCTACACGCCGATCGCCCGGTTCACGAGAACCTGGGAGCAGTTCGAGCGTCACTGGCAGACGACGGAGCCCGTCTACCGCTCGGAAACGCTCTTCGTGGTTGGGCTGAACTCCGTCCGCCCCTGGCTGCAGCAGGGCGGCCGACTCCGGAGCGCCCAACTGGCGCGCGCCGCCGAGCTCCTGCCGCAGGCTCCCCGCACCGCGCTCCGCGTCGTCGTGCTCCACCACCATCTCCTGGGAGCGCCGTGGCGTTCGCGCAAGAAGCCGGTTGCCCGACGGAGCAAGGTGCTGGCCGCGCTCGTGGATGCGGGGGCGGAGCTGATCCTCGCCGGTCACATCCACCAGGCCGCCGTGAGCGAACGGCACGAGTTCGAGGTGGTGACCGGCGACATCCGCGGGGCGACGGTGTCGATCGCCCCGGGCCTCGGGCAGCCGCGGCCGGACCGCCGAGGCGAGGCCCGCGGGCTGCTCGTCTACGAGTACGACGAGGACGCGCTGACAGTCGAGACCTACATCTGGCGGGAGGACGACTGGGGGCTCACCGCGCTCCGGCGCTTTCCGCGCGGACGCGGGCCGCTCGCCGCCCAGCCGGCTCCCACCTAGGCTTCGATCAGTACCAGCGGCCCCTCGCGAATCCGCCGAAGGCGATGAGTCCGATCAGCGCGATGATCAGGCCGATCCACAGGTTCCAGACGATGGCGAGGATGATCCCGACGATGACGAGGATCCCGCCAATGCTGATTCCGCCCACACCTACTCCTTTCGCCGTTACGTGGTGACCGGGCGCCTGCCGACGAGCATGCGGTAGATCACGAGCAGGATGATCGCTCCGACGATCGCGGTGAGCCAGCTCGAGATGTCGAAGAACTCGTCCATCGGATCGGCGTCGAACAGTACGCCCGCGAGGAATCCTCCCAGGATTGCACCGACCACGCCGATGATGGTGGTGATGATGAGGCCTCCGGGGTCGTCGCCGGGGAGGACCGCCTTGGCGATGAGGCCCGCGAGCAGCCCCAGGATGATGAAAGCGATGATGCCCATGTCGTCTCCTTCCTCGTTTGTCGCGGACGGGGTTCCCGGAAGGCGAGGAGCGGAAACGCGCTAGGAGAGCCGCGAGCCCGGCCCGGTGAGCGGGCGCTTCTGCAGGAAGCGGCGGTACGCGATCACGATCACGGTCGCCGCGAGGACCGAGAGGACGAAGATCCCGCCCGCCCCGAAGCCGAGGGCGATCGCGACCATCCCGCCGACGATCGAGCCGACGATCCCGATCAGGATCGTGAGCCATAGCGGCATCGGGTCCCGGCCCGGGACGGCGAGCCGGCCGAGCGCGCCCACGATCAGACCGGTGACCAGGATGACGAGGACGTCGCCGAGCGTCACGGCCAGAGCGTAACGGGGGCCCGCCGTCGCGGGCCCCCGTTGCTCGTCGTGCCTACGGAGACGGAACGAGCGTCGGACAGTTCGGCGCCGTCGCGCCGTTCGAGTCCGCGCAGTTGATCCGACCGTTGGGGAAGGCCTTCACGGTCGGGTTGAGCGGCGAGTTCGCCGTCACGTAGTCCGCGGCGACCTGATCCATGATGTCCTGTGTCGTCGCCCGGCTCGTGAAGACCGGATAGCCGTCGCCGCCGCTCGCCATGAAGTCGTTCTCGGCGATCCTGTGCGTCGAGGCCGCCGTCAAGTCAACCGGCGTCGCCGTGCAGTTCCCGGTCGCATCGGCGACCACCGCCGACGTCACCCGGCTCCCCACCGGCAGGGCGATGTCGTACGTGAAACAGAGGCCCGACACCTGCGCGAACCGTCCGTTCGCACCCGGCATGGACGAGACGCCGTTCTCCAGCATCGTCTTCAGCTCGGCGCCGTTGACGTCGAGCGTCACGACGATGTTCCCGAACGGCAGCACGCCCAACACCTGCCCACGCGTGATCGGGTACGGGGGAGGCGTGAACGCCGGGCAGAAGTCACTCCCGGCCGTCGGGCACGTCAGGTCGGCGCGGAGCCCGCCCGAGTTCGTGATCGCGAACTTCACGCCGATCGACTGGTACTTCGTCCGCATCGCGTCCGTGACCACGTTGCCGACGAGCGACTCGCAGAGACGCCCGTCCGAGCGGCCGCACTGATCCGCGCGCGGGATCGCCTTCGTGGCGCTTCCGATCACTGTCCCGAGGATCGGCCTCAGCTGCGTGTTCAGCGCGTCGATCCGCGCCTGGATCGCCGCGTCGGGCGTCACGCCGATGGTCCACGGCTTGTGGAAGTCGGCCGTCTTGTAGACCACTCCCTTGTTGTCGTCGACCGTCAGCCGGACACGCGTGAAGCGCACGCCCTTGCTCAGGTTCTCGACGACGAGCACGGCGTTCGGCCGCGTCGTCAGCACCTGGAAGTTCGTGTGGTCGCCGATCACTGCGTCGACGTTCTGGACGTTGTCCGCGAGGTCGACGAGCGGCCCGATCGGAGCCGTCAACGTCCCGTCGGTCGCACCGTGATGGCCCATCGCGACGAGCGCATCGGTCTTCGACGCCAGCTTCGCCGCCTCGGCGTTAACCGCCGTTGTCGCGTTCTCCAGATGGAACGGGTCGAACGAGCCGGGGAACACGAGCGTCGGAGCTTCCTCGTTCGTGAACCCGATCAGGCCGAGCTTGACACCGTTGAAGGTGAACACCTTCGACGGCGACCACTCCTTCGGCGTCTTCCCGGCCGCGTCGACGACGTTCGCCGAGAGGTACGAGAAGTTCGCCAGCGGGATCAGCGTGTTCCGCAGGTACGCCTGGCCGCGGTCGAAGTTGTGGTTCCCCAGTCCGTCGGCCGAGAAGCCCATCAGGTTCATCATCTCGATCGTGGGCGTGTCGCCGAAGAACGCCGAGATCGGCGGGGTGGCCCCGACCGAGTCGCCGGCTGCGACGGTCAGCACGCCGTCCCTGGCCTCGCCGCGATAGACGTCGAACCAGGGCTTGAGGAACGCCGAGCCGCCGATCGGGAACGCCGGGTTGGTCGTCCCCGCCGCACTCAGATTGTCAGCGGCCTCCGTGAGCGGGACCAGCTGCCCGTGGTAGTCGCTGATGTCGAGGATCGTGAGCTCCCGAAGGTCGCTCGTGTCGTCCACGATGTCGTACCGGATCTTCCCGCGCGCGTTTTGCGGGCCGGGGATGCCGAGGACGAACGAGAGCGTCGGCGCGACATCGATCGCGCGCATGTTGGAGACCTTCTTGCCACCGAGCCCACGATGGTGGCCGCGGCCGCGATTCGACTTGAAGCCGTGCTCGGCCTTGCCGTTGATGCCCGGGCCTGCCGCCACGAACGTCGCGTGCATGTTGACGTTGTGGCGGAGGTCGACGAGCTCCGGCAGGTAGCCGTGCTGGCCGAAGAACTGCGAGAACGCGATCACGGGCGCGCTCGCCGCGTCGAACTGGTACGGCGGGCGTGAGACTGCGACGACGTCGCCGCTCCGGGTGGGATGCAGCGAGTCGCTGCCGTCCACGTTCCGCAGCTCCTCCTTCTTCATGACCTTCGCGATCACCTGGCGCCCCGGCACGGCCGGGTCGGTCACGTTCTGGAAGGCGGCGATCACCGCGATCCGGACCGCCTCGTACGTGATCCCCGCCGGCAGCGTCGGATTGACGTAGATCTGCACGGTTCCGCCGGCCCAGCAGGCCTTCGCGAGGTCCGCGGGGTTCCCGGCGCGGCAGTTGCTCAGCGACCCGGCGATCGCCGGGTCGCCGCTCGGGTGCACGGAGACGTCGGCGTTCGTGACCGTGTTGCGCACCTTCGTCTCGAACAGGACGCGGCGGGCGTTGATCGCCAGCCACTGCGGCGCGAACCCGTGGTCGGAGGAGGCGAAGACCGTCGTGTCGCGCCTCCCCATCAGCTGACGGCCGAGGGCGAGCGTGTGGTCGGCCTCCGAGTAGGCGGCGCGGATGTAGCCCTCGCGCTTCGCGACGAGGCCGTCCTTCGTGCCGTCACCGTTCACGTCGTCGTAGTAGGGGTTCGGCCGCCCGTCCATGTCGGTCTTCGTCACGAGCGCCGTGAACTGGTGCTGGAACTCGTCTGTCGTGGGGGAGCCGAGGAAGAGCACGTCGGGCCGGTAGCCCAGCGTGTCGAAGATGTAGTGCAGGTACGCGAAGTGCGCGTCCGCCCACATCAGACCCTGCTCGACGTAGGTGTCCTCGTCCACGATCAGCGCCTCGAGCGGCGCGAAGTCGGCTGCGACCGAGGTCGGGAAGTCGTGCGCCAGGGTCTCCGCGAACGCGTCCGATCCGGCCGGGCCGAGCGCGTTGTAGCTCGCGTTGACGCGCTGGACGGAGGTGAAGTAGAGCCGGAACTTCGACAGGTCCGGCGTGAGGTCGATGAGCTTCGCGTAGAAGCCGCCCGTCTTGCCCGCGAGCGATCCCGAGGCGATCGTCAGCTTCGTGTCGGCCCACTCGCCCGGCGCGAGCGTCGTGCCGCCCGTGCCGTTCTTCGCCGCCGTGCGGTTGACGAACAGCACGTGGTCGTAGTTCGCCGTCGAGTCGTTCGTCGAGTCGTAGATGTAGACGTCCCAGATCCCGCCGCCCGGAATCTGGGCGTTGTTCTGCGTGAAGCTCGTCTCCTTCGCCGGGCTGAAGGAGGCGGGGACGTTGGTCCAGCCGGTCGCGTCCACGAGCGTGTTCCGCTGGTACGCGACGCCGAAGCTGTTCGCCAGCGCCGGCTGCCCAGGCAGGTCGTAGTTGAGGACGATGCCGCGGCCCCCGATGAATGTCCGGAAGTCGACGACGGGGCCCTGCAGCGCCGGGACGAGCCCGCGCGCGCCGACCCACTCGATCGCGGCGATCTTCTTCCCCGACCGCTCGGCGGCCTGCAAGGCCGTGTCGGCCTGGAGGATCCCCGGGGCCGCGAAGCTGGTCGAGTTGTTGAACAGGTCGCCGGTGCGGTGGAAGGTGTTGTTCGTCGAGCCGTGCTCGCCCGGGTACGTGCCCGTCGCGAGCGTGTACCAGCCGACCCCTGTATTCGGCGGGAAGGCCTGCACGAGGCCGTTCCGGCCGCGAACGCCGTTCCGCATCAGGTCGAGGTACGTCGGCATCAGGCCCTTGCGCGCGTAGCGCTCCATCAGGTCGGGCCGCATGCCGTCGGCGGCGAACATGATCGCCTTGGCGGTTCGCGGGCCGGGCGGCGACTTCTTGCCGTGTCCGGCGCCCGCGCCGGCGAAGACGAGCGTTGCCAGGGCGCTGACCGCAAGCACGGCAGCGCCGAGACGGCTGAATCTCTTCACGTTGCTCCTCTCCCTAGATCCCCTGTGGTGGTGCGCCCACGATCCTACGCTGATCGCGAAGAAACTTGAAGCGATATCCTCGCGAAAAGGTCGCGAATCTCGCTACCTGGCTAGGGGGTCCGCCTCATCCGTAGGGTGTTCTGGATCGTCCTCGGCGGCGCGCTCGCAACGAGCGCCGTCGGGCTCGTCGGCTTCGGCCGCGCCGCGCCTGCGAGTCCGACCTACTTCCAGGACGTCAAGCCGATCCTCGACTCGCGCTGCACGGGCTGCCACCTCGCGGGCGGGATCGCTCCGTTCAAGCTGACGAGCTACCTCGACGCGTACCGCCACCGCGACGCGATCGCCGCCGCGGTGGAGAGCCGCGCGATGCCGCCGTGGCACGCCGACTCGCGCGTCCGGCGCTACCTCTACGACCCCTCGCTGACGAACGGGCAGATCGACACGCTCGCCCGCTGGGCGGCCCGCCGCGGCCCGAGAGGCGACGCGTCGCGGCCCGGGCCCGCGCTCCCGTCCGTGGCGCCGCGGCTCTCGCGGGTCGACGTCCGCACGCCGATGCCGCGCGCGTATAAGCCCCGGCGGAGCGCAAGCGCCGACGACTACCGCTGCTTCGTCCTGCCCTGGTCGCCGGAACGCGAGACCTTCGTGACCGGCTTCAACGTGCGCCCCGGCCTGGCGAGCCAGGTGCACCACATCATCGTCTACCTCGCCGCGCCGGGCAGCGACGGGCTCCTGGGCTCCTGGGAGGCCGCCGACGCGCGACCCGGCTACCGCTGCTACGGCGGGCCGAGCGCCACGGGAAGGCAAGGGCTCCGTTTCCAGTTCCTCGCCGGCTGGGTCCCCGGCTCGTTCGGCAGCGACTTCGCGCGCGGCACGGGCATCCAGGTCGCGCCGGGGTCACGCCTGGTGCTGCAGGTGCACTACAACCTTCAGTCCGTCAAGCGCGCGCGGCCCGATCGCTCCACGGTCGAGCTGAAGCTGGACGGGAGCGTCGAGCGGCGAGCCGTCTACGCGCCGTTCGTGGACGCCGGCTGGATCCTCGCCCCGCGCAGCTTCGCGATCCCGGCGGGACGGAAGCGCGTGACGCACACGTTCCAGGGCGAGCCGCGCGACCTCTTCCGGATCCTCGCCGGGATGGACTTCCCGAACGGCTTCCGGATCCACTCGGTGCTGCCGCACATGCACCGGCTCGGGCAGCAGACGAGAGTCACGGTCGTCCGCGCCTCCGGCGAGCGCGAGGTGCTCGTGTTGATCCCGCGCTGGCAGTTCCACTGGCAGCGCGAGTACCACCTCGCCGAGCCGGTCCGCTTCAACCCCGGCGACAGGCTCTTCCTGCGCTGCGATCACCAGAACCGAACGAAGACCTTGCGCACCTGGGGGGAGGACTCCTCCGACGAGATGTGCATTGCCTTCCTCTACGTGAGCGAGCCGTGATCCGCCGCGGAACGGGACATGCCCGTTCCGCCGCTGCGCTGCTCGGGCGAGGAAGAGGCGCTAAGCGGCTGGGCCGCGCGTCGCGTCAGCGGCGCCCGGCTTCACAGGATCGACGGAAGTCGTGAGACTTCCGTCGAGGAGCTCGCGCCTGAGCTCCTTGATCTCGTCACGCAGCTTCGCCGCGTACTCGAACCGGAGGTCGTCGGCGGCCGCGAACATCTCCTCCTCGAGGTTGACGATCAGCTTCTGGAGCTCGTCGGGAGGCATGGTCTCGACTTTCTGACCGCCCCTCCGCCGCCGGCCCTTCGGCACCGTCGGCGCCTCGAGCGCGAGGAACTCGGCGATGTCGGAGACACCCTTCTGGATCGACTCGGGCGTGATCCCGTGCTCCTCGTTGTACGCGATCTGGACGGCCCGGCGGCGCCCCGTCTCGTCCAGGGCGCCCTTGATCGCCTCCGTCTGCTTGTCGGCGTACATGACGACCTTCCCGTTCGTGTTCCGGGCCGCCCGGCCGATGGTCTGGATCAGCGCCGTCTTCCCGCGCAGGAACCCCTCCTTGTCCGCGTCGAGGATCGCGACCAGGGACACCTCCGGCAGATCGAGACCTTCCCGGAGGAGGTTCACTCCGACGAGGACGTCGAACTCGCCGAGCCGCAGCTCGCGGATCAGCTGGATCCGGTCGAGCGTGTCGATCTCCGAGTGGAGGTAGCGCGCCCTTACGCCCGACTCGAGCAGGTAGTCGGTGAGGTCCTCGGCCATCTTCTTCGTCAGCGTCGTGACGAGGGTCCTCTCCCCCAGCTCCTCGCGACGCCGGATCTCGTTGAGCAGGTCGTCGATCTGGTTCTTCGTCGCGCGAAGCTCGACCTCGGGGTCGACGATCCCGGTCGGGCGGACGAGCTGCTCGGCTACACGGGTCGAGTGCCGGAGCTCGTAGGGGCCCGGCGTCGCCGAGACGAAGATCATCTGCGGCACCTTCGCCAGGAACTCGTCGAAGCGCAGCGGCCGGTTGTCGAGCGCCGACGGCAGCCGGAAGCCGAAGTCCACGAGCGTCTGCTTGCGGGACCGGTCGCCCTCGTACATCCCGCCGATCTGCGGCACCGTCTGGTGCGACTCGTCGATGAAGACCACGAAATCGGAGGGGAAGTAGTCGATCAGCGTGTACGGCGCCGATCCCGGCGGCCGGCCGTCGAGGATCCGCGAGTAGTTCTCGATCCCGTTGCAGAAACCGAGCTCGACCATCATCTCGACGTCGTACTCGGTGCGTTGGCGGATTCGGTGCGCCTCGAGCATCCGCCCCTCGGACTCGAACATCCGCACCTGCTCCTCGAGCTCGTGACGGATGTCCTCGACGGCCCGCTCGATCGTCGGCTTCGAGGTCACGTACTGCGTCGCCGGAAAGATGTTCAGGTGTTCGAGCTTCCCGAAGACCTCGCCCGTGAGCGGGTCGAAGTGGGTGATGTCCTCCACCTCGTCGCCGAACATCGAGATCCGGTAGGCGGACTCCTCGTACGCCGGCTGGATCTCGATTACGTCGCCCTTGACCCGGAACCGCCCGCGCCCGAGGAACGCGTCGTTTCGCGTGTAGTGGATGTCGATCAGCTTGCGGAGCATGAGGTCGCGGTCCGTCTCCTCGCCGATCGCGAGCGTCACGAGCCGGCTCTCGTACTCCTCGGGTGAGCCCAGGCCGTAGATCGCGGAAACCGAGGCGACGACGATCGTGTCCCGGCGGGAGAGGAGCGACGAGGTCGCGGAGTGCCGCAGGCGGTCGATGTCGTCGTTGCGGGACGAGTCCTTCTCGATGTAGAGGTCGGCCTGGGGGACGTACGCCTCGGGCTGGTAGTAGTCGTAGTAGGAGACGAAGTACTCGACGGCGTTGTCGGGGAAGAACTCCCGGAACTCGTTGCAGAGCTGCGCGGCCAGCGTCTTGTTGTGGGCGATCACGAGCGTCGGCTTCTGCACCTGCTCGATCGTCCACGCCATCGTCGCCGTCTTGCCCGTGCCGGTGGCGCCGAGCAGCGTCTGGAAGCGGTCGCCCGCCCCGAGCCCCTCCGCGATGGTCGTGATCGCCTCGGGCTGGTCGCCGGTCGGCCGGTAGGCGTTCGATGTCTTGAACTCCGGCATCGCGGGAAGGCTAGCTCCGGTGGCAATCCAGACCGAGAGACCACCCTACGAGGCCTACGCCGCCATCGCGGGGTCGTTCGTGGCCGGCCTCGGCGCTGTCGCGGCACTCGCGCGACGCTCGCCGCCCGCAACCGCACTCGACCTCTTCGCGCTCTCCGCGGCCACCTTCAAGGCCTCGCGAACGCTGTCGCGCGAGAAGGTGGCGAGCTTCGTCCGCGAACCGTTCGTCGAGGGCCACGCCGAGCTCGGTGAACACGAGCGGCCCGCCGGCGAGGGATTCCAGCGCGCGCTCGGCGAGCTCGTCACGTGCACCCGGTGCGTCGGAACGTGGAGCGCGGCCTCGCTCGCCTCGACGCAGATGCTCTCGCCGCGCTTCGGCCGCGCGCTCACCTGGACGCTCGCGGCGGGCGCGGCGAACGACTTCCTGCAGGCGGCGTTCGCGGCGCTGTGCGCGAAGACGAACGCGCTGGAGGAGCGAAGGCACGCGACGAGGTGAGGAGCGTGTGAGCGCGGTGTGAGCGGGCAGCGCGACGCTGGTTCCCACAAGGGCCGCGAACCGGGAGGGACCTCCGATGCGCCGATCGCTCCGACATTCACTCGTAGCGCCGCTCGCTGCGGCCACACTGCTCGTCACCGGCGGGAGCGCCGTCAGCGCACCGCCGCCGCCGAACGTGCTGCAAGTCGACCTCCCCGTCGACATCGACTACGTCGACCCGGCCCTCGCCTACTACATCCCCACCTGGACGATCGAGTACGCGACCTGCGCGAAGCTCGTGAACTACCCCGATCTACCGGCGCCCGAGGGGGGCCGGCTGCGGCCGGAGGTCGCGCGCGGGATGCCCACGATCTCGGCGGATGGCAAGACGTACACCTTCCAGCTGCGGGACGACTTCTTCTTCTCCCCACCGTCGAACGAGCGGGTGACCGCTGCGCATTTCAAGTGGGCGATCGACCGGGCGCTCAACCGGCAGACGAGCTCGCCGGCTCAGGCGTTCTTCGACGACATCGTCGGCGCGGCCGATGTGATCGCAGGCAATGCGAGCTCCGTCTCGGGCGTCGTCGCCGACGGCGACACGCTCAGAATCACGCTTGTCCGGCCGGGCGGCGATTTCCTCGCCCGCCTCGCACTGCCGTTCACCTGCCCGCTTCCGCTCTCCGTTCCTGTCGCGCCAGGCGGGATCTCCGCTCCCGTGCCCTCCGCGGGACCGTACTACGTCGCGGGTTGGACTCGGCAAGAGGAAATCCTCGTGAAAGAGAACCCGAACTACGCGGGGCCGCGGCCACACCACTTCGACGAAATCCGCTACGGCGTCGGGCTGCCGCTCGAGACCATCAAGCTGCGAATCGACGACGGGACCACCGATTGGGGCGATATTCCGCCTGCGGCGCACGAGGAGCTTCTTCAGACGTACGGGCCGTGCGAGCCGGGCTCGTCGCAGCGCCAGCGCTACTTCTGTTATCCGGCTCCCACCGTGCTCTATCTGGCTATGAATCACGATCGGCCGCTTTTCGGAGACGATCCGACGACTGGGCCGGGCCTCGATCCGCGCGGCAACGTCGGCCTCAAGCAGGCGGTCAACTTCGCGATTGACCGCACGGCCATGGTCGGGCAACGCGGCCCGGCGGGCGCAAGGGTCACCGACCAGCACCTTCCGCACGGCATGCCGGGCTACCGGGATGTCGCGATCTATCCGGCGACGCCTGACATCGCACGCGCCCGCGAGCTCGCGGGTTGGTCACCGGGCGACCCGATGCGTCCCGGTGTCCTCTACTGCTCCGACCGTGCCCCGTCGCCGGCCATCTGCCAAATCGTCCAGACGAATCTGCGCGAGATCGGTCTGGACATGGAGATCAAGCTCT
>DASSUI010000054.1:0-12168 GCA_035707105.1 Gaiellaceae bacterium | reverse complement strand
CGAGGCGAGCTCGTGCCGGTGAAAACGCGCGCGTCGCGCCGCCGCGTCGACCTCTCGAGCACTGCCGCGCTTGTCCTCCGCCGCCAGCTGCTCGCGCGGAAGCCGAACGACCGCGGACTCGTCTTCCCCTCGCCGCGCGGCGAGCTGCTGAACGACGACAACTTCCGCCACCGCGTCTTCCGCCCGGCCGTTCGCCGCAGCGGGCTGGCCGGCTTGCGCTTCCACGACCTGCGCCACACCTACGCCGCGCTGATGGTCGCCGCTGGCGCGCATCCGAAATACCTCCAGGCGCAGATGGGCCACTCCTCGATCCGCGTCACGCTCGACCTCTACGGCCACCTGTTCCCGGACGCAAACCGGGGCGTACTCGAGAGCCTCGACGCGCTCACGGCCCCATCCACACCCCATCGCGCGAACGCGCCGAAGATCACGCCGAAAGGAAAAGTCCCCGTTTCCAGGGACTTCGAGAACGGGAGCGACGGGACTCGAACCCGCGACCTCCGGCGTGACAGGCCGGCGTTCTAACCAACTGAACTACGCCCCCTAGCGCAGAGAAAGCAGTGTAGCGGCGGCTAAATCGCCGTCAGGCCGAGCTGGCGCAGCAGCGTGACGCCGTCCGAGTAGACGTCCTTCCGCGCCACGAGGCCGTCCTCGATCGGGATCACGTCCATGCCGCGGTACTCGACGCTCCTGCCGGTCGGCTCGACCTCCATCCCGGAGCGCGTCATCTTGCCGAGGTGGGTCCCGCGAGCGGTCCACTCCTGGACGACGAGGTCGTCGCGGACGTAGCGGCGGCGGGTCTCGAACTCGAGATCGGGGAAGACGGTGAAGATTCCGCGGATGGCGTCGCCGATCGCCTGCTTGCCGACGTTGATGTCGCCGGTCGTGTGGTTCTCGAAGACTGAGTCGTCGCTGTGCATCTCGAGGATGGCGTCGACGTCGTGGGCGTTCCACGCGGCGTTGTAGCGGTCGATCAATTGCTCGAGCTCGGGGCCGTTCACGAGGCTGGCTAGCGTACGCGAAGGTGACGCGCCTCGACTGGATCATCCTCGCGGTCGTCGCGGGCGCAGCGCTCCTCGGGTTGTGGCAGGGCCTGACGCTGAGCGTGCTCTCCGCTGCAGGGGTGATCGCGGGCGCGATCATCGGCGCGCGGCTGGCTCCGCACCTGCTTTCCGAGGGCTCCGAGTCGCCGTACACGCCGCTCGTCGCGCTGCTCGGAGCGGCCGTGATGGCCGTCGTCCTGGAGCTCTTCGCGTCGTCGGTGGGCAGTGCGATCAAGCAGCGCCTGCGGGCGAGCCCGCTCCGGCTCGTGGACGCCGCTGGCGGCCTCGCATTCGGCATGGTCGTCGGGCTCGCTGTCGTGTGGATCCTCGCGGCCGTCGCGATGCAGCTCCCGGGGCAGGCGGAGCTGCGCAGGAACGTGCTCGCCTCCAGCGTCGTCCGGGAGCTCAACGAGCTCGTGCCGCCGCGCCGCGTGCTCCGCGCGCTCGCCCGCGTCGATCCGTTCCCGTCGATCACCGGACCGCTGCCCGCCGTCGACCCGCCCGATCCCCGGCTCCTTCGTGACCCCGAGATCCGGACCGCGATCGGCAGTGTCGTGCGCGTGCTCGGCACGGCGTGCGGGCTGGGCATCTCCGGCTCGGGCTGGGTCGCCGGGCCCGACCTCGTCGTCACGAACGCACACGTCGTCGCCGGCCAAGACGACACGACGGCGGCGGGGCTTCCGGCCGTCGCGGTCCGCTTCGACGCGCGGAACGACGTGGCCGTGCTGCGCGTGCCGGGCCTGAACCGCACTCCGCTGCGCCAGGGGGAGGCCCGCGAAGGGACGCCGGCGGCGATCGCGGGCTATCCGGAGAACGGGCCGCTGACGGTCGTCCCGGCGCGGCTCGGCGCCACGGCCAACGCGTTCACGGAGGACGCCTACGGCCGCGGCCCCGTGACCCGGCGGCTCCTCAGCTTCCGCGGCCGAATCCGCCACGGCAACTCGGGCGGTCCCCTGCTCGACGGCGCGGGGCGGGTCGTCGGAACTGTCTTCGCGTCGCGCACCGGCAGCGCGGCCGGCTATGCCGTCCCGCCGGAGATCGTCCGGGAGGCGCTCTCCGAGGCCCGCCGGCCGGTCTCGACCGGCCCCTGCGCCGACTAGGCAGCGTCGGCGAGGAGCTCGAGGATCCCGAGCGGCCGGCGAAACGGCGCGACCAGGTACACCCCCTGCGCGCGGCTGCGAGACGCCTCGACCAGCTCGCGCGCCAGCTCCATCCCCACCTTCGGCCCGTCGGGGCCCGCGTCGCGAAGCGCCTCCTGGACATGGTCGGGGACGACGATGCCCGGTACCTCGTTGTGCAGGCGAAGCGCCAACGGGTGGCTCCAGACCGGGAAGACGCCGACGAGCACCGGGATCGGCGAGGGTCCGCCGAACCGGTCGAAGAACCGGTCGAGCAGCTCGACGTCGAAGACGATCTGGGTCATCGCGAAGTCGGCGCCCGCCTCGATCTTCCTGCGGTACCGCTCGACTTCGACGTCGAGGTCGTCGGCTGTCGGGTTCACGGCCACGCCGGTGAAGAACGACGTCGCTGCGTCGATCGCACGGCCGTTGTAGTCCTCGCCCCGGTTCAGATGCGAGATGAGCTGGACGAGACCGATCGCATCCACTTCGTAGACGCCGCTCGAACCGGGGTAGTCGCCAACCTCGGGCGGGTCGCCGGTGACAGCCAGGACGTTGCGGATCCCCTCCGCGTGGGCGCCGAGGAGCTGCGACTCCAGGCCGAGGACGGTCGCGTCGCGCGTGGTCAGGTGGGGAATCGTCTCGAGCGTCGTCGAGCGCTGGATCGCGGTCGAGAGCATCAGTGCGCTCATCCCCGCGCGGGCCGTCGCGTTGTCGTTGATGTCGACGAAGGACGCGCCGCCCGCCTCGAGCGCGGCCGCGATCTCCAGCATGCCCCGGTGGCTGCCGCCGAGCGGCGGGTCGAGCTGTACCGACGTGACCCACCGGCCCTCCCGGAGCGCCTGTGCGAGCCGCGTCTCCTCCGCCTGCTCGACGACCGAGAGCTTCACCTCCCGCTCGCTGAAGACGAGCGGCGCCGAGGCGGCGCGGTCCGCCTTCACCGCGTCCGCGATCGCGCCGATCTCGCCGGGGGTCGTTCCACAGCAGCCGCCGATGATCCGGGCGCCGAGGTCGCGCGCATGCGCGGCAAAGTCGGCGAAGTACTCGGGGGTCGCGTGGGGGAAAACGACGCGGCTCCCCGCCATGCTCGCGAGCCCCATGTTCGGCATCGCGGCGAGCGCGAGGTCGCCGTCGGCGTCGTGCATCTCGTTCAGGGCGGTGAGGGCCGCGTGGATGCCGGCGCCGTGGTTCGCTCCGATCGCGGCGAGCCCGGCGCCGGCGAGGGCGTCGACGGCCTGCTTGGCGGTCACGCCGCCGAGGGTCTCGCCCTGCTCGTCGAACGTCATGAGCGCGACGACCGGGAGCGACGCGACCTCGCGGACCGCCTCGATCGCCGTCAGCAGCTCCTCGAGCTCGTAGAAGGTCTCGACGACGAAGAGGTCGACCCCGCGCGCGTGGAGCGCCTCGGCCTGCTCGGAGAAGATCCGGCGGCGGTACGCGGGCGTCACGTCGGCGAGCTCGCCGAGCGGCCCGATCGAACCGGCGATGTAGACGTCCCGCCCCGCGATCTCGCGTGCCTCGCGGGCGAGCTTCACCGCAGCGCTGTTGATCCGCTCTACCTCATCCTCGAGGAAGTGGGCGGCGAGCTTCCGGCGGTTTGCCCCGAAGGTGTTCGTCTCGATCAAGTCGGCGCCCGCCCTGATGAAGCTGACGTGAAGCGACACCACGGTTTCGGGCGACCGCAGGTTCGCCTCCTCGGGGAAGCGGAGGCGCGGCGCGGCGCCGCTGATCAGGGTGCCCATGCCGCCGTCCGCGACGATGATAGGGCCGTTTTGCAGGCGTTTTTCGAACGGAGTCGCCATCGGGATCACTCTACGCGCATCCGGGCGACCCGGCCATTCCAGAGAAGTTAGTGAACCGGAGAAGTCAACCGCCAAAGGGTGATGGATCAACCGAGCCCGCCGGAGCAAAGTGGGCCTGTAACCGATGCGGGCCCGATGCGGCGGGGCCTGGTCGGATCAGACCGAGCGGGCCCGATGCGGGGGGTCTATCGGAGGGCCCGATGCGGCGGGGCCCACTCGAGACTCAAGCGGCTCTCTACTCGAGAGAATCAGGCGGGGCCGGGCGGCGGCCCCGCCTGACTATTTTCGGTCGGGTTTAGGAATCCCGCCTTTTCGCCGATAACGACGCAGGACTCTTCCGCGGGGAACTAACGGCAATTAGCACTCTGCGGCGAGTCGCGTGCGGCGCGCCTCGGCGCGCCGCTTCTTTACTCAGTGGAGCAGGCGGCCCTCCATGCCTCCCGCGACGACGACGACCTGTCCGGTGACGTGGCCGGAGAGCTCGTCGGAGGCGAGGACGACTATCTGTCGGGCGACGTCCTCCGGGGTGGCGACCTTCCGCAGCGCCATCGTCCGCGTCACACGGTCGACGAGACCGGGGTCCTCGAGCTCACTGCGGGTCATCGGCGACCGCGTCCAACCGGGACAGACGCAGTTCACCCGGCCGCCGGGCGCGATCCGCACGATCTCGTTCTTCAGGCTCAGGAGCAGCCCGTAGGCGATCGCCGACTTGGCGGCCGCGTAGTCCGCGTGGCCCGCCTCGCCGAAGACGCCGGCCGTCGAGGCGACGAGGACGAGGCTCCCGCGGCCCGTACGCTCGACCGACCGAAGGAAGCCGCGGGCGGTGAGGAACGTCGCCGTCAGGTTCAGGCGCAGCGTCTCCTCCCAGCGTTCGAGCGAGAGCTCCCAGGCCGGGGTGTCCGCCGAGGGCCAGACGCCGGCGACCGCCGCGCACGCGTCGAGCGTGCCGGCCTCCTCGAACAGCCGCTCCGCCTCGTCCTCGCGCGTCAGGTCCGCCTGGACGATTGCCGAGGCGCCGAGCGCCTCGGCCCGCTCCCGCCCGCGGTGGTAGTGGGCGACCACCTCGGCGCCCTCGGCCAGGAGCTCGCGCACGCATGCCGACCCGATACCGCCGGAGGCGCCCGTCACCAACACGCGCTTGCCGCGCAGGCCGGTCTCCACGAATGACAACCTATAGGCATGCGCGTTCACATCATCAGCGATATGGAGGGAGTCGCAGGCATCGTCCGCGGCGAGCAGACCACCGGCGGCCATGACATGTACGACGAGGGCCGGAAGCTCTACACCGAGGAGATCAACGCCGCCGTCCGCGGCGCGAAGGCGGCAGGCGCCAGGGAGATCGTCGTCATGGACCACCACGGCGCCGGAGGGGGATGGAGCTTCAACTCGCTCGTCCACGACATGCTCGATCCGGCCTGCGAGTACGTCGTCCAGTCGACCTGGACGCAGTACACGGAGTTCCTGGAGGGCGGCGTCGACGCCTGCCTTCTCGTCGGGATGCACGCCATGGCCGGAACTCCGGACGGCGTCCTGAACCACACCGTCTCGGGCCGCGAGTGGCACAACCTCCGCTTCAACGGCGTCCCGGTCGGCGAGTCGGCGATCAACGCGGCGATGTGTGGGACCTGGGGCTGCCCCGTCCTGCTCGTGACCGGCGACGAGGCCGCCTGCCGCGAGGCGACGGAGCTCCTCGGGGACGGGCTGACGACCGTGGCCGTGAAGAAAGGGATCGGCTCGCGCGCCGCGAGGAATCTCGCGCCGAAGCTCGCCCGCGAGCTGATCGAGGAGGGCGCGCGGAACGCGCTGAAGGACACGAGTGCCGTGAAGCCGTACGACCCGGGTCGCCCGGCGGTGATCGAGGTCGACTTCACGCAGACGGCCGAGGTCGACAAGTACCGCGGCCGCGCCGGTGTCGAGGTCACCGGGCCCCGCTCGATCGTCGCGCGGGCGGACGATTGGTGGACGGCGTGGCGGAACCTGTTCCTCCAGCCGTCACTTCCCTAAAACGGGACGAATACGCGAAGCTATGGACATGGATGCGGTCCAGGCGATGGGGATGAGGGTCGAGCCGACCGACGCCCAGCTGGTCGCCCGCTGCCGGACCGGCGATCCAGAGGCGTGGAACCAGCTCGTCGAGCGGTTCTCACGCTACGTCTACGCGATCGCGGTGCAGGCGTTCAAGCTTTCCGAGCACGACGCAGAGGACGTCTTCCAGGAGGTCTTCACCCGCGCGTACGAGCATCTGCACAAGCTTCGCGACGACGAGGCCATCCGCCCCTGGCTCGCGCAGCTCACGCGGCGCCTCTGCATCGACCGCCTGCGAGCCGGCTCGGCGGAGCAGCTCGAGGAAGAGGTCGAGATCCCGGACGTGGACGACACGATCGGCCGGCTCGACGAGTCGCTCGCGGTGCACGAGGCCCTCGCGAACCTCCCGGACAACTGCAAGGAAATCCTCGACCGCTTCTTCGCCCGGGACGAGAGCTACCGCACGATCGGCGATGCGCTCGACCTGCCCTCGGGCACCATCGCGAGCCGAATCTCGCGCTGCCTGACCAGGCTTCGGGGCGAGATGGAGGGAAGAAACCGCGGCGCTTCTCCGTCCTGAGCTTGATGACCAACGTGCCTGCCTATGACGAAGAGAAGCTGGGTGAGATCCTGAGCGCACTCCCGCCGGCGCCCGAGGCGTGGGTCAAATGGGCACAGGAGATCCCGAACACGCGCCGTCGGCTCGAGCGGATCGTCGAGCGTGCAGACGCCGACGAGGACTTCCGCCGCCGCGTCATCGAGGACCCGGAGACGGCGCTCGAGGAGTTCGACGTCGTGGCCCACGCCGAGACCGTCGAGATCCTCCGCCGTCGCCTGGACGCCGACGAGTAGAGAATCCCACCCGTGTCCGCCACGGGTGACCTGCTCGACCTTCCGCTGCGCGAGTTCCTCGACATCGTCGCGACCGAGGATCCGACCCCGGGCGGCGGCTCGGCCGCGGCCCTCGCGGTCGCGATCTCCGCAGGGCTGACGGCGATGGTCGCCCGTGCGTCGAGCGACTGGCCGGACGCCGGCTCCGCGATTGCGCAGGCCGACAGCCTTCGCAAGCGCGTCGCGCCGCTCGCCCAGCGGGACGCCGAGGTCTACGAGGAGGCGCTCGCGACCATGACGCTGCCCGAGCGCGTCGAGCCGGTGGTCAGGGACATGGCCGTCGGCGCTGCGCTGACGCGTGCCGCCGAGGTCCCGATGGCGATCGCCGAGGCCGGCGCCGACGCTGCGTGTCTCGCCGCCGCGGTCGCCGACCGTGGGACGGCGAGCCGCCGCGGCGACGCCGTCACCGCCGCACTGCTGGCCGAGGCCGGGACCCGCGCGGCCGCGGCGCTCGTCTCCGTCAACCTCCTCGTCCAGCCGGGCGACGAGCGCGCGAAGCACGCGGAGCTGCTGGTCGAGACCGCTTCGCAGGCCGCGCGCGAGGCTCGCCGTACGATGGACGCGGCGTAACATCGAGGCTGTGGCGGAACCGGCACCGGAGCGTCCGCTCCCCGCATGGAGCCTCCCGGCGGGCACCGCCGAGTCGCTCGCGCTGCCCACCGAATGGCCCGGACGGGTCACACGCGAGTGGGCGTGGGGCGGCTCGACCGGGAACGGCGTCCGCGTCTGCATCCTCGACTCGGGCGTCGAGCCCGACCACCCCGACGTCGGCGGGCTCGCCGGTGCGGTCGCCGTCGAGGTCAGGGAAGGCGACGAGATCGCGGTCGTGGACGACGTCGAGGGCGACCTCTGCGGCCACGGGACGGCGTGCGCCGGAATCGTCCGCTCGATCGCGCCCGACTGCGAGCTGCACAGCGTCCGTGTCCTCGGCGCCGGCTTCACCGGCAGCGGCACGGCGCTGCTGGGCGGTCTCCGCTGGGCCGTCGAGCAGGGCTTCCAGGTGATCAACATGAGCCTTTCGACGACGAAGAGCCAGTTCGCCGGCCTGCTGCACGAGGTCGCCGACACGGCGTACTTCCGCCGGACGGTGCTCGTCGCCTCGGCGCACAACATGCCCGTCGAGAGCTATCCGTGGCGGTTCTCGTCGGTCATCTCGGTCGGGAGCCACGAGGAGCCGGACGCGGAGACCTTCTACTACAACCCGAGCCCGCCGGTCGAGTTCTTCGCCCGCGGCGTCGACGTGGAGGTCGCCTGGCTCGGCGGGTCCAGAGCGCGGTCGACCGGGAACAGCTTCGCGACGCCGCACATGACGGGGATCTGCGCGCTGATCCTCGGAAGGCACCCGGAGCTGACGCCGTTCCAGCTGAAGAGCGCGCTCTACCTGACGGCCAACAACGTGGAGGGCGGCGAGTGAGCGAGGACGGGCTTCGGGCCGCGGTCGCGGCCGGCGTGCTGGCGTCGGAGGACGCGCACCGGGCGCTCCTCCAGGCGACCGTCGAGGTCGCGCGCGGGATCTTCTACGCGAGGGCGTCCTCGGTGCTGCTCTACGACGAGGACACCGACGAGCTCGTGTTCGAGGCCGTCGCCGGCGAGGGAGCCGACACGCTCGTCGGCCAGCGGCTGCCGTCCAGCACGGGGATCGGCGGCTGGGTGCTCGTGACCCGGCAGCCGATCGTCCTCGACGACGTCTCGCGGGACCCGCGCTTCGCGGAGGAGGCCGCCAAGAAGACCGGGTACGTGCCGCAGGGACTGATGTGCGTGCCGCTGATCCACGACGAGGAGCCGCTCGGCGTCCTCTACGTCCTCGACCGGCCGCAGCAGGCGCGGTTCTCGCTGGAGGAGATGGAGTTGCTCGGGCTGTTCGGGAACCAGGCTGCGATCGCCCTCGACCTCCTGCGGAAGGCCCGGCGCGCGAAGGCGGTGCTCGAGGACGCGGACACCGACTCGGCGCTCCTCGCACGGGTCGCCGAGAACCTCGAGGAGCTGGACGGGCCGCGCCGGGCCGCCGGCGTCGAGCTGCTCCGGTCGCTGGAGGCCCTCTTCAAAGGCTGAAGCCGGGGCGAGCCCCGGCTTCGAGTTCCCCAGCGACAGCGGTCGCTCAGTCCATCTGGTCCATCTGGTCCATCGCGGCGGGCGCGTCCATCTGGTCCATCGCGGCGGGCGCGTCGAACTGATGCGCCTCGACGTCGTCACCCTCCTCGTCCGCCCGATCGAGCTGGTCGATCTGGTCCATCTGGTGCGCTTCCACCTGCTGCTCGTTCTCGCGCTCGTCGGCGCGATCCATCTGATCCATCTGCTCGTCCGACATTCCCTGGTCTCCTTTCGCGTTCGTCGACCGCATCTGACCCACTAGACGGCCGTCGGCACCCGAATCTTCCCCGTTCGACTCGAAAAACACAATGCGCCGTGGGATGCTTCTTGCCGTGAGGGCGCTGCGGGAACGGCTTCGGGACGCCACGCGCTCGTTCGGCCAGGTCTTCCGCAACCCGAACATCAGACGGATCGAGGGCGCCTGGGCGGCGTCGATCGTCGCGCACTGGTCGTACGGCATCGCGCTCGCGGTCTTCGCCTACCGCCACGGGGGCGCCGCGGCCGTCGGGCTCGTGGGACTCGTCCGGTTCTTGCCGTCGGCGGTGGCCTCGCCGTTCACGGCCCTGCTGGGCGACCGCTACCGGCGCGAGCGGGTGATCGTCGCCGCCGAGCTGACGCGCGCGACCCTGCTCGCGATCACCGTCCTCGTCGTCACGCTCGACGCACCGGCGGCGTTCGTCTACGTCCTGGCCGGGCTCGTTGCGATCGCGTACTCGGCCGTCCGGCCGGCGCAGGCCGCCCTGCTCCCGACCGTGGCGACGACGCCGAAGGAGCTGACGGCCGCGAACGTCACGTCGAGCACGATCGAGAGCCTCGGCATCTTCGGCGGGCCGGCGATCGGAGGCATCCTCCTCGCTCTCACGAGCCCGGAGGTGGTCTTCGGCGCCGCCGCCGCAGCGTTCCTGCTTTCGGCGATCCTCGTCAGCCGGGTTCGCGTCGAGACGCAGCCGGAGCCGAGGGAGGCGCGCGGCGGCGTGTTGGCCGAGTTCGGCGCCGGCTTCGTCACGCTCGCGCGCGAGAAAGGTCTGCGGATTCTCGTGCTGCTCCTCGTCGCGCAGACCTTCGTCGCGGGCGCGCTCAACGTCCTCATCGTCGTCACGGCGCTCCGGCTGCTCGATCTCGGAGAGCAGGGTGTCGGCTTCCTGAACTCGGCCGTCGGGATCGGCGGCCTCGTCGGCGCCGTCGTCTCAGCGGCGCTGATCGGGCGGCGGCTGACGTCGAACTTCCTGATCGGGATCGGGCTCTGGGGCATCCCGATCGCGCTGATCGGCGTCTTCCCCGAACCGGCCGCCGCGCTCCTCTTCCTCGCACTCGTCGGTCTCGGGAACACGCTCGTCGACGTGTCCGCCTATACGCTCCTCCAGCGCGCCGTCCCCGACGAAGTCCTCGCGCGCGTCTTCGGTGCGGTGCAGAGCCTCTGGGTCGCCACGATCGGGCTCGGCTCGATCGCCGCGCCGCTCCTGATCGCGGCGTTCGACGTGCGCGGCGCACTCATGATCACGGGGGCGCTCTTGCCGATTCTCGCAACGCTCCTCCGCAGCCGGCTCACGCCGCTCGACGCCGTCCCGGTGCCGGAGCGACAGCTCGAGCTTCTTCGCGCCATCGAGCTCTTCGCGCCCCTTCCGCAGCCGACCCTCGAGAGCCTGGCCCACGCGCTCGCGCCCGTCCGGCTCGCAGCGGGCGAGGAGCTCTTCCGCCAGGGCGACGTCGGGGATCGCTTCTACATCGTCGACGAGGGTGTGGTGGAGATCGTGATCGACGGAAGCGTGGTTCGAGAGACCCGCCCGGGTGGCTACTTCGGCGAGATCGCGCTGCTCCGCGACGTCCCGCGCACGGCGACGGTGCGGGCGAAGTCGGACGTAGAGCTCTTCGCGCTCGACCGCGACGACTTCATCGCCGCCGTCACCGGCCATGCGGCGAGCGCCGAAGCGGCGGAGTCGGTCATCGCGACCCGGCTCGGGTCGCTGCGCCCGGGGCTCGCCTCGGTCTAGAGCGTCTTCGTCACGTCGAGGATCACGTGCGTCGGCCGGTAGCCGAGGTGCTCGTTCAGCGCGAGCATGTCCGCGTTCGCCTCGTCGTTGCCGGTGAAGAGCGTGCGCAGGCCGGCCTCCGCCGCCCACCGGATCGAGGTCTCCTTGGCGAGCCTGGCGAATCCGCGGCGCCGGTGGGCAGGGTGCGTGCCCGTCATCTCGTTGACACCGGAGCCGCCCTCGCGGTCGCTGTTCACCCACGCGAACGACACCGGCGCGCCGTCCGCGAGCACCACCGCGCTGACGTCCAGATCGAGGCTCGGGTCGCCCAGTGCCTCCGGAAGCCACTCGTCGAAGCGGAGCGCGTAGGTGTGGTCGCCGGGCATGTCGCCGTGAGCGGCGTCGTAGAGCTCGAAGAGCTCACGCTGCCGATCGAGGACGTCGCGAAGCGGGACGACCTCGACGCCGGGCGGCGGCGGACGGTCGCGCAACCGGGCTTCGCGGAGGTCGAGCTCCCACTCCTGGTCGCTGCGGCCCTCGCGGAACCCGCGCTTTCGCGCGAAGGCGCGGCTCGGCCCGTCGTCCTCGCGCACGAACGAGTTGAGCTCGCGTACGCCGAGCGTGGCCGCGTGGTCCTCGGCGAGGCGGGCGAGCGCCGAGCCCACCCCTCGGCGGCGGTGATCGGGCAGCACGCCGATCCAGGATCCGGCCACGCCCTCGGCGTCGAGGTCCCAGCGGAGCCGGGTATTCGCCCAACCCACCACTCTGCCGTCGTGTACGGCGACCCAGGCGCGAAATTCGGCGCGGGCGGGCATCGATTCGACCCAATGGCGAATTGCAGGCCCGGTATGCACGTTCCCGGGCAGCAGCGCGCGGAACAGCGGAACTGCGCGCTCGGCGTCGGCCGGCTCGTACGGCCTGATCTCAGGCAAGGCCCTTGGCCCGCAGCTCCTCGCGGGCCGGTTCGGTCTTCTCGAGCCCGGCGAGGCCCATGCCCCGGAGAATCTCCGGCGCCTTCGTGAACTGGACGTCCTCGTAGGCGACGACCTCGACGTTGTTGCCCCACGGATCGCGGATGCGGTTGCCGTGAACGAGGGCTCCCGCCGCGCGCGCTGCGTCGAGGGCGGCCTGCTTGTCGTCCACCACGAGGCCGAAGTGGCGGTGGCCGTCCGGGCCCTGGCTGCGACCTTCCGCGAGGGCGACGAACTGGTCGCCGATGTCCACGAAG
>DASSUI010000053.1:0-28591 GCA_035707105.1 Gaiellaceae bacterium | reverse complement strand
GCGGCGGCTCCTCCAGGCCTTCGACGTCCGGGGCGGGGGGCCGACGACGAAGGCATCGGCGCTCTCCGGCGGCAACCAGCAGAAGGTCGTCGTGGCCCGGGAGGTCGAGCGCGACCCGCGCGTCCTCCTCGCCGCGCAGCCCACCCGGGGTCTCGACGTCGGCGCGATCGAGTTCGTCCACCGCCGGCTCGTCGAGGAGCGCGACCAGGGGAGGGCGATCCTGCTCGTGTCGCTGGAGCTCGAGGAGATCCTCTCGCTCTCGGACCGGATCCTCGTGATGTTCGAGGGACGGATCGTGGGCGAGTACACGCCCGATGTCTCGGCCGAGGAGCTGGGCGTGGCGATGATCGGCGGCGGACGGGAGCAGGTCGTCGCGTGAGCGAGCAGGTTCCGCCGGTCCAACAGCCCGCCCCTGTCCAAGAACCGAGCACTGCGGCCCGGCTGGGCGCGCTCCAGCGCGCCGGCGGGATCGTCCCGCCGATCCTCACCGCGGTGCTGGCGTTCTTCGTGGGCGGCCTCATCGTCATGGCGACGGGCCACAACCCGCTCACGACCTACAAGGAGATCTTCGCCGGCACCGGCCTGAACTGGTTCTTCCAGTTCGGCTCCTACGACATGGGGCTGCCCTACACGGACGCCACGATCCCGTTCTTCTGGAACGTCAACGACGTCGAGTCGGAGGCGGCGTTCAACCTCCAGCAGACCCTGCTCGTGTGGATCCCGCTCGTCCTCACCGGCTTGGCGGTGGCCTTCGCGTTCCGCTGCGGCATGTTCAACATCGGCGGCCAGGGCCAGTACATCGTCGGCGCGATGGTGAGCGTGTGGGTCGGTTCGTCCTGGGTGGACATGAATTCCGGCCTGCACATCTTCCTCGCGATCGCCCTCGCCTCGCTCGCCGGGGCGGCCTGGGCGGGGATCGCAGGCTTCCTGAAGGCGACCGTGGGCGCCCACGAGGTGATCACGACGATCATGCTCAACTGGATCGCGTACTGGGTCGGCAACTACGCGTTCGGCCAGCAGGGCCCGCTCCAGAACAAGGTCAACGAGGCCGTGCCGGTCTCGTCCAACATCGCCGAGGGCGCGAAGCTGCCGGTGTTCTGGGGCGACCCGCTCCTCCAGGGCCTGCACATCGGCTTCTTCATCGCGCTCGCGGCGCTCGTCGTGTACTGGGTGACGCTGACCCGGACGACGCTCGGCTACGAGGTGCGCGCCGTCGGCTTCAACCCGGAGGCCGCGCGGTACGGCGGCATCAACGTCGCGCGGAGCTACATCCTCGCGATGGGGATCGCCGGGCTGTTCGCGGGCTTGGGGGGCGCGCTCGACATCCTCGGCTGGCAGTTCCGCCTCGGCGTGATCGACATCCAGAACTCGCAGATCGGGTTCATCGGGATCGCCGTCGCGCTGCTCGGGCGCAACACTGCGATCGGTGTCGCAGTGTCGGCGCTCCTCTTCGGCGCGCTCCTGAACGGCACCTCGACCCGGAACCTCGATCCCGAGGTCTTCCAGCCCGAGCTCGCCGGGAACCTGACGCTGATGATCCAGGCGCTCGTCGTGCTGTTCGTGGGCGCCGACCTCCTGATCCTCGCCGTCTGGGCGCGCGCGAGGCGACTCGGCCGCGGTCGCCGCGACCGCGCGCAGGCTGCGGAGGCGACGACGTGATCGCGCGGGCGGAGCGGGCCGGCCTGAGCATCGAGCGGGCGTTCACGCCTCGGAACTTCGCGATCGCTGGGATCGTGCTCGCGGTCATCGGCTTCTGGGTCGTGCTTCCGCCGCTCACGCAGCGCTCGATCCTGTGGCCGATCTTCTTCGGGATCCTCGGCATCTTCTGTGGGATCGCGGCCGTGACGCGAGGGGTTCGCCGTCTCGGCTGGTCGGCGGTCGTCCTCGGGCTCGCCTCGATCGGGCTCGGCATCCTCGCGACGAGGTCGAGCGTCGGGCACCTCGACAGCGTCGTCGTCTGGTCGGCCCTCTTCGCCTCGATGCTCCGCTACGCGACTCCGCTCGCGTTCGCGGCGATCGGCGGGATGTTCTCCGAGCGGAGCGGCGTCGTGAACATCGCGCTCGAGGGGATGATGCTCGCCGGCGCCTTCTTCGGCATCCTCGCCGCGCAGAAGTCCGGCTCGTGGGCCTTCGGGCTGCTCGCCGCGATGATCGCCGGCGCCGCGCTCGCCCTGATCCATGCGTTCTTCTCGATCCACCTGAGGGCGGACCAGATCGTGTCCGGGACGGCGATCAACTTCCTGGCGCTCGGCGTCACCGGCTACTTCTTCATCGACGTCTACGGCGAGCTCGGGACGCCGTCCGATATCCCTCGCATCCCCGACGTCCACATCTCGCTCGACAAGATCCCCGGCGGGCTCGGGAACTTCCTCGACGAGGTGTTCGGCCAGCTCAACCTGATGATCTGGCTGTCGTTCCTGCTCCTGATCGTCTCGTACATCGTCATGTTCAAGACTCCGATCGGGCTGCGGATCCGCTCGGTGGGCGAGCATCCGCGGGCCGCCGACACGGTCGGGATCAACGTCTATCTCATCCGGTACGCCTCCGTGACGGTCTCGGGCATCCTCGCGGCGCTCGGCGGGGCCTACCTCTCGATCGGCTTCCTCGGCTCGTTCAACGAGGGCATGACGGGCGGGCGCGGGTTCATCGCACTGGCGGCGCTCATCTTCGGCGCCTGGCGGCCGTTCGGCGCCTACAGCGCCTGCCTGCTCTTCGGGTTCTCGTACGCGCTCGCGCAGCGGCTGCCGGAGTACTCGGGCTCGGCGGCGACGCTCTTCCTAGCCCTTCCGTACGTGCTCACCCTGATCGCGGTCGCTGGCGTCATCGGCCGCTCGATCCCGCCCGCCGCCGTTGGCAGGCCCTACCGGAAGCAATAGCCGCGAACGCCGGCTGAGCTGGAGCGCGGTCCTCTCCGTGCTCGTCGGCTTGGCGGCGGTCGCAACGATCCCGGCTGCCATCGTCGCGGCGGAGGTCTACGACGTGATGACCCTCCTGGAGTCGTCCGTCTCGATCCCGCCCGCCTTCGTCCTCTCGGTCGCCGCCGTCCTCCTGGGGCGCAAGGCGAGACGGGACGTCGAGCGCACGCTCGGCCGCGTCCGCGGCGGTTCCCTGGCGCGGATCGGCCGGATCCTGGGCTACGTCGGCCTCTACCTGGCCGTGACGGCGGCGATCTCCGTCGCCACGTACTACGTGCTTCGCGAGTTCGCAGCCTGAGGCCAGGCTGCCTACAATCGAGCAGCCGCCGTGTTCGAGATCGGTAACAGCCTGAGAGAGGCGCGCCTGCGCCAGGGCCTCGACTTTCCCGAGGTCGAGCAGGCGACCAAGATCCGCGGGAAATACCTGCGCGCGCTCGAGGACGAGCAGTTCGACATCCTCCCGGGCCAGACGTACGTCAAGGGCTTTCTCAGGACGTACTCGGAGTACCTCGGCCTCGACGGCCAGCTCTACGTCGACGAATACAACTCGCGCTACATCCCCGGGGACGAGGAGACGCCGCTCCGCGCGCAGGACCGCTCGACCGTCGGCCGGAACCCGCGCGTGGAGTCGAGCGTCGTGCTCGTCGCGCTCGCGGCCATCGGGATCCTGACGGCCCTCGTCGTGGTCGCCTGGCGCTTCGGCTCCGACACGCCCGAGACGGCGATCCCCAATCTCTCCTCGGAGCCGCCAGCCGCGACCAAGCCGAAGGCGACGGCGAAGAAGCCCGCGAGGCGCCAGCCGGAGGTCGCGAAGCTCACGATCACCGGCGCGCTCGGCGACTCGTGGGTGGAGGTGCACAAGGGCTCCGCCGCCGGCCGCGAGCTCTACCGCGGCACGCTCGAGGCGGGGTTCACCATCAGGTTCAACCAGCGGAGGGTGCACGTCGTCGTCGGCCGGCCGGGGAACCTTCGCTTCAAGGTCAACGGCCGCGTGGTCTCGGTCCCCGACCGCGGCAGCCCGACGGCCGTGGTGATCACCGCCAGGCGCGTGGTCCCCGTGAACGCCGCCGCTTGAGCCGGCCGACAGCGGTCGTCCTCGTCACCGGCAGCGAGCTGGTCCGGGGCGGGCGCGTGGACGAGAACGGCCCGTTCCTCGCGCGCGAGCTGAGCACGCGCGGCATCGAGCCTGCGCGGGTGCTGGTGGTGGGGGACCGGCCCGACCCGCTCGGGGAGGCCTTTCGCGAGGCGCTCGCCGCCGACCTGGTCGTGACCTCCGGCGGGCTCGGGCCGACGCACGACGACCGCACGGTGGAGCTGTTGGCGCAGGTCGCCGGGCGCGAGCTCGTCGTCGACCCGGCCCTGGAGGAGGAGATCGGCACCGTCGTCCGCGGGCTGTCCGCCCGCTTCCGCCGCCCGTACGCCGAGCTGGAGCCCGGTGTGCGCAAGCAGGCGACGATCCCGGAAGGCGCGCACTCCCTCGGTCTCGCGGGGACCGCGCCGGGGCTCGTCCTCGACCTCGGCGGCACGGTGGTGGTCGTCCTGCCGGGCCCGCCGGGGGAGCTCCAGCGTCTCTGGGCTCGGGCCGTCGAGGCCGAGCCGGTGCGGCGGATCTTCGCGTCCGCTGCGCATCCGGACCACCGCGTCCTGCGCTTCTTCGGCCTGCCCGAATCGGCCGTGGCGCGCGTCGTGGAACGCGCCGGCGGCGAGCAGGACGGCGTCGACGTGACGATCTGCGCGCACGACCTCGAGGTGCAGGTCGACCTTGTCGTCCAGCCGGAGGCCGAGGGCCATGCGGACCGGCTCCAGGGGGCACTCGAGGCGGAGCTTCCGCAGGCGCTCTTCGCCGAGGACGAACGGCCGGTCGAGGCGATCGTGCTCGACCTCGCCCGCGAAGAGGGCGTGACCATCGCGACGGCGGAGTCCTGCACGGGCGGGCTGGTGGGCGCACGGCTCACGTCGGTGCCGGGCTCGAGCAACGTGTTCGTCGGCGGCGTCGTGGCGTACGACGACCGGCTGAAGCGAGGGCTGCTCGACGTGCCGGAGGAGCTTCTCGGCCGCCACGGCGCCGTCTCGGCAGAGGTCGCCGAGGCGATGGCCGACGGCGCGAGGAAACGGCTGGAGGCCGATGTGGCGGTCTCGGTCACCGGCGTGGCGGGGCCGGGCGGAGGGACAGCCGAGAAGCCGGTGGGCCTCGTCTTCGTCCATGCGGCCGGCCCGGACGGCGGCCAGGCCGTCGAGCTCAGGCTCCCGGGAGACCGGGACGCCGTGCGCCGGCGGGCGGCGGCCTCTGCGCTGCACCTCCTGCGGCGGCTCTTGGCGCAAAGTGGGCACACACAGGCGTGACCCCGGCCGGTAGCGTCGAGGGTCGTGAACGCCTTCGCCTCTTCTGCGCCCTGCGCCTCCCCGACGGCGTCCTCGACCGGCTTGAGCGCTGGCAGGCGTCGAACCTCGAAGAGGGACGCGTCGTCTCGCGCGAGCACCTTCACGCCACACTCGCATTCCTCGGCTCGAGGCCGGCAGACGACCTTCCCGCGATCGCCGGCGCCCTCAGGGACGCGGCCGCCGACGCGGGCGAGATCGTGTTCTCGGCCGTCCGGTACCGCGAGACGCGGAGCGTCGGCATGGTCGTGCTGCGGGACGAGGCAGGTGAGGGGGAACGTCTCGCCGAGCGCCTCTTCGAGGGCCTGGAACGTCTCGGCGTCTACGAGCGCGAGCGGCGCCGGTGGCTCCCGCACGTCACCGTCCTGCGCTTCCGATCGCCGCCGGGGCTCGACCCGCCGGTGCCCGATCTCGGCGCCTTCCAGCCGTCCGACGCGGCTGTTTACATGTCTGGCCTGCGGCCGTCCGGGGCGCAGTACAGAGTCTTGGAATCGGTACCGCTAGGAGGTTGATCGGATGAGTCGCGAAGAGGCACTCGACACCGCGCTGGGACAGATCGAGCGCCAGTTCGGCAAGGGCGCCGTCATGCGGATGAACGACCACGCGCACGTGGCCGTCGGCTCCGTCTCGACCGGCTCGCTCGCGCTCGACCTCGCCCTGGGGATCGGCGGGCTGCCTCGCGGCCGGATCGTCGAGATCTTCGGCCCGGAGTCCTCGGGGAAGACGACGCTCGTCTACCACGTCATCGCCGAGGCGCAGCGCCGAGGCGGCATCTGCGCGTTCATCGACGCCGAGCACGCGATGGACCCGCAGTACGCGCGCAAGATCGGCGTCAACATCGAGGATCTCCTCGTCTCGCAGCCCGACAACGGCGAGCAGGCGCTCGAGATCGCCGAGCTGCTGATCCGCAGCGGCGCGCTCTCGGTCGTCGCCGTCGACTCCGTCGCGGCGCTGACCCCGCGCGCGGAGATCGAGGGCGAGATGGGGGACAGCCACGTCGGCCTCCAGGCGCGGTTGATGAGCCAGGCGCTGCGCAAACTCGCCGGCACGCTCAACCGCACCGAGACGATCTGCATCTTCACGAACCAGCTGCGCGAGAAGATCGGCGTCATGTTCGGCAACCCCGAGACGACGCCGGGCGGCCGGGCTCTGAAGTTCTACTCGTCCGTCCGCCTCGACATCCGTCGGATCGAGACGCTGAAGGAGGGCGTGGAGGCGATCGGCAACCGTGTCCGCGTCAAGGTCGTGAAGAACAAGGTCGCCCCGCCGTTCAAGCAGGCCGAGTTCGACATCATCTACGGCCAGGGGATCTCCTGGGAGGGCACGGTCCTCGACGCGGGGCTCGAGCGGAAGGCGGTCCAGAAGTCCGGGTCCTACTTCAGCTTCCAGGAGGAGCGGCTCGGGCAGGGCCGGCAGAACGCGACTGCGTTCCTCCGCGAGCACCCGGACGTGACGCAGAAGATCCTCGCCCAGATCCAGAGCGACGTCGGGCCCGACCAGGTCGTGTCGGCGAGGCTCCTGCCGACGGCGGAGAGGAACGGGACGGCCGAGGCGGCCGCGGAGGCCGAGCCCGTCGAGGCCACATAGCCCCGGCGTGCCCGAGGCGAGAGAGCTCGCGCTCCGCGCCCTCAGCCACCGCGACCGGTCGCGGCGCGAGCTCGAGCGGCGGCTCGAGCGGGCGGGCGTCCCCGCCGACGAGCGCACGGCGACGCTCGACGCGCTCGCCGACACGGGCCTCCTCTCGGACGAACGGTTCGCGGAGGCGAGGGCACGCGGCCTCGCGGCGAAGAACGCGGGCGACGCGTTGATCCGCAACGACCTCCGCCGGCACGGCATCGAACCGGACGCGATCGCCGAGCTCCTCGAGGCGCTCGAGCCCGAGTCGGAGCGGGCCGCGAGGATCTTTCGCCGCCGCGGCGGCGGCGACCGCGCCCTCCGCTACCTGGCCGGAAAGGGGTTCCGCCGGGAATCGCTCGAGCCACTCGTCGACGATCCGGTATGCTGAGGGCAGCTTCACCCAATATTTTGCCTGCACAGACACGCTTTCTGAAACCAGACGAGACCGATCACTGATGAGGACACGAACCAGCGATACGGCGGAGGTGGCGCTAGCTAGCGGTCGCTAGCGGCACCGAACGGCGCAGCCGTCGCTGACGGCTGCGATTCAGAGCGCTCTGCTCAGGCCTGATGGCGGGTGGTATTCGATCCCGAAGGAGCGCGCATGCTCGCCGCCGGAATTGCGATCGGCCTCGTCCTCGGAGCAGCCGCGCTGCTCCTCGTCATGCAACTGCTGGGCCGCTCGAGCCTCGGCGAGGCGGCGGCGCGGCGTGACGAGCTCGTCAACGCCGGCAAGCGGGAGGCGGAGACACTCAGGCGCGAGGCGGAGATCGAGGCGCGCGAGCAGGCCGTTCGCGTCCGCGCCGAGGCCGAGCGGGACGCGCAGGAGCGGCGCAGCCAGATCACGAAGCTCGAGGAGCGAGTCCTCGCCAAGCAGGACGAGCTCGAGGCGAAGCTCACGGAGCTGCTCCGACGCGAGCAGGGACTGGCCGACCGCGAGACCCACATCAAGGAGCTGCAGGGCGACCTGAAGGAAGCGAAGGAGCGCGAGCTCGCCGAGCTCGAGCGCATGTCGGGGCTCACCGTCAACGAGGCGAAAGCGGAGCTGCTCGACCGTGCCGAAGGGCTCATCCGCCACGAGCTCGCGCGGCGCGTCCGCCAACTCGAGGAGGAGGCGCAGCTCGACGCAAGGCGCCGCGCACGGAACCTCGTCGCGGACGCGCTCCAGCGGGTCGCCGCCAGCCACGCCGCGGAGACGACGTCGTCCGTCGTCGAGCTTCCGAGCGACGACATGAAGGGACGGATCATCGGCCGCGAGGGCCGCAACATCCGCACGCTGGAGCATCTGACCGGGGTCGACGTCATCATCGACGATACGCCGCAGGCCGTCGTCCTGTCGTCCTTCGACGGCATCCGCCGCGAGATCGCCCGCCTCACGCTCGCCAAGCTGATCGAGGACGGGCGGATCCAGCCGGCCCGGATCGAGGAGATGTACTACCAGTCGAAGGCAGAGATCGAGGATCACATCCGCCAGGCCGGCGAGCAGGCGGTCTTCGAGGCGAACTGCGGCGAGTTCCACCCTGAGCTCGTGAAGATCCTCGGCCGGCTTCATTACCGGACGAGCTACGGCCAGAACGTCCTCAAGCACACGCTCGAGGTCGTGCACCTCGCCGGAATCATGGCCGTCGAGCTCGACGCCGGCGTCCGCACCGCGAAACGGGCGGCGCTCCTCCACGACCTCGGGAAGGCGCTCACGCACGAGGTCGAGGGCTCGCACGCCCAGATCTCCGCGGACCACGCGCGCCGGTACGGCGAGTCCGAGGCGGTCGTCCACGCGATCGCCGCGCACCACTACGAGGTGCAGCCCCAGACCGTCGAGGCCGTACTCGTCGTCGCCGCTGACGCGATCTCCGGATCGCGGCCGGGGGCCCGCGGCGACACGCTCGAGAACTACATCAAGCGCCTGGAGGCGCTCGAGGAGATCGCGGCACGCAAGGACGGCGTCGAGAAGGTCTACGCGCTGCAGGCGGGGCGCGAGGTGCGGGTCATCGTCAAACCGGGGCAGATCGACGACGACGGCGCCGTCCTGCTCTCGCACGAGATCGCCCGGGACATCGAGCAGGAGCTCGAGTATCCCGGCCAAATTAAGGTCACCGTCATCAGGGAATCGAGGGCCACCGAGCTCGCCAAGTAGCTTCGCCTTTTCGCTGAAAGTCTCGCGACTTTCAGCGACTCTGTGGAGCCGGGCTCGGGCTTTGCCCGCGCGCGGCGACGGCGCGCTCGGGCGCTTCCTTCACAAGGGCGCCGCCACGGGCGGAGCGGGCAGAGCCCGCTCCGCGTCGCAGCGACTTAGTCTTCCTCGACGCCGAACTTCAGGTGGACGACCGAGGGCTCGTGGTCGGACGCCTGGATCGCGTCCGCGAACTCGGAGTTCACGTGGACGACGTCGTACGCCGGTCGGTACGGCAGCTCCAGGAGCCGGTCGCTGATCAGGATCTGGTCGAGGACCTGCGAGTTCCCCTCGAAGACGTAGGAGTACCGCTCGTTCTCCGGCAGTGTCTTCACGAGCGACGTGAGGACGCCGCCTTCGAGGATGTCGGTCGTCTCCGAGAACTCGAAGTCGTTGATGTCGCCGAGGACGACGATCTTCGCCGCGTCGTCGCGGGCGAGGATCTCGTCGACGAAGTCGTTGACGACCTGGGCCTGCACGTGCCGCGCGATCTCGGAGAACCGCGTAGGCGGCTGCGCCGGCCCGAACAGCGGCTGGTCGTCGCCCTTCGAGCTGAAGTGGTTGACGATCGCGAAGACCGTCCGGTCCCGCACGTTGAACTCGGCGACGAGCGACTTCCGCGTGTCCGCGAAGGCGGCGCTCTCCGTGCCGATGCGACCCGGGCTCGAGGAGAGCTCCGGCTTGTGCTTCTTCCCGACGACGGTCGTCTCGGTCGTCGGCGAGCCGCCGGGCCTGTCGACGAAGCTGATGCCGCGATCCGTCCGGAACAGGAACCCGACGCGGATGTTGCCGCCCGGCGCTCCGCCGTCGGCGTCGTCGACCGGGTTGATCTGGCGATAGTCGTACGTCGGGCCCCCGGCGCCCTCGATCGCCGCAATCAGCCGGGTCCAGGCAACGTCGGCGTCCACGACCGTGCTGTCCGTGGGCAGTCCAGGCCCTGGAGGGTCGAAGACGCCGTCGTTGTCCTGCACCTCTTCGATCCCTAGGACGTCGGGCGCCTGGAGGTTGTTCACGATCAGGCTCGCGAGGTGGTCGAACTTCGCCTGCGGATCCGTGCCGGCGAGGTTCTCCACGTTGAACGTGCCGAAGACGACTTCTTCGGCTCTCGGCAGCTCGGCCGACTCACGGACGTTCCCGCCCGAATCGAAGGTCGGAGTCGTCGTGGCCTGGATCTTGTAGTTCGAGAAGCTGTAGTCCAGCGGGCCGACGACGCTCGAAGTGAGCTGGTCGCCGACGTTCATGTCCGGCATCGCCTTCGCAGGCCGGGGAGTCGGCGCCAGGTCGCGCAGGATCTCGTCGTCGACGATGATCCGCTCGGGATTCGGGTCGGTGTAGCCGCCGAGGAGGATCCCGCCGCGCGGAGTCCGCAGCCCGGTCGCCCAGCTGCCCCGGTCGGGGAGCAGCGTGATCTCGCCGAAGCTCCGCGTCGGGCCGACGACCGACCCGTCGTTCACCTGCAGGATCATCCCCTCGAGGCTCTCGTAGAAGTCGATCGCGTCGCCGTCGGGATCAAAGACTCCGCCCGTCTCGACGTTCCCAGCCCCGTCGTCGTCGATGTTTTCCGTCGGGGGCGTCCGGCCGCCCAAGCCGAGCACGGTCGCCGCGGGCGCCGGATTCCCGGACGAGAGGACGGTCACGTTGGCGTTCGAGCTGTTCACCTGCGTGATCGTCAGGTTGTCCGGGTCGGGCGGAGTTCCAGCGCGGAACTCGCCGACCGTCCCGACCACACGCACCTGGCTGCCGATCTGCGCGGCCGGTACTTGGCCGAGGAAGACGAAGACCGCGTCGGACGTGGCGAGGTCGGAGTCCGGCGTCGGGTCCTGGATCCAGTAGCCCCGCCCGCCCGCGGTCCTGCGGGCGGTCACGACGCCCTCGACCTTCACGCGCTGGCCGTTGAGCGGCGAGATATGGGCGGCGCCCTGCACGCCGGCGATCTGCGTGACCGGCAGCGTCGTGGTGAAGGAGAACGAATGGTTCGCCGCCATGGCGTCCGGCGGGTCGTCCAAGTCGTTGTCCGTCACCTTCGACGCGTCGATCGTGACGGTGCAGGTCTCGCCCTCGGCGAAGTCCGTGTCCGGGTCGAGCGTGTAGCTCTGCGGGCCGCCGCTCTGGGTAGCGGTGTGGGCCCCGCTCGTTCCGCAGGAGATCGTGTACCAGCCGGCCGCGGCCGTCACGGCCTCCGAGAAGTTGACCGTGATGTTCGCCCCCTGCGCGACCTCCGTGGCGCCGTTCGCCGGGCTGGACGACGCGACGGACGGCGAGGCGTCGCCGCCGGTCGTCACGGTGTGCGAGCCGAGACCGCCGAAGGTGTTGACGGCGAAGCCGTCCCATTCGACGGCCGGATCGAACGCGTCGCCCCCGTTCGGATCGCCGGCCTCGATCGTCGGCTTGCGACGAAGCGTGTTGTCCGTCGTGTTCGTGGGGTCGGTGCCCCAGCCTGCATCGCCCGGGTTTACCCCGATTTGGCCGATCACGTCCACGGTCGCGATGCCCTTGCGTAGGGCGACGGCGTCGTTCCCGTTGAACAACCCCAGCGACGAGAGCTGATCTGCCTGCGCCCGGATCGCGGGGTCGGCCGAGGTATGTGCGAGCACGAAGACGTCCCCGGGCGCGATCGTTCCGTTCAAGTTGATCGTGAATGTCGGTGCCGGATCCCCGTTGGAGTACTGCGAGATGCCATACAGGCCGGTGGTCAGGTTCACCGCCACCCCCGTGCCGTTGTAGATCTCGATCGCCTTGTTGAAGCTCGAGCCCTCGACGTACTCGGAGATGAAGAGATCGGCGCTGACCGCGCCGGCGCGGTCAGCCCGCGCTCCCGCGAAGGCGGCGAACGCGAGCAGGGCGAGCAGAGTCAGCGTGACGAGACGTGCGCGACGAAGCATGAGTGGTGAACCTCCGGCTGCAAATTGACCCCTACGGACATGTCCACCATATACCGGAGAACCGAGAAGAGGTCCGTGACCGCGCCGATACAGTGTTTTCGCCGTGAAGCGCTACCACGTCACGACGTTCGGCTGCCAGATGAACGCCCACGATTCGGAACGGATCAAGGGCATGCTCGAGGAGCTCGGGCTGGGGGAGGCGGCTGACCAGGACGAGGCGGACGTGCTCGTCTTCAACACGTGCACGATCCGCGAGAAGCCCGACCAGCGCTTTGCCGCTCATCTGGCGCAGGCGCGGGCCCTCAAGGAGCGGGACCCGGAGACGGTGATCGCGGTCGGCGGCTGCTACGCGGAGGCGCAGCGCGAGCGGCTCTTCGACCTCTACCCGTTCGTGGACGTCGCCTTCGGCCCGGGGTCGATCCAGCACCTGGGCGAGTGGGTCGGCGCCGGCGGTGAGGGCGTCGAACGCGGCCGCTTCGGCCTCGAGGAGCGCTCCTTCGCGAGCCTGCTGCCGATGCACCGGGAGCGGCGCTTCCAGGGTTGGGTTCAGGTCTCCATGGGCTGCAACTCGAAATGCGCGTACTGCATCGTCCCCTCCGTCCGCGGCCGAGAGCAGAGCCGCCGGCCGGGCGAGGTGATCGCGGAGGTGGAGCGGCTCGCGCGCACCGGAGTCCGTGAGATCACGCTGCTGGGCCAGAACGTCAACTCGTACGGGCGCGACCTGCTGCCGGACGTCCGTACCGACTTCGGCGAGCTCCTCCGGGCGTGCGACGCCGTCGACGGCATCGAGCGGATCCGCTTCACGAGCCCGCACCCGAAGGACTTCCGAGCTCCCGTGATCTCGGCCATGGCCGAGTGCGGGGCGGTCTGCGAGCACGCCCACCTGCCGCTGCAGTCGGGCTCGACGCGGATCCTGAAGGCGATGCGCCGGACGTACAGCCGGGAGCGCTTCGTCCGCCTCGTGGACGAGATGCGCGCAGCGATCCCCGACCTGGCGCTGTCGACCGACCTGATCGTCGGCTTCCCCGGCGAGACGGACGACGACTTCCGGGAAACGCTCTCCGCCGTCGAGGAGATCGGCTTCGACAGTGCCTTCACCTTCGTCTTCTCGCCGCGCAACGGTACCGAGGCGGCGCCGATGGCGGAGCAGGTGCCGGAGGACGTGAAGCGGGACCGGATCGAGCGCCTGATCGATGTCGTCCAGCGCGTCGCTCACGAGCGGAACCAGCACCGGATCGGGCGGGTGGAGGAGGTGCTCGTCGAGGGGCCGAGCCGAACCGATCCGTCTCTCTTGCGTGGACGGACACGCCGCAACACGACCGTGAACTTCGGCGGGACGGCGTCCGCAGGCGACCTCGCCCACGTCGAGATCGACGGCGCGACCTCGACGACACTCAAGGGCACTCAGCTCGCAGCAGTTGCCGCCTAGAGCTCGGGACCTCGCGTGGGACGGGCTGCTGAACGCCCGCGACCTCGGCGGCCACCCGACCGAGGACGGCGGCGAGACGCGCTGGGGCTCGATCGTCCGGGCCGACACGGTCCGCCAGCTGACCGACGCCGGCTGGGAGGCGCTGGTCGAGTACGGGATCCGCACGATCGTCGACCTCCGATCCGACGAGGAACTGGCGGAGGATCCGCCCGCGGAGCTACCCGTCGAGGCTGTCCATGTCTCCTTCTTCGACGATCGCCCCGAGGTTTTCGAGGAGGTCGAGGCGGCAAGCGTCGCCGCCGCCGACCATGCCGCTGCGACGCGAGACGTGTACCTCATCTTCCTCGAGCACTTCCGGGCGAACGTCGCGGCCGCGATCCGCGCGGTCGCGAGTGCGCCGGAGGGAGGCGTGGTCGTGCACTGCCACGGAGGTAAGGACCGCACGGGGCTCGTGAGCGCGTTCCTCCTGCGGCTCGCCGGCGTCCCGATCGCCGAGATCGCGGCCGACTACGCGCTCAGCGAGGAGCGCCTGCGTACGCGCCACGAGGAGTGGTTCGCCCAGGCGGCGGACGAGCAGGAGCTCGAGCGGCTGCACCGCATCTCCAGGACGCCCGCCTCGTCCATGGTCGAAGTGCTCGAGGAGCTCGAGCGACGGTACGGCAGCATCGCCGGCTACCTCGAGGCCGGCGGCGCCAGCGCCGAGGAGCTCGAGCGGGTGCGCGGCCGCCTTCGTGGCTGACGTCCTCGCGATCTTTGGGCCGACTGAGTCGGGGAAGTCCGACGTCGCGGAGGCGATCGCCGACCGGATCCCCGCCACGCTCATCTCCGCCGATGCGATGCAGGTCTACCGCGGCCTGCCGATCCTCACCAACCAGTCGGAGCGCGAGACGGAGCTCGTCGGGATCTGGGAGCTCGACCACGAAGCGTCGGTCGGCGAGTACGCAGCGCTCGCGCACGCCGCAATGGACAGGGCGCTGGCTGAGGGCAGGACCCCGGTCGTCGTCGGCGGCACGGGGCTCTACCTGCGGGCAGCCGTGGCTGAGCTCGACCTTCCCGCCGCGCCCGAGCCGGGGGTGCGCCAGCGGTGGGAGGCCGAGTACGAGAGGCTCGGCGCCGAGGCCGCGCACGCGCTCCTCGCGGAGCGCGACCCCGCCGCAGCCGCACGCGTGCACGCGAACGACCGCCGCCGCGTGGTGAGGGCGCTCGAGCTCGCGGAGGCCGGAGCGTCGCTCTCGCCGCGGCGGGAGCGCCTCTGGAGCGAGGAGACCCGCCACCCGACGCTGCTGGTCGGCCTCGACGTCCCGCAGGACGTCCTCGCGCAGCGGATCGAGGCCCGGACCCGAAGCATGTTCGAGCGCGGCGTCGTGGATGAGGTGCGTCGGGCGCTCGAGCGACCGATCTCGGCCACGGCGCGGACGATTCACGGCCTCCGCGACATCTCGGAGCTCCCGCGCGAGGAGGCATTCGAGTCGCTCGTCCGCCGGACGACGCGCTACGCGGCTTACCAGCGCAAGTGGATGCGGCGCGTACCGGGCCTTGTTACCGTGCCCGCCGACCGCCCGGCGGGCGAGGTGGCCGATGAGATTCTCGAAATGGCACGGGCTCGGCAACGACTACCTGCTGGTCCAGCGGGCTGACCTCGGGACCGCGTTGACCGAGGAGCAGGTCCGACGGCTCTGCGACTACCACTTCGGGGTGGGGTCCGACGGCGTGCTCGAGGTCGTGTCGGCGAACGGAACCGAGGCAGAAGTCGTGATCTGGAATCCGGACGGCTCGACGGCGGAGCTCTCGGGAAACGGGACCCGTATCGCCGCGCGCTGGCTCGCGCGGCGGAGCGGCGCCGACACCGTCCGGATCAGGGTCGGGCCCCGCGAAATCGTCGCCAGGATGCGCGGCGGACTCGACGTCGAGATGGAGATGGGCGCCGTCGAGGTCGGCGAGCCGGAGCAGCTGGACGTGGGTGGTGAGGCCCTCGAGTTCACGCCGGCGTCCGTCGGGAACCCGCATGCCGTCGTCCGGCTCGAGCCCGAACGCGAAGCGCTCCTGCGCCTGGGCCCGTTGATCGAGAACCACGAGCGGTTCCCGCAGCGGACGAACGTCCAGCTCGTCCGCGTGGACCGCGCCAACGAGATCACGGTGGGGGTGTGGGAGCGCGGGGCGGGGGAGACGCTCTCGTCCGGCACGAGCGCCGTCGCGACCGCCGGCGTCGCCGTCACGCGCGGCTGGTGCGAGAGCCCGGTGACCGTCCACCTCGCCGGCGGCGACCTCGTCGTCGAGCTCGACGACTCGCTGAACGCGCGGCTGACGGGGCCGGCCCAGGAGATCTTCAGCGGCGAGTCGAGCGAGGAGCTCGGCCTGTGAGGTTCGCGCGCCGACTCGACGCCGTCCCGCCGTACCTCTTCGCCGAGCTCGAGCGCCTGATGGAGCGAAAGCGATGCGAAGGGATCGAGGTGATCAGCCTCGCGATCGGGGATCCCGACCTCCCGACGCCGCCGGCGATCGTCGAGGCGGCGGCGGAGGCGCTCCGGAACCCGGCCACGCACCAGTACCCGACGAACCACGGCACCCAGGAGCTCCGCGAGGCGGCAGCGGCGTTCTACCGCGATCGCTTCGGCGTCGAGCTCGATCCGGCGAGCGAGGTCGTGCCCGCCCTCGGCGGCAAGGAGGCGGTGGGGCACATCGCGATGGCGTGCCTCGACCCCGGCGACATCGCCCTCAGCCCGGAGCCGGGCTATCCGCCCTACACGTCGGGGCCGGTCTTCTCGGGCGCGGACATTCACTACCTGCCGCTCACGCCGGAGAACGACTTCTTTCCCGAGCTGGACGCGATCCCGGAGGACGTGCTCGGCCGGACGAACCTGCTCTATCTCAACTACCCGAACAACCCGACCGGCGCGGTCGTGCCGGACGGCGGCTTCGAGCGCGCGGTCGACTTCGCGAGCCGCAACGGCCTGATCCTCGTCCACGACAACGCGTACTCGGAAGTCTGCTTCGACGGCTACGAGGCGCCCAGCTTCCTCGAGACGCCGGGCGCGAAGGAGGTCGGCGTCGAGATCTTCTCGCTCTCCAAGGGCTGGAACATGACGGGCTGGCGCTGCGCGCTCGTCGCCGGCAACGCCGAGGTCGTCGAGCGCTTCCGGCAGCTGAAGGCAAATCTCGACTCGGGAATGTTCGAGGCGCTCCAGCGGGCGGCGACCGTCGCGCTCACCGACGAGCGGGGGTTCCCCAGGGAGATGTCCGAGATCTACCGGCGCCGCCGCAACCTGATCGTCGAGGCCCTCGCCGCGATCGCCGTCCCGGTCGAGCCGCCGCGGGCCACCCCGTACCTCTGGGTGCGCGTGCCGGAGGGCCACCACTCGGCCTCGTTCACCTCGCTCGTGCTGGAGGAGGCGAACGTCGTCGTCTCACCCGGCCCGGGCTACGGGGCGAGCGGGGAAGGCTTCGTGCGCCTCTCGCTGACCGTCTCGGACGAGGACCTCGAGGAGGCCGTCCGCCGGATCGAAGGCTCCCTGCAGAAAGTCATAATCAAGGCGTGACGACCCGCGAGCCCGATCTCCGCCCGGGCGTCGAGCCGGAGCGGGGCTTCATCCTGTCCGTCGTGGCTCCGGGCGCCGACGAGGACCGCGAGCTCGGCGAGATCGCCGAGCTGGCGCGGACCGCCGGCGTGGAGCCCGTCGCCAGCATGGTCCAGCACCGGAACCGGCCCGACCCGCGGACGTTCGTGGGCAAGGGAAAGCTGCTCGAGCTCAAGGAGGCCTACCGGACCGCTGGCGCCGAGTCGCTCCTCGTCGACCACGAGCTCAGCCCGTCCCAGCAGCGGCGGCTCGAGGACGAGCTGAAGGCGCGCGTCGTCGACCGCACCCAGCTGATCCTCGACATCTTCGCGCAGCACGCCCACAGTGCGGAGGGAAAGCTCCAGGTCGAGCTCGCGCAGCTGGAGTACAACCTCCCCCGCATGCGCGGCATGTGGCAGCACCTCGAGCGCCTCGGCGCCGGCCGCATGGACGGCGGCGTGGGGACGAGGGGCCCGGGCGAGACGCAGCTGGAGACCGACCGCCGGCTCGCGCGCCGTCGGGTCGCGATCCTGCGCCGACGCCTGCAGGAGCTCGGTCGCCAGCGGCAGACGCGCCGCCGCGAGCGCCTTCGCTCCCACACGCCGACCGTCGCGCTGGCGGGCTATACGAACGCGGGCAAGTCGACGCTTCTGAACGCGCTCACCGGCGCAGGCGTCTCGGTGAACGACCGGCTCTTCGAGACGCTCGACCCGACGACGCGCGCGTTCGAGCAGGACGGCCGCCGCTACCTCGTCACCGACACGGTCGGATTCATCCGCCGCCTGCCGCACGAGCTCGTGGAGGGTTTTGCGGCGACGCTCGAGGAGACGCTCGAGGCCGACCTCGTGCTCCACGTCGTCGACGGCTCGATGCCCGACGAGGAGCTGGACGAGACGACGGGCGCGGTCAACGAGGTCCTCGCCGAGATCGGGGCCGACGAGCTGCCCGTCGAGCTCGTGCTGAACAAGATCGATTCCGTCGACCCGCTCGGCCGCCGCCGCCTCGCGAACCGGTTTCCCGGCGCGCTCCAGATCTCGGCGGAGACGGGCGAGGGGCTCGATGGGCTGCGCGAGCGGATCGCCGAGCGGTTCGCCGAGCGGTTCGAGCTCGTCCGCATGCTGGTGCCGTACGAGGCCGGCGCGAAGCTCGCGGAGCTCTACGCGCTCGGCCCGCCGATCGACGAGCGGGTCGACGGACCGGACGGCGTCTTCATCCGCGCGCGGCTGCCGCGGCGCGAGATCCAGCGGTTCGCGCCCTACCTGATCGCCGAGACGACGGAGCCGACCCGGGCGACCAGGTGATCGAGGTCCCGGTCCGCCGCCTCCGGGACGACGCCGTCATCCCGTCCCAGGCCTACACCGGCGATGCCGGGCTGGACCTGGCCGCGTGCGGTCGGCACGAGCTCGGCCCGGGGGAGCGCGTGGTCGTCCCCACGGGGCTCGCCGTCGCGATCCCGGAGGGTCACGGCGGCTTCGTCTTGCCGCGCTCCGGCCTGGCTGCGCGGAACGGAATCACGATCGTGAACGCACCGGGCCTGATCGACTCGGGCTACCGCGGCGAAGTGCAGGTCATCCTCCTGAACACCGACGCGGACACGCCGTTCGTGGTCGAGCCGGGGATGCGGATCGCGCAGCTCGTGGTGCTGCCGGTGCCCCGCGTGGAGCTCGTGGAACTCGAGGAGCTGCCCGAGAGCGAGCGCGGCGCCCGCGGCTTCGGGTCGTCGAGAGTCTGAGGCGGGAGGGTGGCCGCCGAGCCGCGGATCCGGGTTTCGGCCATCCTCCGCCGCGAGGATCGGCTTCTTCTCTGCCGGCACGAGAAGCACGGAAAGGAGTACTGGCTGCTGCCTGGCGGCGGCGTGAACTCCGGTGAGAGCCTCGTGGACGCGCTCCATCGTGAGCTCGAGGAGGAGGTCGGTCTCGGCGAGGACGTTCCGGTCGAGGGGCCGGTGGCGATCGTCGACTCGATCGCGCCGCAGAAGAGCTTCGCGGCCAAGCACGTCGTCCACATCATCTTCGCGGGCGACCTCGGGGACCGCTCGCTCGAACGGGTGACCTCGCAGGACGTCGCCGTTCGCGGCCACCGTCTTTTCACCGTGGCCGAGCTGGACGAGATCGTCCTCCACCCGCCGATCCAGCGCTTCCTAGCCCGCTGGCGCCCGGCCGACCCAGTGGTCTACCTCGGGCCGCTCTGGGTTCCCTGATCGTCTGACACACTCTCGGCGCGCTCGCGTCACACACACGCGCGCCGACCGGAACTACGATCGCCGTGGGGAGGAGGTTCGGGTACCTACGCCCTGCCGCCGCGGGACCTGGCCCGGTCGGCCGCGACGGAATGGGCCTCCGCCTCGAGCTCGTCGGGCAAGGGCTCGAACCGCGGCGGCTCGCCGCCCGTCGCATGCGCGAGCGCCTGCGCCAGGAGCCAGTCGGCAAGCCACGGGTTCCGCGGCAGGAGCGGCCCGTGCAGGTAGGTGCCGACGACGCGCCCGGCGCGACAGCCCTCGAAGCCGCTCTCCCCGTCGTTCCCGAACCCGGCCACCACGCGGCCCAGCGGCTCGGCGCCCTCCTCGAGGATCGTCCGGCCGGCGTGGTTCTCGAAGCCGGCGAGCGTGCGCCGCTCGCCCGGCTCGAGCTCGCACTGGAGAAGCACGTCGCCGATCATCCGCCGCTCGCCCGCCACCGTGTGGAGCGGAAGGACGCCCGCGCCCGGCAGCTCGGCTCCCGAACGCTCCCGATAGAACCGGCCGAGGAGCTGGTAGCCCCCGCAGACGGCGAGGACGGCCGCACCGTCGTCGACGGCCCGTCGGAGCTCCTCGCCCTTCGCGGCGATGTCCTTGGCGACGAGCGCCTGCTCGCGATCCTGGCCGCCCCCCACGTAGAGGAGGTCATGTGCGCCGGGCTCGAGGGAGCCGCCCATCCCCAGCGCCGCGACCTCGAGCTCGTGCCCGCGCCAAGCAGCGCGCGTGGCCAGGACGGCGATGTTGCCCCGGTCCGCGTAGATGTTGAGGTAGTCGGGATAGAGATGGCCGACGCGGATCTTCACGCCGCCCGCTCCCAGTACGGCTTCACATAGCCGCGGTCGGCCACTATTCCTCGCAGGCCGAGCATCGCCGTGTACGTCGGCAAGACAACGAGCTCGCCGCCCGCGGGCGTCAACTCGAGACCGCGGTCGAGTGCCGCGGCCAGCCGGGGGACGACCTCGATCGCGCCGGCCGGGAACCCGGCGTACTTGCACCGGAGCGCGAGCTCCGCCGCCCGGTCACCGCTCGCGACGACGCGGTCGAGCCGCTCGAGGAGAGGCTCGAAGTCGACGTCCCAGATCCACGAGACGTCGCGGCCGTCCGCGATCGCGTCGTTGAGCGCGATGACGGCCAGGCGGGGCGCGCCGCCGGCGACCAGCGTGCGCACGGCCTCGTTCGCCCCCGCCGGGTTCTTTATCAGGAGCATGAGGACGGTCCTGTCGCCGACGGCGATCCGCTCGAAGCGGCCGAACGCCGCGCTGAATCGCTCCAGGCCCGCATGGATCTCCACGCGCGACGCGCCGAGGACGCCGGCGAGCGCGGCGGCCGCCAGCGCGTTGTAGACGTTGTAGAGCCCGGGAAGCGGCAGTCGCACTCGCTGTGTGCCGCCCGCGTCGACGAGATCGAACGACACGCCGTCGAGCCCGTCAAGCTCGATGTCCCGCGCCACGACGTCCAAGGCGGGACGCGCGTGCCCGCACGCCGGGCAGCGGTAGTCGCCGAGGTGCCCGACGTACGCGGCCGAGTACTCGTACGGGGTCCCGCAGCGCACGCACCACTTCGAGTCGGCGGCGTGCTGGAGTCCCGTCGATCCCTGCCGCGGATCGTCGACGCCGAAAACGACGGTGCCCTGCCGCACACGGGCGAGGTCACCGACCTGGGGGTCGTCGCCGTTCGCGACCACGACGGTCTTTGCGTCCAGGTCGCGAACCAGCGAGCGCCAGCGCTCGGCTACCAGCTCCAGCTCGCCGTACCGGTCGAGCTGATCCCGGAACAGGTTCGCGAGGCAGAGCGCGCGCGGACGGACCCGTCGCGCGACGTCGGGCAGCGCCGCCTCGTCCACTTCGAACAGCCCCATCTCGGCGTCGTTCGCCGAGAGGAGCGTCGAGGCGACGCCGGAGAGGAGGTTAGCGCCGGCGCTGTTGTGCGCCAGCCGGACCCGCGGCTCGAGGATCTCGGCGACCATCGCCGCGGTCGTCGTCTTGCCGTTCGTCGCGGAGATGATCGCCGAGCCGCGTGGGAGGCGGGACGCGAGCCGGCCGACCGCCGTCGGATCCAGGATGTTCAGTAGCTTGCCGGGCAGGGTGGTGCCGCCGCCCGTGCCTGCGAGACGCGAGAGGCGTCCGGCCGCGCGCGCGGCGGCGACGCCCGCGGTGAGCGGCAGACGGGGGCGCATCGCGCCTGAGCGTAACCCGAACGGGCCGGTCGGCTGCGGCCCCGCTGGATCACTCGACCGAGGGAACTTCCGGCCCTCCCCCCAAGGGGTGATGAGGCCGGATAGGCCCGCGCCCACACTTCGCACGGCTTGATCAATCCAAGTCGTCAGACCGCGCGGGGTGACGTCCATCCAGTTCGTGTCGTGGTCTGACTGAGGAGATATCTCGTGCAACTGCGGCCCGCGTTTGAACGCGGAAAAGAGGGAGACAGATGAACGGTAAGGGCGGGTCCTCCCGCGGCGAGCATCGCTCGTCCGCACTGTGGGGGACTGGGAACCGGGGTGGAGACTCCCGGTCGAACGCGCTCTGGGGCAAGGGCGGTCGCGGCCTCGTCACTGCGCTCGTTGCGGTGCTGGTCGTCGCTGCCCCGCTCGCAGCCGGCGCGCGCAAGGGAGAGGGCAAGCGCCCTCTGTTCGTCAATGCGACCACGCACGTCGACGCGATCCTGCTCGCCAAGGCCGAATCGCAGCCGGACGAGCTCGTCAAGGTCATCATCCAGGGCAAGCTGGCCCGGGGCGGCGTCAAGTACGCGACCGAGGCGTTCCACCAGGTGCAGGACCGCTCGGGCCACAAGCTCGGGGAGACGCTGAAGGACACCTACCCGTTCGTCGATTCCGTGTCCGCCACGGTGCGGGCGAGGAAGATCTACCAGCTCGCACGCGTCCCCGGCCTCACCGTCACCTTCGATGCGCCGGTGAAGCTGAGCGGCACGGTCACGACCCTCCCGACGTCCAAGCATCTCTGGACGACCGCGTCGGGCGTCAAGCCGCTCTGGGGCAACAGGCCGGCGGCAGGCGAGAAGATGCCGGCGATCGCGATCGTCGACTCCGGCATCGACAAGGATCGGGCCGACTTCGACGGCGGCGCTCGCATCACCGACAGCGTCGTGTTCACGAAGCTCGACCCGAACTCTCCGGGCGACGGCCGGGGCCACGGCACGTTCGTGGCCGGTATCGCAGCGGGGAGTGCGAGGGATCAGGCAGGCGCAGCTCCGCAGGCCAACCTGATCTCGCTGGACGTGATGGACGACAACGGCATGGCCCGCACGAGCGATGTCATCGCCGCGGCCGAGTGGATCTTCGAGAACCGCGCGACCAAGAACATCAAGGTGGCGAACTTCTCGCTCCACTCGACGATGCCGAGCAACTTCATCAACGACCCGCTCGACAAGGCGGTCGAGAAGCTCTGGTTCGGCGGCGTGACCGTGGTCGTGGCGGCCGGGAACTACGGCAAGGAGGGCGGCCCCAGCGGCGTCCCCTTCGCCCCCGGCAACGATCCCTTCGTGATCACGGTCGGCGCGGTCGATCTCGAGGGCAGCGTGAGCACCAGGCGTCACGACGTCCCGAACTGGTCGGCGTTCGGCTACACGAAGGACGGGTTCCGGAAGCCCGAGCTCGCGGCGGCCGGCCGATACATGATCGGCCCGGTGCCCGGGGCGGCGACGCTACGGGCGGCCAAGCCCGACAACGTGGTCGACGCGAACTACATGCGCCTGTCCGGCACATCGTTCGCGGCTCCGGTCGTGGCCGGCGCGGCGGCGCTCCTCCTCATGGATCACCCGACGTGGACGCCGGATCAGATCAAGGGCGCGCTGATGCAGCGGGCTCGGTATATCCCCGAGGCGCCTCCGGGCTCCGCGGGCGTCGGTGAGATCAACGCGGCACGCTCGACGCTGCTGACGCAGCCGCCGAACCCGAACGCGGCGCTGAACAGGTTCGTGAGGACGAATCTGGTCAACGGCTCGCCCGAGTTCGATGGCACCGCCTGGTACACGGCGGCGAAGGCCAGCGTCTCGTGGGACTCGGTCTCCTGGAGCGACGTCTCGTGGACCGACGTCTCCTGGACAGACGTCTCCTGGTCCGACGTGTCCTGGAGCGACGTCTCCTGGACAGACGTCTCCTGGAGCGACGTCCTCGCAGCCGCGGACGTGAGCTGGGAGGACAACGCCGAGGGCGAGACCGCCAATCCGGAGGGCGACTACGTGTCCACGCCGGAGGAGGAGGCGCTCGCCGCCGAGCTCGGCCTGGTCGATCGCCCGGCGGCCACGACAGAGACGGCGACGCCGTAACGACACGGCAGACGCAGTCAGATCCGGGGGCGTGCAGACGCCCCCGGCTCACCCTTTCGGGGGAATCGACCACCGGTCCAGGCCGATGACTCGAACGGGTGTTGTCCCGGCCTGGCCCCCGGCGTACGGTCAGCCGAGGGACGAGCCTTCGTCCCTGCGCGTGAGGAAAGCGAGCAAGCGGTTGCGGCAACTGCGAGACCCGAGCAGCACATGAGCGCCGTCCCGAGCGACTTTCGCCTTGGGAACGGGCCCGGGCGCGAGCCCGTCCGGCGGGAGGGTCTGTCCCTTGCCGCGCTCGTGTACCTCGTGGCCGTCGTCGGCTCGGCCTGCGCAGTCACGGTGCCTTTCCTGTCGCGGCTCGAGGGCGGGCAGGAGGAGTGGCTGACCTTCCTGATCCTCTCCACGTCCGCCGCGGTGGCGCAGCTGTTCCTCGTGCGGACGGGCAAGAACCAGTCCTACCAGACCTCGATCGTCTTCCTGATCCCGGCCGCGCTCCTCCTCCCGCCGGAGCTCGTCGCGCTGGTGCCGGTCGTGCAGCATATGCCCGACTGGCTGAAGAACCGGACGGTCTGGTACATCCAGATCTTCAACATCTCGAACTTCACGCTCGCAATCCTCGCGGCCTCCGGGGGAGCGCACGTCGTCGGCCAGCTCCCGGTCCTCGACGGGCACGAGAACCTCCAGTTTGCGCTCGGCGGGCTCACCGCGTGCTTCCTCCTCGTAGGTATGAACCACTCGCTCCTCGCGCCGATGCTCGCGCTCGCCCGCGGGATCTCGCCCCGCGAATCGGGCCTGTTCAGCTTCCAAAGCCTGTCGACGGACCTGGTGCTCGCCGCGCTGGGGGTCGGCATTGCGACCTTCTGGGACTCGAACCCGTGGATGGTGCCGTTCGCGGTCGCCCCGCTCGTGCTGATCCACCGGTCGCTGGCCGTGCCGAAGCTCGAGGCCGAGGCTCGGGTCGACTCGAAGACGGGCCTCTTCAACGCAAGGCACTTCGGGCAGGCGCTGAACGAAGAGCTGACGCGCGCGGCCCGCTTCGACCGACCGCTCTCGCTGATCATGGCCGACCTCGACCTCCTGCGCGAGATCAACAACACATACGGCCATCTGGCGGGAGACGCGGTGCTGAAGGGGATCGCGGAGGTTTTCCGGGCGCTCCTCCGCCACTACGACGTCCCGGCGCGGTTCGGCGGCGAGGAGTTCAGCATCCTCCTGCCGGAGACGAGCCCGGAGGAGGCGCTCGAGATCGCCGAGCGGATCCGCCGGGCGGTCGCGCAGCGAACGTTCGACGTCGAGACCTCCAGCGAGCCGATCCGTGCCACGGTCTCCATCGGCATCGCGTCGTTCCCACGGGACGGGGCGGACCCGAACGAGCTCATTCACCAGGCCGACCTCGCCGTCTACCGGGCGAAGCTGCAGGGACGGAACCGCGTTCTCGATGCGAACTCGTCCGAACCGCTCGTCATGCCCCCGTCCCGGCGCGGACGCCTCACAGCGGTCACGGAGGACGGCGATCACGTCGTCCCGCTCCCGCCGGTGGAGGACATGTCGCCCGGGCAGGAGCGGCGCCAGCCTCCGCATCGGCCGCACGCCGTGCACGGGCCCCGCTTCCTGTCGCTTTCGCGACGGCTCGCGGCGCTTGTCGGAGTCGTCTCGTTCATCGGCGTGGGCGCCGGCATTCTCGGCGCGCTCTTCGGCACGACGACGGACGTCTTCGGCCTGATCGCGCTCGTCATCCTCGTCGGGCTCGGCCAGGCGGTCGCGCTCGAGGTGGACGACGGCTCGATCTCTGTCAGCGCGGTCGGCGCGCTCGCCGGTGCGGCCCTGTTCGGGCCCCGCGCTGCGCTCGCGCTCGCGATTACGACGTGCGTGGTCGACTGGAGCGCGAAGCGCTACCCGCTTCACCGCACGCTCTTCAACATCGGCGCGCTCTCCCTGGCGTCGCTCGCAGCCTCCGCGGTGTTCGCGCTCGGGTTCGACGGCAGCCTCGGCGAGCTCGTCACCGTCGGCGCCGGACTAGCGGCAGGCGCCGCCTACTTCGCCGTGAACACCGGCTTGCTCAGCCTGGCCCTGTCGATGGAGGGCCACGAGCGCTGGTGGAAGGCCTGGCACGAGCGCTTCCTCTGGCTGCTGCCGCATTGGGTCGTGTACGGCTTCGTGGGCGGCGTCATGGCGATCGCGTACCACGCCGCCGGCCCATATGCCCTCGCCGTCTTCGCTGTCCCGCTGCTCCTCATGCGCAAAACGCAGGAGGCGTACCTCCGGCACACGCGGAAGAGCGCCCAGAAGCTGCGCGAGGCGGCGGAGACGATCCAGGACCAGAACGTCTCCCTGGAGAAGGCGAACCGACTCCTCCGCGAGCGCTCGACCGCGGCGATGGAGTCGCTATCCGCGACGGTGGACGCGCGAGACGCGTACACGGCGGGCCATTCCCGCCGCGTCCAGGAGCTCGCGCTCGCCATCGGTCGCGAGCTCGGGCTCTCGAAGGCCGAGCTCGACCTGCTCGGGCATGCCGCCCTCTTCCACGACATCGGCAAGCTCGCCGTGCCCGACGCGATCCTCCTGAAGCCGGCGACGCTGACCCACGACGAGTGGTACCTCATGCAGCGCCACGCGGAGGAGGGGGCCAGGATCATCGACCGCCTTGGCTTCCTCCAGGACGCCGTGCCGTCCATCCGCCACCACCACGAGCGCTTCGACGGGACGGGGTATCCCGACGGGCTCAAGGGCGAGGACATCCCGCTCGGCGCCCGCATCATCCACGTCGCCGACGCGCTCGACTCGATGCTGACGACACGGATCTACCGCGCCGCCCGCCCGGCCAAGGACGCGATGGAGGAGCTGAAGCGCTCCGCCGGCAGCCAGTTCTGCCCGCGCTGCGTCGCAGCCCTCGCGCGCATCCTCCCGCCCGAGCTCCTCGAGGACGAGACGGCGCGTCGCGAGCTCCTCGCGGCCTCCTAGCGGCGCCTGCGGCGCCTTTTCGCTCGAAGTCTCACGACTTCGAGCGACCGTATGAAGCCGGGCAGCGCTGCGCGCTGCGCGGCCGACCCGCGCCCGGCAACGTCCTTCTCGAGCGGCCGCACGGGCGGAACGGGCGGAGCCCGTTCCGCGGCGAAACCGACGTGGGGCGGGCTTTGCCCGCTCCACCGCGGTGCCTTCTCGGGTCGGAAGTTGACCTCGAATGGCCGCCGCGCGGTCGCGAAGCGGCCGCCCGGCTCTCCAGCGTCGCTGAAAGTCGTGAGACTTTCAGCGATGAGAGCGAAAGTACGCCGACGTGTTCGGCATCGCTTGCATCGGGACTAATTCGCTCTATCCTTATTGCCATGGCTCGACGGCCGGCCCGCGAGCTGCTCGAGTCGCTCGACCGAGACGCTCTGGCCCAGTTCCAGGCTGGGATTCGCAAGCGCTACAGCGACGAGGAGATCGTGCGCCAGCTCCAGGCGTCCGCGGAGCGGCTGGGACGCTCGCCGTCCATGCGCGAGTTCGCGGCCGACGAGGAGACGTCGGTGCACCCGCAGACCGTCATCGAGCACTTCGGCAGCTGGAACGCGGCGAAGCGCTCCGCAGGGCTCGTCCCGCGGCGTTTCGCCACCCGCGAGGAGCTCCTGCAGCTGCTGCGGGAGCTGGGGGAGAGGCTCGAACGCACGCCGACGGCCCGCGACCTCGACGAGCACCGGCGCTCGATGCCGTCGAAGTCGCTCTACTGGCACACCTTCGGCTCGCTGACGAACGCGCTCCGCGAGGCGGGCTTCGACGTGCCCGTCGGGGAGGAGCGCCTGGAGCGGGCGGTCGACCAGGGCTGCGCGGTGGCAATCGCGCTTGGCCGGCTCCCGAAGTTCCAGGAGTGGGGGGAGGCGAGGAGGGCGGACGACGCGCTGATGACCGAGTGGCAGATCTACCGCATGTTCGACGTCCGCCGAGGCGCATGGTCCACATTCCAGTTCCTCATCCGCGAGCGGCTGATCGAGGACGGCTACGCCGTGTCGCCGGACGGCCGGGTGTCGCGGAAGCCCGCTAGATCGAAGCGAGCGCCGTCAGGAGGCGCAGGCAGGACTCGCGCTCGCCCGGGGCGCGCACGGCGGGGAGGGGCTGCTCGGTAAAGCCGCGGTCGGGCCGGAAGCGCTCCTTCCGGGTCATCCGCCCGCCTTCGAGTGTCAGCAGCGTTCCCTCGTCGAGCTCGCGCTTCTTCAACTTCGTCTGCAGAAACTGCTCGCAGACCTCGAGCGCGTGCTCGGTCGACGAGAACAGGATCCCGTCGCGCGACTCGCCCGTCCAGAGCGGGCGGCCGACGCCGCGCGCCACGTACACACGTCCGGGCTTCCGCTCGTCGACCCAGGCGCTCGCCATCGAGCCGTGGAGCTGCTCGAGCGTCCTGCCCTGGGAGCCGAACTCCTCGACCAGGGCGAAGATCGCCTCGGTGTCGACCGTCATCGACGGCTCGTCGCGCTCGAAACCGTGCCGCTCGAAGATCTCCTCGTCGTTGAGGATGATTCCGTTGTGCACGCCGACGACCTGCCCGTGCCGAACGGGGTGGTTGTTCGCGGCGATCGTCGGGTGGCCTTTGGTGTAATCGCGCACGTGGAGAAGAACCTCGATGGATCCCTCCGGGACGGTCAGCTCCGTCAGCAGCGCGCTCGCCCCGGAGCGGCGCTTGTGCACCGTGAGCGAACCGCCGAGCTCGCGGGACGCGTACCCCACCGCGTCCGCGCCGCGCTCGGCGATGCCGGCGAGCAGGGCCTGAGCCGCCAATGTCCGGTCGATCCGGGCATCGGGCTTCAGGCTGTATCCGGCAATACCACACATAAGGCGAACTAGACCCCAACTTCGTTTGACGCCGGTCGTTCCCTTCGGTTAGCGGTTGAAAACCAAGCGTCCCCCGAACGGGGGAACCCGACTGAGGAGTCGAGCGCCGATACAGCGTTCGTGGAGCCGCGGCCCCTTCCCAAGCGGGACGTCCAAGAGACCCCTACGCCTGATCTCAAGGTGCTTCCGGGTGCCGGTGAGCTCGATACTCCGGACGTCGAGGAGCGGGAAGAGCTGGCCGGCAAGACGGACGACGGCACGCCGCTCTCAGATCCGCTGAAGCTCTACGTGCGCCAGATCGGTGACGGACGGCTGCTGACCG
>DASSUI010000052.1:0-34922 GCA_035707105.1 Gaiellaceae bacterium | reverse complement strand
CCTGCAGTCCGTCGTGTCGCTGGAGGAGGTCGAGGAGCTCCACCACGCGAGCGAGGAGGTCTACGTCGACGAGCTCCTGCAGCGATGGATCATCGACCTCGTGCGCGCGACCCGGGAGCTCGAGACGGTCGCGATCGGCGCGTCGGTGCGCGGCAGCCTCGCGCTCGAGCGCGCCGCCCGGGCGTGGGCGCTGCTGCATGAGCGCGACTACGTGATCCCCGAGGACGTCGATGAGCTCTTCCTGCCGGTGATCGGCCACCGGATCCTCTTCACCCCGACCTTCCTCGTGGAGATCCGCAAGCACGGCCGCAAGGAGGCGGCAGCGCGCTTCGTGGAGCAGTGCTTCGAGGTTGCACCGCGGCCCGAGGCCGCACTCAGCGGCGAGGTCGTGGACATCGCGAGTGAGCGGGGCGACTGATCTCACCTTCCCGCTCGTCCCCCGGAGGCGGCTGATCGGCCTTGCGTTCGGCGCCGTGCACAGCGCGCGGCGCGGGACCGGCTCCGACGTCGCGAGCTCGCGGCCCTATCAGCCCGGGGACGACGTCGACGCGATCGACTGGGCCGCCTCGGCTCGGCTCTCCTCGGCGCACGGCACCGACGAGTTCATCGTCCGCGAGCGGTACTCCGACGAGGCTCCGCGGGTGGTGATCGTCGCCGACCGGCGGCCGGCGATGAGCCTGTACCCGCCCGGGTTTCCCTGGCTGTCCAAGCCCGACGCCATGGTCGCCGCGGGGATGCTGATCGCCGACAGCGCCGCCAAGGCGCGCGGCCTGATCGGCTACCTCGACTACGCGAGCGCCGCGGACGCCGGCGACGACGCAGAGGTCCCGTTCTGGCGGCCGCCGCACGCCCAGGCGGACTTCTGGCGGGTGAAGGAGTCGCACCTCCACTTCCCGCTCTACGGCGCGCCGGAGGACACCCTGGAGCTGGCGTTCGCCCACCTCGCGCCGCTGCGCCGCTCCCTCCCCGCCGGCACGTTCGTCTTCATCCTCTCGGACTTCCTCTCGCCGCCGAGCGAGGCGGCGTGGGCGTGGATCGTCGAGCTGCCCTGGGAGCTCGTCCCGGTCGTGATCCAGGACCCCGTCTGGGAGCAGAGCTTCCCGGACGTGTCCTCCGTGGTCGTGCCTCTGATCGACCCGCCGACGGGGAAGCTCAAGCTCGTCAGGCTGAGCCGCCGCGAGGCGCGGGAGCGGCGTGAGGCGAACGAACGGCGGCTGGCCGAGACGCTGACGTACCTCGAGGGCCTCGGCCTCGACCCGGTCCTGCTCTCGACGAGCGATCCGGAGGAGATCTACACGCGGTTCCTGGAGTGGGTCGCCATCCGGCAGGAGGGGGTGCGCGACTCGTGGTGACCGGACGGCGGCTCTTCGCCGCCGGCGTCGTCGTTGCGGTCCTCGCGGCAGCGATCCTCGGCCTCGTCGCCTGGCGGACGTGGGACGGGGCCGGCGGCCCGGGCCTCGGCGAGGAGGAGCCGATCGTCGGCACCGCTCTGCTGGAGCCCGAGGGCCACCTCTTCGCCGACGCCGTGCGCGCGCGGGTCGAGCTGATCGTCGACACGACGCGCGTCGACCCGGACAGCATCGACCTCGGCGCGAACTTCGAGCCGTACGCCGAGCTGCAGCCGGTGAAGCGGACGCGGGTCGACAACGGCTCGGTTGCGCGGCTCCGGTACGACTACCTGCTCGGCTGCCTGACCTCGCGCTGCCTGCCCAAGGGGTCCGGCAGGGTGGAGCTGGGCGGCGTCGCCGTGAACTTCACGCGCCGCGGCGCGGTCGAGCCGGACGCGTCCACCCTCGACTGGGTGCCGCTCAGGGTCGCGGGGAGGATTGACCCGAACGCGCTCGAGCAGGCGGCGCTCCGGTCCGACCTCCGGAGCCTGCCGCCGCCGTCGTACACCGTCTCGCCCCGGGCGGTCGAGCTCGTCGCCCTCGCCCTCGCCCTGCTCTTTGCGCTTGGCGCGGCCGTCTTGATCCTGAGGCTGCTCCCCCTCGACCGCCTCGCCGAACGGCTCGGCGCGCGCTTCGTCGACAGGCGCTCGTCGCTCGAGCAGGCGCTGGCGCTCGTGCGCGAGTCGTCGGCGTCCGGCTCGACGGATGAGGGCCGCCGGGCGCTCGAGCGCCTGGCGGTCGAGCTCCGGCGCTCGGAGAATCCTGTCCTCGCCGCCGATGCCAGCCGGCTGGCGTGGTCGCAGGACCGGCCGGTGGCCACCGGCGTCGGCTCGCTGTCCGACGAGGTCGAGCGGCTGATCTCGGAGAACGGGCGCTGATGGAGCGCCAGGGGATCCCGCTCTTCGACGTCCGGAACCTGACGGAGGCGCTGCGCCGGACCGCGGTAGTCCGCCTCGCGCTCGCGGCCGGTCTCGTTGCCACGCTCCTGACCGCGGCCTGGTTCTCGCGCGACCCCGGGGCGTCCGCTGTGCGCATCGCCCACGGCGGACGGAGCGGCGTCGTCGTCCTCGACATGTCCGCGAGCATCGGCGGCGCCCGCAGGCGGCTGACCGAGCCGTTCGAGTACCTGGCCGACACGAATCAGGACTTCGGGCTCGTGCTCTTCTCCAGCGTCGCGTACGAGGCGATCCCGCCCGGGACGGCCTCGACCGAGCTGCGCGGGTTCCTCCGCGCGCTGGCGCCGTTCCGAGACGTCTGCGTCGCGAGCGAGTTCGTCCCGTGCCCGCCCGGTCAACGGCGGGTGGATCCCGACTCCGCGGAGGCCGAGCGCATCCGCCAGGCATCGGTCACGCCGTGGTCGGAGAACTTCCGCGGCGGCACGAAGATCTCCACGGGCCTGCGGCTCGCGCGCGAGATGCTCGCCCGGCACGGCCAGGAGGACCGCGGTGCGCTCCTGATCAGCGACCTCGACGACTCGCTGCTGGACGTCCCCGCGCTGACGCGCGAGCTGATCACGTACAAGCGCGAGGGGATCCCGCTCAACCTCGTGGCGATGGCGCCGTTCGACGAGGACCGCTTCTTCTTCGAGCGCATGGTCGGCAAGGCGGCATTCGTCGACCGTGCGAATCTCGCGCCGCCTCGGCTCGCCGACGAGCGGCGGCGCGCGGAGCGGGCCGGCGTCCCGGCCGGGCTCGCCGGCCTTGCACTCGTGCTCCTGATGCTGCTGGCCGCGAACGAGCACTTCTGCGGCCGGCTCGCCTGGCGGCCTTCGGCGCCGAAGAAGGAGGACGTGTGAGCCGCGCCTGGCCGATCGCGAGGAAGGCGCTGCCGATCGCGGGGCTCGTCGCGCTGGCCGTCCTCGCGGCGCTCGTCGCCCGGGACGCGGCGGCGGTCCAGCGCGGTTTCGAGGGGAGCGACCTCGCCTTCAAGGCCCAGCCCGCGGCAGAGCGTCTCTGGAAGATCGACACACGTCTGCCGTACGCGAAGGAGGCGCTCGGCGTCGACGACGACCTCGTCTACCGGCGGGCGCTCCGCGCATTCGCGGTCGACGCCCGGCGCGCCGACAACCCATACGACTTCTCGCGCCCTGCCTTCCGGGCCGAGGCGCAGGCGACCCTCGCGACGGTGGAGCGCTCGTCGGACCTCGCGCCCGCGCTTCGCTCGAAGGCGGCGAGCCTGCAGGGCGTGCTCACCTTCGACGAGGCGATCGGGGACCCGGTCAACGGGCCGACCCTCATCCGCCGCGCGCTCGGGGATTTCGACCGCGCCGTGCGAATCGATCCGGCGAACGAGGAGGCGAAATACAACCTCGAGTACCTCCTCCGTGTGCTCGATCCGAGCGCGGCCCGGCTCCGGATCCGCGAGAACATCCCCGCGTACCGGCCCGGCCGGAGCGCGCCGGGCGGCGGGCCTCCGCGCCGCGGGCGCGGCTACTAGTGGACGTCTCGTTCCTCACGCCGATCGCCGGCCTCGTGACGATCGCGGCCGTGGTGCCCCTCGTCGCCTTGGTCCGCAGCGAGCACCGGGCGCGACGGGTGCGCGACGCGCTGCGGCTCGCCCCGCCCGGGGGCTCGCAGCGCAACACCGTCGCGGCGATCGTCGTCCTCGCCGTGCTCGTCGGGATCGGTGCGGCCCAGCCCGTGCTCGAGAGCACCCACGAGGAGACCGCCAGGTCCGACGCCCAGGGGTTCTTCGTGATCGACACGTCGCGTTCGATGCTCGCGTCGGAGACGGCGGGCGGCACCACCCGCTTCGACCGCGCGCGCGCGGCTGCGCTGCGGGTCCGCGACGGGCTGGCTGCGGTGCCGATCGGAATCGCGTCGATCACGGACCGGACGCTGCCGCTGCTCTTCCCGACCGCGAACCGCGACTCGTTCGCGTCCACGCTCGAGCTCGCCCTCGGCGTCGACCGTCCGGCCTCGTCGGAGGCGGGCGACATCCGTGCGACCCGGTTCAGCGCGCTTGCGGCCGTCGGCGCCCGAAACTTCTTCCGCGGGCCGAACCGACGGCTCGTCGTGCTGTTCACCGACGCCGAGACGGCCCCGTTCGACGGCGGCGGGATCGCCGACGCGTTCGCCCAGGCGAACATCCAGCTCGTCGTCGTCCGGTTCTGGCGGGACGGCGAGCAGGTCTACGGCGCGAGCGGTACGCCGGAGCCGTACGAGCCGGACCCGGCCAGCGCCGACTCGGCCGAGCAGCTCGCGTCCGCCGTCGGCGGCCGGGCGTTCGACGAGGACGAGCTCGACGACGCGATCGCCGCCGCGCGGCAGGTCGTCGGCGAGGGCGAGGCCGTGACGCGGAGCTCCCGGACCGACATCGACCCGCTCGCGCCGTACGTCTTCCTCGCGGGGCTGCTTCCGCTCGGCTTCCTCCTCTTCCGCCGCAACCTCGCCTAGCCGGCCGAGATCAGCACGACGCCGGCCAGGGCGGCGACGATCCCGAGCCGTTGCGTCCGCCGGACGCGCTCGTCGAGCACGATCGCCGCGAGCAGGATCGTCGTCACCGGGTAGAGCGTCGCCAGCACGGAGACGATGCTGACCTCGCCCTGGTTCGCGGCGGCCGCGAAGAGCGTGTTTCCGGCCGTGTCGGCGAGGCCGATGAGCGCGATGGCGGCGAGGTGGCCGCGGGCATGGGCGAGGGCCGGCCGGAGCACAACCCAGGCGGCGAGCGCGAAGGCGGCCACGGACCCGCGGAAGACGAAGGCGGCCCAGAGGAAGTCCTGCTCGCTCGCCTCATGCATCGGGACGTAGTAGCCGCCGAAGCCCACGACGGCGACGATCGCCCACGGTACGCCGGAGGCCACCCGGGCGGCGCCCATGTGGTCGCGCTCGAGCGAGGCGAGGGCGACGCCGACCAAGGCGAGGGCGAAGCCGGCCACCTGCGGCGCACTGACGTCGTCACCGGTCGCGATTCCGAAGGTGACGGGGACGACGGCGGCAACGGCGGCGATCGGCGCGACGACGCTCATCGAGCCGACCGCCATGCCGCGGTAGAAGGCGGCGAGGCCGAGCGTCCCGAAGACGGCCGCCACCGAGGCCCAAAGGATGGAGGCGTCGGGCGGCGGATTCCCCGCGAGGGCGACGACGATCCCGATGCCCACGAACCCGGAGACCTGCGAGAGCATGAGGACGAGGAGCAGCGGCACCGCCCGGCTCTTCAGGCCCCCGAGGAAGTCGCCGACGCCCCAGGCGATGCTCGCCCCGAGCGCGCACAGCGCTGCGATCACCGGCTAGCCGGCGGGTCGCGTGGCTGCGACGGCGTCGAGCTGGTTCGCGTGGTACAGCACCGCGGCCTCGGCGGTGCGCGCCGCACGCGCGTCGTGGTGGGCGCCCACGGCGTGGAGCAGCTCGGCGAGGACGCCGCGCTCGATCCCTCCCGCCTGCGACTCGATCAGTCGGATCCCGAGCTGGACGTGGCCGAGAAGGCGCCCCTCTTCGGTCGGCGTGAACGACGGTCCGCGCCCGAGCTCGAGCGTCCTGCCGACGTCGTGCAGGATCGCCGCCGCGAGGAGGAGGTCGCCGCGGAGTCGAGGGTGCACCTGCGCCGTCTCGCGGGAGAGCGTGGCGACGGCGACGGTGTGCTCGAGCAGGCCGCCCGCGTAGTCGTGATGCGCGCCGGGGCTCGCGGGAAACTCGCGGAGGCCTGCGCGGAAGCGGGCATCTGCGAGGAAACGGCCGACGACCGTCTTCAGGCCGGCGTGCGCGATCTCGCCGCCGAGGAACTCGAGAAATCCGTCGAGCTCGTCCGCGTCTCGCCGGAGAGCCGGCGTCAGCTCGGCGGCGTCCTGTCCCTCTGCGTGCTCGAGCGACCGCACGTCGAGCTGCAGGCGGTCCCGATACCTGTCCACCCGGCCGAGGACGCGCACCGCATCGCCTTCGCCGAAGCGCGCGTCGAGCAACTCCACGTCGTTCCAGACCCGCGCCTCGATCCTTCCGCTCGGGTCGACGAGCTCGAGCGCGAGGTAGTCGGAACCCGCTCTCGTCCTCCGCCGCTCCTTCCTGGCGACCGCGTAGGTGCCCTCGACGACGCGGTTCTCGGCCAGGTCGGCGATGGTTCCCACGGCCCGAGTCTATGGGCGAAGGAGGATGTAACGTCCGCGCCGAGATGGCAGTCGTGAAGCCGATCCGGGCCGTGCGCTACGACGAGTCCGTCGCTGGCCCGCCGGACGCGCTCGTCGCCCCGCCGTACGACGTGATCGACGACGCGCAGCGGGAGGAGCTCCTCGCCCGGAGCCCGCTCAACGTGGTCCACCTGACCCTTCCGGACGACGAGGCCGAGGCGGCTCGCCTCTGGCGCGAGTGGCTCTCCGACGGGATCCTGGTGCGCGACGACGAGCCGACGTTCTGGGCGCTCGAGCAGGACTACGTGGGGCCGGACGGCGTCGAGCGCACGCGCCGCGGGCTCGTCGCCGCCCTGAAGGTCGAGCCGTACGAGAACCGCGTCGTCCTCCCGCACGAGCGAACGCATGCGGGCCCGAAGGAGGGACGGAAGCGCCTGCTCGAGGCGCTCGGGGCGCACCCCGAGCCGATCTTCCTGCTCTACGACGCCGCGCCGCCCTTCGAGCACCCGGCGAGGCCCCCGGACCTCGAGGCGGAGGGCACGCGGCTGTGGCGCATTCCGCCGAACGGAATCGCGGACGCCTTCGCGGACAAGCAGCTCCTGATTGCCGACGGCCACCACCGGTACGAGACGGCGGTCGCTTCCGGCGCGGAGGACATCCTCGTCGTCCTCGTCTCGACCGAGGATCCCGGGCTGATGATCTTTCCGACCCACCGCATCGCGGAGCGCCTCAACGGCACGGCGGCGACGCAGGATCTGCAGGCCGCGCTCGAGGACCTCGAGGCGAGGCCGCCCGACCGGGCTGCCGCCGTGCTCTACCGGAAGGGTGGCGCGGCGCTCGTCGAGGGCGAGGAAGGCGCGCTCGACGTCCAGCTCGTCGAGTCGCTCGCGCCCGGCCCGGTGCGGTACACGCCGTCCGTGGACGAGGCGGTGGCGGCTGTCGAGCGCGGCGACGCCGAGGTCGCGTTCATCGTCCGGCCGACGCGGATCGAGGACGTCTTCCGCTTCGCCCAGGCGGGCGAGACGCTCCCGCAGAAGACGACGTACTTCTATCCAAAGCTGCTCTCGGGGCTGCTCTTCCTCCCCCTCGACCACTAGTGGACCCGTGGCTCGACGCGTTCCGCGCGGCTGCGGCGGACGTCAGGCGCGTCCTCCACGAGCTCCCCACGCGCGTCGAGCGGGAGCCCGTCATCGCGGCCGGCGTGGGCGGCGACGACACGACCGCCGTGGACGACGGCGCCGAGCGGGCCGTCGTCGCCCGGCTCGAGGAGCTGCACCGCGGCGGTCTCGAGTTCACGCTCGTCTCCGAGGAGCTCGGCGTGCGGGCGTTCGGCTCGTCGGAGACGCGCGTCGTCGTCGACCCGATCGACGGCTCGGTGAACGCGAAGCGCGGCCTGCGACACTTCTGCCTCTCGATCGCGGTTGCCGAGGGGCCGACGATGGGCGATGTCGTCTTCGGGTTCGTCCACGACTTCGGCTCCGGCGAGGAGTGGACGGCGACGCGCGGGGGAGGCGCCCAGCTCGACGGCCGGTCCCTCGGCGCCGTGAAACCGAAAAAGTCCGTGGAGATCCTCGCGATGGAAGGGACGCTCGCCGCCTCGGTTGCCGACCATGCCGAGGCGCTCGTCGGCTATGCGCAGCGGTTCCGGATCAACGGCTCGCTCGCGCTCTCCATGTGCCAGCTCGCGGCCGGCCGCGTCGACGCCGTCTGCTCGCTTCGCGAGGTACGGGCGGTCGACACCGCCGCCGCGCAGCTCCTGCTCAGGGAGGTCGGGCTCTCGGTGGGGTTCGCCGGCGCCGGCTCGTGGGACGCGGCGCCACTGGACACGCTCCCGCGCGGGATCATGGTCGCGGCCGGCACCGATGAGTCACGCGACCGTTTGGGGGAGATCCTGGTGATGTGAGCGAGGTCCGCATTGGCTGCTCGGGCTGGAACTACGGCCACTGGCGCGAGCGGGTGTACCCGAAAGGCCTCCCGCAGCGGCGGTGGCTCGAGCACTACGCGACTCTCTTCGACACCGTCGAGATCAACAACACCTTCTACCGGCTTCCACGTGTGGACGCCGTGCGGGGCTGGGTGGCGCAGACCCCGCCGGGGTTCCTCTTCGCGGTGAAGATGAGCCGCTACATCACGCACATCCGGCGCCTCGGCGGGCTCGAGCAGGGGATCCCGCTCCTCTACGACCGGATCCGCCCCCTCGCCCGCTCGCCGAAGATGGGCCCGGTGCTCTGGCAGCTCCCGCCGACCTTCAGGCGGGATGACGAGCGGCTCGCGGCGACGCTCGCCGCGCTTCCCGAGGGGCGGCACGCCTTCGAGTTCCGGCATCCGACCTGGTACGCGGACGAGGTCTATGCGCTGCTGCGGGAGCATGGCGCCGCGCTCGTGATCCCCGACAGTCCGAAGTATCCGTTCCGCCGGCTCGAGCTGACCGCGGACTGGACGTTCGTCCGCTTCCACCACGGGACCCGCGGCCGCAACGGCAACTACTCGGACAGCGAGATCGCCGAGTGGGCCGGGCGCATCGACGGTTGGTACAGAGGGGGGATCGACGTCTACGCCTACTACAACAACGACTGGGAGGGGTACGCGGTGAAGAACGGGCTGCGGATCAAGGAGCTCCTGGGCATTTAGGCCGCTGCTACGGTCCTTGGTGATGCAGCAGCCCACGCCGGAACAACTCACGGAGGCGCTCGGAAAGGTCTACGACCCCGAGCTGAAAAAGCCGGTCACCGAGCTCGGGATGGTGCGCGGCGTCGACGTGGAAGGAACGCACGTCGGGGTCACGATCGCGCTGACCGTGCCCGGGTGTCCGCTCCGGCAAAGCTTCGAGGAGCAGGTCCGCCGGGAGCTGCTCCCGCTTCCGGGCGTGGAAACGGTCTCGCTCGAGTTCGACGTCATGAGCCCCGAGGAGAAGGCGGCGCTGACCGCCCGCCTGCGCGGCGGCGTCCAGGAGCGGACGAAGGGCATCTCGCTCGACCGGTCGACGCGCGTGATCGCCGTCGCCTCCGGCAAGGGCGGGGTCGGGAAGTCGACGCTGACCGCGAACCTCGCGGCGGCCTTCGACCGGCTCGGTCACCGGACGGGCGTGCTCGACGCGGACGTCTACGGCCACTCCATCCCGCACATGCTCGGCGTCCACCAGCGCCCGGTGGTGGTCGACAAGATGATCGTCCCCCCGGTGCGCGGCGACCTGAAGCTGATGTCGATCGGGTTCTTCCTCGACGAGAACGAGCCGGTCATGTGGCGCGGGCCGATGCTTCACCGGGCGCTCGAGCAGTTCCTCTCCGACGTCCACTGGGGCGAGCTCGACACGCTCCTCGTGGACATGCCGCCCGGAACCGGCGACGTCTCGATCTCGCTCGGCCAGCTGCTGCCGCGCGCCGAGGTCGTGGTCGTCACGACGCCGCAGCCGGCCGCGCAGCAGGTCGCCGTCCGAGCCGCGCAGATGGCGAGGGCGACGAACATGCGTCTCGTCGGAGCCGTCGAGAACATGTCCGCCCTCGTCGGGAGCGGCGAGGAGATCTTCGGCTCCGGCGGCGGCGAGGCGCTCGCCGCCGAGCTCGAGGTGCCGTTGCTGGGCAAGGTCCCGCTCGACCCCAGACTGCGGGAGAGCGCGGACCGGGGCGAGCCGCTGGTCTGGGCCGAGCCCGAGGCCGAGTCCTCGCTCGCGATCCTCCGGCTTGCCGAGGCGATCGTGGGGACGCGTCGCGAGGAGGGGCTCGGCATCGTGAAGCCGCTCCCGGTCGTCGGCGCCTCCGGCTAGTCGCCTCGCGCCACGGCGAAGGTGCCGATCCGCCCCGAAGACGTGCTCCCGCGCCTCGCGGAGCTCGGCTTCGACGACGGGAAGGCGGCCGTGCTCGCCGACCACTTCCTGGATGCCGAGCGGCGCGGGAAGCGCGGTCACGGCCTCTCCCGCGTCGTGTGGCTCGGGACGCAGACGATCGACCCCCGGGCCGAGCCCGAGCGGCTGGTGGCCGAGGAGGGCTACGAGCGCTGGGACGGCAGTTGCGCCCTCGGCTACCTGACCCTCGCGACGATCTGCGACGCGCAGCTCGCGGCGCCCCCGTCCTCCGCCCGGGTCGTCGTCGCCTCGCACTGCTTCCCGACGGGGATGCTCGGCTACTGGACGCGTCGGCTCGCCGACGGCGGCCTCGTCGCGGCACTGACCGCCACCTCCCCCGCCCGGCTCGCCCATCCGCAGGGCGGCCCGCCGCTCGTCGGCACGAACCCGCTCTCGATCGCGATTCCGAGCTCCGAGGGCGGCCCGGTCGTCGCCGACGTCTCCATGGGCCGGGTCACGTACGGCGACGTGATCGCCGGGCTGGCCGCGCCCGACGAGCTCGTCCCCTTCGGCGGGAACCAGGCGCACAAGGCGTTCGCGCTCGCCCTGGGGTTGCAGCTCCTCGTGGACGCGCTGGCCGGCGAGGGGTACGGCGCCGTGCTGCTCGTCGCCCGGCCGGCCGCCGATCCAGTGCCGGCGCTCCGGCGCCTCGCCGACGGCCTCCGCCTTCCCGGCGATACCAAGGCTTAACCCAGGTTTTCCCTCCCCCTTGACGCCGCTTGCCGGGCGCTTGGGCGGCCGTCGGCAACGCTGAGGCCATGCCGAAAGGAGGAGCAATGAGCAAGCTGATCATCGGTCTCGCGGCGCTCGTGCTACTCGCCGCGGGCGGCGCGCTCGCAGGCGGTGCGATCTCGAACGACTCGTCCGCCGGCGACGTGAGCACCGGCACGACGACCGCCGAGGCGACGACGCTCGGAACGACCACCGTCGAGACGATGACCACCGACACGACCACGGGCGAGGACCTGAGCGGCCCGTGCGACGAGGCCGAGCACGCGAACGACCCGCGGTGCGCGGGCGTCGCGCCCGGAGCCGCGACCACGGGCCCGGCCGACGACGACCGCGACGAGGACCGCTCCGGCCCGAACCGCGGCCGGGACGACGACCACCCCGAGAACGACGACGTCAGCGGGCGCAACCGCGGGAGCGACGACCACGCCGAGAACGACGACGACCGCGGGCGCAACCACGGCGGAGACCGCGGCGACGACCACGGCGGAGACGACCACGACAACTCCGGGCCCGGCTCGTCCGGCTCGGACGACTGACCAATCCACGGGACCACGAAAGCCGGGATGCGCGGCCGCTTCATCGCGCGCTGGCTCCCCGAAGAGTCGAGGCGGCCCCAGGCTCTCTCCCCGGGCCGCCTCGGCACCTTCTCGGGTATAGGAGGGATATGCAGCTCGGCAAAAGGCGGCGGATCCTGCTCGTCGAGGACGAGGAGTCGATCACCGCGCCGCTCTCGGAGGCCCTAGCGCGGGAGGGGTTCGAGACGTCCGTGGCGGGTACGGCCGCGTCGGCGCTGACTCTCGCCGCGGACGTCCGGCCCGACCTCGTGCTCCTGGACGTCATGCTCCCGGACGGGTCCGGCTTCGACGTGGCTCGTGAGCTGCGTCGCGGCTCGCGGGTGCCGATCATCATGCTCACCGCGCGCGGCGAGGAGGCCGACCGGGTCGCGGGGCTCGAGCTCGGAGCGGATGACTACGTCGTCAAGCCCTTCAGCGCCCGAGAGCTCGTCGCGCGAGTGCGCGCCGTGCTGCGCCGGGTCGCGGAGGCGGGCGAGGAGCGGCCGGAGGGCGCGATCGAGGTCGGCGAGGTGCGCCTGGACGCCGACCGCCGAACCGGGTCCTTCCGCGGCGCGGGCCTCGAGCTCAGTCGCAAGGAGTTCGACCTCCTGCGCCTGCTGATGGAGAACGCGGGCTCCGTGGTGACGCGCGAGCGGCTGATCGACGAGGTCTGGGACACGAACTGGTTCGGGTCGACGAAGACGCTCGACGTCCACGTGAGCGGCCTGCGGAAGAAGCTCGGCGACGATTCGGCCGACCCGCGCTACATCCATACGGTCCGCGGCGTCGGCTTCCGGTTTGCCGGGGCCGACGAGCTGTGAGCCTCCGTACCCGCCTGCTGGCGGCGTTCGCGTACGTCCTCGTCCTCGTGATCGTGGCGCTCGAGGTGCCGCTCGTCCTCAACGTCTCCCGCCGGGTGGACTCGGAGGTCAAGGCCCACGCCGCCGCCGACGCCCAGCTTGTCGCCGCGACCGCGTCCACGGAGCTCCGAACCGGCGATACCCGCGACCTGTCGCGGATCGCCCGGCGCGCGGCCGAGGACTCCGGCGGCCGCGTGATCGTCGTCGACCGGAACGGAGGGGTCGTCGCGGACTCGGCAGGTCTCGCCGGGAACTACGGCGACCGCCCCGAGATCCAGGCGGCGCTCGGAGGCCGGATCGCACAGGGCCGCCGGTTCAGCGAGACGCTCGGCGAGTCGCTTCTCTTCACGGCAGTGCCGGTGGTCGTCGGCGAGAACGTCGGCGGCGCGGTGCGGGTGACCCAGAGCGTCGACGCGATCGACCGGCGGGTCCGGCGGGACATCCTCGGCCTCGTCGGGATCGGGCTCATGGCGCTCGTCCTCGGCCTCGTCTTCGCCTGGGTCCTGGCCGGCACGCTCGCCCGGCCGCTCCAGCGCCTGGCGGCAACGGCGAGGCGCGTCGAGGCGGGCGATCTGGGCGCGCGCGCGGAGCCCGAGGGCTCGGCCGAGAATCGCGAGGTGGCGGAGGCCTTCAACGACATGACGGAGCGGCTCGAGCAGGTGCTCGTCGCCCAGCGCGAGTTCGTCGCCAACGCCTCGCACCAGCTGCGCACCCCGCTCACCGGCCTGCGGCTCCGCCTCGAGAACGCGTCGATGAAGGCCGGCCCGGAGCTCTCGGGCGAGCTCGAGGCGGCCGAGCGGGAGGTCGAGCGACTCGCGCGGCTGCTCACTGCGCTGCTGACGCTCGCGCGGGAAGGCGACCGCCCGCCGGCGCGGCAGGCCGTGTCCGCCGGCGACGCGCTCGAGCGCGCGCGGGAGCGTTGGGAGGAGCGCGCGGCGCAGAGCGGCCACCGCCTCGACGTGCAGAGCAGGGATCAGGGGCTCGCGGCGGTCTCCGAGGAGGACCTCGCGATCGTGCTCGACAATCTCGTCGAGAACGCCCTCGTCTACTCGCCGGACGGCGGGACGGTCGCCCTCGAGTGCGACCAGCACGGCGGCGAGGTCGTCGTGGCGGTGTCGGACGAAGGGCCCGGCCTGCAGCCCGGCGAGGAGGAGCACGTCTTCGAGCGGTTCGCCCGGGGAGGCGGGGGTCACGGGACACCCGGGACGGGCCTCGGCCTCTCCATCGTCGCCACGCTCGCCCGAAGGTGGGGCGGGAGCGCGAGGATTGCGAACCGCCCGTCCGGCGGGGCGCGGGCCGAGGTGCGCCTGCCGGCCGCACCAGGCTCTTTGCAAACTCCGAACAGGAGCTTGGACGAGGCTTTACCCGGCCGGGTCTAGCCTGGAGGCATGCGGATCCTCGTCGTCGCGCTGCTGGGCCTGGTCTTCGCGACCGGCCTCGGGTTCGCCGCCCACATGATCGCCCGCGACACCGTCGCGCTTCCCGTTGCGAGCCTCGATGCCCGTGACAGCCTCGCGCCCGCCGGGACGACGACCGAGCGGCAGACGACCTCCACTGCACCGCGGAAGCGGAAGCGCAAGCGCGCGACCACGCCGACGGCCACGACGCGGACGACGACGACGGCCACGTCCACGGACGACGACGACGGCAGCCACCGCGGCCGCGGCAGGGGCGGCGACGAGGACTCGAGCGGCTCGGGCTCCGGGGGCTCCGGAAGTTCCGGCTCGGGCGGCGGCGGCGACGACGACTAGCGGGAGGAGGCCACGATCTCGTCGAACTCCGGCTCGGCCCTGATCGGGTCGAAGTCGGCGTCCGTGCGGGCGAGGTCGCGGAAGCGCTCGCCCTGCTCCACCGACGCGCGCAGGTGCTCCAGCGCCGCCGCGGTCCGCCCGCTCCTGCTCTCGGCGCAGGCGAGGTTGTAGAGGACCGCGCCGTCGCCGGGATGCTCGGCGAGCGCCCGCTCCAGGATCTCGGCGGCCTTCTCGTACTCGCCGCTTGCGAAGAACGGGAACGCCTCGGCCGAGCGCTCCCACTGCGACGGCGTGAACGCCACGCCCCGCCTGGCGCCCACCGCGAGCACACGCGTTCCGGGCTCCTCGGCGACCGCCTTCCGCTTCACGGCCGGGTTGCTGACGAAGACGATCGTGCCGGCCGGCGCGTCGACCGTCTCCCCGTCCACGGTGAACGTCGCGCGCCCCTCGAGCACGAGGTACACCTCCTCGTGCTGGGCGGCGCCGCCGGTGATCTCGTCGTGGTCGCCGATGACATCCTGGCCCGCGTCGTCGGCCGCCCATGCGTTGACCCCGAAGCTCCGGATGTCGAAGTGGCGCCGGATGCTCGACCAGCGGGCCGTGTTCGCGAGCGGCGGGATCTCGATCTCGTCGAGGCTCGCAACGCGGTAGCCGTCGGTCATGCCGTCTCCTGGACGAGCTCGCGGAACTCCGGCCGGTCACGGACCGCGTCGAAGTCCTCGTCCGTGCTGGCGAGCTCCCTGAAGCGATCCTCGAGCGCGATCGCGCGGCGGAGGTGGCCCAGCGCCTCGTCGTGGTCGCCCTCGAGCGTCTCGGCGCATGCGAGGTTGTAGAGCACGATCCCCGCGTGGGGGTGCTCGTCGGCGACCGAGCGGAGGATCTCGACCGCCTTCGCGACGTCGCCCGCCCGCCAGTGCGGGTACGCGTCGGCGGCGGCCTCCCACGGCGACACCGCGTACGCCTGGCCCGGCGTGCCGCCGACGACGAGGACGATCGTCCCGTCCTCCCCGGCGATCGCCCCGCGGCGCACGGCGGGGTCGTCGACGAACACCATCTCGCCGGTGCCGAGCGTACGCTCCTCGTCCCCGAGCTCGAACCGGGCGCTGCCGCGAAGGACGAGGTAGAGCTCCTCGTGGCGGCCGGCCGCCGTGCCGAGCTCGTCGTGCTCCTCGATCACCCGGTTCCCGGCGTCCGCGCCGTAGGCGTTGATGCCGAAGGCGCCGACGTCGAGGTCGCGGCGGAGCCGGAACCAGCGGCTGTCGTCGGCGCCGACCTCGGGCTCGAGGTCGTCGAGGCGGAGCACCCGGAAGGCGTCGCTCACGAGTGCCGCCTCAGCTCCTCGAGGACGACGGGATCGACCGAGTCGACGCCGTCGACCCGCTCCTCGAGGTTCTCGTTTCCCGCCCACTGGACGAAGGCATCCGCGAGCTCGCCCTCGTACCCCAGGCGCGCCAGCCGCTCGCGGAGCTCCCGGGCCAGGTCGTCGTCCACCGCGACCCAGTCCTCGCGCGGGGTCTTCCCGAAGAGCATGACGTGGAGGCCGTGCAGGCGCCGGAGCTCCTCCAGCGGGCGCTCGTGGTCGTCCACGCGGAGGTCGAAGACGACGTCGGAGAGGCCTGCGTAGCCGCCATCCCTCTCAACGACGAGAAGGGCAGCCGATTGTTGGCCTCGGCTGTCCCCGCCCGCAGCCTGCGCCGCGTCGAGGCAGTCCATCAAGCGCTCCTCGAGCGGCCGCCCGGCCGACGCCTCGAAGGTCTCCGCCATCGCCTCGACCGTCTCGCCCGAGACGAGGATGTTCCCCTGAGCCGCGTAGCCTGCGCCGGTGCGCCCGCCCGCCCAGTCGTAGCACTCGCTCCCCGTGAAGGACGCGCTGCGGCCGCGGGCGTCGACGACGCCGAGCTGCCGGTGGTCGCGATCGTCGTCGGCCGAGGTGAGGCGCTCGACGACCTCCTCCGCCGAGAGCCCGTCGCGGAGGAGCGCCAGCCCATCCGGCCCGTACCGCGGGTTCGCGTATGCCTGGGTGGCGACCGCGCCCACGTGCGGCTCCGCCCAGGGGACGACCGAGCCGACGCCGAGGAACTTGGACTGCGTCGCGACGCCCCACCGCCCGGCGTGGAGATCGCAGGCCGCGATCGAGTACGTGGCGACGAACGGCTCAGTCATAGGTCAGCGCCACGAGGTCGAGCTCCGTCAGCTTCGGGTCGCTGACGACGACGCACGAGACTTCCGCCCGGCGCAGCGCCTCGAGCACGTCGTCCTGCGAGTCCGCGCGCACCACGACCGGCCTCCCGCGCTCGAAGGCCTCTCGGATTCGTTCGAGGTCCAGCGAGTCGAGGACGAGTGCCTCGTCGAGGTCGAGCTCGTCCTCGAGCGCGATCTGCGGCACCCGGCGACCGGTCGCGCCGAACCAGCGGCGTCTCACACCGTGATCGTGTCGCCGGGCTGCATGACGAGCAGCTCGACGTCGGTGCGCTGCGCGAGCTCGTCCGGCGTGCCGGTGAGCAGGGGGAAGGTTCCGTAGTGGCACGGGACGCAGCGCGAGACGCCGAGCAGCTCGAGCGCGACCGCCGCGTCCTTCGGGCCCATCGTGAAGTGGTCGCCGATCGGGAGGATCGCGACGTCGGGCTCGTACAGGCGGCGGATCAGCTGCATGTCCCCGAACACGCCCGTGTCGCCCGCGAAGTAGAGCTTCGTCCCGTTCTCGACCTCGACGACGTAGCCGGCGGGGTCGCCGAGGTACTCGCCGTTCGGTCCGCCGCCCGAGTGCTTCGCGTCGGTCATCGTGAACTTGACGCCGTCGACCGTTCGCGTGCCGCCCTTGTTCATGCCCGGCACCTCGCCGACGTCGGCTCCCTGGTCACCGAGCCAGCTGAGGATCTCCACGATCCCCACGACGGTCGGCTTGAATTCCTTGACGAGGTCGACGCTGTTTCCGATGTGATCGCCGTGGCCGTGTGTCAGCGCGAGGATGTCCATGCGCTCCGGCCGCTTCTCGTTCTCCGGGCACTTGGGGTTGTCCAGGTACGGGTCGATGTAGACGCGCTTGCCGCCCGGCGTGTCGAACCGGAAGGCCGCGTGGCCAAGCCAGGTGAGCTGGACGTCCGCCAATGCGGGGCGGAATCTACCGAAGCGCGGTCAGGAGATAGGCGGGTACCGGCGACGACTTTCCCTTCAGGCTCAGGTCGCCGATCGGCTGTGCGCCGGCGGCGTCGCCGAGCGCGTCGCGCGTCGCCTCGCCGATCACGACCTGACCGGGCTCGGCGACCGTCTGGAGTCGCGCGGCGAGGTTCGTCGTGTCGCCGATCGCCGTGAAGCTCCGCTGCTCCTCCGTGCCCACGTTCCCGACGATTGCCGGGCCGGTGTTCACGCCGACCCGGAACCTCGGCCAGTCCGGCTCTCCCTCGACGGCGTCCTGAAGGTCGAGCGCGGCCCCAGCCGCGCGGAGCGCGTGGTCGGGCTGGTCGGCGGCCGCGTTGAAGACGACCATGATCGCGTCCCCGGCGAAGCGCTCGATCATGCCGCCGTGGCGGCCGAGCGCGACGGGGACCGCCTTGGCCCAGTAGGAGTTGAGCATCGCCAGGACCTCGGCGGGCGTGTGCCGCTCCGAGTACGCGGTGAAGCCCTGCAGATCCGCGAAGAGGACGCTCACCTCGCGCTCCTCCCCGCCCAGCCCGGCCTTCTCCGGCTCCTCCCGGATGAGCGCCGCGAGGTGGGGTGAGAGGTACGGTCGGAGCAGGTTCTCGACCGCCTCGACCTCCCGTGCTGCGCGCCGCACCACCGCCGCCTCGTCGGGCGCGAGGCCGAACCGGCGCCGCAGCTCCTGCTCGTCCAGGCCCTCCACCGCCGCGGCCTTGATCGCCGACGTGTACCGGCGGTCGATCCGGCCCAGAGTGTCGTCCAGGTAGAGCGAGGCGAACGCCTCGCCGCGGCGGCGCGCGCGGAGCGCAGTGAAGGCGACGATCCCGAACGCCGTGGCCATCAGCAGGTGCCACTCCCACCAGGAGGCGTGCCAGTTGCGTGAGAAGGCGACGGCGATCGACGCCTCGCCGAGGAGGATCCAGGCGGCCGCGATGCCGGCGACGACCTGCGATGGCCGGCTCCCGTAGAGCCGCCAGTACCTCCACGCGGCGAAGGCGTAGAGCGCGACGGCCGGGACGCCGAGACCGAAGAGCCACCGGTCGGTTTCGTCCTCCGTGAGTGTCTGGTCGAGCGGCGGGACCTCCGCCAGGGAGACAGCCGCCCATGCCAGCACAATCAGGGCAAGGCCCCAACGGAGGAAGCGCGTGCTTCGGACTCTCGGGCGATCCAGCGAGGACCAGGCGGCGAAGAGCGACGCGATCAGCAGGCCGACCGGCGTCGCGATCGCGAAGCCCGCGTTCTTGCCCTCGAGCAGGACGCCTGGTGTCGCGAGGGCGTGGAGGCCGAGGAAGCCGGCGCTGGCCAGGAACGCGAGGGAGACGAGGAACAGGCGCGGGTCGGAGCGGCGGGTCGCGGCCTCGCTCGTCAGCGCTCCGAGCGCCACGCTGACGAGCGAGACCGAGAGGACGAGCCAGAAGTGCGCCGGGTGATGCTCCCAGTGGACGTCCAGGTCGGGCTGCAGCAGGAGCAGGGCGAGGCCGCCGAGCGGCAGCGCCACGAGGAGCGGCCAGAGGAACACCTGCGAGGAGACCCTACCCCGGTGTCGAACGCGGAGCCGTGAGCCGTCAGCTCTGGCCCGTCGCGCTGGTCGTCTCGGCCGCTCTGGCACATGCCGCCGACCGTCCGTCGCTCGCCTTCTACCTCCTGCTGGCGGCGATTCCCGTCATCGCGGTCGCGGCGCTCGGCTCGTACGGCGACCTCGTCGCCGGCGAGGGCGGAACGGCCGGCCGCACGGCGCTGTGGACGCTCGCTCTCGCCGTCGTCGTCGCGACGGTTGCGCTCCCGACGCTGGACACGGTCGCGCTCATGGCGTGCCTGATCGTGGTGGGGATCCAGGGCCTCGGGGCCCTCAAGGCCGAGCTGCGCCGCCACCCCACGACCGAGTAAACACTGTGTCACTTGGTCGGAGCGCGGCTTCCCGAGCCGTCTCCCCAGGCTTGTAACACAGTGTTACTTGCTCAGAAGGGGAGCTGTGCCGCGGCCTTCTCGGCCAGGTCGATCAGCGGCTCGACCGCGAAGAACGAGCCGACGGTGACGGCCATGCAGGCGACGACCGTGGTCGAGAGCAGCGCCTCCCGCGGAGGCGAGCCGCCGGCCGGCGCGAGCTGGAGCTCGGCCGGCATCCGCATGTACATCGAGCGGATGACCGCGAGGTAGTAGTAGAGCGAGATCGCCGTCGCGATCACGCCGGCCACCACGAGCCACCACCAACCTGCGTCGTAAGCGGCCGCGAAGACGTAGAACTTCCCGACGAAGCCCCCGGTCAACGGCAGCCCCGCGAAGGCGAGCATGAAGACCCACATCGCGACGCCGAGCACCGGACGCTCCCAGCCCATCCCGCCGATGTTGTCGAGCGTCACCCGCTGGCCGAGCTCCCGCTCGCGCGCGGCGACCACGCCGAACGCTCCGAGCGAGGCCGCCGAGTACGGGACGAGGTAGTAGAGCAGCGCCTTCGCGCCCAGCTCGTTGTTCGCCGCGACCGCGATCAGCATGAAGCCGGCGTGCGAGACTGACGAGTAGGCCAGCATCCGCTTGAGGTTCCGCTGGACGAGCGCCGCGATGTTTCCCCAGGCGAGCGAGACGCAGGCGATGACGGCGACGGCGACGGTCCACAGCTCCTCCTCCGCCGGGAAGGCGGTGACGAGCACGCGCAGCGCGAGAACGAGGGCGGCGGCCTTCGTCGCGGCGGACATGAACGCCGTCACCGGCGTGGGCGCGCCCTCGTAGACGTCCGGCGTCCACATGTGGAACGGCGCAGCCGACGCCTTGAAGCTGAGGCCCGCCAGCAGCATCGCGAGCCCGGCGAGCACGAGGCCGTCGTTGACGAGGTCCTGCTCGGCGATCGCCGAGGCGATGGCGCCGAACTCCAGCTCCCCCGTCGCCCCGTAGACGAGCGCGGAACCGAAGAGCAGCACCGCGGAGCCGAAGCTCCCGACGACGAGGTACTTCAGGCCCGCCTCGAGCGAGCTGACGCGGTCGATCTCGATCGCGCAGAGGATGTAGAGGCAGATCGAGAACCACTCGAGGCCGAGGAACAGCGTCATCAGGTTCGTCGCCTGCACGAAGAACGCCATGCCGCTGCCGGCCGCCGCGAGGAGCGCGAAGTACTCGCCCACGTGGTCACGGCGCGTCCGCTGTCCGTACGAGATCCCGACGGCGAGCAGGCCGGCGCCCGCGACAACCATCTGAGCCAGTGCGCCGAACCGGTCGCGGCTGACGGCCTCGGCGACCTCGAGCGTCGCCTCGGGGCTCTTCCAGTAGAGGAGTCCCGCCGCGACGCCGGCACCGGCGAAGCCGAGCGCGCAGACGACGGCGCCGAACTCTCGGACGGCGACGCGCGGGACGAGGACGGCGCCGAGCAGGGCCACGCCGGCGGCCGCCAGCAGCGCCAGCGAGGGCGAGATTGCGAACCAGTCGACGGACGGCGTGTCCATCAGAACGAGAGGTGCTCCGTGATCGCGGCCGGCCAGGCCGAGAGCGCGAGCAGGCACGCCACGAGCGGGACGATCACCGCCAGCTCCGCCGGCCGGAGGTCGAGCGCCTCGTCGGGCACCGCCGCCCCGACTTCCCGGTGCAACACGCCGGAGATGAGCCGCAACATGTACATCGCCGCCAGCACGATCGCGATGGCGCCGGCGACCGCCCAGCCCCAGCCGTCACCGAAGATCCCCGCGAGGATCAGGAACTCGCCGGCGAACGCGCTCGAGCCGGGCACGGCGAGCGCGATGATCCCCGTCGCCATCAGCACCGTCGCCAGGGCCGGTCGGCCGCGCGCCATCCCTCCGAGCCGCGCGAACTCGCCGGTCGCCGTTCGTCGCTCGACGGCGCCGGCCAGCAGGAACAGGGCGGCCGAGACGAGGCCGTGGTTGACCATGTGCAGCACCGCGCCGGTGGAGCCGAGGTCGTCCAGCGAGAAGATCCCGATCGTGATCAGGCTCATCTGCGCGAGCGACGAGTACGCGATCACGCCGCGCACGTCAGGCGCGCGGAACGCGAGGATCGACCCGTAGACGAGGCCCGCCGTGGCAAGGCCCAGCACGAGCGGCTGGAGGTCGTTCGCCGGCTCCGGAAAGAGCCGGACGGCGATCGCGAGGAACCCGAATCCCGCCGCCTTCGAGACGACGCCAGAGAGCACCGCGGAGACCTCGGCCGGTGACTCCCGGTACGCGTCGGGCAGCCAGCCGTGCAGCGGGAAGAGCGGCGCCTTGACCGCGAACGCGATCACGAATCCCAGGAAGATCCAGTGGTTGTCACTCGTGCCGCCCTCCGCGAAGTCGAACGAGCCGCGCTGCACGCCGTAGGCGACGATCGCCGCGAGCATCAGCAACGACCCGGCCATCGTGTAGATCACGAACGTGATCGTGGCGCCCAGCCGCCCAGGCCCGCCCCAGACGCCCACGAGAACGTAGAGCGGGATCAGCATCGCCTCGAAGAAGACGTAGAAGACCAGCAGGTCCTGCGACGAGAACACCCCGACGATCGCGCCGGTGAGGAAGAGCATGAGGCCGAAGTAGGCGCGAGGGTTCTCGCGCCCCGTCCAGTACGCGTACGCGATCGACGCGGCGAGGACGACGACGCTCATCCCCACGAGCCAGAGCGACCAGCCGTAGAGGCCGACGTGGTAGGAGACGCCGAGGTCGCCGAACCACTCCCGCTGCTGCTCGAGGTCGAGCCCGCCTCCGAAGTCGAACCGCGTGAGGGCGTTGATCCAGATCCCGACCTCAACCAGCGCCGCGAGCAGCGCTAGCGATCCCGCCGCCTGTCCCGACCACGGGAACAGCCAGACGACCAGCGCGGCCGCGACGGGGAAGACGATCAGCGCGGTGACGAGCCACTCGTTCATCCGCGCACCGCCAGGAAGACGAAGGCGAGGATCGCCGCTCCCGCCCCGAGGGCGAGGACGTACGTCCGGAGCAGCCCTGTCTGCGCCTCACCGGTCCGGCCGGACAGGACCCGCGCGCCCGAGGTAAGGCCCTGGATCGAGCCGGCGATCAGCGGGTTCTCGACGAAGCGGTACGAGCCCGTCGCGATCCATACAGCGGGCCGGTAGAAGGCGAGGTCGTACGCCTCGTCCCAGTAGAACTTCCGCTCGAGCAGGCGCTGCAGCGCCGGCAGGTCCGGGACCCGGATCCGGCCGACCGCGTACATCGCCCACGCGATGTAGATCCCGACCACGGCGACGCCGACCGCGACGACGCTCGTCAGCAGGTCCTGAAGCCCGCTCGGCTCGACCTTCGGCTCGGCGACCGGCTCGAGGAACGTCGTCAGCGGGTGCCAGAGGCCGGCGATCTGGATCCATCCGCCGACGACCGAGAGGACGGCAAGGGCGCCGACCGTCCAGCCCATCCAGAGGTTCGGCTCGTCCGGCTTCGGTGCGTGGAAGTGCTCGCGGGCGTAGGGAGACGGTTCGCCCCAGAACACGATGAAGATCATCCGGAACGTGTAGAGCGCCGTCAGGAACGCGCCGAGGATCCCGGCGACCCAGAGGATCTGGCCGTAGAGCCCGGCGTCGAGCGCGGAGGCGAGGATCGAGTCCTTCGAGAAGAAGCCGGAGAGCGGCGGGATGCCCGCGAGCGCCAGGGCGCCGATCAGCGTCGCCGCGTAGGTCTTCGGCAGGAGTCCGCGCAGGCCGCCCATCCGCCTGATGTCCTGCTCGGCGACGAGCGCGTGGATGACGATGCCGGCGGCGAGGAAGAGCAGCGCCTTGAAGAAGGCATGCGTCATCAGGTGGAACATCGCGTTGCCGTACGACGCGATCCCGGCCGCGAGGAACATGTAGCCGATCTGCGACATCGTCGAGTAGGCGATGACGCGCTTGATGTCGGTCTGGACGAGGGCGATCAACCCGGCCATCAGGAGCGTCACCGCGCCGAGGCCTGCGGCGACGTCCTGGACCGACGCGGCCTCCTCGAAGATCGGGTTCAGCCGGACGAGCATGTACACGCCCGCCGTCACCATGGTGGCCGCGTGGATCAGGGCGCTGACGGGTGTCGGTCCCTCCATCGCGTCCGGCAACCAGGTGTGCAGCGGGATCTGCGCGGACTTCGCGACCGCGCCGCCGAGGAGCCCGAGCGCGATGAGCGTCATCGCCCAGTCGCCGCCCACCTCGTCGATGCGCGAGAAGACGGCGCCGTACTCCAGCGTCCCGAGGCGCTGGACGAGGAGGAAGAGGGCGAGCGCCATCGTCGCGTCGCCGAACGCGTTCATGATGAACGCCTTCTTGGCGGCCGCGATCGCGGCGGGCCGATGCTGGTCGTAGCCGATCAGCAGGTACGAGCAGAGGCCGACGAGGCCCCACCCGGCCAGCAGGAGCAGCAGGTCCCCGGCCTGGACGAGCAGCAGCATCGAGAAGACGAAGAGCGACATGTACGCGAAGAAGCGGCGCTCTTCGTCCGACTGGTTCATGTACCCGATCGAGTAGCCGACGATCAGGAACCCGACGCCGGAGACGACGAGCATCATGAACGCCGAGAGCGGGTCGACGAGGATCCGCAGGCCGACCTCGAGGTCACCGGCAGTCAGCCACGTCCACAGCGTGGACGGGTGCGACCGCTCCTCCGGCGAGTCGCCGAGGAGAAGGAAGAACGCCGTCAGGGCGGCGACGAACGAGACGAGCACCGAGAGGGTCGCCAGGTAGCCGGCCGCCTTCCGCGGGATCCGCGTCCCGAGCAGGGTGATCAGCGTCGCGGCGGCGAGTGGAGAGAGCAGGCAGATCCAGGCGGCCGTCGTCATGCCCTACCCGTGGAGTGTTTTCAGCTCGTCGACGTCGAGTGCGACCTCGCTGCGGTGCAGCGCGACGATCAGCCCGAGTCCGACCACGACCTCGGAGGCCGCGATCGCCATCACGGCGAGGGCGAAGACCTGCCCGTCGGTCTGGCCGAGGTGCCGCGCGAAACCGATCAGGGCCAGGTTCGCGGAGTTCAGCATGATCTCCAGCGAGAGCAGCACGATCAGCGGGTTGCGGCGGAGAAGCACGCCCATCGCGCCGATCGTGAAGAGGAACGCCGAGAGCACGACGTACCAGCTGACGTCGGGGCCCATCACCGGGCGGCCTCCCTGCGTCGCGTCTCGCTGCCGAGGATCACGCCGCCGGCGGCGGCCACGAGGAGCACGATCGAGGTGATCTCGAAGGCGAGGAGGTGGTCGGTCAGGAAGACGCGGCCGACGTCGGCCGGGCTGCCGAAGCTGCCCTCGATGTCGGCCTCGTCGGAGAGCCGTCCGCCGGCCTTCAGCCCGATCGCCACGACGACGTCCACGAGGATCGCTCCGGCCGCGATCACCGCGGCGAGCGCCTGCCAGCTCGGCCCGCCCTCGAAGGGCGCGTCGGCGTGCGTGCCGATGTACGCGATGACGAAGAGGAACATGACCATCACCGCGCCCGCGTAGACGAGCACCTGCGCGGCCGCGAGGAACTCCGCGGCGAGCAGGAGGTAGAGGACGGCGAGCGAGGCGAGGTTTCCGATCAGCGCGATCGCCGAGTAGAACGGGTTCGAGAACGAGATCACCGCGACTCCCGACCCGAGGCACCCGAGGGCGGCGACGAACCACACGACCCAGACGAGGAAGTCGCCCATCAGGAATGCGCCTTGTACGCCGGGATCGGAGTGTCGTAGAGGTCCCGGTCGGCCACGGGCACCCGCTTCACGGGCGGCCGCAGGAGCATGTCCTTCGTGTAGATCAGGTCGTCGCGCGAGTACTCCGAGATCTCGAACTCCGCCTCGAGCGTGATCGCGTCGAAGGGGCAGGCGAGTTCGCAGTAGCCGCAGAAGATGCAGCGGCTCAGGTTGATCTCGTAGATGCGGGCGTAGCGCTCGCCGGCGGACACGCGGTTGTTGGGCGTGTTCTCCTCGGCGACGACCCGGATGCAGTCCGCAGGGCAGGCGGCGGCGCAGAGCGAGCAGCCCACGCACTTCTCGAGCCCGTTCTCATGGCGCCAGAGCCGGTGCCGTCCGCGGAAGCGCGGGTACATCGGGCGCTTGTACTCCGGGTACTGCTGGGTGATCGGCTTCTTGAAGACGTGCTTCAGCGTGACCCCGAAGCCCCGGATCGAGTCGAAGGGCTGCGGGCTCACGCCACCGGCCTCCTTCGGCTCCCGCCCGGCGGAGCCGGGCTCTGGCGAAGGCTGACGACGCTGGCGGTACGGGGCCTTCCGGGCCCGTGCTGCATCGCACTGTCCCCTCCGGCCCCGCACCCCCAGCGCCGGCCCGGTGACGTGAGCAAGCTCACAGCGCCACCACCAGCGCGGCGGTGACGAGCGCGTTCAACGTCGCCACCGGGAGGAGCACCTTCCAGCCGAACGCCATCAGCTGGTCGTAGCGGAGGCGCGGGAGGGTCGTCCGCAGCCAGATGAAGACGAACAGCACGATGAGCACCTTGAGGACGAACCAGATCGGGCCGAGGTCATCCGAGTTCCAGGGGCCGAGCCAGCCGCCGAAGAAGAGCGTCACGCAGAGGCCCGAGAGCACGATCATGTTGATGTACTCGGCCATCTGGAAGAGGCCGAAGCGCATGCCGCTGTACTCGGTGTGGTAGCCGGCCACGAGCTCCTGCTCGGCCTCCGGCAGGTCGAAGGGCGCCCGGTTCGTCTCCGCCACGCCGGCGACGAAGAACGTCAGCAGGCCGACGAACTGCGGGACGGCGTACCACCAGTCGTTCTCCTGTGAGTGGACGATGTCCACGAGCGACAACGAGCCGGCCATGAGGATCACGCCGAGGACGGAGAGGGCGAGCGAGACCTCGTACGAGACGAGCTGCGCGCAGGTCCGCATCGAGCCGAGCAGGGAGTACTTCGAGTCGGAGGCCCAGCCGCCGACGATGAAGCCGTAGACGCCGAGCGAGCCGAGCGCGAAGAGCAGGATCAGCGCGATCGGGACGTTGACGATCTGCCCGGTGACGTCGTAGCCGCCGATCTCCCAGCTGTCGCCGAACGGGATCACCGAGAAGGCGGCCAGCGCCGTGAACGTCGAGATGACCGGCGCGGAGATGTAGAGCACGTCCACCGCGCTGGCCGGGTAGAAGGCCTCCTTCCGGATCAGTTTCACGAGGTCGGCGATCGGCTGGAGCAGGCCGAACGGGCCGGCGCGGTTCGGGCCGTAGCGGAGCTGCATGCGTCCGATCACCTTGCGCTCGACCCAGGTCATGTAGGCGAACACGCCCATGACGAGGTTGATGATCACGAAGGCCTTGATGAAATCGATCCACCAGGGCTCGTTCATCCGCTCACCTCGACCCGGCCCTCCAGGCCGGCCGCGTGCTCGTCGGGGATCCGGACGACGCCCGGTGCGAGCTCGCGGCTGAGGCGGGCGCGCAGCTCGAGCGAGGTGCCGTTCGAGCGCACGTAGACCGTCTGGCCGCTCGCGATCCCGAGCCGCTGCGCGTCGTCGCGCGCGAGCTCGACCTCCGGGCCGGGCCGCTGGAACTGCAGCTCCGGGATCCGCTCGACCGCGGGCCCAGAGAAGAGCGGCCGGTAGGTGACGAGCCGGAGACCCGGCCCTTCCGCCGTCGCTTCCGGCCCCGTCCCGGGGTCAGACCCCCGGACCTGGCTCGCCGGGACACGAGGAGGAAGCCCGGCCTGCTCGCCGACCTCGCCGTAGGGGACGCCGCCGTAACAGATTGCCGAGACCTCGTCGAAGACCTGCGACGGGTAGGGCGAGATCTCGACCTCGAACCGGGCGGCGAGTCGCGAGAGCACGGCGAGCTCGTCGGGTGCAGGCGGAATCGACGCGCGCCGAATCCGCTGCAGGCGGCCCTCGAGGTTGACGTAGGTGCCGTCCCGCTCCAGGTAGCTCGTGCCGGGCAGGATCAGGTCGGCCCACGGCGCGACGAGGCGGCGGAACATGCCGATCGCGATCACCGTCTCGGCCTGCTCGGCCATGGCGCGGACGTTCGGGTCGGCGGCCGCCTCGTCGCCGGACACGATCAGCAGGCCGATCGGCTCCGGGTTCTCCGGCTCCTCGTCCGCCGCCGCCGCCCAGGCGTCGGCCACCCCGCGGCCGTTGGCCGTCTTCGGCAGCCGGAAGGCCGCGCAGCCGTCACGGTCGAGGCCCGCGGTCGTGGCGAGGCCCCCGTCGTCGCCGGACACGATCAGCACCGCGCGCTCGGCTTCGCGGAGCCGGGTCTCGAGCTCAGGGGTCCCGCTGCTCGCGTGGACGATCTCCGCGCCCTCGCGTCGCGCGGCCTTGATCCAGAGCTCGACGATGGGCGCCCGCTCGGCGACCGGCTCGTCGCCGAGGACCACGACGAGCTGCGCCGACCGGATCGCGGACAGCGGCGCGCGGAACGCGTCGAACGAGTGGCCGACGGGCTCGGGCAGGACCGCGGAGTGGGCCCCGAGCCCCTGGCGCAGCAGCTTCCCGAGCGCATACGCGAGCTCGACCGTCTCCGACCCCGACAGGGCCGTCACGATCCGGGACCCGGCCGTCCGGATCAGCCGCTCGGCCTCCTCCAGCGCCTCGTCCCACGAGAGCTCCTCGTACCGCGGCGCCGCGCGTCGCAGCGGGTCGACGAGGCGATCGGCGGCCTGCAGGTGGCCGTACGCGAACCGGCCCTTGTCGCAGAGCCAGCCGCCGTCGACCTCTGGATGGTTCCGCGAGAGAACGCGCTTGACCTTGCCCTCGCGCGTCGTCGCCGAGATGTTGCAGCCCACCGGGCACATCCCGCAGACCGACGGCACGTTCTGGATCTCCCACGGCCGCGCCTCGAACCGGTAGGGCGTCGACGTCAGTGCGCCGACGGGGCAGAGCTCGATCACGTTGCCGGTGAACCGGCCCCGGTAGGGCTCGTCCTCGAACGTGGCGATGACGGACTGCGCGCCGCGGTTCCGCGCGATCAGCTGCCCGTCCTCCGACACCTCGCCCGAGAAGCGCGTGCAGCGGTAGCAGAGGATGCAGCGCTCGCGGTCGAGGGCGATCAGCGGGCTGATCGGGATCGGCTTGTCGAACGTCCGCTTGGGGAAGGTCATGCGCGTGTTGCCGGGCCCGTAGCGGAACGTCAGGTCCTGGAGCGGGCACTCGCCACCCTTGTCGCAGACCGGGCAGTCGAGCGGGTGGTTGACGAGGATGAACTCGAGCGTCGACTCCTGGCCGTCGGCGGCCTTCTCCGAGGTCTGCGCGGTGCGCACGACCATCCCGTCCTGCGCCGTCAGGGTGCAGCCGGCCTGGAGCTTGCCCTGCCCTTCGACCTCGACGAGGCACATGCGGCAGGCGCCAATCGGGGGTCCGATGCGCGGCTCGTAGCAGAAGACCGGGATCTCGACCCCGGCCATCGCGGCCGACTCGACGAGACCGAGGCCCTTCGGGACCTGGACCTCGACCTCGTCCACCGTGATCGTGACGAGCTCGGGCGTGCTCATGCCGGTACCGGCGACGCGACGGGGGAGTGCGTGTGCTGGTCGCTCGGCGCCACGACGCCGTCGAGCGACGACTCGCCGCCGTACGGGCAGCCACCCTCCTCGACGTGCCGCTTGAACTCGTCGTAGAACTTGTCCACGTAGCTCGCGACGCAGTAGACAGCGAAGTCGCCGAGCGCGCAGAGCGACTTCCCGAGGATCCGGTCGCAGACGTCGCGCAGGAGGTCGAGGTCGCGCTGCGAGCCGTCGCCGGTCTCGATCCGCTCCAGCAGCTGGACGAGCCAGCGCGTGCCCTCGCGGCAGGGCGTGCACTTGCCGCAGGATTCGTGCATGTAGAACTTCTCCGCCCGCAGGCCGAGCTGCACCATGCAGGCGCGATCGTCGACGACGATGATCGCCGCCGAGCCGAGGAACGAGCCGGCGGCCTGGACGGAGTCGAAGTCGAGCGGGACGTCGAGCTGGTTCGGCGTGAAGACCGGCACGGACGAGCCGCCGGGGATGATCGCCTTCAGGGCCCGGCCCTCGGCGACGCCGTGGCCGTGCTCGAAGATCAGCTCGCGCAGGGTCGTGCCGAGCGGCAGCTCGTAGTTCCCCGGCTTGTTCACGTTGCCCGAGAGCGAGTAGACGACGGTGCCCGGCGCGGACTCGGGGCCGATCCGCGTGTACTCCTCGACGCCGAGCTCGAAGATCGCAGGCACCGAGGCGATCGTCTGGACGTTGTTGACGAGGGTGGGGCCGCCGTAGAGGCCCGTCACGGGCGGAAACGGCGGCCGGGGCCGCGGCTGGCCGCGCTTGCCCTCGAGCGAGTCGAGGAGCGCCGACTCCTCGCCGCAGATGTACGCGCCGGCCCCGCGGTGGACGACGACGTCGCAGTCGTCGAAGATTCCGGCGGCGCGCGCCTCCTCGACGGCACGGGAGAGCACCTCGTACTCAGTCAGGTACTCGCCGCGGATGTAGATGAAGACGTTCCGCGACTGGATCCCGTGGGCGGCGATCAGGCAGCCTTCGACGAACCGGTGCGGCGCCGTGCGCATGATCTCGCGGTCCTTGAACGCGCCCGGCTCGGACTCGTCCGCGTTGGCGACGACGTACGCCGGGCTGCGGCGCTTGTCCGGCGGCGGGACGAGGCTCATCTTGCGCCCCATCGCGAATCCGGCGCCGCCGCGGCCGCGCAGCTTCGCATTCGTGATCGTCTCGATCACGGCCTCGGGGGCCATGCCGCGGGCGCGCTCCAGCTGCCCGTAGCCGCCGATTGTGCGGTACTCGTCGAGCTTCGTCAGGTCGCGCTCTCGTGCGCCGTTCAGGACGGTCAGCTCAGCGGCCACGGATCTCCTCGACGAGGCCGGGGACGTCATCCGGGCGGGCCGGCTCCCGGTAGCGCTGGTCGACGATCACGACGGGCGCGTAGCCGCAGCCGCCGGCGCACTCGACGAGGCGGAAGGTGATCGCGCCGTCCTCGGTCGTCTCGCCGGGGCCGACGCCGAGCTCCTGCTCGAACGCGTCGACGACCGCCTGCGCGCCGACGAGCGCGCAGGAGAGGTTTGTGCAGACCTCGATCGAGTGCCGGCCGACCGGCTCCAGGTGGTACATGTCGTAGAAGGACGCGACGGACTGGACGAACGCCGGCGTGAGCTCCATCGCCTCGGCGACCTCCTCGAGCGCCTCGGGCGGGAGCCAGCCGTCGTGGCGCTTCTGCGCGAGGTGCAGCGCGCCCATGACCGCCGAGCGGGAGTCGGGGTAGAGCGCCTTGAGCTCCTCGACTCGCTGTCGGAAATCCGCGGCCGTCTCGGGAGCGCTCACCGGTCGGTGTCCCCCATGACCGAGTCCAGCGAGCCGACGATCGCGATCAGGTCGGCGACGAGCGCGTCGTGCATGCAGGTCGCGGTCGCCTCGAGGGCAACGAAGGAGGGCGCCCGGAACTTCACGCGCCACGGCCGCGGCCCGCCGTCCGAGACGACGTAGCAGCCCTTCTCACCGCGCGGCGACTCGATCGCGACATAGACCTCGCCCTCGGGGACGGGGTACCCCTCCGTGACGATCTTGAAGTGGTGGATCAGCGACTCCATCGAGGTGTGGAGCTCGTGCCGCGGCGGGAGGACGACCTTGCGGTCGTCCGTGATCCACGGCTCGTCCTTCATCTCCTCGAGCCGGTCGAGGCACTGCTCGACGATCCGCACGGACTGCCGCATCTCGTCGATCCGGACGCGGTACCGGTCGTAGACGTCGCCGTTCGCGTAGACGGGGATGTCGAAGTCGACCTCGTCGTAGGCGAGGTACGGCTGGTCCTTGCGCAGGTCCCAGTCGACGCCGGACGCGCGCAGAACCGGCCCCGACTGGCCGAGCGCGATCGCGTCGTCGGCGGAGAGCAGCCCGACGCCCTGCGTCCGCTCGAGCCAGATCTCGTTGCGCCCGATCAGATGCTCGTAGTCGTCGATCGCCTTCGGCATCCAGTCGCAGAACGTGCGGGCCTCGGCGTAGAAGCCCGGCGGGATGTCCTCGGCCAGGCCGCCCGTCTGGAAGTACCGCGTGTGCATGCGGACCCCGGTGACCAACTCGAAGAGGTCGAGGATCAGGTCGCGCTCGCGGAAGCAGTACCAGAACATCGAGATCGCTCCCAGCTCGAGCGCGCCCGTGCCGAGGAAGACCAGGTGCGAGTGGATCCGGTTGAGCTCGCAGAGCAGCATCCGCATCCACGTGGCCTTCGGCGGGACGTCGAGGCCGAGGAGCTTCTCGATGGCGAGGACGAAGACGAGCTCGTCGTTCTGGAAGCCGACGTAGTCGATCCGCTCGGGGTACGTGATCGCCTTCCACCATGTCTTCTGCTCCATCGTCTTCTCGAAGCCGGTGTGGAGGTAGCCGATCACGGCTTCGGTGCCGACGACGCGCTCGCCGGCCAGGTCGACGATCAGGCGGAGGACGCCGTGCATCGACGGGTGGTTGGGGCCGAAGTTGACGCGGAGGACGTCCTCCGTGTCCTCGAGGTCCGGCGGTGTCCTGAGGACGGTCGGGATCGGCGAGGGGATGCGCGAGCCCTCGTAGATCGTCGGGCGCTCGACGATCGCCATGCCGCCTACTCCTCCCCGGAGAAGCGGACGGGCTCGCCGCCGATCGGATAGTCCTTGCGGAGCGGGTGGCCCTCCCAGTCGTCCTCCATGAGGATCCGGCGGAGGTTCGGGTGGCCGGTGAAGCGGATGCCCATCATGTCCCAGGCCTCGCGCTCGTGCCAGTCGGCGGTGGGCCAGACGGCGACGACGCTCTCGAGCGCTTCGCCGTCGTCGATCCAGACCTGGACGCGGACCCGCGGCGCACCGTCGCGCAGCGCGAGCAGGTGGTAGTTCACCGAGAAGCGCTTCGTCTTGGGCCGCGGGACGCGCGCGTACGCCTGCGAGGCGACCGAGGCTCCGAGGCCCGACGGTGCGTTCAGGTCGCGGCCCTGCTCGGTGCCGTAGTAGCCCGCCACGCCGCGTTTGCCCCAGCCGAGGTAGTCGGCGGGGGTGATGTCCGCGAGGAAGTTGAAGCCTTCGACGTCCCGGAGGTGCAGGCAGGCGTCGCGAAGGCGGGCGGGATCCACGACGAGCGTCGTCTCGCCGTGCTCCTCCTTGCGCTCGACGACGCCCGGAACGCTCTCGAAGGTCATGACGCCACCCCGCGGATCTCGTACGCGGGCGGGACGCCCGCCTTGATCTTCTCCTGAAGCCGCACGATCCCCTCGACGAGCGCCTCGGGCCGCGGCGGGCAGCCGGGCACGTGAATGTCGACCGCGACGATCTTGTCCACGCCCTGCAGCACGGTGTAGTTGTTGAACATCCCGCCGGAGCTGGCGCACGCCCCCATCGCGATCACCCACTTCGGCTCGAGCATCTGGTCGTAGATCTGGCGCAGCGGGGCGGCCATCTTGTGCGCGACGCGGCCGGAGACGATCAGGAGGTCCGCCTGACGCGGCGACGACCGGAAGACCTCGGCGCCGAAACGCGCGATGTCGTAGCGCGACGAGACGATCGACATCATCTCGATCGCGCAACAGGCGAGGCCGAAGGTCGCCGGCCAGATCGAGCTGCCCTGCGACCACGCGACCGCCCTCTCGACGGTCGTGAGCATGAGCTTGTCCTCGAGGTCCTCGGGGCCGAGCTCGCGCTCGAAGACGCCGGCTCCCTTGTCCGACATGAGCACGCGCTCGGAGTTGATCCCGTAGTCGCGCAGGCGCTTCGGCCGCTCGCCGTTCACCGCCACTCGAGTGCTCCCTTCCGCCAGATGTAGACGTACGCGACCGCGAGGATCCCGATGAAGAACGCGAGCTCCCAGAAGGCGAACCAGCCGAGCGGCTCGAGCACGACCGCGAGGGGGTACAGGAACACGATCTCGATGTCGAAGACGATGAAGAGCAGGGCCGTGAGGTAGAAGCTGATCGTGAAGCGCTGCAGGTGCGGCGAGCCCTGCGAGACGCCGGACTCGAAGGGCAGCGCCCTCGTCCGGTTCCGGTGGGACGGGCGGGTCGCGAACGCGAACGACATGCCGATCAGCGACGCCGGGATGGCGAGGGCCAGCAGCCCGTAGATCAGGAAAGGCAGCCAGTTATCGAGCATCGCTGCGTGGCGCCGGGGCCCCCACTCCGGCGGGGAGTCTACAGCCGACGAGTCTGCTACGAGCGCGGTGAAAAACGGCTCAACGAAGCGTGAATCAGGTGTTACAAACTCCGGCCCACCGGGCCCTCCTCCCGGGGGACGGCGGCGGCCGCAGCCGGTGCTACGATGGGCCGGCCGTGGAGGTCACCGAGCGCCCAGTCACGATCGTCTCGCTCACCGAGCGCGCCGCCGCGAAGGTCAAGGACCTGATGGCGGAGGAGCCGGCGGGCGAGGCCGAGGTGCTCCGCGTGGCGGTCCAGGGCGGCGGGTGCTCCGGGTTCGAGTACGCGCTCGGTTTCGACCGCGGCTCGATGGAGGGCGACCACGAGCTAGACGCGCATGGCGTTCGGGTCGTCGTCGATCCCTTCAGCGCGCCGTACCTCCAGGGGACGGAGATCGACTTCGTCGACGGCCTCCAGGGCGGCTTCGCGATCAACAACCCCAACGCCACGTCCGGGTGCGGCTGCGGCCACTCGTTCCAGGTGGACGACGAGGCCGCGGGCGAGGCGCACGGCGGCGGCTGCGGCTCCGGCTGCTCGCACTAGCGCTACTACCATTCCCGGCGGCATGAGCGGCGACGTCGTCGACGTCACGATCCTCGGCGCCGGGCCGACGGGCCTCGCAGCCGCCTACTACGTCGGTCACCGCGACGGGAGCGTCCGCATCGTCGAGTCGCTCGAGCAGATCGGAGGCCAGGTCGCCGCGACCTACCCCGAGAAGCACGTCTACGACGTGGCCGGCTTCCCCAAGATCCTCGGCCAGAAGCTCGTCGACATGTGCGCCGAGCAGGGCCTCCAGTACGGCGCCGACGTCCGTCTCGGCGAGGAGGCGAAGACGCTCGAGCGGATCAGCCAGAACGGCGAGGAGATCCTCGCCCTCACGACGGACAAGGGCAACACCTACCTCTCGCGGGCGATGATCATCACCGCGGGTCACGGCGCGTTCGAGCCGCGCCGGCTCGGGATCGACGACATCGACGAGTGGCTCGGCCGCGGCCTCCACTACGTCGTCAGGGAGAAGGCGCAGTTCGCCGGCAAGCACTGTGTGATCGTCGGCGGCGGCGACTCCGCGCTCGACTGGACACTCGGCCTGCAGGACACGGCCGACCTGCCGATCACGCTCGTACACCGGCGCGACCGCTTCCGCGCCCTCGAGTCGTCGGTGAACGAGGCGCGGCGGCTGGAGTCCGAGGGCGCCGTCCGCATCCTCACGCCGCACGAGGTGCGCGAGGTGCACGGCGACGGGAGCATCGAGGCGGTCACGATCGAGAACACCGCCACCGGGGAGATGGAGCGCTACGACTGCGAGGCGCTGATCACGCTCCTCGGCTTCGTCTCGCATCTCGGCTCGATCGCCGAGTGGGGCCTCGAGCTCGAGGGCAAGCGGCAGATCCGGGTCGACCCCATGACGTGCGGGACCTCGATGCCGGGCGTCTACGCGGCCGGCGACGTGGCCGGCTATCCGGGGAAGATCACGCTCATCACCGTGGGGATGGGCGAGGCGGCGATCGCCGCCAACAACGCCATCGCCGCGATTCGCGGCGAGAAGGTTCAGCCGAAGTACTCGACCGACTAGCGTCGGTCTCGTTTCGCGGAAAGCCTCACGACTTTCCGCGACCCGATGGAGCCGG